>NZ_JACHNC010000001.1:3854375-4495937 GCF_014205215.1 Actinoplanes lobatus
GGAGGCGGCCGCTGAGCGGATCGTCGAGCAGGTCGCCCTGGAGTGCGCGGTGGAGTCCCAGATCGGGCTCGCCGACGGGGTGTTCGCGGCCGGGATCGCGGCACGGACGGGACGGATCGTCGAGGCGGGAGGCAGCCGGGAGTTTCTGTCCGGCGTACCGGTCGAGGCTCTTGAGGAGCCGGAGCTGACCGACCTGCTGAAGCGGCTCGGGGTCAAGACGCTCGGTGATTTCGCGGCGCTGCCGGCGGGGGATGTGCTGACCCGGTTCGGATTCTCCGGGGCACTGGCGCACCGGCTCGCCTCCGGGGGCGATCATCGGCCGCTCGCGGTGCGGCGGCCACCGGCCGATCTGACCGTGGAGGAGACCTACGACGAGCCGCTCGCCCGGGTGGACGTGGCGGCCTTCGCGGGGCGGGTGCTGGCCGAACGCCTGCACGACAGGCTGGCCGCGCACGGGCTGGCGTGCACCCGGCTCGGTGTGGAGGCGGTCACCGCGGACGGCCAGGAGCTGTTCCGGGTGTGGCGGCACGACGGTCTGCTCGGTGCCGCCGCCATCGCCGAGCGGGTGCGATGGCAGTTGGACGGCTGGCTCACCGGCGCCCGGCGGGGAAGGACGGCACAGCCCACCGCGGGACTGGTGCGGTTGCGGCTGGTGCCCGACGGGGTGCTGGCTCACGTCGGCCTGCAACCGGGGCTCTGGGGTGAGACCGGAGCGGAACGGGACCGTGCGCACCGGGCGTTCAGCCGGGTCCAGGGTCTGCTCGGCCCGGAAGCGGTGGTCACGCCGGTGCTGAGCGGCGGCCGGTCGGCGGACGACCGGGTGCGGCTGGTGCCCTGGGGCGACGAACGGGAACCGGAACGGCCGGTCGCCGTCCAGGCCGAGCCGATCCCCGGCATCGAGACGGTCCCGGTTCTGGAGAGGGCGGTGGCTCCGCCGTTGCGGCTGGCCGCCCCGCGGGCCTCCCATCTGAGATTGGTGGGCGGGCTCCGGACGGAGCCTGCCAACGGGGTCGAGACCTCCGGCGCGGACGGGTTCGCCATGGTCGAGGTGAGGGCCGGGCGGCCCCGGCGCGCCGGGCGGAAACCGGCCGCCCTGCCGCCGTGGCCCGGGCGGCTGCCGCAGCCTTCGCCGGCCGTGGTGCTGGAGCATCCGCTGCCGGCCGTGGTCGCCGACGCGGAGGGCCGGGCGGTCGGGGTCAGCGCACGGCTCGAGCTGACCGGGGCTCCCGCGACGTTGACGGTGGGCCGGCGGGAGCCGGTGGCGATCACCGGCTGGGCCGGGCCGTGGCCGGTGGACGAGCGCTGGTGGGCGGCGGGGGAGTCGCGGCGGCGGGCCCGGTTCCAGATGGCGCTCGCGGACGGGCGCGCGCTGCTGCTGACTCTCGCGGGCGGCCACTGGATGGTCGAGGCCGTCTATGACTGAGCGGGAGCTGTGGGCGATTCCCTCGCAGCGGGTGGTGGATCCGCTGATCGTGGACGGGGACGGTGGTGACTCGCCGGCCTGGAGCCGGAAGCGGGAACCGTACCGGCCCACGCCGGGTCTGGTCCGCGCCGAGAGCACGACTCCGTACGCGGAACTGCACTGTCACACCAACTTCAGCTTCCTGGACGGCGCCAGTCACCCGGAGGAACTGGCCGAGGAGGCGGCGCGGCTCGGGCTGACCGGGCTGGCGGTCACCGATCACGACGGCTTCTACGGTGTGGTCCGCTTCTCGCAGGCGGCCCGCGAACTGCACCTGCCCACGATCTTCGGAGCCGAGTTGTCGCTGGGCCTGACCAGGCCGCAGAACGGCGAGGCGGACCCGGAGGGCACGCACCTGCCGGCTCTCGCGCACGGCCACGAGGGGTATGCCCGGCTGGCCCGGGTGATCTCCGAGGCGCAGCTGCGCGGCGGGGAGAAGGGCCGCCCCGACTACGGCGACCTGGAGCGGGTCGCCGAGACCCTGCGGGATCACGTGCTGGTGCTGACCGGCTGCCGGAAGGGGGCGGTGCCGCTGGCGCTGGCCACCGGGGGGATGGAGCGGGCGGCGTACGAGCTGGACCGTCTGGTGGCCCTGTTCGGCGCGCCGAATGTGGCCGTGGAGCTGACCGACCACGGCGACCCGATCGACGGCGACCGCAACGACGCCCTGTTCGAGCTGGCCCGCAGTCGTCGCCTGGAGGTGGTGGCGACGAACAACGTGCACTACGCGACCCCGTCCCGCCGCCGGCTGGCGACCGCCCTGGCCGCGGTCCGGGCCCGGCGCAGCATGGACGAGATGGACGGCTGGCTGCCCGCGGCCGGCACCGCCCACCTGCGCAGCGGCGCCGAGATGGCCCGCCGGTTCGCCGGCTATCCGGGCGCGGTGGAGAACGCCGCGGTCTACGGCGGTGACCTGGCGTTCGACCTGGACCTGGTGGCTCCCCGGCTGCCGGACCACCCGGTGCCGCCCGGTCACACCGAGATGAGCTGGCTGCGGAAACTGGCGATGGACGGCGCCCGGCAACGGTACGGGGACGACGAGAAGGCCCATCAGCAGATCGAGTACGAGCTCCGCATGATCGAGGAACTCGGCTTCCCCGGCTACTTCCTGGTCGTCTACGACATCGTCCGGTTCTGCCGGGAGAACCGGATCTACTGCCAGGGCCGGGGTTCGGCGGCCAACTCGGCGGTCTGCTACGCGCTCTGGATCACGAATGTCGACGCGGTGAAGTACAACCTGCTCTTCGAACGGTTCCTCGCCCCGGAGCGGGACGGCCCACCGGACATCGACGTCGACATCGAGTCGGACCGGCGGGAGGAGGTGATCCAGCACGTCTACGGGAAGTACGGCCGGGAGCACACCGCCCAGGTGGCGAACGTGATCTCCTACCGGCCCCGGTCGGCGGTCCGGGACATGGCCCGTGCGTTCGGCTTCTCCCCGGGCCAGCAGGACGCCTGGAGCAAGCAGATCGACCGTTGGGGCGACGTGGCCGCCACCGGCACCGACATGCCGGAGGCGGTGCGCGACTTCGCCAACGAGGTGCAGACGTTCCCCCGCCACCTGGGCATCCATTCGGGCGGCATGGTGATCTGCGACCGGCCGATCATCGAGGTCTGCCCGGTCGAGTGGGGCCGTATGCCGGGCCGCACCGTCCTGCAGTGGGACAAGGACGACTGCGCCGCCGTCGATCTGGTCAAGTTCGACCTGCTCGGGCTCGGGATGCTGTCGGCGCTGCACTACGCGTACGACATGATCTCCGACGAGCTGGACATCGGGACGATGCCGCTGGACGACCCCGAGGTCTACGAGATGCTCTGCCGGGCCGACTCGGTCGGGGTGTTCCAGGTGGAGAGCCGCGCCCAGATGGCCACGCTGCCCCGCCTCAAGCCACGGGAGTTCTACGACCTGGTCATCGAGGTGGCGCTGATCCGCCCCGGGCCCATCCAGGGTGGTTCCGTCCACCCGTACATCCGCCGGAAGAACGGCCTGGAGGCGCCCCGCGTGCCGCACCACCTGATGGAGAACGCGCTGGCCAAGACCCTCGGCGTGCCGCTCTTCCAGGAGCAGTTGATGCAGTTGGCGATCGACGTCGCCGGCTTCGACCCGTCGGAGGCCGATCAGCTGCGGCGGGCGATGGGCTCGAAACGGTCGGTGGAGAAGATGGAGAGGATCAAAAAGCGACTGTACGACGGGATGGCCGCCAACGAGATCACCGGACAGCTGGCCGACGACCTGTTCGTGAAGCTCTCCGCGTTCGCCAGTTACGGCTTCCCGGAGAGCCATGCCATGAGCTTCGCCTACCTGGTCTACGCGAGCGCCTGGCTGAAGCGGTACCACCCGGCGGCGTTCTGCGCGGCCCTGCTCAACGCGCAGCCGATGGGCTTCTACTCGCCACAGACGCTGGTCGACGACGCACGCCGGCACGGGGTCGAGGTGCGCCGGCCGGACATCAACCGCAGCGATGCCGCGGCGACGCTGGAGACCACGCCGGAGAGCCGGTGGAGATCCGCGGCCGGGGAGCCACCGCACGCCTGGGGGATCGGCGGCCCGGCCGTCCGTCAGGGCCTTTCCAGCATTCGTACGATCGGTGCCGACCTCGCCGAGCGGATTGAGCAGGAACGCCGTACCCATGGTCCTTATCGGTCAATGACGGATCTCGCCCGGCGTACCGGATGCTCCACCGCACACCTGGAGGCGCTCGCCACCGCCGACGCGTTCGCGGGTTTCGGGCTTTCGCGCCGTGAGGCGCTGTGGGCCGCGGGCGCGGCCTCGCAGGACAAGCCGGACCGTCTTCCGGGCACGGTGACCGGCACCGAGGCGCCCGTGCTGCCCGGCATGAGCGACGTGGACATCCTGGTCGCGGACGTGTGGGCGACCGGCCTGTCACCGGAGACGCATCCGGCCCGTTTCCTGCGCGAGGAGCTGGACCGGGCCGGAGCGCTGCCGATCGAACGGCTCGCTGCGGTGGAGGCGGGCACCCGGATCCGGGTCGGCGGGATCGTCACCCACCGGCAGCGGCCGGCCACCGCGGGCGGGGTGACCTTCGTGAACCTGGAGGACGAGACCGGGATGCTGAACGTGACCTGCTCACCGGGTCTGTGGCAGCGCTACCGGAAGGTGGCCCGGATGAGCTCGGCGCTGTTGGTGCGCGGCCGGCTGGAGAAGGCGGAGGGGGTGCTCAACCTGGTGGCGGACCGGCTCGACGCGATCAGCCCACCGGTGACACCGGCGTCCCGCGATTTCCGATGATTCGCGCCTTTTGCGGTATATGGTGCTTCGGGAAAACATTCGGGGGTGCCTCATGATCCGTACGATGATCGGTCTTGCCGCGGCGCTCGCCGCCGTGGCGGGTGCCGCCGGCCCGGCCGCGGCCGTCACCGGAGGCTCCGGCCCGCGAGGGGCCGCCGACTCCAAGCTCACCCTCACCTATCAGGCCAAAGTCGTCCATCTCACCTGCGGCCCGGCCGGCGGCGACCATCCCCGGCCCGTTCAGGCCTGTGCCACGCTGCGTGACATCGACGGGAACCCGGCCCGGCTCAAGTCGGGCGACGCGTTCTGCATGCTGCTCTACGCGCCGGTCACCGCCCGGGTGCAGGGCACCTGGGAGGGCCGCAGCGTCCGGTGGCAGCAGACCTACGGCAACACTTGCGAGATGGCCCGCGCCACAGGCGTGCTGTTCCAATTCTGAATGGACGTCGCGGTTAGGCTGCCCTCGTGGAAACTTCTACGCGTACCGGTCGTCCGCACGTCACGGCTCGCACCGCCGCGGTCTGGGCGGTGCTCCGCCGGGAGCTGGAGCGGCAGGGTCGCGAGCTGACCGTCCTCGACGTCGGCGGGGGCACCGGCGGGTTCGCCGTTCCGCTCGCCGAGGCCGGCCACACCGTCACCGTCATCGATTCCAGCCCCGACGCGCTCGCCTCCCTCACCCGCCGGGCCGCCGAAGCCGGCGTCGCCGGCCGGGTCCGTGCCGTGCAGGGCGACGGCGACGCGCTCGCCTCCCTCGTCGCGCCGGGCAGCGCCGACCTGGTCCTCTGCCACTCCGTCCTCGAAGTGGTCGACGAACCGGCCGGGGTGGTCGCCGCCATCGCCGCCGCGCTGCGCCCCGGCGGCGCGGCCAGCGTGCTGGTGGCGAGCCGGGCCGCGGCGATCCTCGGCCGCGCCGTCAACGGCCATCTGAAGGCGGCGGCCGCGCTGGTCACCGACCCGGCGGGCCGGGCCGGGCCGCGCGACACGCTGCTGCGCCGCTACGACGCGGCGGGCGCGGGCGATCTGCTCACCGCCGCGGGGCTCCAGGTCGAGGAGACCCATGGGGTACGCGTGATCGCCGACCTTCTGCCCGCGGCCGTCCTCGAGGAGGACCCGCAGGCCGTACTGGAACTCGAACTGGAACTGAGCGACCGGCCCCCGTTCCGCGACGTCGCCTCCCAGCTGCACCTCTTCGCCCGCCGGCCATGACCCGGATCCTCGTGGGGTGAGGGGCGGCGATGACGGTTTCCGGGAGTGAACTGTTCGCGGAGCGGCCGCGGCCGGTCGGGGCGGTGCCCGAGGACGGGCTGCCGGAGGAGGCGTTCCGGACCGTGGCGCCCGCCTACGGGGCGGGCAGTCTCGCCGACCTGCTGCCCAGCGTCTGCGCGGTGCTCGGGGTGCCGGGTGCGGTCGACGTCCTCGGCCTCGGGGAACGGCTCGACGGGGTGGACCGGGTCGGGGTGCTGCTCGTGGACGGGCTGGGGACGTACCAGTTGCCCCGAGCCGTCCCGTTCGCCCCGGTCCTCGCGGACCTGGTCCGGAGCGGCCCGCGCGTTCCCGGGGCGCTGACCGCCGGTTTTCCGTCGACCACGCCGGTCAGCCTGGTGACACTCGGCACCGGGGTGACGCCGGGCGCCCACGGCGTGCTCGGGTTCACCCTGCGCCGTCCGGACGGGCGGGTGCTCAACCACATCCAATGGGCCGACGACCCGGATCCGCGGGACTGGCAGCCGGTGCCGACCCAGATGGAGACCGCCGTGGGTGCCGGGGTGCCGGTCACGGTGGTGAGCGCGCCCGAGTACGAGGGGACCGGGCTCAGCCTGGCCGCCAACCGGGGCGGCCGCTACCTGGGCGCGGGCGACGGCGCCGCGGTGACCGACGGGATGCTGGCGGCGCTGCGGTCCGGTCCCGGCCTGGTCTACGGCTACCACGCGGATCTGGACCGGGCCGGACACCAGGACGGGGTCTGTTCGGACAGTTGGCGTGCGACGGTCCGCGGGGTCGACCGGATGCTGGACCGGCTGGTGCACGGGCTCCCGGCCGGCGCCGCGCTCCTGGTGATCGCCGACCACGGCCAGCTCAACGTGCCCGACGCCGCCCGGTACGACCTCGGCGCCGATCCGGTCCTGGGGGCCGGGGTGATCGGCGTGACCGGCGAGCCCCGGGTTCGCTACCTGTACGTCGCGGACGGTGCCCGGGACGATGTCATGGCGAACTGGCGGGCGGTCCTGGGTGACGACGCCCGGGTGCTGTCCCGGGACGAGGCGATCGCCGAGGGCTGGTACGGCCCGGTCCCACCCCGGCACGCCGACCGGCTCGGGGACGTGGTGGTGATGTGCCGGCGCCGGGCCGTCGTGCTCGCCTCCGGCTGGGAACCGGCCAGAGTGGGCGAGTTGATCGCCTACCACGGCTCCGGCACCGCGGCCGAGATGACCATTCCATTCCTGATCGTCCGATAAGATCTATTTGCTTCAATCGATTTGTCTGGATTTTGAGAGTGTTCGCCGGGGTCTTCATGGGATCATGTGTCCAGGCAGCTCACGGCCGGTGATCAGGGACACACGCTGCCGTGACGGACGGGTTGTGCGGCGCGATGATCGGTCTTTTGGGACGAACCGATCTTCGGTACCCCGAAAATCACCCGCACTCGGTCGTCGTCCCGCTTTCCGACCCGCCGACCCGCTCGTAGACTTGCGTGATAAGGCAGCCGACGGCTGTCCCGCATCATCACATCTGCACCACCCCGACCCCGCCGCGGGGCCGGACATGCGCCCGGGGAGGAATGCCGTGCCGCTCTCGGAGCACGAGCAGCGGCTGTTCGATCAGATCGAGCGGTCGCTTGCCGAGGACCCCAAGTTCGCCTCGGCTGTGCGGGCCAGCGACCCGCGTTTCCACGCACGGCGCCGGCTCCTCATCGCCGCGTTCGTGATCGTCCTTGGTTTGGCTCTGGTCGTCTACGGGACGGTCGACCAGAACACGCCGCTCGGCGTGGCAGGTTTCGTCGTCATGCTCGGTGCCGCTGCCTTCGCGATGCAGTCGAGGCGCCGCAGCCAGGCACCCGACCTGAAATCGGTCGGGGGCACGGCGACCCGCCGCACCCGCTCGAGCCGCAAGAGCGGCGGCTTCCTGGAGCGGCTCGAGGACCGGTGGCGCCAACGCCCGGAGGGGCATCGCTGACCCACCGAGCCGGCTGGCAAGCCGGCTCCGATGACCGGCGGCCGGACATCCGGCCGCCGTCGTCATACCCGCGTCCGTGCTCATCCGGGTCCGTGCTCATCCGGGTCCGTGCTCATCCGGGTCCGTGCTCATCCGGGTCCGTGCTCATCCGGGTCCGTGCTCATCCGGGTCCGTGCTCATCCGGGTCCGTGCTCATCCGGGTCCGTGCTCATCCGGGTCCGTGCTCATCCGGGCCTGCGCTCATCCGGGCCTGCGCTCATCCGGGCCTGCGCTCATCCGGGCCTGCGCTCATCCGGGCCTGCGCTCATCCGGGCCTGCGCTCATCCGGGCCTGCGCTCATCCGCGCCCGCGCTCATCCGGGCCCGCGCTCATCCGCGCCCGCGCTCATCCGGGCCGCGCACCGCTCGCGGAAGCGGCGGGCCGTTGATGCCGCAGGGCGGGCGTCGCCCGTGCCGGATTAGAGCTTTCGCCTTCAAGGACCCAGCGTTAGCTTCCGCCTCCTTTTCCGGTACGCATTACTTTGTCCCGCCGTATCAGGGCCGTCCCGTCCAGTCGGCGCGCTCCCTTTACCCGCTCGGGCCCGTGCCGCGCCCGCCGGGCGCAGATCGCTGGCCGGGCGGGCCCGGCCAGCCGCCGCCACCCCCGTCTGCCGCCGGTCACGGCCAGGCGACCGGCTCGCCGCCCTCGGCAACCGGTCACGCCAGGCGGGTGGTTGCGGTGGTGGTCGCCAGGCATCCGGGGCGTTGCTCCCGGCCGTCACGCCGGTCGCGCCGGGTGGGTGGTTGCGGTGGTGGTCGCCAGGCATCCGGGGCGTTGCTCCCGGCCGTCACGCCGGTCGCGCCGGGTGGGTGGTTGCGGTGGTGGTCGCCAGGCATCCGGGGCGTTGCTCCCGGCCGTCACGCCGGTCGCGCCGGGCGGGTGGTTGCGGTGGTGGTCGCCAGGCATCCGGGGCGTTGCTCCCGGCCGTCACGCCGGTCGCGCCGGGCGGGTGGTTGCGGTGGTGCTTGCCATGCACCCGGGGTGGTGCTTTAGGCCGTTGCGCCGGTTGCGCCAGGTAGGGCCCGCCGGAAGGCGCTCACCGTAGCCGTGATCTTGGGTATGTGCGGGTGCGTGGTACATCCGTGCTGTTCTGGAGCCTGTTTCTCGGTTGTGGGTGGCCGCGATGTCGAGTCGCGCATTCGGAGGGCTGCGGCGTCACCCCGAGTCACCGGCGATCTTGGGCGATGATGACTGTCGGGCCGATCTTGATTCCTGGTCGCTGTCCGGCGGTCAACCATCGCCCATGATCTATTTCCGCTGGAAGACATTGGGTTATCGGATACATCCGGGAGTCTTCTTCTTGGCTGCCTACGGCCGAATCCGCAATCCCTCGTCCAGCGGACGCGTCACCCTGAGCGATCTTGGTCGATTTATCACCGTCTCGGGTGACCAATCGTTCAAGATCGCAGAGCGTCGGCATGTAAAGCGGGCGAAACGGGCATCTGTTCCCCGCGAAAGCCCCATTTCCACCTAGCGCGGCGGATGGCGGCACCTTCGCCGATTCGCCCGACCAGGCGCTTGACGTCGAACCGCAAACGCCCAAGGAGAAGGACGTGGGCCTTGACCACGAAAGATCTCCAGAGGCGCCACTCGGAGTGAGTGGCGCCTCGCGGCTGTAGTGGATCTCAGCGTGCCCGGTTCAGCAGGCGGCGTGGGTTGAAGCGGGACAGGGTCTCGCCGAGGCTGGTCATCCGTTCGGCCGCCCGGGTGGACCACTCCGCCATGCCCAGACGCCAGCTGAGCAGCACCGACGGGGGCAGGAGGAGGGCGCGCACGCGGGTCCCGGTGGGGGCGCCCTCGGCCATGCCGGAGCGGACCCGGGTGAGGGCGACCGCGAGTTCGGCGCCCTGGAGGGGGAGCCGGGCGTAGCGGGCGCGTTCCTCGGCGGTGCCCAGCAGGGTCGCCGCCTCGGCCGGGTCGCCGGTGAGGGACGACTCGCGGATCAGCCGCTGGGCGGTGATCCGGGGCGTCTCGGTCGGGTCCACCGGCACCTGGTAGTCGATCATCGAGTCGATGAGTTCGTCCCAGGCGGCGTGGGCGTCCTCGCGGGCCCGGCCGGTTTCGCTGGTCACCGTGATGTCGGTGATCCCTTCACCGCCCTCGGCGGACAGGACCGCGGGTGCCGGTGACGGCACCGTGGCGGCGTGCCGCCGGCGGCGGACCAGGATCCGGCGCAGAGCCGGGAGCAGCAGCAACGCGATGATCAGTGCGATGCCACCGGCGATCAACAGGCCGGTCCAGGAGGTTTCGTCGGCGATCGGGCCGGCCGCGCCGGTCTGGTTGCCCTCGTTCTCCGCCCGGTTGAGGCGTTCGGCCGCACCGGGGCCCGCCGACGAGTTCGTGCCGGTCGCGCCGGGGCCGGTCGAGGTGGAGGCCGCCGGGGCGGGCCGGTCCACGTCGGGCGCCCACGCCGAGCGGGCCGATCCGGTGACCGAGGCGGACGGTGTGGCGTCGAACGGCACCCAGCCGAAGCCCTGGAAGTAGACCTCGGTCCAGGCGTGCGCGTTCCGGTTGGTGATCTCGTAGGTGTTGTTGCCGATCGCCTTGCCGCGGGTGAAACCGAACGCCACCCGGGCCGGGATGTCGGCGGCGCGGACCATCCACGCCATCGCGGCCGCGTACTGCTGGCAGTAGCCGGCCTTGTTGTTCAGGAACTCGGCGACCTCCGAGGCCTTCCCGGTCGACGGCACGGACAGGCTGTACTTGAAACCCTTCTCCTGGGAGAAGGAGTCGTAGATCGCCCGGACCTTGTCGTAGTCGTTGTCCTTGCCGGCGATCAGCGCCGCCACCTTGTCCTCGACCGTCGCGTCCGGTGGCCGGGCGGTGAACGCCATCAGCGGGTCACCGGGATCGAGCGAGTCCGACTGGCGCAGCGCGGCGGCGTTGAACGTGGGCCGCAGGTACGTGATGTCGTACTGCTGCTCCTTGGTGGTGGCCCGCCCGGAGAACAGCACCTGCTGACTCGGGTCGTACGCCCAGTTGCCTTTGAGGTCGCCCACCTGCAACGCGTAGCTGTAGAGGGGCGCCATGTTCTGCTGGAGCCGGTCGGTGACCTGCACCTGGGCTTGGTACTGCGTGTACCGCGCCGCGCTGGTGGCCGCCACCTGCCGCGGATCGGGCAGGCCCTTGCTCAGCGAGTCGCCCTTCGGGGTGTCGTGGGCGAAACCGTTCTCCGTCAGCACCTCGGCGACGCCGAACCGCAGGTAGAACGGCTCCGGCTCGTCGGTTCTCACCTGGAGCAGCTTGACCGTCTCGGAGTGGTTGAGCTGCCCGCTCAGCGACGCGAACAGGTTGATCCGGCCGCCGTTGCCGTTACCCGGGCCGGTACCGATGCCCGGGCCGCTCTGTGTGATCTGGGAGAGCAGGCCGCCGCTCACGGTGGGCACGGCCAGGGGCAGCACGACGGCCGCGAGTACGCCGACCACGCCGATCCGGCGCCCGGCGGCGGCCAGCGGGGACGGCTCCCAGACGTCCACGTCCCGTCCGTCGCCGGTGAACCGGCGGCCGAAGCGGCGCACCCGGTCCACGTTGTCGGCGACCAGCAGCCACATGTACCCGATGGCGCCGATCATGAACGGCACCGCGGGCACACTGTCCAGGTAGATCGCGACCGGGATGGAGTAGATGGCCAGCATCGGCAGGCCGGCCAGGGCGGGCCGGCGGAACACCGCGGTCAGCAGGTCGACCGCGATGGCCACGACGCCGACGCCGAGCACCGTGACGAACAGCAGGCCGTCCCGGTCGGGGACGGGCACGCCGTACGACCGGGTGTCCTCGCCGGCCTGGTGGATCAGATCCATCCAGTGGCCGAAGGTGTCCGGCTGCGGGATGAAGAACTCCCCGCCGCTGGGGAAGAGCCAGGTCAGCGACAGCACGAAGGCGGCCACCATGCTCGCGGTCTGCGCCCAGGTGGGGAACCGGAAGGTCCGGGTGGCCACCGCGGCACCCTGGATCAGCAGCACCGTGAGCAGGCACTGCATCAACCAGGTCCAGTCCTTGAAGATCGACGACAGCGGCGCCGCGGCGAGCAGCGTGGCCGCGGCCGCGACGAGTCCTAGGCGACGCCGGCCGGTCATCGGATCACCCCGCTGACCGTCTCGGCCATCGCCGCGCGGTACGCGAAGCCCTGCGAGCCCCGCGCCACCGTCGGCCAGAGCGCCGCCAGGGTGTCGCCGTGCGTCACCGGGACCGACCGCCAGCCGCCGCGGACCAGGGCGAGCGACGCGGCCGCGTGCTCCCGGTCGGCCTCCTGCCGTTCCCCGTCGGCCAGCGGCACCCAGGTGGAGCTGTCCAGCGCGAACCCGATGCAGGTGGCGCCGTTGCCGCGGAGCTGGCCGAGCAGGCCCGCCTCGGCGGTGGTGAGCGCGCCGAACAGGCCGATCACCAGGCCGCCGTCGTTGCGCCGCCGGACGTGCTCGACCAGGATCGAGATGTCGCCGTTCTGTTCCGCCTTCACGTCGGCCAGGGTGTCCAGGATCAGGCTCTCGCCGCCGGCCTCGGAGGCGTCGATGTCGGTGCCGGTGCCGGTGACCAGGCGCAGTTTGTAGCCGGCCTCGCGCAGGTGCACCGCGATGCTGGCGACCGCCGACACCGCCCACTCGAAGCTGGCCGTCGGCCCCTCGCCGCGGTGCGCGTAGACCCGGGTGTCCAGCACGATCGTGGCCCGGCTCTCCCAGGGCTGCTCCTCGCGGCGGACCATCAGCTCACCGGTGCGGGCGGTGGACCGCCAGTGCACCCGGCGCAGGTCGTCGCCGCGCCTGTACTCACGGGTGGCCGCGTCGTCCTCGCCGTGCACCGCCACCGAACGGGCACGGCTGTCGCCGGTGCCCGCGTACTCCCCGGCCAGGCGGACCCGGGGCAGCGCCACCACCTGCGGGATCACGGTGAGCCGGTCCACGCTGGGGAAGGACCGGGTCAGCTCGCACAGCCCGAACGGGTCGGTGAGCCGGACGATCAGCGGGCCGATCGGGTAGCGGCCGCGGATGTCGGCGCGCACCGTGTACGCCACCGAGCTGGCCTGGTGTGCCCCGAGCTTCTCCAGCACGACGCGGGGGCGGCTGCCCAGCGCGTACGGCAGGCGGTCCTCCAGGAGCATGGTGCCGGTGGGCAGGCGGGACAGGTTCTGCAGGCGCAGGACGACCCGCGCGCTCGACCCGACCGGGGCCCGCCCCGGCTCCAGCGACCGGGTGCAGGCCAGCTTGTAGCGGCTGCGGCCGACGTACCACGCGGCGAGCAGCGGGAGGGCGGCCAGCAGCACCGCCACCCGTAGCAGGTCACGCTCGCCGAGGATGAGCGCCGAGACCGCGGCGGCGATCGCCGCGGCCAGGAACGAGCGGCCGCGCGTGGTGAGCCCCCGCAGCGCCTCCCGCATCCTCAACGCCCCCGTGACTCGTACGACGCGCGCCCGTCACGGGTGTCGTAGGGATTGCGGGCGTGCGGCAGCGGCAGCCGGTGCACGATCTCGGAGACGATGGCGTCGGTGGTCCGCCGGTTGAGCTGGGCGTCCGCGGTCGGGATGATGCGGTGCGCGAGGACCGGCACGGCCAGCGCCTGGAGATCGTCGGGGAGCACGTAGTCACGGCCCTCCAGCGCGGCCACCGCCTTGGCGGTGCGCAGCAGCTGGAGCGTGGACCGGGGCGACGCGCCGAGCCGGATCTCCGGAGCCTCCCGGGTGGCGGTGACCAGGGCGATCGCGTACTGCTGGACGGCGTCGGCGGCGTGCACCGCGCGGGCCGTCTCGATCAGCCGGCGGACCATTGCGGCGTCCGCCACGGCCCGCAGGTCGTTGAGCGGGTCGTGGTCGCCGTGGGCGCTGAGCATCGCCAGCTCGGCCCGCGGGTCGGGGTAGCCCATCGCGATCCGGGCGGTGAACCGGTCGCGCTGCGCCTCGGGGAGGGGGTAGGTGCCCTCCATCTCGATCGGGTTCTGCGTCGCGACCACCATGAACGGCGCCTGGAGCTCGTAGGTGGTGCCGTCGACGGTGACCTGCCGCTCCTCCATGCACTCCAGGAGGGCGGACTGGGTCTTCGGCGAGGCCCGGTTGATCTCGTCGCCGACCACCAGGTTGGCGAAGACCGCGCCCGGCTTGAACTCGAAGTCCCGCGTCTCCTGGTTGTAGACGCTGACCCCGGTCACGTCGCTGGGCAGCAGGTCGGGCGTGAACTGGATGCGCCGCACCGAACAGTCGATCGAGCGGGCCAGGGCCTTGGCGAGCTTGGTCTTGCCGACGCCCGGCACGTCCTCGATCAGCAGGTGGCCCTCGGCGATCAGGACCGCGAGTGCCAGTCGGACCGTCGCGCTCTTGCCCTCGATGACCTGTTCGATGTTGGCCATGATGGCTTGCGTCGCGACGCGGAACTCGGCGCTCGTCAGCGGGCCTGACGGCTCACCCCAGGTCGGCGTTGTCACGGGCCTCCTCCAAATACGTGTCTACCCCCGTTAGGCGGAGATCACCCACCGTCAAGGGGCACCGTAAGGTCGCGGGCGCCCAGCGGCCGTGGGCCCCGGCGCTCGCCACCCGTCCCCACAGGTTATCCCCGTACAACCGCATCGCCGAAAGGCCTGATCGTGACCCTGTTGATATCGGTTTTCGGGGGATACCGGACGAACGCGTGTCATCCGCCGTCCCAGGCCGGTCGCCTGTGGACAGCCGGGAGTATTTCACGCGCCCGCCATACCGGTCGCCGTCCGTGACGGGGGAGGGGTATCATGCACGCATGGCTCGGTCTTTCCTGCTCCTTAGCCGGCCGTGCTGATCCGTTAGTCGGACCAGGCACGGCTACCCCTCCTGTGCGAGGGGCTTTTTTATGCCCTCTTTCCGAAAAAAGACGAGACGTAGACGAGATGGTGAAGATGAGCGAGACCGAGACCCCACCGTTCCGCTATACCGCCGCGATGGCCGGCGAGATCGAGCTGCGCTGGCAGGACCACTGGGCCGAGAAGGGTACGTTCCACGCGCCCAACCCGGCCGGTGAGCTGGCTGATCCCACGCACCCCCGAGCGGGTGCGCCCAAGCTGCACGTCCAGGACATGTTCCCGTACCCGTCCGGCGCCGGCCTGCACGTCGGCCACCCGCTGGGCTACATCGGCACCGACTGCTACACCCGCTACCAGCGGATGGCCGGCTTCAACGTGCTGCACCCGATGGGCTTCGACGCGTTCGGCCTGCCCGCCGAGCAGTACGCGGTGCAGACCGGCACCCACCCGGCGGTCACCACGGCGGCGAACGTCGAGCGGTACCGGCAGCAGCTGCGCCGGCTGGGTCTGGCGTACGACGACCGCCGCTCCTTCTCGACCACCGACCCGGAGTACTACCGCTGGACCCAGTGGATCTTCCTGCAGGTCTTCAACTCCTGGTTCGACCCGTCGGTGCAGAAGGCCCGCCCGATCAGCGAGCTGATCGCCGCGTACGAGGCCGGCGAGCGCGGCCCGGAGTGGGCCGGCCTGTCCGCGGCCGAGAAGCGCAAGGTCATCGACGGCCACCGCCTGGCGTACGTCTCCGAGGCCCCGGTCAACTGGTGCCCGGGCCTGGGCACCGTGCTGGCCAACGAGGAGGTCACCCCGGAGGGCCGCTCCGAGCGCGGCAACTTCCCGGTGTTCCAGCGCAGCCTGAAGCAGTGGATGATGCGGATCACCGCCTACGGTGACCGCCTGGTCGAGGACCTGGACACGCTGGACTGGCCGGAGCCGGTCAAGCTGATGCAGCGCAACTGGATCGGCCGGTCGCGTGGCGCCCACGTCGACTTCCCGGTCGAGGGCGGCGTCATCAAGGTCTTCACGACCCGCCCGGACACCCTGTTCGGCGCCACCTACATGGTGCTGGCCCCGGAGCACGAGCTGGTCGAGAAGATCACGCCCGCGGCCTGGCCGGACGGGACGCACGCGGTCTGGACGGGCGGTCACGAGAGCCCCGCGAAAGCGATCGCCGCCTATCAGAGAACCGCGGCCGCGAAGACCGACGAGGAGCGGACCGCCGACGGCAAGGTCAAGACCGGCGTCTTCACCGGCGCCTACGCGACCAACCCGGTCAACGGCGCCCAGGTCCCGGTCTTCATCGCCGACTACGTGCTGGCCGGTTACGGCACCGGCGCGATCATGGCGGTGCCCGGCCAGGACGAGCGGGACTGGGCCTTCGCCGAGGTCTTCGAACTGCCCATCATCCGTACGGTGAAGGCTCCTGAAGGTTTTGAAGGGGCTTTCACCGGCGACGGACCGGCGATCAACAGCGACTGGCTGGACGGCAAGGAGGTCGCCGAGGCCAAGGCCGCCATGATCGAGTGGCTGGAGGCGAACGGCAAGGGCCGTGGCGCCACCACCTACCGGCTGCGGGACTGGCTGTTCAGCCGGCAGCGCTACTGGGGCGAGCCGTTCCCGATCGTCTACGACGAGACCGGCCTGCCGATCGCGCTGCCCGAGTCGATGCTGCCGGTAATCCTGCCGGACACCGACGACTTCTCGCCGCGGACCTTCGACGCGGACGACGCGGACACCGAGCCGGAGACGCCGCTGTCCCGGATCAAGGAGTGGGTGCAGGTCGAGCTGGACCTGGGTGACGGCCCGAAGACCTACACCCGCGAGACCAACACGATGCCGCAGTGGGCCGGTTCCTGCTGGTACGAGCTGCGATACCTGGACCCGCACAACGACAAAGTGCTGGTCGACCCGGAGAACGAGGCCTACTGGATGGGCCCGCGCTCGGAAGGCGACGCGGGCGGTGTCGACCTGTACGTCGGCGGTGTCGAACATGCGGTTCTGCACCTGCTGTACGCGCGCTTCTGGCACAAGGTGCTGTTCGACCTGGGTCACGTCTCGTCGTTCGAGCCGTTCAAGAAGCTGTTCAACCAGGGCTACATCCAGGCGTACGCGTTCCGGGACGCCCGCGGGATGATCGTGCCGGCCGACGACGTGGTCGAGCGCGACGGCAAGTGGTACCTGGGCGAGCAGGAGGTGTACCGCGAGTACGGAAAGATGGGCAAGGGCCTGAAGAACGTCGTCACCCCCGACGACATGTGCGAGCAGTACGGCGCCGACACGTTCCGGGTGTACGAGATGGCGATGGGCCCGCTGGACGTGTCCCGCCCGTGGGAGACCCGCGCCGTCGTCGGCTCGCAGCGCTTCCTGCAGCGTGCCTGGCGTCTGGTGGTCGACGAGGAGACCGGCGCCGTCCGGGTGACCGGCGAGCCGCTGGACCCGAAGACCCGCAAGGTCCTGCACAAGGTCATCGCCGGCGTCCGCGAGGACATGGAGGAGCTGCGGTTCAACACCGCGATCGCCAAGCTGATCGAGCTGACGAACGCGCTGACCCCGCTGCCGGTCGCCTCCCGCGAGGCGGTCGAGCCGCTGGTGCTGATGCTGTCCCCGTTCGCCCCGCACATGGCCGAGGAGCTGTGGAGCAAGCTGGGCCACGACGGCTCGCTGGCGTACGCCGACTTCCCGGTCGCCGACCCGGCCCAGCTGGTCGCCGACGCGATCACCTACCCGGTGCAGGTCAACGGCAAGGTCCGCGGCCGCGTCGAGGTCTCCCCGGAGACCGGCGAGGACGAGGTCCGCGCCGCCGCGCTGGCCGCGGTCGCCGAGGCGCTGGGCGGCAAGGAGCCGAAGAAGGTCATCGTGGTCAAGGGACGCCTGGTCAGCGTCGTCGTCTGACCACTGGGTGGACACGGCCCGTCGCGGTACGCCGCGGCGGGCCGTCGCCTGTTTGGATGGGCGGTATGTCTGACGTTCTCGCCGTCGCCCCGCTCACCAGGCCCGTCGACGCGACCGTCCGGCCGCCCGGCTCCAAGAGCATCACCAACCGGGCGCTGCTCTGCGCGGCGCTCGCCGACGGCACGTCCACCCTCTCCGGGGTGCTCTTCGCCGACGACACCCGGGCCATGCTGGGCGCGGTGGGCGCGCTCGGCGCGACGGTCACCCTTTCCGAGAGCGATCGTACGGTCGTCGTGCGCGGCATCGACCCCGGTACCGCCGGCGGCGCCGGAACGATCGACGCCCGCCAGTCCGGCACCACCTCACGGTTCCTCCTCCCGGCGGCGGCCCTCCTCGGCGGCCGTACCGTCGTCGACGGGAGCGAGCAGCTGCGGGCCCGCCCGTTCGGCCCGGTCCTCGGCGCGCTCCGGCAGATCGGCGCGCACGTCGACGAGCTGGACCGGCCCGGCTTCCTCCCGGCCGCCGTCACCGGACCCGCACACGGCGGGCCGGTCGAGGTCAGCGGCCACATCTCCAGCCAGTTCCTGTCCGGCCTGCTGATGGCCGGGCCGTTGATGGACCGCGGGATCGACGTCACCCTCACCTCACCGCTGGTCTCGGTGCCCTACGTGGAGATGACCAAGGCGGTGATGGCGGCCTTCGGAGTGACCGTCACCGGGCTCACCGTTCCGGCGGGCGCCTACCGGCCGGCCGACTACGCGATCGAACCCGATGCCAGCGCGGCCTCCTACTTCCTGGGGGCGGCGGCGATCACCGGTGGGCGGGTCACCGTCTCCGGACTGGGCGCCGGGAGCCTCCAGGGAGACGTACGGTTCGCCGACGTCCTGGAGCGGATGGGCGCCTCGGTGACCCGTACCGCCGACGCGGTGACCGTCCGCGGTGGGGACCGTCTCCGCGGCATCGACGTCGACATGGCCGACATCTCGGACACCGCGCAGACCCTGGCCGCGGTCGCCGTCTTCGCCGACGGGCCGACCCGGGTCCGGGGGATCGGCTTCATCCGCGGCAAGGAGACCGACCGGGTCGGCGCCGTCGTCACCGAGCTGCGCCGGGCCGGGATCGACGCGGTCGAGGACCCCGACGGCTTCACCATTCACCCGGGAGCGCCGCGGCCGACCCGGTTCGCCACCTACGACGACCACCGGATGGCGATGAGCCTCTCGCTGATCGGCCTGCGTGCCCCCGGCATCGAGATCGCCGACCCGGGCTGCGTCGCCAAGACCTACCCCGGCTACTTCACCGACCTCGCCACCCTGGCGTGAACCCGCCGTGACCGGGGGCGGAGCTCGCGGAGGCCGCCCCGGCCCACGCCGATCGCGACCTACCCGCCGGGTGCCCGGATTGCCCGCTCACGGCCGTTGCGCCACGCACAGCGGGAGCTCGCCCGCGGTTCCGTGAGGCGGGTGGGCGCGGCAGCCGGCCGGGTTCGGGTGATGTTGCGGGGGCGCGGCAGCCAGCCGGGTTCGGGTGGCCCGGAGGGCCGTCGGGTGGCCCGGCAGCACAGCCCGGCGGCGGGGTGAGGGCTTGCGTTGCGACCGGCTGATCCGTGCGCCAGGACGGCGGCCAGGGTTGCGGTCGGGTGCTCGTAGCCCGTACGAGAAAAGTAGGAAAGCCGGCGGCGAAGCGATCAGGCCGTGGAAATGGTTCGGGCCCGGCCGGCGCGGGGGCACCAGCCAGACCCGGGTGTTCGCTGTGGCGGGCGCCGTCAGGCGGGGGCGGCGGTGCGGCGGGCGGTGTGGCGCCAGCGCAGGATGATCGCCGTGGAGAGGACGAAGCTGAACACGGCCGGGGCCAGGGTGAGGAAGTTCATCTCGCCGGGGGCGACGACCGCGGCGCCGATCACGGCGTAGGTGACCGTGGACGGGATGGCGGCGATGGTGGTGCCGAGCAGGTAGCGCTTGCGGCACACGCTGGTGGTGCCGTAGGCGTAGCCGACCAGGCCGAACGGGGCCAGCGGCAGGAAGCGGACCAGCAGGACCGCGGCGAGGCCGCGACGGTTCAGCCAGCCGTCGAGGCGGGCCAGACGGCTCCCGGCGCGGGCCTGGAGGGCGCCGCGGCCGGCCCAGCGGCCCGCGTAGTAGGTGGCGACCGCGGCGATCACCGCGGCGGCCAGGGCGGCCGCGGAGCCGGTGACGGCACCGAGCAGGGCGCCGCAGGTCATCGTGATGAGGGTCCGCGGGACGAGAACCGACAGCAGCATGCCGCCGAGGAACGCCACCGCGAACACGGCGCTCGGGCCCATGGCGGACAGGGTGTCGGCGATGTCCCGCAGCGGCAGCACGGCGGCGAGGCCGGCGAGAGCGCCGATCCCGGCGCCGAGCAGGGAGAACCGGATCAGACGGCGCTTCCACCCCAGCGGAGCGGAAGCGGTGGGGGCGGCAGCGTGGTCAATGGCCTGAGGGTCCGCGGGGATTTCGGTTCCTCGCGGGTCGATCAGGTTGTCGGTCATGCAGGCCTACCGCCCCAACTGTCGTCGTTTCAGGACTCGGTGGTGCCGGTCTATACCGCCGGGCTCGCCGCGGCGAGCCGTTCGTTCCGGAGGCGCTCGCTCCAGGTGTCGTCGAGGGGGGTGAGCCTATCCGCGCCGGTGGACCAGCGAAGGAGCAGATCGGCTATCGCCGGGTTGCGGGCCAGCGCCGGGCCGTGCGAATACGTCCCCAGGATCTTGCCCGCCCAGGCGCCCTCGGTCTGGCCGTCGTTGCCGATGCCGCCGGTCACCCGGGCGAGTGGTGCGGCGTGCGCGCCCAGATGGGTACGCCCGCCGTGGTTCTCGAATCCGGTCAGTGGAGGCAGGCCGAGCCGCGGGTCGATGTCACCGCGCAACTCGCCGACCGCCCGGGTCTCGCCCCGGTCGGAGGTGATGTCGAGCAGTCCCAGCCCGGCGCACTTGGCCCCCTTGGCATAGAACGAGTGACCGAGGAGCTGGTAACCCGCGCAGATGGAGAGGATCGCGGCGCCCTGGTTGACCGCCTGGTGCAGGCCTCCGTCGGCGAGCAGGTGCTGAGCCGCCAGGGCCTGGGGGCCGTCCTCGCCGCCGCCGATCAGGTAGATGTCGGCGCTGTTCGGCACCCGCTGGTCGGACCGGACCTCGTAGGTCTCCACCGGGATGCCACGGTCGGCGGCCCGGCGGGCCAGGATGAGCAGGTTGCCCCGGTCGCCGTACGTCGACAGCAGATCCGGGTAGATCCACACGATCCGCAGGGACTCAGTTGACACGGTCCAACTCCGCTCGGATGTCCTGGAACGCCGTGTAGTTGGCGATCACCTCGAGGCGGCCGGGCGGAACGGACCGCAGCGCCTCGTCGAAACTGTTTACGTGCCGGAAGGGCACGTGGTTCACCTGGAGGCGGACCGCCAGGTCGAACGCCCGGTCACCGGTGATCAGCACCGGCCGGTCGCGCAGCGGCGAGAAGTCGACGTCGTAGAGCCACGACGTGTCCAGGCCGTCGGGGTCGCGGGCGTTGATGGAGAGCAGTGTCGGCGCCTGGTCGGCCATGTCGAAGGCCTCCAACCAGCTTGCCGGGTTCTTCGCCAGCAACAAGCGGATGTTGCGACCGTCACGGTCGACCTGGGCGTACCGCCCGGCGATCGACGCCACCCGGGAGAGCCGGGGGAGCGCCTCGATCGGGCGGACCCCGAACTCGCCGGCCACGGCCAGCGCGGTGGCGGCGTTACCGATGTTCACCCGGCCGGGCAGCTGGAGCTTCACCAGATGCCAGTCGCCGCGGGGGTCGATCACGCCCTCGTCCTCGACCACCCACTGCGGGCGCGGGCGGCGCAGCGGGCAGCCGGTGCACCACCAGTCGCCGCCGGACCGCTCGATCGGGTGGCCGCTCTCCGGGCAGACGAACGAGTCGTCGTGCCAGCGCTGGCCGGCGCTGAACCAGGTGGTCTGCGGGCTGCTGCTGGCCGCCCACACCACCATCGGGTCGTCGGCGTTGGCGACCACCCGGATGTCGGGGTGACCGGCCAGCGTGGTCTTCCACAGCTGCGCCATCATGGCCACCTCCTTCGCCCGGTCGAGCTGGTCGCGGGAGAGGTTGAGCAGGGCCACCACCTTGGGCCGGGTCTGGTCGATGACCTGGGGCAGGTAGTGCTCGTCCACCTCCAGCACGGCGAACGGGGTGTGCCCCTCCTTCGCCAGCGCCGAGGTGTGGCCGGTCGGCATGTTGGCGCCGAACGAGTTGGTGGCGACCCGGCCGAGCACACCGACGGCGGCCGCGGTGAGCCGGGTCGTGGTGGTCTTGCCGTTGGTGCCGGAGACCAGCGCGACGGCGCGGCCCGAGGCGAGGTGGGCGAGGAGATCGGGGTCGATCTTCAGACCGATCCAGCCACCGATCACCGAGCCGTCGCCGCGACCGGCGGCCCTGGAGAGCGCGGCCGCGGTCTTCGACACGGAGGTCGCGACCTTGGCGATGAGAGGCATTCCGTCCGTCACGCCAGCGAGGGTACCGGACGCGAAGGTTACGTCGAGTTGCCAGACGGTCAAGATCACCGACCACTTCGGCTTTTGCGAGGTCCGGACGATTCGGACGTGCTCCCAACTGGGTGACGGACTTTTTCTGTGTCCTGATTCACCCGTAACCGTCGACCAAGCGTCACTGTTCCAACACCCTGTGTGGCGGCATTTGTCTCGCGGAGATAACAAATTGGACAGCGACAAATGTGCCAAACACGGAGAGTGATCAATGCGCCGCTGACGATCATGGCCGAATTCGGGTAGCAAGGACTCGCCGGCGGCACACCGCCCGCCGGCCGCACCGGACCGGTTCACGCCGAGCCCTGCCCCGGACCGGACGGTGCGACACCGCAGTTGGCCAGACCAAAACAAGGCAATCGGGGGCAGGGACGGGGGACCCATATCCGGTCTCTCCCGCGACGCCCGGCTTCCACGGGTGACGCATCCGGGAGCGACCTTGGGGTGAAGCCGCACCCACCCGCGGCCGGGCATGCCTTCCCGCCCGAACCCGACAGCTAACCTCGCAGGCGTGCCGGAGGGATTTCTCTACCGTGCACGAACTCAGTTCGCGCCGGCGTCGTCGCACGTCCGTCGGCACCGGTACCGTCGCACTGTCCCTGGGGCTCTGCCTCTGCGCCGGCCAGTTGGTCGCCGCATCGCCGGCGGCGGCCGTGACCGCCACCGTCGCCCCGGTCACCGCGAGTGCGGCAGCCGCGAAGATCACGCCCCAGATCGCCACGAAGGCCAGCACCCGCAGCCTGGCGTGGGGCTCCACCCTCAAGGTCACCGCCAAGGTGATCGACCCGGCCACCGGCCAGGTCGCCAAGGGCACGGTCCGTCTCCAGGGCTGGAGCAACGGCGCCTGGCGTACCTGGGACACCGACACCGTCAAGGGCGGCGCGGTCACGCTGACCGCGAAGCCGACGAAGACGGTGTGGGTCCGGACCCTGTTCACCGGGACCGGGTACAACCAGCAGGCCACCAACAAGATGAAGGTCACGGTCCGCGCCAGTGGCGCCAAGGTCCTGGCCGAGGCCAAGAAGCACAAGGGCGCGCTGTACCTGTTCGGTGCGGCCGGCCCGAAGCGCTTCGACTGCTCGGGCTTCACGAAGTACGTCTACAAGAAGGCGGCCGGCAAGAGCCTGCCGCACAAGGCGAACTCGCAGCAGAAGTACGGCAAGTCCGTCTCCAGGAGCAACAAGAAGGTCGGCGACCTGATCATCTTCCGCAACGGGTCGTACGGCTACCACGCCGGGATCTACGCCGGGAACGGCTACGTCTACGACTCGCCGCACAGCGGGGCCCGGGTCGGCAAGCACAAGATCTGGAACAACAACTATGTGGTGCGGCGCCTCGTCGCGTAGGACCCGTAGTAAGTAAGGAACAGCGCTGTGGGGTGTGACCCGGTCCGGGTCACACCCCACGGGCGTCTCCACTTTCCTCCACGCACCCGCCCCCGAGGCCTCCGGGGCGGGTGTTTTCGTACCCGGAGCGCCCGATGTCGGAAACCGGACGGGGTTGATCATGCGCTTGGCCCTCCACTCCGCTCCACCGCCTGTGAACAGGGCTTTCGTCCGCGAAAACGGCTCGCGAGCGATCGCTTTCGGGTTGCAGGTGGAGGGAAGTGGAGTAGAGTGGGGCGCAGTGGCAGGGGCGGAGGAGCGCAGCCGGACCTGCCGGCCCGAGTTGACAGGCGGTCCACTCCCTCCGTGAAGGAGCGGGCGCCACGGCAAAGGGGTGGGGGCCGATGTTCCTCGGCACGCACACTCCGCGCCTCGACGAGAAGGGCCGGCTGATCCTCCCGGCGAAGTTCCGTGATGAGCTGGCGGGAGGTGTCGTGATCACGAAGGGGCAGGAACGCTGTCTTTACGTGTTCCCGATGCCGGAGTTCCAGAGCATCGCCGGTCAGCTCCGTGCGGCGCCGGTGACGAACAAGGCGGCCCGTGCGTACAGCCGGGTGTTCTTCGCCAGTGCGCATGACGAGGTGCCCGACAAGCAAGGCAGAGTCACGATTCCTGCCCATTTGCGGGAGTATGCCAGTCTTGGTCGCGATCTGGTGGTGATCGGCGCGAGCACCCGGGTCGAGATCTGGGACAAGCAGTCCTGGGATGACTACCTCTCGGCGAACGAGGAAGAGTTCGCCGGCATCGAGGAGGGGGTGCTGCCCGGCGGACTGTAGGGCGTGGCACTCGGTGGGCCGCCGCGACGGCCCGGATCGCCACTGCCGCCGTACTGCGAGATCTCCAGCCGCTCCCGCTCCTGGCGCCTCTTCCCCGGCGCCAGGCGTGCGTCCGGAGCCGGTTCGCCGGCGTGGGACAGAGCGGATGGGGATCTGGCGGTACGGAAGGTGGGCCGGGCCGGAACGGCAGTAACTGAACAACCGGGTGAGACGCGGACGGGTAAGGCAACTTGGGGGGCGACATGGGGGAGCCGCGGGGCACACACGTGCCGGTGCTGCTCGAGCGCTGCATCGAACTGCTCGCTCCCGCTCTGGAGTTGCCGGGCGCCGTCCACGTCGATTTCACGCTGGGTCTGGGCGGGCACGCCGAAGCGGTTCTGGAGCGGTTTCCGGACGTGGTCCTGGTCGGGCTCGACCGGGACACCGAGGCGCTGGCGCACGCACGGCACCGCCTCATCCGGTTCGGCGACCGTGCACGCCTGGTGCACGCCGTCTACGACGAGCTGCCCCGGGTTCTCGCGGAGCTGGAGATCCCGGCGATCCACAGCGGACTGTTCGATCTCGGGGTGTCCTCGTTGCAGCTGGACGAGGCGGACCGCGGGTTCGCGTACGCGCAGGACGCCCCACTGGACATGCGGATGGACCAGTCCCGCGGGGCGACCGCCGAGGAGATCGTCAACGAGTACACGCCGGGTGAGCTGGTGCGCATCCTGCGGCAGTACGGCGAGGAGAAGTTCGCGCCGCGGATCGTCTCGTCGATCGTGCGGGAGCGGGCGAAGGGCCGGATCACGTCGACCGCCCGTCTGGCCGAGCTGGTGAAGGACTCCATCCCGGCCGCCGCGCGGCGAACGGGTGGAAATCCGGCAAAAAGGACTTTTCAGGCACTACGCATTGAGGTGAACGGCGAGCTGGAAGTGCTCGAGCGAGCGGTTCCTGCTGCTTTGGACGTGTTGGCGCCCAAGGGGCGTCTTGTGGTGATGAGTTATCAATCGTTGGAGGACAGGATCGTCAAGCGCGCTCTCACCGCGAGGTCGCGCAGCACCGGGCCGGTCGACCTTCCGGTCGAACTGCCCGGGACCGGTCCCAGTCTGCGGCTGCTGACCCGTGGGTCCGAGCCGCCCAGCGAGGCGGAGGTGGCGGAGAACCCGAGGGCGGCCTCGGTGAAGCTGCGCGCCGTGGAACGGATCGACGAGCAGGAGCAGAGCCAGAAGCACAACCAGGCAGCCGGGGCGGTCCGCGAACGGCCCCGGATGTCTACAACTCGCGGGGGACGAGGGCGGTTACGCCCGGGGGCGAACGAGGAAGAGGGGGAGGGACGAGCATGAGCGAGCGATCCGAAGCGCCGCGGCCGGGGGGCCGATCGGCGCAGCCGCGCGACAACGCCGGGGTGAGCCGCGATGCCGAGACCGGGCGTAACGGTGTGCGGGGGGCACGCCGGTCGTCCGGGAGTTCCGACACGCGCCGGTCAGGGATCCGGGGCCGGAGCGCGGACAAGCCGGCCGCGTCGGTCGACGGGGCCACCGCGCTGAACATCGAGGTGACCGGCGACGCGCCGCCGATCACCGGCCGCGCCCGGCTGTGGGTCGCGCCGCCACTGCCGATCCGCGCGCCGCGGGCCACGTTCGCGGCGGCCATGATCGCCGTGGTCCTCGTCGGCGTGGTCGGCATCCTGCTGATCAACACCAAGACCGTGGAGCGGTCCTTCCGGCTCGACGCGCTCCGCAAGGAGAAGGTGGCGCTCGACAAGCGGCAGCAGGAACTGGACCGGCAGCTGGTCGAGAAGTCCGGTCCGGGCAACCTGGCCGCGGCGGCCCGCCGGCTCGGTCTGGTGCCGGCCGAGGCGCCCGCGGTGATCTGGCTGCCGGAGGGCACCATCGTCCGGACGCCGGTGCCGGGCAAGGGCGACCGGTCGGTGACCGCCTCGGACGACCTGAACCGGGCGGGCACGCCGTCCGCGGGTGCCGGGGAGTAGGCCGGCATGACGCCGAGAAACGAGGACGAGGAACCGCGCCGGGGCAAGCAGCCCCGGCGCGGTTCGTCACGTGACCTGCCGGGCGACGAGCAGCCCGACGACCCCCGGGAGGGCCGGCGCGGCTTCTCCAGCATCGGGGAGGCGCGGGCGTACACCCCGCGCGGCCGGACCGTGGCCGAGCGGGGGCGCCTGCCACGTACCGGGGGCCGCAACGCCGACCCGTTCCGGCCGGCGCTCCAGGTGCTCGACGGGGGCGAGAGCGGCCAGCGGACCCGTGGGCGCGGCCGCCCGGCCGAGCAGCCGCCCAGTCCTCGGGAGAGCAAGGCCGACAAGCCCCGGGAGAGCAAGGCGGGCAAGCCCCGGGAGAGCAAGGCGGACAAGCCCCGGGCCGCGGACAAACCGCGGGAACGCCAACCGGAGCGGCGGGAACGCGAGTCGTCCACCCGTACCAGGAATGCCCGTACCGGAAAAGGCGGAGCCGGACCACGACGGACCGTGCCCAACCGGCCGAAGCCGGTCCCGGCGGAGCCGCCGAAGCTCGCCAGCAGCACCCGCCGGCTGCGGCTCGGCACCGTGCTCGCGCTGTCGTTGTTCGTCACCATCGGGGTCCGTCTCGTGGTGCTCCAGGTGGCGACCTCCCCGGAGGAGGCGGAGAGCCTGCTCAAACTGCGGGAGAACCGGCTCAGCACGGTGGCGCTGCCGGCGCCGCGCGGCAGCATCCTGGACCGGGACCGCCACGTGCTCGCGCACAGCGTGGAGGCGCGCTACGTCTACGTCGACCCGGAGAACGAGGACCTGCGCAAGGACGTGGCCGGCACCGCGGCCAAGCTGGCCCCGCTGCTCGGCATCCGGCAGTCCGAGCTGCTCGAGGACATGCGGCGCAAGCAGGTGCTCGGCAAGTGGCTGAAGTTCCGCTACCTCGCCCGTGGCGTGCCGGTCGCGGTGGCCGACGAGATCGAGGAGCTGGGCCTGCCCGGCATCTACACGCACTCCGACGAGCGGCGTGACGTGCCCGGCCGGGACCTCGCGGCGAACCTGATCGGCTTCACCGGCGACGACCACCACGGTCTCGAGGGGATGGAGGCGCGCTACGACGACCTGCTGCACGGCACCGACGGCAAGCGGGTCTTCGAGGTCGGCACCGGCAAGAAGCTGAACCTGCCGATCCCGAGCGGATTCCAGCAGGAGACCCCGGCCCAGCCGGGCAGCTCGCTCCAGCTCACCATCGACCAGGACCTCCAGTACCAGGTGCAGCGGGTGCTCAACACGGCCGGCCGCAAGCAGAACGCGACGGTGGGCAGCGCAGTGGTGCTGGACATCAAGACCGGCGAGGTGCTCGCCCAGGCCAGTTACCCGCCCTACAACGCCGCGGACGCCGAGAAGTACGACGCCGACGAGCGGATCGACGCGGCCAGCAGCATCGTGACCGACCCGGGGTCGAGCCACAAGGCGTTCATCTTCGGCGCGGCCCTCCAGGAGGGCCTGATCAAGCCGGACGAGCTCATCGAGATCGGTCCGGCGATCAAGAAGGGCGACACCAAGTTCGAGGACACCCACCCGCAGGACACCGGCACCCGGATGACCCTGCCGGGCCTGATGGCCTATTCGTCGAACGTCGGCACCATCCTGATCGCCGACCGGCTCGGCAAGGAGAAGGTCTACGAGTACCAGCAGAAGTTCGGGCTGGGGAAGGCCACCGGCGAGGGGATGCCCGGCGAGGCCGAGGGTGAACTGCTCAAGCCGGAGGACTGGAGCGGCTCCTCGTACGGCTCCGTCCCGATCGGCCACAGCGTCTCGGCGACCCTGATCCAGATGGCGGCCGGGTTCGCGGCCATCGCGAACGACGGTGTCTACATCCAGCCGCACCTGATCAAGGCGACCATCTCCGGTGAGGACGGCGAGGTGACCCCGGCCGCCGCGCCGGAGACGCACCGGGTGCTGGACACCGATGTGGCCCGCCAGCTGCGCCTGATCATGGAGGCCGTGGTCGACGTCGACGGCGGCACCGGTGGCGCTGCCGCGGTCCAGGGCTACCGGGTGGCGGGCAAGACCGGCACCGGCAAGATGCTCATCGACGGCCAGTACACCAGTCACAACGCCAGCTCGTTCATCGGCATGGCGCCGGCCGACAACCCGCGGTACGTGATCGGCGTATCGATGGACGTGCGGGAGGGTAGCGGCGGTGACGTGGCGGCCCCGGCGTTCAGCGAGATGATGAACTACACCCTTCTTCATAACCATGTGCCACCGTCCGGTAGCAAGGCGCCGAAGTTCAAGATCAAGGAGTGAAGCGGGTCGCATGGCGTTGACAGCAAGTCCCCGGGTACGGGGTAGGGTCTGACGCCGTGTCCGGCATTCCACGTCCCGAGACCGTCACGCCGTGCCTGTTGACGCGGCTGGCGGAGCTGATACCGGCAGAACTGACCGGCGGTGACGTCCCGGTCACTGGTGTCACCCACAGTAGCGGCGCGGTTCGTCCGGGCGACCTCTACGCGGCCCTGCCCGGCGCCAACCGGCACGGCGCGGAGTTCGTCGCGGACGCCGCCCGGTCCGGCGCGGTCGCCGTCCTGACCGACCCGGCCGGGTTGCCCGCCGCGCTCGCCGCGGGGCTTCCCGCACTCGTCGCCGCCGACCCGCGGGCGGTGCTCGGCGCCGCGTCGGCGGCGATCTACGGGGAGCCGTCCCGCGGGCTCACCATGATCGGCGTGACCGGCACGGCCGGGAAGACCTCCACGTCGTACCTGGTCGAGTCGGGCCTGCGGGCCGCCGGCCTGGTGACCGGCCTGGTCGGCACGGTGGAGACCCGCCTCGGCGACCTGGTGGTCAAGAGCGTCCGCACCACCCCGGAGGCCACCGACCTCCAGGCGGTCCTCGCCGCCTCCCTGGAGCGCGGCGTCCAGGCCGTGGTCATGGAGGTCTCCAGCCACGCGCTGGTGATGGGCCGGGCCGACGGGATCCGGTTCGCCGCCGCCGGGTACACCAACTTCGGCCAGGACCACCTGGACTTCCACCCGACCTCGGAGGAGTACTTCGCGGCCAAGGCGCGGCTCTTCGACGGCCGGTCCGCGGTGGCGGTGCTCAACCACGACGACCCGGCCGTGATGGGCCTGTTCCGCGAGGGGACGATCACCTACTCGGCGGCCGGGGACACGGCGGCCACCTGGTGGGCCTCCGACGTGCGGCCGTCCGAATTCGGTCAGCGGTTCACGGCGCACGGCCCGGACGGCCTGACCGTCGCGACCGGGGTGGCGCTGCCCGGCCTGCACAACGTGGCGAACGCGCTGCTCGCGCTGGCCCTGCTGGTCGCCGTCGGCGTCGACCCGGCGGTCGCGGGCGAGGGCATCGCCGCCTGCCGGGGCGTGCCCGGCCGGCTGGAGCAGGTCGAGGCGCCCGGTGAGGTCCTCGGCGTGGTCGACTACGCGCACAAGCCGAACGCCATCGTGGCGGCGCTGGCCGCGCTGCGCGAGCTGGCCACGGCGCGCGGTGGGCGGCTGGTCTGCGTGATCGGCGCCGGCGGTGACCGGGACAGGGGCAAGAGGCCGTTGATGGGCGCGGCCGCGGCGCAGGGCGCCGACCTGGTGATCGTCACCGATGACAACCCCAGGACCGAAGACCCGGCATCCGTACGCCACGCGGTGCGCGCGGGCGCGGAAGAGGCGTCGACGCACGCCAAGGTCATCGAGGTGGCCGGACGCCGCGCCGCGATCGAGGAGGCGGTCCGGCAGGCCGTCGCCGGTGACGTGATCGCGGTGCTCGGCAAGGGCAACGAACAGGGCCAGGAGGTGAACGGTCAGGTGCTGCCGTTCGACGACCGGATCGAGCTCGCCCAGGCGCTGGAGGCACACGCATGATCCCGCTCTCGCTCGGCGAGATCGCCGAGATCACCGGTGGCCGGGTGGCCGGCGGCGACCCGTCGGTGATCGTTACCGGCCCGGTCGAGTACGACTCCCGCAAGATCGGCCCGGGTGGCCTGTTCGTGGCGTTCGCGGGCGAGAAGGTGGACGGCCACGACTTCGCGGGCGTCGCGATCGAACGGGGCGCCGCCGCGGTCCTGGGCTCCCGGGACGCCGGCGTGCCCGGCGTCGTGGTCGAGGACCCGCTGGCCGCCCTGGCCGCCCTGGCCCGGGTGGTGGTCGCCCGGCTGGACAAGCTGACCGTGGTGGGCCTGACCGGGTCGTCCGGCAAGACCACCACCAAGGACTACATCGGCCAGCTGCTGTCCCGGCTCGGGCCGACGGTGGCGCCGGCCGGGTCGCTCAACAACGAGCTCGGTTTTCCGTACACGGTGTTGCAGGCGACCGAGGAGACCCGGTTCCTGGTGCTGGAGATGGGCGCCCGGGGCATCGGGCACATCCGCTATCTGACCGAGATTGCCCAGCCGTCGATCGGTGTGGTGCTGAACGTGGGCGCCGCGCACATCGGCGAGTTCGGTTCCGTGGAGGGCACCGCCCGGGCCAAGGGTGAGCTGGTCGAGGCGCTGCCGGCGTCCGGCACCGCGATCCTGAACGCGGACGATCCGCTGGTGGCGGCGATGGCGTCGCGTACCCCGGCTTCGGTTGTCCTGGTCGGTTCCACCGGTTCTCTGACGGCCTCCGGCGTTTCGATCGATGCCACGGGCCGCGCCTCCTACACGCTCATTTCCCACGAGAAATCGGGAGATGTCCGGCTTTCCGTGGCCGGGGAGCATCAGGTGGCCAACACGCTCGCCGCGGGCGCCGTGGCGCTGGCCGCCGGCATGGAGTTCACCGACCTGGTGGCGGCGCTCGGCGAGGTCGGCATCGTCTCCGGCCGCCGGATGGACGTCTTCACCCGGCCGGACGGGATCGTCGTCATCGACGACTCCTACAACGCCAACCCCTCGTCGACCGCGGCCGCGCTGCGGGCGCTGGCATCGATGGGTTCCGGAAAGCGCACCACCGCCGTGCTCGGCTACATGGCCGAGCTCGGCGAGTTCGAGGTGTCCGGGCACGCCGAGGTCGGGCGGCTCGCCGCCGAACTGGGCGTGGACCGGTTGATCGCGGTAGCCGGCGAGGCCCGTCCGATCCTGGACGGTGCGGCCGGCGTGGCCGGGTGGCGGGGCACGGGGCACTTCGCCGCCGACCAGGCCGCCGCGATCGAGATTCTGCAACAGGACCTGCACGCCGACGACGTCGTGCTGGTCAAGGGTTCCCGGTACCGCACATGGGACGTCGCCGACTGGCTGCGGCGCCCCGAGGAGGTTCAGCCCACGTGAGGGCAGTCATCGTTGCGGCCGCGGTCGCCTTTCTCATCTCGCTCTTCGGCACCCCGATCGCGATCCGGGTCTTCTCGGCGCTCAAGGCCGGTCAGCCGATCCGCACCATCGGCCCGCAGACCCACCTGGGTAAGCGGGGCACCCCGACGATGGGCGGCGTGGCGTTCATCCTCGCCACCGTCCTGGCGTACGTCGCCGGGCACGTGGCACTGACCACGCTCCCGGAGCGGCAGATCGCCCAGGAGAAGCCGACCATGACCGCGCTGGTCCTGCTCGGCGTCTTCGTCTTCTGTGGCGCGGTCGGCTTCATGGACGACTTCCTCAAGGTCCGCAAGCGCAACTCGGACGGTCTCAGCGCCAAGGGCAAGCTGCTCGGCCAGCTGCTGATCGGCACCGGGTTCGGCATCGCGGCCCTGTACTTCCCGAGCACCAACGGGCAGACCGTGGCCAGCGAGCAGATCTCCTTCATCCGGGACGTGAGCTGGCTGGACGTCGGCAAGGTCGGCTCGGTCATGGTGTTCGTCTTCGTCATCATGGCGATGTCGAACGGCGTGAACCTCACCGACGGCCTGGACGGCCTGGCCACCGGCGCCTCGATCCTGGTGCTCGGCGCGTACTCGCTGATCGGGTTCTGGCAGTACCGGCACTGGTGCGGTGACAACGACTACGTCGGTCAGGCGGGCTCGCTCACCGCGCAGCACTGTTATCAGGTCCGGGACCCACTCGAGATCGCGATGATCGCCGCGGCGGCCGCGGCGGCCTGTGTCGGCTTCCTCTGGTGGAACACCAACCCGGCCCGGATCTTCATGGGCGACACCGGCGCGCTGGCGCTGGGCGGCCTGATCGGCGGCCTCGCGGTGGCCACCCGGACCACCCTGCTGTCGGTCATCATCGGTGGCCTGTTCGTGATCATCACGATGTCCGTGGTCATCCAGATCATCTCGTTCAAGACCACCGGCAAGCGGGTCTTCCGGATGTCGCCGTTGCAGCACCACTTCGAGCTGGCCGGCTGGAGCGAGGTCAACATCGTGGTCCGGTTCTGGATCATCGCGGGCATCTGCGCCGCCATCGGTCTGGGCCTGTTCTACAGCGACCACCTGGCGGTCATGGGATAGATCTCCCCGCGACACGCCATCGACGTGACGCGGCGGAATGTGGACATCGGACGAAGATGGGGGTATGGCGGACGACCGTACCCAGAAAGCGGCCCGCCCGTCGCTGAGCCGGCAGCTGCTGCCCGCGGTGCACGGGCTGCTGGCCAGACCCCTGTCGTCGTACTACCTGCTGATCAGCAGCTGCACCCTGCTGCTGCTGATCGGCCTCACCATGGTCTTCTCGGCGACCTCCGTGAAGGCGTACGCCGAAAAGGGCAACGCCTTCACGGAGATCAGCAGCCAGGCGGTGTACGCGCTGCTCGGCCTGGTCGCCTTCTGGATCTGCCAGCGACTTCCCGCGGTCACGCTGCGGGTGCTCGGCCGGGGCCTGCTGGCCCTCTCCATCCTCCTGCTCACCCTCCTCGCCGGGATGACCGCGCTGGCCTCGCTGGGGGTGCTGAGCCGGAACGGCGACGGCAACCCGACGCTCGGCCCGCTCGTGGCCGACCTGAACTGGCTCATCCTCGGCTCGTTCAGCATGCAGCCGGGCGAGCTGGCCAAGCTCGGCATGGTGCTCTGGGGTGCCGACGTGATCGCCCGCAAGGGACCGCTGCTCGGTCACTGGCGGGAGCTGGCCATGCCGCTGTTCCCGATCATCGGCCTGCTCTTCGTCCTGGTCGGCTACAACGACCTGGGCACCATGCTGGTGCTGCTGGCGCTGATCGTCGGCCTGCTCTGGGCGGCCGGGGTCCGGATGCGGGTCTTCGGCGCGCTGGGTGTGCTGGGCCTGGCCGGTGTCGGCCTGCTGATCGCGGCCGCCTCCCGCGGCGCCGGGTCGGGCGCGGCGGACGCGGAGAACTACCGGTGGCGCCGGCTGACCGCCTTCATGGAGCCGTTGGAGAACTGCGACACCACCACCGAGGCCGGGCGCTGGTGCTACCAGCTCATCCAGGGCCGGTCGGCGATCTTCGAGGGCGGCTGGTTCGGGGTCGGCCTGGGCAAGAGCGCGCTCAAGTGGGGCTACGTGCCGGAGGCCGGCAACGACTTCATCTTCGCGATCGTCGCCGAGGAGCTGGGTGTCGTCGGCTGCGGCGTGGTGCTGGTCCTGCTGTCGGTGCTGGCGTACACCGGCTTCCGGATCGCCCGCCGGGTGAACGACCCGTTCCGCCGCCTCGCGGCCACCGCGATCACCACCTGGCTGGTCGCCCAGGCCGTGATCAACATGGGCGGCGTGGTGAAGCTGCTGCCCATCACCGGTCTTCCGCTACCGTTCATCTCCGCAGGTGGCAGTGCCCTGATCGTCACCATGGCGGCGATCGGGATGCTGGCGTCGTTCGCCCGTGCGGAACCGGACGCGTCCCGTGCCCTGAACGCCCGTCCGACGCCGCGATGGGTGCGGCTAGTCTGGGCCCCGCTGCCGCCGCTCCCCCCGCCGCGGCGGCCGGGACAGCAGCGCCCGCCTGCCCAGAAGAAGGCCGGCAGGGCACCCGAAACCACGGGGGGCGGAAGGAGACGGTGATGGGTCCGCTGCGGTCGGTCGTTCTCGCCGGAGGAGGCACCGGTGGGCACATCTATCCGCTGCTCGCCTTCGCCGATGCTCTGCGGCGCCACTTCCCCCAGATTCGGATCACCACGCTGGGCAGCCCCAAGGGCATGGAGAACCAGCTGATCCCGGCCGCCGGCTACGATCTGCGGTCCATCCCGGCGTTCCAGCTGCCCCGGTCGCTCAACCTCGACCTGCTGCGCACCCCGGACCGGATGTACCGGTCCGCCCACGCGGCCGGCGAGATCATCGACGAGGTGCAGGCCGAGGTGGTAGTCGGCTTCGGGGGGTACGTGTCGGTGCCCGCCTACCTGGCCGCCTGGCGCCGGGAGCTGCCCATCGTGATCCACGAGGTGAACGTTCCGCCGGGTGTGGCCAACCGGATGGGCATGAAGTTCACCAAGCGCGTCGCCGTCGGGTTCCCGCACCAGCTGGAGCAGGCCGAGGCGCTGCGCAACGCCCGGCTGGTCGGCGTGCCGCTGCGCACCGGGATCACCCACATGGACCGGCCGGCGCTGCGCCCCCAGGCCCTGTACCACTTCGGACTGCGGCCGGACCTGCCGGTGCTCTTCGTCTCCGGCGGCTCCTCCGGCGCTCGTACGATCAACCTGGCCGTGGCCGCCGCGGCCAAGCGCTTGGCCCACGCCGGCATCCAGGTGCTGCACGTGCAGGGCGGGCGCAACGACCCGTTCGAGGTGCCGAACGACCTGCCGGTGCCCTATGTCGTCGTGCCCTACCTGTCGGACATGCAGCTCGGCTACGCTGCCGCCGACCTGATGCTCTGCCGGGGAGGTGCGATCACGGTGGCCGAGACGACCGCGCTCGGCCTGCCGGCGATCTACGTGCCGTACCCGTTCAGCAACCAGGAGCAGCGCCGCAACGCGCTGCCGGTGGTGGAGGCGGGCGGTGGCCTGCTGGTGGACAACAGCGAGCTGACGCCGGACTGGATCGAGCGCAACATCGTCCCGCTGGCGCGGGACCGGCAGCGGCTGGCCCAGATGGGCACGGCGGCGGCGGGTTACGGCCGGCGTGACGGTGACGAGCAGCTCCTGCGCTTCGTTCTTGAAGCGGTGAGCTGATGCTGCGGATTGAGGGAGTGGAACTGTGAACACGGCGGAGCTGACGCCGGCCGGTGAGATGACCGCCGAGGACCTGGGCAGCGTGCACCTGATCGGGATCGGCGGGGTCGGCATGGCCGGCCTGGCCCGGCTCCTGTTGACCCGGGGCGTACCGGTCTCCGGCAGCGAGCTGCGGGAGTGGCCGGCCCTGGCCGCCCTGCGGGCGCTCGGCGGCACGGTGCACATGGCACACGAGGCGTCCAACCTCGACGGCGTGGACACCGTGGTCTACTCGACCGCGATCCCGCAGGACCACGTGGAGATGGTCGAGGCGCGCCGCCGTGGGCTGCGCGTGCTGCACCGCTCCGAGGCGCTGGCCGCGGCGATGACCAACCGGCAGACCATCGCGGTGGCCGGCACCCACGGCAAGACCACCACGACGTCGATCATGACGGTGATCCTCCAGCATGCCGGGCACGACCCGTCGTTCGTGATCGGCGGCGAGATGTCGGCCGCCGGGTCGAACGGCCATCACGGCACCGGGCCGCACTTCGTGGCCGAGGCGGACGAGCACGACCGCTCGTTCCTCATCTACCGGCCGCATGTCGCGATCATCACCAACATCGAGGGCGACCACCTCAACAACTGGGGTGACCTGGAGACGCTGAAGGCCGGGTTCCTCGAGTTCGGCTCGCTGGCCGACGGGTTCGTGGTGACCTGCGCCGACGGGCCGGGCACCGAGGAGCTGATCGCCGGGCTGCGGGCGGCCGGGAAGACCGTCTACACGTACGGCGAGTCGGCGGGCTCGGACCTGCGGATCTTCGACGTCGTCTCGTCGGCGAGCGGGGTCCGCTACCGGGCCGAGCTGGACGGCGAGCCGCTCGGCGAGTTCAAGCTGGCGCTGCCCGGCACCCACATGGGCCTGAACAGCGCGGCCACCGTGCTCACCGCCCTGAAGCTGGGACTGCCGCTGGAGAAGGTGTCCGAGGCGCTGGAGTCGTTCCCGGGGGTCCGGCGGCGCTTCGAGCGCAAGGGCATCGCGGCGGGCGTGCGGGTGTACGACGAGTACGCGTACCACCCGACCTCGGTGAAGGCCGCGCTGCGGACGCTGCGGGAGGTGGCCGGGGACGGCCGGCTGCTCGTGGTGTTCCAGCCGTACCGGGTGTACCGGACCCGGGACCTGGAGGCCGAGCTGGCCGACGGGCTCCAGGTGGCCGACGAGGTGATCTGCATGGAGGTGTTCGGTCCGGGCGAGACCCGCGGCCCGGGCGAGGGCGGCCGGGCGCTGACCGCGGCGATCGACCTGCCCGACGAGCACAAGGTCTTCGTGCCGGACTGGCAGGACGTGCCGGCCGAGGTGGTCCGGCGCAGCCGTCCGGGCGACGTGGTGGTGACCATGGGCGCGCCACCGATCTCACTGATGGGCGACGAGCTGCTGGCCGCGCTCGCCGAGGCGGACCAGCAGCCGGACCTGGCCCGGTAGGTCCGGTGGCGGGCGGGGGCACGCGCAACTGGCGGCTGGTCCGGGCGGACACCGACGCCGTGCCGCCGTCGGCGCGGCGGTTCATGGCCCGGGCCCGGGAGCGGCGCCTGCGTGCCGCCTTGCCCTGGCTGACCGCGGCCGGTGTCGTGCTGCTGGCCGGTGGCCTGGCCTGGGTGGTCTACGGCACCTCGCTGTTCGGGGTGCGGGAGGTCCGGGTGGTGGGCGCCCAGGTGCTCACCGCCGACCAGGTGCGGGCCGCCGCGGCGGTCGAGCCGGACCGCCCGCTGGCCCGGGTCGACCTGGACGCGGTGGCCGCTGCGGTGCGCGGTCTGCCCCCGGTGGACCGGGTGCTGGTCACCCGCAGCTGGCCGTCGACAGTGGAGATCCAGCTGGTGGAGCGCGCCCCGGTGGCCGCGGTGCCGGCCGGCGAGCAGTTCCTGCTGATCGACGACGAGGGTGTGCCGTTCCGTGCGGTCGCCACGCCGAAGGACCTGCCGCTGGCCCGGGTGGCGACACCCGGCCGCAACGACGAGAACACCGGCTCGGCGCTGACCGTGCTGGCCGCGCTCAGCGACGAGCTGCGTGAGCAGCTGGTGGCGATCTCGGTGGCCTCGCCGGTGCAGATCCGCCTGGAGCTGCGCAAGGGCCGGGTGGTCATCTGGGGTGACGACACCGCGAGCAAGCAGAAGAGCATCGTGGCCACCGCGCTGCTGCGGGAGAAGGGCGACGAGATCGACGTGAGCGCCCCGTCGGTGGTGACCATTCGCTAGTCATGCTGATAAACGGACAAAGCATCACGAACGCAATAAATGGTTCAAGGTTACGGCTCAGTCGGATACTCACCACGTAAGCGGACGCGACACGCCGCTCCGGGTCTTTGGCTGAGGCCCCATGTCCGCATACGTTGCCCCGAGAGGTTCGAATGGTTGACATAACTTTGAACCTCTAGTAGAGGGTGAGGGTTTCCTCGCCCTCCCTTGTACGGCAGCGGATGTCGAAGTGCGGTTCCCGGGACCGCAGGGGCCGTCGACGTCCGCCAACCCTGGAAGGGATGGCTGAGCCCGATGACACCTCCACACAACTACCTTGCGGTCATCAAGGTCGTCGGCATCGGCGGCGGCGGCGTGAACGCTGTGAACCGCATGATCGAGGTTGGGCTCAAGGGCGTGGAGTTCATCGCCATCAACACGGACGCACAGGCCCTGTTGATGAGCGACGCCGACGTCAAGCTCGATGTCGGCCGGGAACTGACCCGTGGCCTGGGCGCCGGCGCCCAGCCCGAGGTCGGCAAGAACGCCGCCGAGGACCACCGGGACGAGATCGAAGAGGTGCTCAAGGGCGCCGACATGGTCTTCGTCACCTGTGGCGAGGGCGGCGGCACCGGAACAGGTGGCGCGCCCGTGGTCGCCAACATCGCCCGCAAGCTGGGCGCTCTCACCATCGGCGTGGTGACCCGCCCGTTCAACTTCGAGGGCAAGCGCCGCCAGGTGCAGGCCGAGGCCGGCATCGACGAGCTGCGCAACCAGTGCGACACCCTGATCGTGATCCCGAACGACCGGCTGCTCGCCCTGGGCGACCGCGGGATCAGCATGATGGACGCGTTCCGTCAGGCCGACCAGGTGCTGCTCTCCGGTGTGCAGGGCATCACCGACCTGATCACCACGCCCGGTCTGATCAACCTGGACTTCGCCGACGTCAAGAGCGTGATGAGCAACGCCGGCAGCGCGCTCATGGGCATCGGCAGCGCGCGCGGTGACAACCGCGCGGTCGAGGCGGCCGAGAAGGCGATCTCCAGCCCGCTGCTGGAGCAGAGCATGGACGGCGCCCGCGGCGTGCTGCTCTCCATCGCCGGTGGCTCCGACCTGGGACTCTTCGAGATCAACGACGCGGCCCAGCTGGTCACCGACGCGGCCCACCCGGACGCGAACATCATCTTCGGTGCGGTCATCGACGACGCTCTCGGCGATGAGGTGCGGGTCACCGTGATCGCGGCCGGTTTCGACGCGGGCTCACCCTCCTACAAGCCGGCCGAGCCGGTGCGCAAGGTGCCGGCCCCGGCCCCCGGCGGCGCCTCGCTGCCGCCGGTCCCGCCGCCGGTCACCTCGCCGCCGGCGAGCACCCCGCCGCCGCGCAGCCGGGTGCTGTTCGACGACGTGGACGTGCCGGACTTCCTGAAGAACGGCTCCTGAAGCACGCCCTCTCCCGTACCTCCAAGAAGGTTGAACCTTGACCGACCCCGGACGGCGCGCTGAGCTCGCCGCCTCTCTCGAACAGGTGCGGGAGCGCATCGCGCGTGCCTGCGTGGCGGCCGGAAGGCCGCCCGGGGCGGTCACGCTGACCGCGGTGACCAAGACCTACCCGGCGAGCGACGTCCTGTTGCTCGCCGGGCTGGGCGTCACCGACATGGCGGAGAACCGGGACCAGGAGGCGGCCGCGAAGGCGGCCGAGGTGAACGCCGCGGGCGTGCACCCGCGCTGGCACTTCGTCGGCCAGTTGCAGCGCAACAAGGTCAGATCGGTGATCCGGTACGCGGACGTGGTCGAGTCGGTCGATTCGCTCCGCCTCGCCGACGCGATGGCGAAGGCCGCCGTGGGACGGGAGATCCCGCTGGAGGTGCTCGTCCAGGTGAGCCTGGACGCCGACCCGGCGCGCGGGGGCGTGACCGAAGACGATCTCTGGCGGGTATCCGACGCGGTGGCCTCGGCGGAGGGCCTGCGGCTCGGCGGTGTGATGGCCGTCGCGCCGCTCGGCGAGGACCCCGGCGCGGCCTTCGCCCGGCTGGCCGTCATCGCAGGCCGGATGGCCTCCGAACACCCCGGCGCGACGACCGTCTCGGCGGGGATGAGCGGGGATCTGGAGGCCGCTGTCCGGCACGGGGCGACACACGTACGGATCGGTACATCTTTACTCGGGATGCGAAACTCGCTGCGGTAGCCTTGCCGCGGGCAGCAAACTACACAGGTGTTGTTTTGCGCGACCTGTCGCGGGTCATGATCCACACCGCGGCCGGTGCGTCCGACGACGCGGCGTCGCAACGGGTCGTGGGTCCGAATCGGACCTGGTTTCCGGCTCGTGAGGGGGGACGCGGCACGCCAGGGGGCGCGGGCCGCAACAGCGGACGGAGGTGGGGGCCATGGGTCTTCGGCAGGGAGCGGCGGCATGAACGACCGGAGGGAGTTTATGCCGCCACCGGCCTGGGCTCTTGACTCCCGAGAGGGGGGTCAGTCATGAGCGGGGGCGCGTTTCGCAAGGCCGGCGTGTGGCTCGGCCTCGTCGAGGAGGACGACGACCGCGGTTACGACGACCGTAACTACCGGGAGAGCTCCTACCGTTCGCGCGAGCGTGAGCGCGAGCGCCCCGACCGTTACTCCAGCGACCGTTACTCCGACGAGTTCGCCGAGGACGAGGACGAGGAGGAGCGCGCCGTTCCGCGGGCCCGTGCCGACCGTCGTTCGTCGCGCGCCGACCTCGACCGCCCGTCCCGCAGCGACCTGGACCGTTCGTCCCGCGCCGACCTGGACCGCCCGTCCCGCGGCGACCTGGACCGTTCGTCGCGCGCCGACCTGGACCGGGAGGAGAGCGAGCGCCTCGATCGGGCGAGCGTCCGCTCCATCACCCGGCCGTCGGTCGCGCCCGAGCCGTCCGGCGCCCTGACCTACTCCACGCGGGACAATCTGGCCCTCAAGCCGCAGCCCGCGCATCCGGAGCCGGTCCGCCAGCGCCAGGTCGAGGAGGAGCAGCGGTACCAGATCACCACGCTGCACCCGACCACGTACCGGGAGGCGCGGACCATCGGCGAGCACTTCCGCGACGGCGTCCCGGTCATCATCAATCTGACCGAGATGGATGAGTCGGACGCTCGCCGGCTGGTCGACTTCGCCGCCGGGCTGGCCTTCGGCCTGAGGGGTACGATCGAGCGCGTGACCAACCGGGTGTTCCTGCTCTCTCCGGCGAATGTGCAGGTCACCGCGGAGGACAAGGCGAAGATCGCTGAGGGTGGCTTCTTCACCTCGAGCTGATCGACCCGGAATTGATTGACCCGAACGAGGGATCCGCCTGACGTGCTGTCGATCGTGTTCCAGATTCTCTACATATTGCTGTATCTCTTCTTCATGGTGCTGTTGGCCAGGTTTGTGCTGAGTGCGGTGCTCCAGTACGGACGGCGCTGGCAACCCAGCCGGGGCGCCTCGGCCGCACTCGAAGCCGTGTGGAGCGTCACGGATCCGCCTCTCAACGCGTTGAGGCGTGTGATCCCACCGCTGCGCATTGGTAACGTGAGTTTGGACCTGGCTTCCATCGTGCTGCTGGTTATCCTGTTCGTGCTCATGGACTTCGTATTGGCAAGACTGATCGTGCAGTACAGCTAGACAGCAGCCCCAACCGCGGCCGCGACTGACCCGAGGAGTTTCGATGCCGCTGACCCCGGCCGACGTTCATAACGTCGCCTTCAAGAAGCCCCCGATCGGCAAGCGGGGGTATGACGAGGAGGAGGTCGACGCCTTCCTGGACGAGGTGGAGCGCGAGCTCGCCCGTCTGATCGAGGAGAACGCAGAGCTTCGTGCCCAGGTCGAGCGTGGTGGCCGGGGCGGCGCTCCCGCCGGTCCCGCGGCGGACCCCCGCCTGGCGGCCGAGCTCAACGAGCTGAAGGCGCAGCTGGACCGTGTCCAGCGTGACAAGACCGCGGCCGAGCAGGCCGCCCGGCAGATGCAGGCCGAGCTGGAGCAGGTCCGTGCGCAGGGCCCCGGCGCCGGTGCCGGCGCCACCGGCGCGGACGGCGAGCAGCAGGCACTGCGCGTGCTGATGATGGCCCAGCGCACCGCCGACGACCACGTGGCCGACGCCCGGCGCGAGGCCGACAAGCTTCTCTCCGACGCCCGCTCCAAGGCGGAGGAGGTCACCCGCGAGGCCCGGGCCAAGGCCGACGCCCTCGAGCGTGACGCTCGCCAGCGCCACCAGGAGGCCATGGGCGGCCTGGACGCGAAGCGGACCGCGCTCCAGAAGCACATCGAGGAGCTGAAGCAGTTCGAGCGGGAGTACCGCACCCGTCTCAAGGCCTACCTGGAGAGCCAGCTCCGCGACCTGGACGGCCGCGGCCAGGGCCTCGAGGCCGAGCTGACCCGCGCCGACTCCAACCGGGCCGTGGGCGGTTCGGGCGGTCTCGCCGCGGCCGGTCTCGCCGGATCGTACGGCGGCAGCCGGACCAACTCCATCGAATCGGGTCGCTGACACGGCCCCCCGCACCGCGACGAGGATGAGCCATGATCGTTGCTAGTCTCCTGCTCATCCCCGTCGCGGTTCTGTTTCTCGCGTTAGGGCTGGTCAACGGCTCGAGCAGCCTTCTCATAGCCTCGATCGTGGTCAGCCTGCTGGCCGCGGTCGCTCTCGTCATCGGGACCCGGCAGGCCGCCACGCGGCGAGCGGCCGTGGGCGCTTTCGAGGTGCCGCCACGCCCCGCTCGCCGAGATCCCGAGTTCGACGAAGCGGTGCCGGCGGCTCCCACCGCAACCGACGCTAGCGATTCTGCCCCCGAGCCGGTGGGCGCCGCAGGCGAATCCCGCAGCTATGACGAGCCCGATCCGGCCGATGTGGACGAGGCCGGGGTGGCCGAAGAGCGGGACCCGGCCACTCATCCGGGTGATGTCAGGGAGCCCGCCGGGCCCACCCGCGCAGACTATGCCGATTCTGACTCCGCGGCGGATTCCACCCCGGATTTCCGGGACGTGCCACCGCCCGCCGGGGATTCCGACGAGCAGGCGTGGCGCCCGGCCCCCGCGGGGGCCGCTGTGGAGCAACCGGACGAGTTCGACGAGCCGGACGCCGACGACCCCGACGACGAGCCGCTGCCCCAGTCGGTGCGGCCGGCCGACGCGGTGCTGGTCGCGCGGTTCGACACCGAGGTGCTGGTGGTGGACGGCCGGCCCCGCTACCACATGGCGGACTGCCCGCACCTGGTCGGCCGGCTGACCGAGTCGCTGCCGGTGAACGAGGCGGTCGAGCTCGGGTTCAGCCCGTGCGGTCTCTGCCGTCCGGTGGACCGGCTGGTGGCCACCGTGGCCCACCAGCGTTGAGGGGCCCGGCGGGCGTCTCGGTGCCGGTGCGGGTGCGTCCCGGCGCCGGCCGGACCCGGGTGGGCGGCTGCTATGAGGGCCCGCACGGTCCGGCCCTGATCATCGCGGTGGGTGCGCCCGCGGTGGACGGCAAGGCCACCGAGGCGGTGCGCCGGGCGTTGGCCACCGCACTGGGCGTCCGCGCCGCCGAGGTGTCCCTGCGGCTCGGGGCGACCAGCCGGGACAAGGTCTTCACCGTGACGGCGCCGCCGGAGGAGTGGGAGGTTCGGCTCGCCGACCTGCGCGACGACAACAGGTGATCTTCCCGTCACGGTGGGTGTATCGTCGGTTATCCGACGCCTCTGTGCGCGCTTCGTGGCCGTTTGTCGTTTCCGCGGTTCGCGCCGGGTTGTCGGGATACTTCACGTTCCGTATCCTTGCCAACCTCACCGAGTGCGCGGCCGCCCTTTCAGCCGCGCCGTTTGTGCAGGTGGGGCAAGATCTACCGCGGCCGTCGCGGTGGCACGGGGACCAGACAAGGGGACAGACGGCCCGGCGAGCCGGCGCCGCCGGAGTTCCGCAGACCGCTGACCGCCGCGCCACGCGCGCGGCCGAGGGAGCGACGATGGCCAAGGCAACCGACATCCGGCCCGGTTCGACCGGTACGTCCGCCGCTGAGCGCAACCGCAGTGCCGCCGAGACCGAGGAGATCCGGACGGCGCTGGTCGCGCGGCGTGACGAGCTGCAGGCCGAGTACGATCAGGCGCTCAGTGAGATCACCGAGTTGCAGCGCGAGCGGCTCGCCGACTCGGCCGGGGACGACCAGGCCGACACCGGCACCAAGACGTTCGAGCGGGAGCAGGAGATCACGCTGGCCAACAACCTGCTCGAGCGGATCACACAGGTCGAACGTGCGATCGATCGGCTCGGGTCGGGCAATTACGGTTGGTGTGAGCGGTGCGGCACCCAGATCCCGGTCGAGCGGCTGGCTGCGTTCCCCTCCGCCACCCTCTGTGTCTCGTGCAAGCAGTTGGAGGAACGACGCTGAACGCCGACGAACAGGCCGCGCCGGGGTTCGCACCCCGCGCGGTCGCCGTCCTGGCCGTCACCACGGCGGTCGCCGTGGCGGTCGACCAGTGGGTCAAGCACCTCTCCACCGAGAACCTGGATCCCCGCGAGCCGGTTCGCCTCCTCGGTGGCCTGATCTACCTGTCGCTGCTGCGCAACAGCGGAGCGGCGTTCAGTTTCGGCAGCGGTTACACGTGGATCTTCCCGCTGATCACCCTGGTCGTCGTCGGGGTGATCGTGTGGCTCGCCACGAAGCTGCGCTCGGTGCCGTGGGCGGTGGCGCTCGGTCTGGTGCTGGGCGGCGCGCTGGGCAACCTGACCGACCGCCTCTTCCGTGCGCCCGGCCCGTTCCAGGGCCACGTGGTCGACATGATCAGCGTCTTCGCGCCGTACGGGGAGAGGTTCGCGGTCTTCAACGTCGCCGACGCCTGTCTCACCGTCGGGGTCTGCCTCGCCGTGCTGCTGGAGCTGACCGGCCGCCAGCGTGACGGCAGCCGGATCACCAAGGTGAAGCCGGTGACCGGCACCCAGACGGAGGAGAACGCATGAGCGAGCTTGCGAGCGAATCATCAGGCTCAGTTCTGAACTCATGCCGACGCCGGAGCGCAGCGGAGGTGTCGGTATGAGTGGGCAGCGATCTCTTCCGGTCCCGGACGGGCTCCACGGGATGCGGCTGGACCAGGCCGTCTCCCGGCTCTTCGGGCTCTCCCGCACGGCCGCGGCCACCCTCGTGGAGGCCGGTGACGCGCTGGTCGACGGCATTCCCCGGCTCAAGTCGGAGAAGGTGGTCGCCGGCTCCTGGCTGGAGGTGACCCTGCCGTCGCCGGTGGCCGCGCCCGCGATGGTCGCCGAGCCGGTGCACGGCCTCGGCATCATCTACAGCGACGACGACATCGTGGTGGTGGACAAGCCGGTCGGCGTGGCCGCCCACCCGAGCCCCGGCTGGACCGGCCCGACCGTGGTCAGCGGCCTGGCCGCGATGGGACAGAACGTCGCGACCAGCGGGGCCGCCGAGCGGCAGGGCATCGTGCACCGGCTCGACGTGGGCACCACCGGCCTCATGGTGGTGGCCAAGAGCGAGATGGCGTACAGCGTCCTGAAGCGCGCCTTCAAGGAGCGCGAGGTGGAGAAGCGGTACCACGCGGTGGTCCAGGGGCACCTGGACCCGCTGCGGGGCACCATCGACGCCCCGATCGACCGGCACCCGACGGCCGACTACAAGTTCGCCGTCATGTCCGGTGGCAAGCCGAGCGTCACCCACTACGACACGGTCGAGGCGTTCCGTTCGGCCAGCCTGGTGGACGTACGCCTGGAGACCGGGCGGACGCACCAGATCCGGGTGCACTTCTCGGCGATGCGGCACCCCTGTGTGGGCGATCTGACGTACGGCGCCGATCCGACCCTGGCGACCCGCCTCAAACTGGACCGGCAGTGGCTGCATGCACGGGAGCTGGCGTTCGCACACCCCCGAACGCACGATGAGGTCCGCTTCGTCAGCGACTACCCTGCTGACCTGAAACACGCGCTGGACGTCCTCCAGGACGCCGGCTGACCGTCGGGAGCATCGCCGTGGGCCGCGCGCACCGCATGCGGGCAGTCCTCCTCGGGTTCGGGGGCGCCTCGCTCCGGTTGCAGATCATGACCGGAGTGGCGCTGGCGGCTACCGTCGCGCTGGTGCTCGCGGTGTTCTGGGCCGACCGGGAGCCGCCGGCCGGCACCGATCCCGGCGAGGTCCTCCACGTGGGGGTGGTCGAGGGCCAGTCGGTGGGCGGTTACCTGGCGGCGTCCCGCGACGAGCTGGCGCGGCTCACCGACCCGTCCGCCCCGTCCGCCGGGGACACCTGGGCGCTGGTGGCCTTCCAGCGCTACGCGGCGCCCGGCTGGCTGCCCGATCTGCTGTCCGGGGCACAGGTGGCGCAGGTGTACACGCGGGTGCCGCTGACCGGCTCGCGGACCGCGGTGAACCGGATCCCGGTCTACCGGCTGCCCGACGACGTGACCGCCGGGATGATCTCGGCGGCCGTCTCCCGGGAACGCGAGCGCGCCGACTATCAGCGGCTCAGCCGGGCGCTGACCGGCGACGGGCGCAACGAGATGCGGTTGCGGGCGGCCTACGAGAGCGCCGCCCGGCTCGCCGCCGAGGAGGCCGCCGCCTACCGGGCCGGATGTGAGTGCGTCTTCGCGGCGGTGGTACGCGGCACCCCGGCCGCGCTCGACGGGATCGCGGACCGGCCGGGGGTGCGGGTGGTGGACCCGGCTCCCGAGGTGCGCGGGCTGGACCGTACCGAATTCCGGCCGCCGCGGCCCGAGGACCTGGAGACGGCGCCGGCGGATCCGTCGTCGTCGGCCGTGCCATCCGGGAATCCCGGCGTTGCCCCGGACGCCATCGGACCGTTACCGTCGTCGATCGGGGTCCATGTGACATCCGCCTCACCGGAAAGTTCAGGCCGTACGCCGTCCGCGGCCGTACTGCCTTCCGGGGATCCTGTTGCCGTACCCTCGGCGTCGGACGCGAGTCCTGCTCATGGCGGTCCGGATGCGTCATCGGGAGCATCCACCGGCGATTCCGGCCGTTAGGTTTTCCGTCCGCGAAACGTTCGGGTGGATGCACGTGCACGACCGGGGTTCCGTCATGTGATCAAGAACGACCGGGGGATGGGCGCTCGGCCGGTGGCCCGAATAGGGTTCTCCTCCGTAGCCTGTCAGGGGCGAGACCATCGCCGTGAATGATCGGGTAGGCGCAGAGAGGACGAGCCGTGGACGGGACCGAGACCGGCTGGGGCCGGCCTGCGGAACCAGCCCCGCGCTGGCGGGCGCTGCTCGACCGGGCTCGGCATGGTGGCCGCAGCGAGGAGTCGGAGGAGACTCCGCAGCAGCCGGAGACACCCCAGCAGCAGCAGTGGAACCAGCAGCAGCAGCCGAGCCGTGGCTCGGCCGCGGTCGAACGCCGGCCGTTCAACCCGCTGGACCCGCGCCAGGCCGCGTTCGACGGCCGGCAGCAGGGGCAGCCGCAGCCCGGCGGTTTCGAGCGCCGTGCCCCGGAACCACCGGCCGAGCGCGCCGTTCCGCAGCGGCCGGTCAACCCGCTCGACCCGCGCTGGCAGCGTGGCCGCGAGCCGGAGCAGCAGCACAGCTTCTTCGAGCCGGCGCCGCGCACCCCGCAGCAGCAGCCGGCCCAGCCGGCCCAGCCGCCGGCTCAGCCGCCCGCGCGGGAGTACGGCGCGCCCACCGGCTACCCCCAGCAGAACAACGGCTACCCGCCGTCCGGTAACGGCTACCAGCCGCCGCCGGCGAACGGCTACGCCCCGCCCGCCGGTGCGTACGGGGCGCAGGCCGCCGCGTACCCCCAGGCCCCGGTCGCGCCGCCGCCCGTACCCCCGCAGATGTCCCCGCCGCAGGCGGCGCCGGTCCGGCAGCCCGCTGCTCCGCCCGCGCCGGTCCGGCAACCCGCTGCTCCGCCCGCGCCGGTCCGGCAGCCTGCCGCCCAGCCCGCGCCGGTCTCGCCGGCGCCCGCCGCGGCCCGGATCGAGTGGCGGCAGAGCCGCACCGAGGACGGCATGGACCGTGCCGTCTCGATCATGCGGCGCAAGCTGGGCAAACCCCGGGTGCTGGCGTTCGCCAACCCGAAGGGCGGGGTGCACAAGACCACCGCGACCGTGCTCGCCGCGGCCACCATCGGCAGCGTCCGCGGCCGTGGCGTGCTCGCCTGGGACGACAACGAGCTGCGCGGCACCCTCGGCCTGCGGGCCGGCAGCGCCCGGCACGCCCGGACCATAAAGCACCTGCTCGCCGACCTCATGCGGATCGAGAGCCTGCACGGCGACGCGCTGCTCCAGGAGCTCGACGCCTACCTGCGGCACGCCTCGGACGGCTCCTACGACGTGCTGGCCGGCGAGGAGAACCCGCGGTTCGCCCAGCGGCTGGACCAGGGCACCGTGCGGCGGGTGATGGACCTGCTGCGCCGCACCCACGACGTGATCTGCGTCGACACCGGCAACAACGTGGAGAGCGTCAACTGGCAGACCGTGATGCGCACGGCCGACCAGCTGGTGATCACCACGGTGCCCCGGGAGGACGCCGCATTCACCGCCGACTGGATGCTCGACGTGCTCGAGGAGAGCGGGATGGGCGACATGGTGTCCAACGCCGTGACGCTCATCTCCTGCCCGTCGGCGGGTCACCTGCCGCTGCTGGAGGACTTCAAGAAGCACTTCGCGACGCGGACCCGTGCGGTCGCCGTGGTGCCCTACGACCCGGCCCTGGAGGTCGGTTCCTCGATCGAGTATGGCGACCTGCAACAGGAGACCAGGCAGGCCTGGCTCCGCGCGGCGTCGACGATGCTGGAGCCCTTCGCGGAGTAGGTTTCTGTCGTACGGCGGGGCTAGGCTTCACGGCACTGTTCGGGGAAGAGGGGGTTCCGGGTGTCTGACTCGTTCGTGCACCTTCACGTGCACACAGAGTATTCAATGCTCGACGGGGCGGCCCGGATCAAGGAACTCCTCGCGGAGGCGAAGCGGCTCGGCATGCCGGCCGCGGCGATCACCGACCACGGCAACATGCACGGGGCGTATGACTTCTACAAGCAGGCCAAAGACGCCGGCGTGACGCCGGTCATCGGTGTCGAGGCCTATGTCGCGCCGGAGTCCCGGCTCGACAAGAAGCGCATCAAGTGGGGCCGTCCGGAGCAGAAGTCGGACGACGTCTCCGGTAACGGTGCGTATACGCACATGACCATGTGGGCGCGCAACGCGGTCGGTCTGAAGAACCTGTTCCGGCTCAACTCGCGGGGCTCCATCGAGGGCCAGCTCGGCAAGTACCCGCGGATGGACTTCGACATCATCGCGGAGCACTCCGAGGGCATCATGGGGACCACCGGCTGCCCGTCCGGCATCGTGCAGACCCGGCTGCGGCTCGGCCATTTCGACGAGGCGCTCAAGTCCGCCGCGCGCTACCAGGAGGCGCTCGGCAAGGACTACTACTTCCTCGAGATCATGGACCACGGGCTGTCGATCGAGAAGCGGGTCCGCGACGGCCTGCTGGAGATCGGCAAGAAGCTCAACATCCCGCCGCTGGTCACCAACGACTCGCACTACACCCACGAGGCGCAGGCCGCCGCGCACGACGTGCTGCTCTGCGTGCAGACCGGCAGCAACGTCGCCGACCCCAACCGGTTCCGGTTCGACGGCTCCGGCTACTTCGTGAAGTCGCCCGACCAGATGCGCGCCGTCGACTCGTCCGAGGCCTGGCAGGAGGGCTGCCGCAACACCCTGCTGGTGGCCGAGAAGGTGGACATCGACGGGATGTTCACCTTCAAGAACCTGATGCCCCGGTTCCCCATCCCGGACGGGTTCACCGAGCCGGAGTACTTCCGCCACGTCGCCTTCGAGGGCCTCCGGGGGCGGTTCCCCGGCGGCATCCCCGAGTCGCACATCAAGCAGGCGGAGTACGAGCTCGGCGTCATCCTCGAGATGGGCTTCCCGGCGTACTTCCTCGTCGTCGCCGACTTCATCCAGTGGGCCAAGAACAACGGCATCGCGGTCGGCCCGGGCCGTGGCTCGGCGGCGGGCTCCCTGATCGCGTACGCGATGGGCATCACCGACCTCGACCCGATCCAGCACGGCCTGATCTTCGAGCGGTTCCTCAACCCCGAGCGCATCTCGATGCCCGATGTCGACATCGACTTCGACGAGCGCCGGCGCGGCGAGGTCATCCGGTATGTGACGGAGAAGTGGGGCGAGGACAAGGTCGCGCAGATCGCCACCTTCGGCACGATCAAGGCGAAGGCCGCGATCAAGGACTCGGCCCGGGTCCTGGGCTACCCGTTCGCGGTCGGCGACAAGATCACCAAGGCGATGCCGCCGGACGTCATGGGCAAGGGCATCACCCTCGGCGGCATCTTCAACAAGGACGACAAGCGGTACAACGAGGCCGGCGAGGTCCGCGGGCTCTACGAGACCGACCCGGACGTCAAGAAGGTCATCGACACCGCGCAGGGCATCGAGGGCCTGATCCGGCAGACCGGTGTGCACGCCGCCGGCGTCATCATGAGCGCCGAGCCGATCATCGACCACATCCCGCTGTCCCGCCGGGACGCCGACGGGGCGATCATCACGCAGTTCGACTACCCGACCTGCGAGACGCTCGGCCTGCTGAAGATGGACTTCCTCGGCCTGCGGAACCTGACGATCATCGACGACGCCAACAAGAACATCGAGCTCAACCACGGCCAGAAACTCGATCTGCTGGGTCTGGAGCTGGACGACCCGAAGGCGTACGAACTGCTCTCCCGCGGTGACACGCTGGGCGTGTTCCAGCTCGACGGCGGGCCGATGCGGTCGCTGCTGCGGCTGATGAAGCCGGACAACTTCGAGGACATCTCCGCCGTCCTGGCCCTCTACCGGCCCGGCCCGATGGGTGTCGACTCGCACACCAACTACGCGCTCCGCAAGAACAAGCTCCAGGAGATCACCCCGATCCACCCGGAGCTGGAGGAGCCGCTGCGGGAGATCCTGGAGCCCACCTACGGCCTGATCGTCTACCAGGAGCAGGTGCAGCGCGCCGCGCAGATCCTGGCCGGCTACAGCCTCGGCCAGGCCGACCTGCTCCGCCGGGCCATGGGTAAGAAGAAGAAGGAGATCCTCGACAAGGAGTTCGGTCCCTTCCGGGACGGGTGCCGCGAGCACGGCTACTCCGACGAGGCGATCCAGGCCGTGTGGGACGTCCTGGTCCCGTTCGCGGGCTACGCGTTCAACAAGGCGCACTCCGCGGCGTACGGGCTGGTCTCCTACTGGACCGCCTATCTCAAGGCGCACTACCCGGCCGAGTACATGGCCGGTCTGCTGACCAGCGTCGGCGACGACAAGGACAAGATGGCCATGTATCTGGCGGAGTGCCGCCGCATGGGCATCCAGGTGCTGCCACCGGACGTCAACCAGTCCGCCGGGCCGTTCACCCCGGTCGGCACCGACATCCGGTTCGGCCTCGGCGCGGTCCGCAACGTCGGCGCCAACGTGGTCGAGGCGATCGCCCGCTGCCGCAAGGAGAAGGGCGAGTACGGCGACTTCTACGACTTCCTGTCCAAGGTCGACGCGGTGGCCTGCAACAAGCGGACCATCGAGTCCCTGATCAAGGCCGGCGCCTTCGACTCGATGGGGCACAGCCGCAAGAGCCTGCTCGCGGTGCACGCCGAGGCCATCGACGCCTACGCCGACGTCAAGCGCAACGAGGCGGCCGGGCAGTTCGACCTGTTCGGCGCGTTCGGCGACGACGCCGGAGCCGGCGGTTCGGCCGCGGTCACCATGCCCCCGATCGGCGACAGCGAGTGGGACAAGCGGGACAAGCTGGCCTTCGAGCGGGAGATGCTGGGGCTGTACGTCTCCGACCACCCACTCGCCGGGCTGGAGGTCCTGCTCCAGAGTTCGGCGGACACCAGCATCGCGGCGCTCAACGAGGAGGGCTCGGTCCCGGACGGCCAGGTCGTCACGCTCGCCGGCATCCTCACCGGCGTCCAGCGGCGGATCACCAAGCAGGGCCGGTCGTGGGCGTCGGCCACGCTGGAGGACCTGGCCGGTGGCGTCGAGGCGCTGTTCTTCCCGAACACGTACGAGCTGGTCGGCCAGTACATCGCCGAGGACGCCATCGTGGTGGTCAAGGGCCGGATCGAACGCCGTGACGGCGCCGCCCGGATCATGGCGATGGACATGTCGATCCCCGACATCACCCACAACCCGGACACCAAGCCGGTCACCCTGACGATGCCGATCACCCGGTGTACCCCACCGCTGGTCGACGAGCTCAAGGAGATCCTGGTGAGCCACCCGGGCGACACCGAGGTGCACGTCCATCTCCAGAACGGCAGCCGGACCACGATCATGCGGCTGGGCGGGGTGCGGGTCGCGGCGACGCCGGCCCTGCGCGCCGACCTCAAGATGATCCTCGGTCCGTCGGCCGTCGCCTGACCGTGCCGGCTGATCTGGAAGGATCGCAGGGTGTACCCGAGTGAACAGCCGGCCGGACCCTCCACGCCGGAGGACGGCCCGCGGCCCGTCGCGGCCGTCGCCGGCCTGAACCAGGCCTGGCATCAGATGTGGCGGCTGAACGAGGGCAGCCGGCGCCCGTGGCGGCGTTCGCTGGCCGTCACGGCCGGCACCGCCGGGACGATCGCGCTGCTCGGGGTGCCCCTCGGGCTGCTCTGGGCGTGGCTCACCCCCACCGTCCCGGTGGTCCTCACCGGCGCCGGAAAGGCGCAGGCCTACGACATGTCCGAGCGGTACGTCGCGGCCGACGGCTGGATGACCCTGCTCGGGCTGGGCTTCGGGTTGCTCGTCACGCTCCTGGCCTGGCTGATCCTGCGCCGGGACCGGGGGCCGTACCTCCTCGGTGGGGTGGTCGTCGGCACCCTGGTGGCCGGGCACTGGGTGGCGCCCTCGGTGGGCGAGCTGCTCGGGCGCGGCGCGTACGACGAGTGGAAGGCGACCGCGCAGATCGGCGCGACCTATCTCGCGCCGCCGGAGGTGCAGTCGCTCGGGCCGACCCTGATCCCGGCCTTCGTGGCGGCGATCCTGCTCACCCTGCTGGCCGGCTGGTCCAACGACCCCGACCTGGACCATCCGGGCGCGCAGCCCGGGTGGGGGCCGAACCACGCCTACGAGCCACCCTATGTGGACCACCACGATGCCGGGGTGGGCGAGTACGACCTGGTGGCGGACGCCGAATCGGCGGCGGCCAACGGCACGGCCCCGGGCGAACGGATCACGGACGGCGGCGAGCACCCCCACCGCGAGCCGCACCCTCCCGCCTGAGCCACCCGCTCACGCCCGGCGGGCGCGGCACGGTCGGGACCCGGCAGGTGTTCGCGGGTCTGGTACGGCGGGTTCGCGTAGCCCGTACCGAATCAGTTGGGGCTTGCCGGCCGGGCCAGGTCGGAGAGTGGGACCGGGACGGCCCGGACCCTCGCCAGCAGGCCGGCCTCGCGGTTGAGGATGCGCAGCTCGGCGCGGAGGCGGCTCGCGGTGTCCGGCATCGCCAGGAGCATCTGGCGCTCCTCGACGGTGAGCTGGGCGGTGGCGGCGACCAGGTGGGAGAGGACGGTCGCGTCGTCGGGCACCTGCTCGAGGGTCTCGCTGTTGGGGCGCAGCAACTCCAGGTAGGCGCGGAACGCGGTGAGCACCCGGGGCGCCAGCAGCGTGGCGGTGCCGCTCGGCTCCTCCTCGTCGGGAAGCCAGCGGACGTGGGCGGTCAGGTAGGGCTCGGCGCCCTGCTCGACGCTGAGGACGGTGAACCGGCGTCGGCCGACCGTCATGATGTCGAAGCGGCCGTCCGGCAGCTCGGTGACGTGGCGCAGCTCGGCGGTGCAGCCGACCTCGTAGACGTCGGTGGCGGTGACCGGCCCCTGGGGGGAGTCGCCGTCCTCGGCGACCTCGCTGCCGTGCCGGAGGGTGACCACGCCGAACTCGTGCGGTGTCTCCTCCGAGGCGGCCACCAGCTCGCGCACGAGGGTGCGGTATCGCTCCTCGAAGATGTGCAGGGGCAGCACCAGACCGGGGAAGAGCACCGTGCTCAGCGGGAAGACCGGCAGCCGATCGCTCACGCGTTCAGCCTAGTCCCCACCCGACCATGGTCAACCCGGCGCGGCGTGCGGGTGTCTCAACGCCTGGGCCTGGGGAGTCGCGCATGTGAACCCGGTTGGGCGGCAACCTAGACTGGGTGGCGTGCTGAATCGGATCGACCTGCGCGGCTCCCGCCGGGACCCGCGCGGTCTGCTGCCCCGTGCCCAGCTCGACGTCTCCGTTGCCGTCGAGAGGATTCGCCCGCTTGTCGAGGCGGTCCATGAGCATGGGTTCAGCGCGATCCGGGAGGCGACCGAGCGGTTCGACGGCGTCACCCTGGAGCGCCTGCGGGTGCCGGCCGAGGCGATCGCCGCGGCCGCCGAGACGCTCGACCCCGAGGTGCGGGCCGCACTCGTCGAGGCGATCCGGCGGACCCGGAAGGTGCACGCCGACCAGCGCCGCGCCGACGTCACCACGCAGGTGGTCGACGGTGGCACGGTGACCGAGCGCTGGCTGCCGGTGCGCCGGGTGGGCCTCTACGTGCCGGGCGGTCTGGCCGTCTACCCGTCGACCGTGGTGATGAACGTGGTGCCCGCCCAGGAGGCCGGCGTCGAGGGCCTGGTGGTGACGTCGCCGCCGCAGGCCTCCAACAACGGCCTGCCCGACTCGCGGGTGCTGGCCGCGTGCGCGCTGCTCGGCGTCACCGAGGTCTACGCCGTCGGTGGCGCGCAGGCGATCGCGATGCTGGGCTACGGCTGCGACGGTGTGGATGAGAGCGATCGCTGTGAGCCGGTCGACGTCATCACCGGGCCGGGCAACATCTGGGTGACCGCGGCCAAGCGGCTGCTCCAGGGCACTGTCGGCATCGACGCGGAGGCCGGCCCCACCGAGATCGCCGTCCTGGCCGACGACACCGCCGACCCGCGGCACGTCGCGGCCGACCTGATCAGCCAGGCCGAGCACGACCCGCTGGCCGCTTCGGTCCTCGTCACCCCGTCGCTGGAGCTGGCCGACGCGGTCGAGATCGAGCTGGAGAAGCAGGTGGCGGCCACCAGGCACGAGGAGCGGGTGCGCACCTCGCTGACCGGCGAGCAGTCCGGTGTGGTGCTGGTCGACGACCTGGAGCAGGGCCTGCGCGTGGTCGATGAGTACGCGGCCGAGCACCTGGAGATCCAGACGAGGGACGCGCGCGAGTGGGCCATGCGGGTCCGCAACGCCGGCGCGATCTTCGTGGGCGCGTACGCACCGGTGTCGCTGGGCGACTACGCGGCCGGGTCCAACCACGTGCTGCCGACCGCCGGGTGCGCCCGGCACTCGTCGGGGCTGTCGGTGCAGTCGTTCCTGCGGGGGATTCACGTCGTGGAGTACACCGAGGAGGCTCTCCGTGATGTGGCCGGGCACGTGGTGGCCCTGGCCAACGCCGAGGACCTGCCCGCCCACGGTGACGCGGTCAAGGTGAGGTTCGCCCAGTGACTACCATCGACGATCTGCCGATCCGGGACGATCTGCGGGGCAAGTCGCCGTACGGCGCACCCCAGCTGAACGTTCCGGTGCAGCTGAACACGAACGAGAACTCGTACCCGGTGCCGGACGACGTGGTCGAGGCGATCGGCAAGGCCGTGCAGGCCGAGCTGCGTGACCTCAACCGCTACCCGGACCGGGACGCGATCGCCCTGCGCAACGAGCTGGCCGGCTATCTGGGTCACGGCCTGACCTCGGCGAACGTGTGGGCCGCCAACGGGTCGAACGAGGTGCAGCAGCAGCTGTTGCAGGCGTTCGGCGGCCCGGGGCGCAGCGCGCTCGGGTTCGGGCCGTCGTACTCGATGCACCCGCTGCTGGCGCAGGGCACCGGCACCCGCTGGATCGGGGCGCTGCGTGACCCCGACTTCGGCCTGCGCCCGGAGGCCGCGGTCGCCGAGATCGAGAAGCACGACCCGGACCTGGTGTTCGTCTGCTCGCCGAACAACCCGACCGGCACCGCGCTCGACCCGGCCGTGATCGACGCGGTGCTGGGCGCCGCACGCGGCATGGTGATCGTCGACGAGGCGTACACCGAGTTCGCCCGCCCCGGCACGGCGAGCGCGCTGACCCTGCTGCCGCACCACCCGCGCCTGGTGGTGAGCCGGACCATGAGCAAGGCGTTCGGCTTCGCCGGCGGGCGGCTGGGCTATCTGGCCGCCGACCCGGCCGTGGTCGACGCCGTGCAGCTGGTGCGCCTGCCCTACCACCTGTCGGCGATCAGCCAGGCGGCCGCGCGGGCGGCCGTCGTGCACCGGGCGTCGCTGCTGGCCACCGTGGAGGCCATCAAGGAGCAGCGCGACCGGATCGTCCAGGTTCTCCGGGAGCGCGGCGTGCGGGTCGCCGACAGCGATGCGAACTTCGTGTTGTTCGCCGTTTCGGAAGACCAGAAAGCCGACTGGCAGGCCTTCCTGGACCGGGGTGTGCTGATCCGCGACGTCGGGTTGGCCGGCTGGCTGCGGGTCACCGCCGGGACCGAGGACGAGACCACCGCATTCCTGAACGCCGCCGAGGAGATCCTTCTGTGAGCCGGACCGCCCGTATCGATCGCGTTACCCACGAGACCAAGGTGCTGGTCGAGATCGACCTCGACGGCACCGGCAAGGGCGACCTGCACACCGGGGTCGGCTTCTACGACCACATGCTCAACCAGCTCGCCAAGCACGGCGGGTTCGACCTCACGGTGCGCTGCGAGGGCGACCTGGAGATCGACTCGCACCACACCATGGAGGACACCGCCATCGCCCTCGGCGAGGCGTTCGCCAAGGCGCTCGGCGACAAGCGGGGCATCCGGCGGTACGGGTCGGCCACCATCCCGATGGACGAGGTGCTGGTCCGGGCCGCCGTGGACCTGTCCGGCCGGCCCTACGTGGTGCACGACGAGCCGCTGCTCACGCCGTACATCGGGCCGGTCTACGCGACAAGCATGACCCGGCACATCTTCGAGGCGTTCGGCCACGCCGCCAAGGTGACCCTGCACGTGGACGTGCTCCGCGCCTGCCGTCCGGGCGGTCACCCGGACGCGCACCACGTGGTGGAGGCCCAGTTCAAGGCGTTCTCCCGGGCGCTGCGGGAGGCCGTCGAGATCGACCCGCGTAACGCCGGTTCGCTGCCCTCCACCAAGGGGGTGCTGTGATCTCGCTGGTGCTGTTCGCGCTCGCCGGGATCCTGATCGGCGGCGTGATCCAGCTGGTCAAGTCGGGGGCGACCCGGTTCAGCATCGGGATCACCGCGGTGCTGGCGGTGCTCGCGGTCGCCGGCGGGTTCGCCTGGTGGCCCTCGGGGGAGGCGTGATGGCGAAGAGTGTGGTCGTCCTCGACTACGGCTCGGGGAACCTGCGGTCGGCGGAGCGGGCGGTCGCCCGTACCGGGGTGGACGTGACGGTCACCAGCGATCTGGCGGCGGCCGCCGAGGCGGACGGTCTCGTGGTGCCCGGCGTGGGGGCGTACGCGGCCTGCATGGCCGGGATCGAGGCGCTGAACGCCGGACCGGTGATCGCCGAGCGGGTGGCGGCCGGAAAGCCGGTGCTGGGCATCTGCGTCGGCATGCAGATCCTCTTCGAGTCCGGGGTGGAGCACGGCGTCGAGACCAAGGGGCTGGGCCTGCTGCCCGGTTCGGTCACGAAGCTGTCCGCGCGGCGGATCCCGCACATGGGCTGGAACACGGTCGACGTCGCCGAGGGCTCGCGGCTGCTGGACGACCTTCCGCCGGGGGCACGGTTCTACTTCGTCCATTCGTACGCGGCTCAGGATCTTGATCTTCTGGGTCACGCCCGGGTGACCACCGCGTCGCACGACCTGCCGTTCGCGGCCGTGGTGGAGGCGGGCGCGCTCAGCGCCGCCCAGTTCCACCCGGAGAAGTCGGCCGACTCCGGCTACCTGCTGCTGAGCAACTGGGTCGCGACGCTTTGAGCAAGGAACGCGCCCGGCGCCGGGCCGAGCGGCTCGCCGTCCAGGAACGGGAGAAGGCGGTCCGCGCCCGGCGCGTGGCCCGCCGGGGCCGGCGCCGCGCCTTCCTGCGCTCCCTGAAACCACGGTTCGGCCGGGACGGGCGGCTCTACCACCGCAGCCGCCGGCAGCGGATCGGCATCGTGGTCGTCACGCTGCTGGCCGTCGCCGCCGTCTGGACGCTCATCCCGGACCTGCCACTTCGCATCATCCTCACCGCCATGCTCGTTCTCGCCGTGCCGGCCCTCGTCGTCGTGGTGTTCGGCCGCCGGGCTTAGCTTCGATCAGGAGAAACATGACCCTCCAACTGCTGCCCGCCGTCGATGTCGCCGACGGCCAGGCCGTCCGCCTGGTGCAGGGCGCCGCCGGCTCGGAGACCGCCTACGGTGACCCGCTGGAGGCCGCGCTGGCCTGGCAGAACGACGGCGCCGAGTGGATCCACCTGGTCGACCTGGACGCGGCGTTCGGCCGTGGCTCCAACGCCGACCTGCTCGCCGACGTGGTGCGGCGGCTCGACGTGAAGGTGGAGCTGTCCGGCGGCATCCGCGACGACGAGTCGCTGACCCGGGCGCTGGCCACCGGCGCCCAGCGGGTCAACATCGGCACCGCCGCGCTGGAGGACCCGGAGTGGTGCGACCGGATCTGCGGCGAGTACGGCGACCGCGTGGCGATCGGCCTGGACGTGCGCGGGCGGACCCTGTCGGCGCGCGGCTGGACCCGTGACGGCGGCGACCTGTACGAGGTGCTGGCCCGGCTGGACAAGGCGGGCGCGTCCCGGTACGTCGTCACCGACATCACCAAGGACGGCACCATGCGCGGCCCGAACCTGGACCTGCTGCGCGAGGTGTGCGCCGCCACCGACAAGCCGGTCATCGCCAGTGGTGGCGTCTCCACCCTGGACGACCTGCGGGCCCTGGCCACCCTGGAGCCGGTCGGGGTGGAGGGGGTCATCGCGGGCAAGGCGCTCTATGCGGGCGCGTTCACCGTACGAGAAGCTCTTGCCGTTCTCGGTTGATCTTCCAAGCCTCACGTAGTGCCTGTTCGGCGGCCCGGATGGCGGGCCGGGCCGCTGAGGAGTCCCGCCAGGCGAGGACCACCCGGCGAGTAGGTGTCGGATTTATTCGGACAATTCGGACGCCATCCGGCAGAAAAGAGCGTGCCAGCCGCGGGATGAGGCCCACCCCCAACCCGGCGGCGATCAGCGTCAACTGCGTCTCGAACTCCCCGACCTGGAAGTCCGGAACCACTCCGGGCAGGCTTCGGATCAGGTACTCATAGCAGACGTCACCCGCGCGCACCCCGATCCACCGCTCGTCGCGGGCGTCCTCCAGGGTCGCGGTGCCCTGCAGAAAATGATCATGTGGCACGACCAGGTCGGCGTGATCCTCCCCGAGCGTGATCTTCGAGACCCCGTCCGGGTAGCGCAGCGCCACCTCCGGCCAGTCGTCCAGCACCGCGAGATCGACATGGCCGCGGCGTAACAGGTCGAGACCCTCGTGCGGATTCACCTCGATCAGCCCGGTGGTCAACTGCGGATGTTCGGTGGCCAGACGGCGCAGGGCGTGCGGCATCAGCGCCCGGCAGGCGGTCGCGAAGGCCGTCATGGTGAGCCGCCCGGTGACCGTGTCCCGGTGTGCGGCGAGCGCTGTCTCCGCCTCGTCCAGGCTGGTCAGCACCCGCTCGGCGTGATCGGCGAGGACCCGCCCGGCCTCGGTGAGCCGCAGCCGCCGCCCGTCCTTCTCGACCAGCGTGGCACCGGTCTCCCGCTCCAGCTTGGCGAGCTGCTGGGAGACCGCCGACGGGGTGCAGTGCAGCGCCTGGCCGGCGGCGAGAACCGTGCCGTAGCTGGCCACCGCGTGCAGTGCCCGGAGTCTCCCCACGTCAATCATGTAGCGATGCTACATCGACGGTGTAGCTTATTTTGCTGGTGCTTAACGTTCCGGCCGGGCGAGGCTGGGCCCCATGAGACCGCGTGACCTCGCCCTCGCCGTCGCCGTGGCGGCCGTCTGGGGATTCAACTTCGTCGCCATCGACGCCGGGCTGGAGCACTTCCCGCCGCTGCTCTTCTCCGCCCTGCGGTTCGGCCTGGCCGCCTTCCCGGCGCTGCTGCTGGTCGGCCGCCCGCAGGTGCCGTGGCGCTGGCTCGTCACGGTCGCCCTGGTCCTCGGCGTGGTCAAGTTCAGCCTGCTCTTCATCGGGATGCACGCCGGGATGCCGGCCGGCCTCAGCTCGCTGGTCCTGCAGAGCCAGGCGATCTTCACGATGCTCTTCGCCACGCTGTTCCTGCGTGAGCGCCCGCGCCCGGTGCAACTGGCCGGGCTGGCGGTGGCGATCGCCGGAGTCGCCGTGGTGGCCACCCGGATGACCGCGAACCTGCCCGCCTTCCTCCTGGTCATCGGCGCGGCCGCGGCCTGGGGGGTGTCCAACGTCGCCACCCGCAAAGCGTCGCCGCCGGACACGCTGCGCTTCATGGTCTGGGTGAGCGCCCTGGCCACCGGCCCGCTGATCATCCTCACCCTGCTGGTCGACGGCCCGGCCGCCGACCTGGCCGCGCTGCGTGCCGTCGACACCGAGGCGGTGCTGGCCGTGCTCTACATCGCACTGATCTCCACCCTCGGCGGGTTCGCCGGCTGGGGCTACCTGATGCGGCGGTACGGCGCCTCGACCGTGGCCCCGTTCTCGATGCTCGTCCCGTTCTTCGGCATCGCCTCGGCCACCCTGTTCCTCGGCGAGCGGATCCACGGCGCCGACGTCGCCGGCGGCGCGCTGGTGGTCAGCGGCGTGCTTTTGGGACTGGTCAGGTCCCGCCCGGCCCGGAAACCGGAGCTGGCTAGGGTGGGAGCATGACGGTCGCGGTGCGTGTGATCCCCTGCCTGGACGTGGACGCCGGCCGGGTGGTGAAGGGTGTCAACTTCGTCGACCTGCGCGACGCCGGCGACCCGGTCGAGCTGGCCGCCGCCTACGACGCGGCCGGCGCCGACGAGCTGACCTTCCTCGACGTGACCGCCTCCTCCGACGACCGGGGCACCATGCTCGACGTGGTCCGGCGCACCGCCGAGACGGTCTTCATCCCGCTCACCGTGGGCGGCGGCGTCCGCACCCCGGAGAATGTGGACGTGCTGCTGCGCGCCGGCGCCGACAAGGTCGGGGTGAACACGGCGGCCATCGCCCGTCCCGCGCTCATCTCCGAGATCGCCGAGCGGTTCGGCAACCAGGTGCTGGTGCTGTCGCTGGACGTGCGGCGTTCCGGCGAGCAGCCGAGCGGCTGGGAGGTCACCACGCACGGCGGCCGCCGCAGCGCCGGGCTCGACGCGATCGAGTGGGCCGCGCGGGTGGCCGAGCTGGGCGCCGGGGAGATCCTGCTCAACTCGATGGACGCCGACGGCACCAAGGCCGGTTTCGATCTCGGCCTGATCCGGGCGGTGCGGGCGGTCGTCGACATCCCGGTGATCGCCAGCGGCGGTGCGGGCGCGGTCGAGCACTTCCCGCCGGCCGTCGAGGCGGGGGCGGACGCGGTGCTCGCGGCCAGCGTCTTCCACTTCGGCGAGCTCACCATCGGCGAGGTCAAGGACAGCCTGCGGGCGGCCGGAAACCCGGTCCGCTAGCCGTTAGCGGCCGTCGGCCAGCCGGAGACTGTATTCCCGTACGGCGGCGTTGTAGGCCCGCTCGTCCAGCGTCCACTCGCTCCAGCCGGGCCGGGCCGCCCGGTTGAGCTGCGCCTGCAACGTCATCACGGCCGATGACAGGCCGCTGAACGGCCGGGTCCGCCAGAGCTGCTCACCGGCCGGGGCGATCTCGAACACGTCGTCGTCCACGATGATCAGCCCGGCACCGGCCAGGCGGCGGATCGACTCCTCGAGTTCCTCGCGGGTGGGCACGCTGTGGTGCAGGAAATCCGCCGAGGCGAGCAGATCGGCCAGCGTCGCCCCGGTCACCGGCAGCGCCGCGTGCAGTGCCCGGTCACGCTCCAGGCGCTCGGCGATGACCGCGGAGACGAAGATCCAAGCGTCGTTCCAGTTCCAGTCACCGGCCCCCATGCCGCAATGATGCCGTGCCGTCGGCGTACCCGGAAGCGAATGTGTCCGGAAGATCACTGCCGGCCGGTTGCGGGACGGTCAGCAACGGCAGGAACAGGTGCACCAGCGGACCGATCGCCAGCGCGTACGCGATAGTGCCCACCCCGACTGTCCCACCCAGCAGGAATCCGGCGCCCAGCACGGTCAGTTCGATGCCGGTACGGATCACCCGCAGCGACACCCGCGGGAGCCGCCCGGCCAGCCCGGTCATCAGCCCGTCGCGCGGCCCCGGCCCCATCCGGCTGCCGATGTAGAGGCCGGTCGCGAACCCGTTCACCAGGATCCCGCCGACCAGATAGCCGACCCGGCCCGGCATCGTGGCGGCGGACGGCAGCAGCGCGAGGGCCGCGTCCGCCGCGAAGCCGACCACGATGAGATTGGCCACCGTGCCGAACCCGGGACGCTGCCGCAACGGGATCCACAGCAGCAGCACCGGGATGCCGGTCAGCAGCACCACCCAGCCGAAGCTGATCCCGGTGACCTCGGAGACGCCCTGGTGGAAGACGTCCCACGGGTTGAGGCCGAGACCCGACTCGATCATGAGGGCCATGCTGGCGCCGTAGAGGACGAGACCGGCGAACAGTTGGGGGACACGGCGCAGCAGGCTCATGACAGCCACTCTTCATGCCAATCGGCCGGTGCTAAAGTGCCAATTCATCGGAGGTGGCTATGACGACGTCGGTACGTGGAGACCAATTGGCCCGCCTGCTCGGCCGGTGGCACGCATTGCCGGGCCGTCGCCGCAGCCCTGACTACGCCGCCCTGGCCGCCGCCGTCCGCGGGCTGCTGTCCGACGGCCGGCTCGCGCTGGGCGTCCGGCTGCCGGCCGAACGGGAGCTCGCCGAGGCGCTCGCGGTCAGCCGGACCACCGTGTCCGCGGCGTACCGGAACCTCCGCGAGACCGGCCACCTCACCAGCCGGCGCGGCGCCGGAAGCTGGACCACCCTGCCGCACGGGCACCGGGTGGCCACCTCCGGCCTGTGGACGCCCGACGACGACCTCGACATGATCGACCTCGGGGTGGCGGCCTCCGCGGCGCCGGTCGAGCTGGTGCCGGCCGCCCGTGCCGCCGCCGACGACCTGCCCCGCTACCTCGGCAGCGCCGGCTACCACCCGACCGGGCTGCCCGAGCTGCGGGCCGCCGTCGCCGAGGCCTACTCGGTCCGCGGCGTGCCCACCTCGGCCGAGCAGATCCTCGTCACCAGCGGCACCCAGCAGGCCCTCGACCTGGTGCTGCGCCTGTCCGTGCCGGTCGGGGCGCCGGTCCTCGTGGAGACGCCCACCTATCCGAACGCGCTGGCCGCCCTCGCCGCCCGCCGCGCCCGGATCAGCACCCACGGCCTCGACGCCGAAGCCGGGTGGGACGGCGAGATGCTGCTCGGCGCGCTGCGCCAGACCCGGCCGCGGATGACCTACGTGATCCCCGAGTTCCACAACCCCACCGGCCACCTGATGCCGGCCTCGCTGCGCGAACGCCTCGTCGCCACGGCACACGCGACCGGCACCGAACTCGTCGTCGACGAGTCGTTCGTGGACCTTCCGCTCGACGGGGCGCAGATGCCGCCGCCGGTCGCCGTCTTCGACCGGCACTCCAGGGTCACCTCGATCGGCGGCATGAGCAAGGCATATTGGGGTGGCCTGCGGATCGGCTGGGTGCGAGCGTCCGCGCCGGTCGTGCAACGGCTGGCCGCCATCCGGGTCGGCGTCGACATGGCCAGTCCCGTTCTCGAACAGCTCGTCGCGGTCCACCTGCTCCGCCTCTCCGCGGAGATCGTCACGGCCCGCCGGGCCCAGCTGCGGTTCCGCCGCGACGCCCTGGTCGCCGAACTCCGCGTCCGCCTCCCCGAATGGCGTTTCGTCACCCCGGCCGGCGGCGTCACCCTCTGGGCCGAACTCGACGGCCCCATCTCCAGCGCCCTCTCCCGCGCCGCCGAGGACGTCGGCGTGCGCCTGGCGCCCGGCCCCCGCTTCGGCCTCGACGGCACCCTCGAACGCTTCCTGCGCCTGCCCTTCACCCTCCCGGCCGACGACCTGGTCGAGGCCGTCCGCCGCATCGCCTCGGTCCGCCACGACCTCGACCACGCCACCGCGCCGTCCTGGCGCACCCCCGCCGTCATCGCCTGACCCCGCTCTCCGGCACCCGTCACGCTCGGGCGGGCGTTTCGCTCTCCGGCGGTTCCTTGCGCTTGGTTGGGCGGCTCGTTCTCCGCGGCCCCTTGCGCCTTTTTCACACCCGTTTTCGGTACGGCGTGCGCCGCCCCGCCGAATCCTGGCCGTCCCGCCGGCGCCACGCGAGCATCTGCCGTCCCCCGGCCTGTGCCGCGCCCGCCGGGCTTAGCCCGGTGGTCCCGCCCCACGCGATCACCTGCAACGCAGACCCATGGCGCGCCCGCCGGCTGATCGGTGGTCCGGCCGGTTCTGAGTGCTGTCCCGGGCCCTCCGAAACAGTTCTGGGAGCCGGCCGGTCAGATCAGCCAGGCGCCGTCGCGCATCAGGGTGCGGCCGCGGATCTCGTTGACCTCGCGCCAGGCCTGGACGCGGTCCGGGCGCAGGATCAGGAAGACGTACGACGGGCCGGCCGTGCGCGGATCCCAATCGTTCTGGCCGGCGTAGGCCTCGCCGATCCCGGGCGCCTCGGAGACCGGAAGCCAGCGGTCCAGCACCGTGTCGATCATGATGACGTCGCGGGTGGGGCCGAGCCCGACGCGCGCCCTGCCGGTGGCGATCAGGCTGCGGGCGGTCGGCGACTCCCGGTCCGTGGCCAGGATGATCCGGTTCTCGTGCCAGGCGAGGGTGAGCGGCACGAGGTACGGCCCGTCGGTCGCCACCCAGGCATCGACCACCGGGGCCGCGAGACGTGCGAGGGTGTCGGCCTTGCGCTGGGCTCGTGTTCTCACGACATCGCTCATGGCCGCCAGCCTAGGACGCACTAACAATCTTGCCGACTGTCTCAACCGAGTGAACAGCCCTCACGAAACGCCGGAAGATCACCATGGCGCCTCACCCACCCACCCACAGAACGCCCACCCGACACCTACGGCGGTGCACTCGCCATACCCGCAAAACGCCGCCGGTGTCGAGGCAAGCGATTTGCCGACGCAGCGGGGTGTGCTGCGGCGGGAAATCGCCTGCCTCGACACCGGTTACAAGGCGTTTTGCCGCGGAGCGAAGCGGAGCAATCAGGCCTAGCTCAGATCTGGGCGAGGGATCCCGCGTACATCTTGTCGATCTCGTCGGAGAAGTTGGCCTCGACGCTGCGGCGCTTGATCTTCATGGACGGGGTGACCTCGCCCGCCTCGATGCTCAGGTCGCGCGGGAGGAGGGCGAACTTCTTGATCGTCTCCCAGCGGTTCAGCTTGCCGTTGAGCTCCTGGATGTAGCCCTCGACCAGGGCGATCGTCTCCGGCGCGGCGACGATCTCGGCGTAGGTCTTGCCGGCCAGCGGGCCGGACGCCGCCCACGCGGTGATGGCTTCCTCGTCGAGGGCGATCAGCATGGTGACGAAGTTGCGGTTCTGGCCGATGACGACCGCCTGCGAGGTGTACGGGCAGACCGCCTTGAACGAGCCCTCGATCGCGGACGGGGCGATGAACTTGCCGCCCGACGTCTTGACCAGGTCCTTCTTCCGGTCAGTGATCTTGAGGTAGCCGTCGGCGTCGATCTCGCCGATGTCGCCGGTGCGCAGGAAGCCGTCCTCGGTGAACGCTTCGGCGGTGGCCTCCGGCAGGTTGTGGTAGCCGCGCATCACCGGGGCGCCGCGCATCAGCACCTCGCCGTCGGTGTCGATGCGGACCTCGAGGTCACCGAGCGGCTGGCCGACCGAACCGATCTTGAGCTTGCCGCGGCGGTTCACGAAGTTGGCGGCGCAGGCCTCGGTCATGCCGTAGCCCTCGAGGATCTGGAGGTTGGCCGCCGCGAAGAACTCGGAGATGTCGCGGCTGAGCGCGGCCGAACCGCTGACCAGGACCTTGATGTTGCCGCCGAGCTTGGCCTGGAGCTTGGAGAAGACCAGCTTCTCGGCGATCGAGTACTGGAACGCGAGGCTCGCCGGGACCGGCTTGCCGGCCTGCTGGAGGGCCACCCGCTTCTTGCCGGTGGCGACCGCCCAGCTGAAGATCTTCGGCTTCAGGCCGCTGCCGGAGAGGCCGCTCGTGACGGTCTTGTTGTAGACCTTCTCGTAGATGCGCGGCGGGGCGCACATCAGGGTCGGCTTGATCACCGCGAGCAGGTCGATCAGCCGGTCCACGCGGCCGTCGACGTAGGTCGGGACGCCGACGTGCAGGATGCCGCAGAGCAGCGTCTTGCCGAACGCGTGCGACATCGGCAGCCACAGGTAGTGCAGGTCGGTCGGGGCGAACAGGCCGAGGTTCTCCTGCGCGACGCCCTCCCACGTCCAGCCGCGGTGCAGCAGCTCGACGCCCTTGGGGCGGCCGGTGGTGCCGGAGGTGTAGATCAGCGTGGCCAGGGTGTCCGGGCCGAGCTGGGCGACCACGTCGTCGATGAGGCTGGGCTCGCGGGTCAGCGCCTCGGCGCCGAGCTGCTCCAGGTCGGCGAGGGTGATCTGCGGCGGGGTGGCGCCGGCGTCGGCCGGGCCGTCGATCAGCACCACCTTGGTGATGGCGGTCTCCGTGCCGGAGATCTTCAGGGCCTGCTTCGCGTTCTCCGCGATCAGGACCTTCGACCCCGAGTCGGAGACGATGAACGCGGTGTCCTCCGGCTCGGTGGTCGGGTAGACCGTGGTGGCGGCCGCGCCGGCCACGTTGATGCCCAGGTCGGCGAGGATCCACTCGAGCCGGGTGTTGGACAGGATCGCGACCCGGTCCTCCAGGCCGACGCCGAGCTCACGCAGGCCGGCGCCGATCGCCTTGACCCGCTCGCCCACCTGCCGCCAGGTCAACCAGTCGGCGCCGGTGTCCGTCGCGTTCGGGCCGGCCAGGGCCTGCGCGTCGGGGGTCTTGGCCACGCGCTGGAAGAGCATGTCCGGGATCGACCGGTAGGGAACCTCGAGAGCCATCGGGCGCCGCCTTCAACCTGAACGGGGGGTAGGTAACGTGAGTGTTACCGCACAGTAATGGGCGCACGGCATCACGGGAAGAGTCTGTATCAATCGCCCCCATCCTAGTCAGCGGACGGGCCGGGTCCAGAGACCCGCACATCTCGCATTAGGTTTGCCGCCATGACATTCCTGGTGATCGGCGGCACCGGCATCGACACCGTGGTGCCCGTGGCGGACCTGCCCGTGCTCGGCGCGGACTCGGCCCGGCCGCAGGGACCCATCCTCGATCACGTCTCACACACCGGGACATGCGTGGCGCTCGCGCTGCGCGCGCTCGGTGAGCGGGTCTCGGTGATCGACACGGTCGGTGACGACGAGCCGGGCGGCCGGGTCCGGGCTGCCTTCGCGGAATGGGGCATCGGTCTGCGTGCCGCGCCCGCCCCGGCCGGCACCCGCCGGGCGGTGAACCTGATGAGCCCGGACGGCCGGCGGCTGTCGCTCTACGACGGGCGCGACGTTCCCGGATACCGCCTGCCGGTGGAGTACTACCGGCCGCTGCCGGCGGACGTCCGGCACGTCCACGTGACGATCATGGACTATGCCCGGCACCTGCTGCCCGACCTGCGTGCGGCCGGTGTGTCGATCTCCACCGACCTGCACGACTGGGACGGCGAGAACCCGCACCACCTGGAGTTCGCGCTCGGCGCCGACATCGTCTTCGTGAGCGGGGTGCAACTCGCCTCCGGCGCCGCCGAGCGGATCCTGAAAGAGGGCGTGGCCACCAGGGTCGTGGTCACCAACGGCGGCAAGGGCGCAGACCTGTACACCCGGGACGGCGTGACGCACCGGGACGCGGTCGACCCGGGCGCGCCGATCGTGGACACCAACGGCGCCGGTGACGCGTTCGCGGCGGCGTTCCTCTCCGCCTGGCTGTCCGGCGCCGGCGACGACGCCTGCATGGACCGGGCGGTCATCGCCGGGGCGTACGCGTGCACCGCCCCGGTCGGCCCCGGCTCGTTCATCGACCGGGAGACCCTGACGACTCGCTGATCGGGGAGGGCCTGGCCCTCCTGCGCCCGCTGACCGCCTGATAGAGCAGCGCGCCGCCGGCGATCACCAGGCTGAGCAGGGCCGGCCACCCGTTGAGCCAGAGCAGGCCCACCACCGCCACGAACGCGATCCCGGCCACCACCCGGGACCCGGCGGCCGGCAGCAGGCGCAGCGCCGCCGCCGTGCCGATCACGTAGACCAGCGTGAAGCAGCCGGTCACCAGCAGGGCGGCGGTGTGCAGATCGAGCGGCAGCAGGACGGCCACGATGCTGCCCAGCAGGATGACGGTCAGCGACCGGCGCTGGGTGCCGAACACCCGGGCCGGCAGGGCGCCCTCGGCCGCCAGCGCCGCGCCGAGACGGCTCGCCCCGGCGAAGTACGCGTTGACCGCCCCGAGGGTGAGCACCACCGCCACGATCGCGGTGACGATCCGGACCGGGCCGCCCAGGCCGATCGCGAGCAGGTCGGCCAGCGGCGCCCGGCTGCCGGCCAGCGCCGGGCCCAGGGCCAGCACACTGACCGTGGCGACGGCCAGGTAGAGGACACCGACCACGGCGACCGCGATCAGGGTGGCCCGGGGGACGTCGCGGCGCGGGTTCCGGTACTCCCCGGAGAGCGAGGACAGCGCCTCCCAGCCGGCGAAACCCCAGACGAGCAGGGCCGCTGCGGCGCCGATCCCGGTCCAGCCGTGCGGGGTGAACGGGGTCAGGTTGTCCATCCGGGCATGCGGCAGGGCGGCCACCACCGTCACCACCAGCAGGGTGGCCAGGGAGATCGACAGGGTCAGCTGGATCCGGCCGGAGACGCGCAGGCCGAACCAGTTCATCGTGTACGCCGTACCGACGATCGCCAGGAAGGTGGCCAGTTCGGTGAGCCGGCCACCGCCGAGGACGTCGGCGACGTACCCGCCGGTGAAACCGACCGCGACCGGCGCGCCCAGCGGGACCGCGAAGTAGAAGCACCAGCCGACCGCCGCCGCCACCCGCGGGCCGAACGCCATCTGCGCGTAGGTGGACACCCCGCCGCCGTCCGGATAGCGGGCGCCGAGCGCGGCGAAGGTCCAGGCCAGCGGCGCGGACAGGACGATCAGGGCGAGCCAGGCGACCAGTGAGGCCGGGCCGGCGGCCTCGGCGGCGAGGGCGGGCAGCGAGATGAGCCCGGTGCCCAGGACGGCGCCGACGGACAGCGCGGCGCCCTGGGCGACCGACAGGTTGGTGCGTTCGGACATGGGTTCGAATCTAGGGCCGGACCGGCCTGTCGATCGAGCCAATTCCCGATCGTTCTCAGATGCCCAGGCGAGCCGTGCGGAGGCGCTCCACCACCTCGGGCGGACCGTCGACGGCGACCCGGGCGGCCCGCTGCCGGCCGAAGAAGAACACCGCCAACTCGCCGACGTCGCCGGCGACCCGGACCTGCGGGTCGTCGCTGTCGCGGACCGCCGGGAACCCGGCCGGCTCGATCGCGGCGGTGACACCGAGGCGGCGCAGCCCGGTCCTGGCGATCAGCCGGACGTTGCGCCAGAGGGCGGCCTCCAGCTCCCGGTCCAGGGTGCGGGGCTCCCACGTACCGTCGCCGCGCCGGACGTCCTCGTGGTGGATGAACATCTCCATGGTGTTGGCCAGCGGATCGACGAGCGGGTTGCTCACCGGGCTCCACACCGGCGGGGTGCGCAGCTGGGCGATCAACTCCGGGTACGGCAGAGCGGCGCGGGCCAGGCGCACCCGCTCCCCGTACCCGGCCAGCGGGCGGATCAGCAGCCCGGCCGCGGAGTCCGGCCGGCGCTCCCGGACCACGATGTGCGCGGCCAGGTCCCGGGTGGTCCAGCCGGTGCAGAGCGTCGGCGCGTCCGGTCCCTCGCTCGACAGCAGGTCGGCCAGCGCTTCCCGCTCGGCGCGGGCGTAGTTGGTCATGGTCCGATGGTAGGCCTCGATGTAATTGTGGCCACACTGTAAACAGCCGGTGTGGGCGGCAGGATGGACGGGTAAGGCCGGTGGCCCCGGCGAACACTTACCAGTCAGGTAGGACATTGAGCAGCGGTACCGGCAACGACGTGCTGGGACGGGGACTGCGGGTGCTCGGGAAGGCGATCCGGGCGGAGCCACGGCTTTTCGTCGTCAGCTCGCTCGGCAGCAGCCTCTTCGGACTTCTCATCGTCGCCAACTCGTACGTCGTCGGGTTTCTGATCGGCCATGTCGTGGCGCCCGCCTTCGCGGCACACCGGGTGGACACCGCGGGCCTCGCGCTGGCCGTCGTGGCCCTGCTCGCGATCAGCGGGCTGCGGGTGGCGAGCATCTTCGCCCGCCGGCTCGGGGCCGGGTTCATGCAGTTCCGGCTCCAGGCGCGGTACCGGCGGGCGGTGACCCGCCGCTATCTGTCGCTGCCGCCGGAGTGGCATCAGCGGCACGCCACCGGTTCGCTGCTGTCCAACGCCAGTTCCGACGTCGAGGCGGCGTTCGCGCCGATCGCGCCGCTGCCGTTCGCGGTCGGCACGATCGTGATGCTCGCCGTCGCGATGATCGCGCTGTTCGTCACCGACTGGGTGCTGGCCATGGTCGGTGTCGCGCTGTTCCCGGCGCTGTTCGCGCTGAACTTCTTCTACTCGCGGCGGATGTCGCCGCGGCAGATCCACGCCCAGCGGATGCGGGCCAAGGTCGCCACCGTGGCACACGAGAGCTTCGACGGCGCCCTGGTGGTCAAGACGATGGGCCGGGAGGCCGACGAGTCGCGCCGGTTCGCCGTCTTCGTCACCGAGCTGCGCGACGCCCTGGTCGCGGTCGGCCGGCTGCGCGGCGTCTTCGACCCGCTGATGGAGAGCCTGCCCAGCGTCGGCACCCTGGCCGTGCTGGTGCTGGGCACCTGGCGGCTGCAGAACGGCGCGGTCACCGTGTCCGAGGTGATCAGCGTGGCCTTCCTGTTCACGGTGCTGGCGTTCCCGGTGCGCGCGATCGGGTGGGTGATCGGCGAGCTGCCGCGCAGCGTGGCCGGATGGGACCGGGTCCAGGCGGTGCTGTCGGCGGAGGGCGATCTCCGGTACGGCGAGGGCGAACTGCCCGGCGACGGCCCGGCCGAGCTGCGGTTCGACCGGGTCGGCTACCGGTACGCCGACGGGCCGCCGGTGCTGTCCGAGGTGAGCTTCGCCGTACCGGCGGGCCGGACGGTGGCCCTGGTCGGCGCGACCGGCTCCGGCAAGTCGACGATCGCCGCGCTGGCGCTGCGCCTGGTCGACCCGGAGTCCGGCAGCGTGTCCCTCGACCGGGTGAAACTGCCCGACCTGTCAGCGGCCGCGCTGGCCGGGGCGGGCGCGCTGGTGCCGCAGATCCCGTTCGTGTTCGACGACACGATCCGCGGCAACGTGTCTCTGGACCGGCCCGGCATCGGCGACGACGAGGTGTGGGCGGCGCTGCGGCTGGCCCAGGCCGAGGGGTTCACCGGCGGGCTGCCGGAGCGGCTGGACACCGCCGTCGGCGAGCGCGGCACCTCGCTGTCCGGCGGGCAGCGGCAGCGGCTCACCCTGGCCCGGGCCCTGGCCGGGCGGCCCCGCCTGCTGGTGCTCGACGACGCCACCAGTGCGGTCGACCCGCGGGTGGAGGCGGCCATCCTCGGCGCGCTCCGTGCGGCAGGGACATCGCTGCTGGTGGTGGCGTACCGGCGGGCCAGCATCGCGCTCGCCGACGAGGTGGTCTACCTGCATCAGGGCCGGGTCGTGGCGACCGGCACGCACCAGGAGCTGATGGCCACCCAGGAGGGGTACCGGGAACTGGTCACGGCGTACGAGAAGGCGGACAAGTGAGCGAGCTCGCGAGCGAGGTCGGAACCCTGGGCACCCTGCGGAGGGGGCTGGCGCTGTCGCCGGAGCTGCGGACCGGGCTGGCCGGCACGATCGCGCTGGCGGTGCTCCAGATGGCCGGCCGGGTGTCGGTGCCGGTCGCCGTGCAGCAGTGCATCGACCACGGCATCAACGGCCCGTCCGGCCCGGACACCCGGCTGGTGCTGGGCTACGTGACGATCACCCTGATGGTGCTGGCCGTGTCGACGTTCTGCGGCTTCCTGATGACCCGGCGGCTGTTCACGGTCAGCGAGACGGCGCTGGGCGGGCTGCGGTCGCGGACGTTCCGCCACATCCACGACCTGTCGATGCTGCACCAGCAGTCCGAGCGGCGCGGTTCGATGGTCTCCCGGGTCACCGGCGACGTGGACCAGATCTCGGTGTTCCTCCAGACCGGCGGTGTGCAGCTGATGCTCGCCAGCGGTCAGCTGGTCGTCTCCTCGGTGGTGATGTTCGCGTACTCGTGGCAGCTCACCCTCGTGGTGCTGCTCGCCTTCGGCCCGGCCGTCGCGGTGATCCGGCTGTTCCAGAAGCGGCTGGCGTCGGTCTACCGGACGGTCCGCGAGCGCAGCGGCGTGCTGCTCGGCACCGTCGCGGAGAGCGTCGTGGGCGCCACGGTGATCCGCTCGTTCGGGGTGGCCGGGCGGACCGAGAAGCGCATCGACACCGCCGTCGACGATCTGCGGACCGCCCAGCAGCGGGCCATGCGCACCAGCGTCACCAGCTTCTCCAGCGGGGAGATCGGCGCCGGCCTGGCCCTGTCCGGGGTGGTCGTGGTCGGCACCCTGCTCGGGCTGGACGGCGACATGACGGTGGGCCGGCTCACCGCGTTCCTGTTCCTGGTGACGCTCTTCATCCAGCCCGTGCAGATCGCCACCGAGCAACTCAACGAGGCGCAGAACGCGGTGGCCGGCTGGCGGCGCATCCTGGACGTGCTGGACGCCGACCCGGATGTGGCCGACCCCGACGACGAGGGCGTGGAACTGCCCGCCGGCCCGCTGTCGGTGCGCTTCCGGGACGTGTCGTTCCGCTATCCGGGCGGCCCGATCGTGCTCTCCGGCGTGGACCTGGAACTCGGGGCGCGCCGCAAGTACGCGGTGGTCGGCGAGACCGGCAGCGGAAAGACCACCTTCGCCAAGCTGCTCACCCGGCTGATGGACCCGGCCGAGGGCACGGTCCTGCTCTCCGGGGTGCCGCTGACCGCGGTGCGGTTCTCGTCACTGCGGTCACGGGTGGTGATGGTGCCCCAGGACGGATTCCTGTTCGACGCGACGGTCGCCGAGAACATCCGGTTCGCCGAGCCCGCGCTCACCGACGGCGAGCTGCGGGAGGCCTTCACGGAACTGGGGCTGGGGGACTGGCTCGCCGGCCTGCCGGCCGGGCTCGACACCCCGGTGGGGGAGCGCGGGGAGGCGCTCAGCGTCGGGGAGCGTCAGCTCGTCGCGCTGGTCCGGGCGTACGTCGCGGACCCCGACCTGCTGGTGCTGGACGAGGCGACCAGTGCCGTCGACCCGGCCACCGAGGTTCGCCTGCAGCACGCGCTCGACCTGGTGACCCGGGGCCGGACCACGGTCGCCATCGCGCATCGCCTGTCGACGGCCCAGGCCGCCGACGAGGTCATCGTGGTGGATGCGGGCCGCGTCGTTCAACGCGGCCCGCACTCCGTCCTCCTCACCGAGGAGGATTCGATCTACGCCAAGCTCTACGCCAGCTGGTTGGAACAAACACGCTGACCGGCTTTCATGGTGCGCCGGTGAGATGAGCGCGTCGCCCGCCGCGGCTGCACGGTTGCGCAGCCGCGGCGAGGAACCCGCCATTTCAGCGATTCAAGAGCCTGGTGCTACCTATCGGGCGTAGTACTCGACGACGAGCTGCTCGTCGCAGAGAACCGGAACCTCGGAGCGCTGCGGGGCACGGACCACCGTGGTGCGCAGCTCCTCGAGAACGGTCGACAGGTACGGCGCGGTCGGGCCGTCGATGTGCGTGCCGGTCGCCGCGATCTGGAACGGCGGCTTGGCGCGGCTGGTCTCCTTGACCTCGATGACCTGACCCGGCTTGAGCTTGTAGCCGGGACGGTCCACCTTCTTGCCGTCCACGGTGAAGTGACCGTGCACGACGAGCTGGCGGGCCTGGTAGATGGTCCGGGTGAAACCGGCGCGGAACACCGTGGCGTCCAGCCGGCGCTCGAGCAGCGTGACCATCGTCTCGCCGGTCTTGCCCTCGGCCTTGTGGGCGGCGTCGTACGCGGCCCGCATCTGGACCTCGCTGATGTTGTACTGGTGGCGCAGGCGCTGCTTCTCCAGCAGACGGACCTGGTAGTCCGAGCTCTTACGCCGGCCACGGCCGTGCACGCCCGGCGGGAACGGGCGCCGCTCGAAGTACTTGACGCACTTACGCGTCAGAGGGATGCCGAGAGCTCGGGAGAGCTTGGCTTTGGGTCGAGAGTTGTTCAACTGCGATCTCCTGTTACGGTAAGCCTTGCCTAACTTAGGTAAGCCTAACCGGTGCCCGGAGGTGCTCGTCATGCAACCCAGTCCCGCCGAGATCGCGCGCACGCTCGCCGCCGGCCACCTGCCCGCCGTCGCCCACATCGCCTGCCGTCCCGGCCCGACTCCGGTCCGGCACGTCACCGATGCACAGGGACGCGTGCTTCTGCTAGTGCCTAGCGAGGGTACCCTCGCCGGCGCTCTACGCCCACAGGAGGGCAACGACGACACCGCCCTCGTACTGGACATCCGGGACGTCCCGCCGATGGCCTCCTCGCCCTCGCTGGGCCGGGTCTGGGTCTCCGGCTGGGCCGCCGAACTGTCCGGTGACGACGCCCGCGCCGCCGCCCTGGACTACGCCGACACCGACGCCTGCGGCGACCTGCTGGACATCGGCGAGGGTCAGCGCCTCTACCGGATGGAGGTCGCGGAGGTCCGTCACGAGCGCAACGACAAGCTCGTCGAGATCGACCCGGACGACTACGCCGAGGCCACCCCGGACCCGCTGCGGACCGTCGAGTTCGACCTGATCGCCGATCTGGCCGATCACCACATGGCCGAGATGAGCGACTACGTACGCCGTCAGCTGGGTAAGGCCGCCCGTCCGGGCGACGAGCCCAAGGTCGTACGGATGGACCGTTACGGCTTCCTGGTCCGGATGGGCGGGCGCAGCGCCCGCCTCGCCTTCCCCCGCCCGGTCACCGACCGGCACGACCTGGCACACCTGCTGCACCCGGTCCTCTGCCGCCGCTGCTGCGACAGCGCGGCCTGAGGACCCCCTGATCGGGCGGGCTCCCGCGGCCCAACCTTCTGCCGCCGTCAGGCCGCGGGAGCCCGTCCTCTGCCCTGCCACCCGGTGCCGCGGGTGGCAGGGCTCACTACTCTTCCCCGATTCCCGTCACAGGGACAGGATCCGGTCCAGGAATTCCCGGTAGCCGCGCATCGCCATCCGCATGCTCTCGGTGTCCGGCGTACCGGTGCCGCGCAGCGGGTCCAGCTCGTCGCGCTCGGCGAGCAGCACCTCGGTCAGTTCGTTGACCGCGTCGGTGAGCAGGTCGTGCGCCCGGGTCAGGGCCCGCTCCGGGTCGTCGACGAACTCGGCCTTCACCTCGTGCCACGCCGCCCGGAAGTGCCGGGCCGCGTCCTCGTCCCAGACGGTCCGGCCGATCACCGGCTGCGGCTCCTCGGCGGCCGGTTCCGCGGCCGGCTCCTCCTCCTCGCGGGCCCGGCGGCCCGGGCGGCGCAACGGTTCGATGTCCTCCAGGCTGGCCGAGCGGCGCGCCGACGGGATCTGCTCCTCGACGACCGTCTCCTCCCGGGCGCGCAGGCCCGGGATGCTCACCGTGAGGCCGCCCAGGGCGTCACCGCCGCCGAACGACGGGAACTCCGGCGGGGCGGGCGCGGCCGGGGTGACCGAGGCCACACCGTACGCCTCCGGCGGCCGGCCCAGGCTGTAGCCGGACGAGGCGAAGCCGTAGCCGCCGTCGGTGGCCGGCGGCAGGTCCGGGTAGCCGGAGAGGTCCTCCGCCGGCGGCCGGGTGGCCGGGATCTGCACCTGCGCCGGTGACACCGGGGCGGGCACCGCCGGATCGGCCGGCTCGGCGCTCTGGCCCTCCGGGCCGCCCGGCTGGCCGGAGACCGGATGCAGAGTGCCGGCCGGGTGGTCCGGGGTGAAGTCGGCGACCGTGTACGGGTTCGGCGCGTAGGCCGGCGACACCGGGGCGCCGGAGACCGGCCCGCCCGAGATCGGCGTGACCGGCTGCGTGCCGGGAACGCTGGCCCAGCCGGCGGCGGGCCGCTGCGGCTCCGCCGGGACCTGGCCCGGCGACTCCTCGGCCGCCTCGGCTGCCGCGTCCGCGACCGCGTCGGCGGCCTGCGCGTAGCCGGGCGCCCCTGCCCGTCCGTTCATGTCCTCACGTCCGTTCTCGTCGCTGGGTTCCGCCACCTCGGCGGCGTCCTGATCGGCGTCGGCGTCCGCCGTCGCCTCGCCGGCCGGCTCCTGGCCGCCCGGGGAGGCCTCGGGCTCCTCGTCGCCGTCCTCCGCCGCCACCGTCGCGGGATCATCGCCGTCCCGGCCGCCGAAGAGGAATCGCCCGGCACGCCCGCCGAGGCCGAAGCCCCCGACGCCCTCGGGTTCGGAGGACTTTACGTCCTGCGGCGGCTCCGGCTCCTCGTCCGGAGGCGCTGAGTGATCAGGATCGCCGTGCCTTTCCCGGGCCGGTGGAGCGGGCGTCGGACGGCCGCCGGTGGACCCGCTCCGGGCGGCCGCCCGGTTCAGTCCGAACGGGTCTGCCGGGCCGCCCGCCGAGGCGATCGGCGCCAGTGGCGGGATGGGACGGCTGCGGAAGGTGCCCAGCTTCGACCCGGTGAGCAGATCGGCCGGAGTCTCCAGAGGCTCGGGCGCGAGGGGCGGCTCCGGGGCCACCGGATCGTCCGTATCCGGACGGACCTGCCAGAACCGTGCGAGGCCGGGCGAGGGCCGCGTGTTGTCTTGGCTGGACGTCGGCTCCATTGGGGTTCACCACTCCCGTCGCGAGGCGGCGCCCGCCGGGATTGCCGTAATGCCGCTGTGGTGGAGCAGGGCGGGCGCTCCCGGCGACGGTACCGCCCCGGATCGTCCCGCACATCCCCGGTTACCGGATCGTGGGCCCTGGAGCGGGTCGTTACGGCTTGCGGGGACGATGGGGGAGAATCCAGTCCGTGCCCGAAGCTGAGACCATCCTCGACCCGGCGATCGCCGCCCGCCTCAAGCGCACGCCCGACGGTCTCGTCGCGGCGATCGTGCAGGAGCACGGCACCGGCGACGTGCTCATGCTCGCCTGGATGGACGACGAGGCGCTTCACCGCACGCTGACCACCGGCCGTGCCACCTACTGGTCGCGCAGCCGTGGGGAGTACTGGGTGAAGGGCGCCACCTCCGGCCACCACCAGCACGTCAAGCGGGTCTCGCTGGACTGCGACGGCGACGCGCTGCTGGTCACCGTGGTGCAGACCGGCGCCGCCTGCCACACCGGCACCCACACCTGCTTCACCGACGACCTGTTGGAGGCACAGTGACCAGCGGAGTGACCGTCCCCGACGAGGCGACCTTCGTCGGCACGAGTCGCCGGGTCGTCCCGGTCACCCGCAAGCTGCTGGCCGACGGCGAGACCCCGGTGGGCGTCTACCGCAAGCTGGCCGGCGGCCCGGGCACCTTCCTGCTCGAGTCGGCGGAGCAGGGCCTGGCCTGGTCCCGCTACTCGTTCGTCGGAGTGCGCAGCGCGGCCACCCTGGTCGAGCGGTTCGGGCAGGCGGAGTGGCTCGGTTCTCCTCCGGACGGCGTACCCCTGGGGGGTGATCCGGTCGTGGCCCTGCGCGAGACGGTGGCCGCGCTGACCGGTGGCCCGGCCGCCGACGAGGCCCTGCCGCCGCTGACCGGGGGCATGGTCGGCTACCTCGGCTACGACTTGGTCCGCCGGTTCGAGCGGCTGCCGTCCACCGCGGCCGACGACCTGCGGCTGCCCGAGCTCGGCATGATGCTGGCCACCGACCTGGTGGTGCTGGACCACCACGAGGGCTCGGCGCTGCTGGTGGCCAACGCGGTGCTGCCGGAGGACGCCGACGACGCTTCCCGGCGGGCGGCCTACCACCAGGCGGTCGGCCGGCTGGACGCGATGACCACCGCGCTGTCGCGGCCCACGCCGCCGATGGTGTCGACGGTCGAGCGCCGCCCGGCCGGGGAGCCGGTCAGCCGCACCCTGCCGGGGGAGTACCAGAAGGCGGTCGAGGAGGCCAAGGAGGCGATCCGGGCCGGCGAGTGCTTCCAGATCGTGGTGGCGCAGCGGTTCGAGCGGCCCACCGACGCCGACCCGCTGGACGTCTACCGGGTGCTGCGGGCCACCAACCCGAGCCCGTACATGTACCTGCTGCGCTTCGACGACTTCGACATCGTCGGCTCGTCGCCGGAGGCGCATCTCAAGGTCAGCGCCAACCGGACCGCGCTGCTGCACCCGATCGCCGGCACCCGCTGGCGCGGCGCCACCCCGGAGCAGGACGCCGCGCTCGCCGCCGAGCTGCTGGCCGACCCGAAGGAGCGGTCCGAGCACGTGATGCTGGTCGACCTGGGCCGCAACGACCTGGGACGGGTCTGCGAGCCGGGCAGCGTCGAGGTGCCGGAGTTCGCCCGGATCGAGCGGTACAGCCACGTCATGCACATCGTGTCGACCGTGGTCGGGCGGCTGCGCGAGGACCGGTCGGCGTTCGACGCGCTGGCCGCCACGTTCCCGGCCGGCACCCTGTCCGGGGCGCCGAAGGTCCGGGCCATGGAGATCATCGAGAGCCTGGAGCCGACCCGGCGCGGTCTCTACGGGGGGACGGTCGGCTACTTCGGCTTCGCCGGGGACATGGACATGGCCATCGCCATCCGGACCGCGCTGATCAAGGACGGGGTGGCGTACGTGGGCGCCGGCGCCGGCATCGTGGCCGACTCCGACCCGGCCGCCGAGGAGCAGGAGACCCGCAACAAGGCCGCCGCCGTGCTGGCCGCCATAGCCTCGGCCGAAACCCTGCGCGCCGCCCGATGAGCGAGCTTGCGAGCGAATCAGTCAGCTCGGTGCGGCTCTCGTCGCGGCGCCGGAGCGCAGCGGAGGCGCCGCGATGACCCGGAAAGGTCCGCTGGTCGCGGTTTTGTCCTGCCTGGCCGGGGCCGGTCTGGCGCTCTACGCGGCCACCCGGGTGTGGGCGGTCCAGGTGGAGCAGCGGCCGGGCCTGTCCGATCTGCGGACCGAGCAGACCGGCGCCGACGTGGAGCCCTGGCTGATCGGCCTGGCCGTGGCGGCGCTCGCCGGGACGGGCGCGCTGCTGGCCACCCGCGGGGTGGCCCGGCGGCTGCTCGGTGTGCTGCTGATCGGTGCGGCGGCGGGGATCGCGGCGGGCGCTGTGCTGGCCCGGGTCACGCTGGACCCCGGCGCCGCCGGGACGGCCGGCTCGATCTGGCCGGTGCTGTGCGTGCTGGGCGGCGCGGCCGTCGGGGTGGGCGGCCTGCTGGCGGCCCGTCACGGCCATCTCTGGCCGGCCATGTCCGCCCGGTACGAGCGCACCGCACCCACCGCCGCGGAGCCGGTGGACGGAACCCGGGAACTGTGGGACGCCCTCGATCGGGGGGACGATCCGACCGCGCGCGGCCCGGATCACCCGTAAGAGTTAAAGAGTCAGGTCAGACGGCCAGTGAACGGGCCCGGCGGGGCCGGGACGCCGGACGGGTGGCGATCATGGCGGCGACCGCGCGGGCGGTCTCCGCGCGGGCCGCGGCCCGGGCCCGGTCGGCCTGGATGGCGTCCCACGCGTTGTCGCGCGCGGTCCGCACGTTGTCCGATCCGACGACGGCGCGCTGCACCCCGGTGGCGACCTCGGCCGCGACGGACACCAGGACCCGTGAGACGGCGGCGAAATTCATCGGCTGGTTCAGCATGTCGGTGGCCATGGGTCGACTCCGCATCAATCGTCCGGCTGGCTGACGGCGTCCTGACGGCGCCGGGACAAGTCTGCCCGAGTCACATGATGGCCGAGTCCTATTTCCGCACGGTGACACCCGTGTCAACGTGGAGTGGCATCGGCCGAATGGAGGAGGTGTCCCAGTACAGCGGGGCGCGAGCGGCGTCACCATGTGAGGGATGAGACATCGGCGACGGGCAGCCTGGCATTATGCCGCAGTCCATTCCGTGAGGCGCGCCATACCCCCACGAGGCCGTCACCCCCCGTCACCTCCTAGCATCAGGCCGAAGACACCCGGAGAGGGGAGTCATTAGGTGACATCCGATCAGGCGGAAGCGGGCAGTGGCGGACCCGCGCGCGGAGCGGCTTCGCAGAACGTGCTCGAGGAGATCCTCGCCGGCGTCCGTGAGGACGTAGCGGCGCGGCAGGCGGCGATGCCCCTGGAGAAGGTGCGTGAGCTCGCGGCGGCGGCGCCGCCCGCGATCGACGCGTACGCGGCGTTGCGCAAGCCCGGAGTGGCGGTGATCGCCGAGGTGAAGCGGGCGTCGCCGTCCAAGGGCGCGCTCGCCGACATCCCCGACCCGGCCGAGCTGGCCGGGGAGTACGCGGCCGGCGGTGCCCGCTGCATCAGCGTCCTCACCGAGGGCCGCTGGTTCGGCGGCTCGCTCGACGACCTCGCCGCGGTCCGTGCCGCGGTGCGGATCCCGGTCCTGCGCAAGGACTTCGTGGTCTCCAGCTACCAGGTGCACGAGGCCCGCGCGCACGGCGCCGACCTGGTCCTGCTGATCGTCGCCGCACTGGAGCAGAACGTTCTGGTCGGCCTCCTCGAGCGCATCGAGTCGCTGGGCATGACGGCCCTCGTCGAGGTGCACAACGAGGAGGAGGCGGATCGGGCTCTGGAGGCGAACGCGAAGGTCATCGGCGTCAACGCCCGGGACCTGCGCACCCTTCAGGTGGACCGGTCGGTGTTCGAGCGCATCGCGCCCGGCCTGCCGCAAAACGTCGTGAAGATCGCCGAGTCCGGTGTGCGCGGCCCGCACGACCTGATCCGGTACGCGTCGGCCGGCGCCGACGCCGTGCTGGTCGGTGAGGGCCTGGTGACCCAGAAGTCGCCGCGCGACGCGGTGGCCGAGCTGGTCAACGCCGGCAACCACCCGGCGACCCCGAGGCCCGTGCGATGAGCGCGGGGACGTTGCCGGACCTGGCCGGGCACTTCGGCCGGTTCGGCGGACGGTTCGTGCCCGAAGCGCTGATCAAGGCGCTGGACGAGCTCGACGCGGCGTACCGGTCGGCGAAGCAGGACCCGGAGTTCCAGGCCCGCTTCCAGGACCTGCTGCTCAACTACGCGGCCGTCCCGTCGCTGCTGTACCGGGCGTCCCGGCTGTCCGAGGCGCTGGGCGCGGAGATCCTGCTGAAGCGGGAGGACCTGAACCACACCGGCGCCCACAAGGTGCGCAACGTGCTGGGCCAGGCGCTGCTCGCCAAGCGGATGGGCAAGCCCCGGGTGATCGCCGAGACCGGCGCCGGCCAGCACGGCGTGGCCAGCGCGACCGCGGCCGCCCTGCTGGACCTGGAGTGCGTCGTCTACATGGGCGAGATGGACACCCAGCGGCAGGCGCTGAACGTGGCCCGGATGCGGATGCTGGGCGCCACCGTGGTCCCGGTGACCAACGGCTCCCGCACCCTGAAGGACGCGCTCAACGAGGCGCTGCGCGACTGGGTCTCCACCGTCGATACCACCCACTACCTGCTCGGGACCGCGGCCGGGCCGCACCCGTTCCCGGAGCTGGTGCGCGACTTCGTGGGCGGCATCGGCGTCGAGGCCCGGGCCCAGTGCCTGGAGCAGCTCGGCCGGCTGCCGGACGCGGTGGCCGCGTGCGTGGGCGGCGGGTCGAACGCGATCGGCATCTTCCACGCCTTCGTGCCCGACGAGGGCGTCCGGCTGTACGGCTTCGAGGCCGGCGGCGACGGCATGGAGACCGGCCGGCACGCGGCGTCGATCACCGGCGGGTCGGTCGGCGTGCTGCACGGCAACCGCACCTACCTGCTCCAGGACGACGACGGCCAGACCATCGAGTCGCACTCGATCTCGGCGGGCCTGGACTACCCGGGTGTCGGCCCGGAGCACGCCTGGCTGCACGACACCGGCCGGGCGACCTACGAGCCGGTCACCGACGCCGAGGCGATGGCGGCGTTCCAGCTGCTCTGCCGTACCGAGGGGATCATCCCGGCGATCGAGAGCTCGCACGCCCTGGCCGGCGCCGCGAAGATCGCCCCGCGGCTGCGCGAGGAGCTCGGCCGGACCCCGACGATCGTGGTGAACCTGTCCGGTCGCGGCGACAAGGACGTGCACACCGCCGGCGCCTACTTCGGCCTGCTGGACCAGGTGGAGACGGTCGTACCGGGGGAGAACACGTGAGTATCGCGCAGACGTTCGCGAAGGCGAAGGCGGAGAACCGGTCGGTGCTGGTCGGCTGCATGCCGGCCGGGTTCCCGACGGTCGAGCACAGCATCGAGCAGATGATCGCGATGCACGAGGCCGGCTGCGACGTGATCGAGGTCGAGCTGCCGTACTCGGACCCGGTGATGGACGGCCCGGTCATCCAGAAGGCCAGCGACATCGCGCTCGCCAACGGCGTCCGCACCCGGGACACCCTGAAGATCATCGAGGCGGTGGCGTCCGCGGGCGCCACGGTCGTGCTGATGACCTACTGGAACCCGGTCGAGAAGTACGGTGTCGACGCGTTCGCCCGGGACCTGGCCGCGGCCGGGGCCACCGGGATGATCACGCCGGACCTGATCCCGGACGAGGCGGCCGAGTGGATCGCCGCGTCCGACGCCCACCGGATCGACCGGACGTTCCTGGTGGCGCCGTCGTCGACGGACGAGCGGCTCGCGATGACCCTGGAGAACTGCCGGGGCTTCGTCTACGCCACCGCGCTGATGGGCGTCACCGGCGCCCGCAAGGCGGTGTCCTCGCAGGCGCCCGAGCTGGTCGCCCGGATCCGGTCGGCCGACCCGGAGATGCCGATCGGTGTCGGCCTCGGTGTCGGCAACGGCAAACAGGCCGCCGAGGTGGCCGCCTTCGCCGACGGTGTGATCGTCGGCAGCGCCCTGATCCGGTGCGTGCTGGAGGCGCCCGACCGGGCCGCCGGTCTGCGCGATCTGCGTGCCCTGAGCGCCGAACTGGCCGAGGGCGTACGCAGCTGAGAAAGCACACAGGGCACCGGCAAATTGGCCGGTGCCCTGGGCATCACAGAAGTGCCGAACGGCGGTAGCGTGTGCACCCGTGAACATCGCCGCCATCCCCAGTCCCACCGAGTCGGTGTGGCACCTTCTCGGGTTCCCGATCCGGGCGTACGCGCTCTGCATCATCGCCGGCATGGTCGTCGCGACCCTGCTGATGGAGCAGCGGCTGCGCCACCGGGGTGTGGCGCCGTGGACCTCGCTGGACATGGTGGTCTGGGCGGTGCCGTTCGGCATCATCGGCGCCCGGATCTACCACCTGATCACCTCCCCGCAGGAGTACTTCGGGGCCGGCGGTGACCCGATCCGGGCTCTCTACATCTGGGAGGGCGGTCTCGGCATCTGGGGCGCGGTCGCCGGTGGCGCGGTGGGCGCCTGGATCGCGTCGCGCCAGATCGGCCTGCCGCTGAGCGTGTTCGCCGACGCCCTCGCGCCCGCGCTGCCGGTGGCGCAGGCGATCGGCCGGTTCGGCAACTGGTTCAACAACGAGCTGTACGGGAAGGTCACCACCCTGCCGTGGGGCCTCGAGGTGCACGAGATGGACTCGGCGAACCCGGGCCACGCCACGGTGATCGACGGCGAGGCGGTGACCAAGCCGGACCTCTACCACCCGACGTTCGCGTACGAGGTGATCTGGAATCTCGGTGTCGCCGCCCTGGTCTGGCTGCTGGACCGGAAGTTCAAGTTCGGCCGTGGCCGGGCCTTCGCGCTGTACGTGATGGCCTACACCGTCGGCCGCCTGTGGATCGAGATGCTGCGCGTCGACGAGGCGAACACCTTCTTCGGCATCCGTCTCAACGTGTTCGTCTCGGTCGCCGTCTTCGTGGGCGCGCTGATCTACTTCCTCGTGGTGAAGGGCCCCCGCGAGTACGTGGTGCCGATCGACGCCCCGGAGACCGCCCTCGAGCCGTCCGACGCGCCGGAGAGCGACGTCTCGCAGGTCGACGTGTCCGGTGGCGAGAAGGATGCCGCCCGCAAGATGCCGATCGCCTACCAGGTGGTCAGCCGCGAGCGGTTCGACGAGTACCAGCGCACCGGCATCCTGCCGCCCGCGGAGAAGAACGACACGGTGTCGGCGACGGTCAGCGACGCCTCTTCTTCCGACGAGAGCTGACCCTCATGCGTACGGCCGTGGTGGTGGGCGCCGGGATGGCCGGCCTGGCCGCCGCGGGCGCGCTGTCGAGGTCCGGCTGGCGGGTGACCGTGCTGGAACGCGCGGAGCGGGTGGCCGCGCCGCCGGCCGCGGTGGTGCTCTGGCCCACCGGCCTGCGGGCCCTGGAGGCGCTGGATCCGGACGGCGGCTGGACGGCGATCGCGTCGCCGCTGCCGGACGGTGGCGTGCGCCGCCCGGACGGGCAGTGGCTGGTGGCGCCCCGGTCCCGGCCCGGCGCCGGCCCGGCCCCGGCGGCCGTGCACCTGGAGGATCTGTTCGACGCGCTGGTCGCGGGTCTCGGGAACGCCGAGATCCGCACCGGTTTCGAGGTGACCTCGGTCCGGGTGGGCCCGCGGCAGCGGCCCGTGGTCGGCGACGGCCGCACCATGTTCGAGGCGGACCTGCTGGTCGGTGCGGACGGCATCGACAGCCGGGTCCGTGCCGCGGTGGCGCCCGAGGCGGTGGCCGTCGGTTCCGGGTTCGCCGCCTGGCAGGCGGTCATCCCCGGGTTCCGGGTGCCGCGGCTGGAGGGTGGCCGCGGCCTCGGCGGGGAGACGCTCGGCGCCGGCTACCGGTTCGTGGCGATCCCGCTCGGTGACCGGGCCGCCGGCCGGGGCGGTGTCTACTGGGTGGCGACGGCCGCCGGCGCGGCGCGTCCCGAGTCGCCGGCCACCCAGCTGGACCTGTTGCGCCGCTGGTTCGCCGGCTGGCACGAGCCGGTCGGCGCGCTGCTGGACGCGACCCGGCCGGAGGATCTGGTTCCGCAGGGTGTCCGGGAGTTGCGGCCGTTGCCGCGCGCCTACGGTTTCGCCGCGGGTTCCGGTGGGGTGGTGCTGATCGGTGACGCCGCCCACGCCATGCCGCACCATCTGGGTCAGGGCGCGTGCCTGGCGTTCGAGGACGTGGCGACGTTGCGCTCGCTGACCGCCGTGGCCGGGCCGGGCGAGGAGCTGATCGCGGCCGTCGAGAAGTACAGCCGGGTGCGCCACCCGCGGACCACCACGGTGGTCCGGCAGAACCGGCGGATGTCCGCGGTGGTTCAGGCCCGCGGCCGGCTCGCGTTACGCGCCCGTGACGCCGCGCTCAATCACATGCGCCCGCGAATGCTGGGCCGCCATCTGGATCCGGTCGCCGATTGGACCCCACCGGACTGAGGGATTTCTCTCCCTTTCCGCGCCCCATTCTTTTCCAACCCCTATTCCGTACGCGTGTGAGCGTTAACAAACGCATTCCCGTCCGTTCTGTGGCGCACCGCGACCCTCTGCCGGGTCCCGGCCGTGACGCGCCCGCCGGGGCGAAGCGGTGGTTTCGGCCGCAAGTTCAGATTGCAGGACGCGGAAGGATGGAAGATCTCACATTTCCTGTGACCTGTTGGAAACAGTCGTTTCCCTGGGCCGGGAGCGGCCGGGAGGCTCCGGCCGGTAAGGGTTGATCATGTGGTAGACACTTACCGCGTACCAGATGTTGGGAAGTGTGAGGGAATCGCGCTGACCGTCAGAGAGGCGCGGCGGCCGGTTCGGCGACGCAGGCCGTGCCCACCCGCCGGAAACCGACCCGGGTGTAGAGCCGCGCCACGTCGTCGTCGCCCGCGGAGAGGAACACCAGGGGCGTCCCGCCGGCCAGCAACCGCCCGGCGAGCAGGGCTGTGAGCTGGGAGGCGTAGCCGCGGCGCCGCGCCGACGGCAGGGTCGCCACCCCGACGATCTCGGCGGCGTCCCCGCGGCGCTGGCTGGTCGCGGTCGCCACGATGCCCTCCTCCGGCGTCTCGGCCACGACCGTCACGAAGTCGCCGGTGGCGGCCAGCTCCCGGGCGTGCCGCACCGCCTCCGCGGTGGGCGGCTCGGCGGCGTCCCGTTCGGCCGGGCCGGCACCCTCGATGAGCAGCACGTTCTCCGCCGACTCCAGGGGTGACTGATAGGCCGGGGCGGCGAAGCCGAGCCGGGCCACCGCCCGGGAGGCGCCCAGGTCGGCGGCGAACGTGGGCGCGGCGGGATCGAGCAGCCGGGTGGTGGCGCCGCGCAGCGGCAGGTCCGGCGCCAGGGCCGCCGGGTCGAGCACCAGCAGCGGCGCGAGCAGCACGTCGAGCCCGGCCGAGCGGGCCACCGCGAGCAGGTCGGGCGTGGTCTCGTGAACCCATTCGAAGGTCTCCGGCAACCCCAGCTCACGCTGGCGGCGCCGGACCGCGGTGAGGTCAGCTGCGGAAGGGGTGTGCGAACCCCGGGCCGGGCGGGCATAGTAGGGCCAGCCCTCACCGTCGCGGACGAAGAGAACCAGCGTGCCGATCTCCTCGACCCGCGCCCAGGGGCGGGGCAAAGCGTCGTAGAACCGCTCGAGTCGGTCGAAGAGGCCGGAATCCACTGGCGCCATCGCGCGAGACTACCGGTCGATGCACCTGCTGTGCTATTCAGTTCGTCCGCCGATCGGTGCGCAGGATCGGTACGAGGTGTGATCAATCCGCATCTGGCGGAGATCAGAGGCTCTTAACGTAGACTCAAGAGACTTTGCAGGGCCGACGTCGTCCCGACCTCAGATGGAAACACCAGTGACGACAGGAGGCCCGGTGGCATATCCGCACCCCCAGGGGCTTTATGACCCTCAGTCGGAGCGAGACGCCTGTGGTGTCGCATTTGTTGCCGACATTCACGGCCGTCGCTCCCACGATGTGGTGGCCAAGGGTCTGTCCGCGCTGATCCGGCTCGATCACCGGGGCGCCCGCGGCGCCGAGCAGAACACCGGTGACGGCGCCGGCATCATGATCCAGGTCCCGGACGCCTACTACCGCGCGACCGCCGGCTTCGAGCTGCCGCCCGCCGGCCAGTACGCGACCGGTCTCGTCTTCCTGCCCACGGACCTCGACGATGCGGCCCGTGCGATCAAGGTCTTCGAGAAGTACGTGCTCGTCGAGGGCGGCGAGGTGCTCGGCTGGCGTGACGTGCCGGTCGACGCGTCCGACCTGGGCGCCACCGCCGAGGACGCCCGCCCCGCGATCCGCCAGGTGTTCCTGGCCGCGCACCGGCTCGTCGACGCGCCCGCCGGCCCCGCCGGCGAGCAGCTGTCCGGGCTGGAGCTGGACCGGGTGGCGTTCTGCATCCGCAAGCAGGCCGAGCGGGAGACCTCCCAGCGCGGTGTCCCGGCGTACTTCCCGTCGCTGTCCTCGCGGACCATCACCTACAAGGGCATGCTCACCCCGGAGCAGCTGCCGGCGTTCTTCCCGGAGCTGTCCGACGACCGGGTGGACAGCGCGATCGCGCTGGTGCACTCCCGGTTCTCCACCAACACGTTCCCGTCGTGGCCGCTGGCGCACCCGTACCGGCTGATCGCCCACAACGGTGAGATCAACACGATCCGCGGCAACAAGAACTGGATGGCGGCCCGCGAGGCGCTGCTGTCGTCGCCGAGGATCCCGGGCAACATCAAGCGGCTGTTCCCGATCAACTCGCCCGAGGCGTCCGACTCGGCCAGCTTCGACGAGGTCCTCGAGCTGCTGCACCTGGCCGGCCGCAGCCTGCCGCACTCGGTGCTCATGATGATCCCCGAGGCGTGGGAGAACGACCCGGACATGGATCCGGCCCGCCGCGCCTTCTACCGGTTCCACGCGAGCCTCATGGAGCCGTGGGACGGTCCGGCCGCCGTGGCGTTCACCGACGGCACCGTCATCGGCGCCGTCCTGGACCGCAACAGCCTGCGCCCGGGCCGCTGGTGGCACACCGCCGACGGCCTGGTCGTGCTCGGCTCCGAGGCCGGCGTCATCGACTTCGAGCCGGAGCAGGTCGTCGCCAAGGGCCGCCTCCAGCCGGGCAAGATGTTCCTGGTCGACACCGCGGCCGGCCGCATCGTCCACGACGCCGAGATCAAGGCCGACCTGGCCGCCGCCGAGCCGTACTCGGACTGGCTGCACGCCGGCCTGATCGAGCTGGCGGACCTGCCCGCCCGCGAGCACGTCATCTACACCCACGACTCGGTCCTCCGCCGCCAGCAGGTGTTCGGCTACACCGAGGAAGAGCTCAAGATCCTGGTCGCGCCGATGGCGCGGTCGGGCGCCGAGCCGCTGGGCTCGATGGGCACCGACACCCCGATCTCGCCGCTGTCCACCCGGCCGCGGCTGCTGTTCGACTACTTCCACCAGCTGTTCGCCCAGGTGACGAACCCGCCGCTGGACGCCATCCGCGAGGAGCTGGTGACCAGCCTGTCGTCGACCATCGGCCCGGAGGCGAACCTGCTGGACCCGGGCCCGGCCAGCTGCCGGCAGATCGTCCTGCCGTACCCGGTGATCGACAACGACGAGCTCGCCAAGATCCTGTCCATCGACGAGGACGGCGACCTGCCCGGCTTCAAGGCGGTCCGGGTCTCCGGGCTTTACCCGCTGCGCGACGGGGCGGCCGGCATCAAGGCCCGGCTCACCCAGATCTGCCGGCACGTGTCGGAGGCCATCGAGGACGGCGTACGCATCCTCGTGCTGTCCGACCGCGACTCCAACGCCGGCCTGGCGCCGATCCCGTCGCTGCTGCTCACCGCCGCGGTCCACCAGCACCTGGTACGCGAGCAGACGCGTACCCAGGTGGCGCTGGTCGTCGAGTCCGGCGACTGCCGCGAGGTGCACCACGCCGCCGTGCTGATCGGCTACGGCGCGGCCGCGGTCAACCCGTACCTGGCGTTCGAGAGCGTCGACGACCTGATCGCCACCGGCGGCCTGGTCGGCGTCGAACCGCGCAAGGCGGTCCGCAACTACGTCAAGGCGCTCGGCAAGGGCGTCCTGAAGATCATGTCCAAGATGGGCATCTCGACCGTGTCGTCGTACTGCGGCGCCCAGGTGTTCGAGGCCGTCGGCCTGGACAACAAGCTGCTCCAGCGCTACTTCGCCGGCACCTCCGGCCGGATCGGCGGCGTCGGCCTCGACGGCATCCACCAGGAGGTCAAGGCCCGCCACGAGAAGGCGTACCCGGCGAACCCGGCCGAGCGGGCGCACCGCCGCCTCGAGGTCGGCGGCGAGTACCAGTGGCGCCGCGAGGGCGAACTGCACCTGTTCAACCCGGAGACCGTCTTCCTGCTCCAGCACGCCACCCGCAGCAAGCAGTACGACGTCTTCAAGCGCTACACCGAGAAGGTCGACGCGCTGTCGGCCGAGGCGGGTCACCTGCGTGGCCTGTTCCGCTTCGACTCCGACCGCACCCCGGTCCCGATCGACGAGGTCGAGCCGGCCGCCGAGATCGTCAAGCGGTTCTCCACCGGCGCGATGAGCTACGGCTCCATCTCCGCCGAGTCGCACGAGACCCTGGCCATCGCCATGAACCGGATCGGCGCCAAGTCGAACACCGGTGAGGGCGGCGAGGACGTCGAGCGCCTCTACGACCCGGAGCGCCGTTCCGCGATCAAGCAGATCGCCTCCGGCCGGTTCGGTGTGACCAGCGAGTACCTGGTCAACGCCGACGACCTCCAGATCAAGATGGCGCAGGGCGCGAAGCCCGGCGAGGGCGGCCAGCTGCCCGGCAACAAGGTGTGGCCGTGGATCGCCAAGACCCGGCACGCCACCCCGGGCGTCGGCCTCATCTCGCCGCCGCCGCACCACGACATCTACTCCATCGAGGACCTGGCCCAGCTGGTCCACGACCTCAAGATGGTCAACCCGATGTCGCGGGTGCACGTCAAGCTGGTCAGTGAGATCGGCGTCGGCACGGTCGCGGCCGGTGTGGCCAAGCTCAAGGCCGACGTCATCCTGATCTCCGGCCACGACGGCGGCACCGGCGCGTCCCCGCTGAACTCGCTCAAGCACGCCGGCACCCCGTGGGAGCTGGGCCTGGCCGAGGCACAGCAGACGCTGCTGCTCAACAAGCTCCGCGACCGTGTCACCGTGCAGGTCGACGGCCAGCTCAAGACCGGCCGCGACGTGGTCGTCGCCGCGCTGCTCGGCGCCGAGGAGTTCGGTTTCGCGACCGCTCCGCTGATCGTCTCCGGCTGCATCATGATGCGCGTCTGCCACCTGGACACCTGCCCGGTCGGCATCGCCACCCAGAACCCGGTGCTGCGCGAGCGCTTCACCGGCAAGCCGGAGTTCGTCGAGAACTTCTTCATGTTCCTCGCCGAAGAGGTCCGCGAGATCCTGGCCGAGCTGGGCTTCCGCAGCATCGACGAGGCCATCGGCCACGCCGAGATCCTCAACGTGGTCCAGGCCGTCGACCACTGGAAGGCCAAGGGCCTCGACCTGGCCCCGGTCCTGTACGTGCCGGAGCTGCCCGAGGGCGCCGCCCGCCGCGGCGTCGTCGCCCAGGACCACGGCCTCGACAAGGCGCTGGACAACCAGCTCATCGCCCTGGCCCAGCCGGCCCTGACCGACGGCCTGCCGGTCCACGCCGAACTGGCCACCCGCAACGACCAGCGCAGCGTCGGCGCGATGCTGGGCGGCGAGGTCAGCCGCCGCTTCGGCGGCAACGGCCTGCCCGACGACACCATCTCCTTCACCCTGCGCGGCACCGGCGGCAACTCGTTCGGCGCCTTCCTGCCGCGCGGCGTCACCCTGCGGCTCATCGGTGACAGCAACGACTACGTCGCCAAGGGCCTCTCCGGCGGCCGCGTCGTCGTGCGCCCCGCCGAGGACGCGGCGTTCACGGCGGAGGAGAACACCATCGCCGGCAACACCCTGCTGTACGGCGCCACCAGCGGTGAGCTGTTCCTGCGCGGCCGGGTCGGCGAACGGTTCGCGGTCCGCAACTCCGGCGGCCACGCGGTCGTCGAGGGTGTCGGCGACCACGGCTGCGAGTACATGACCGGCGGCATCGTGGTGGTGCTCGGCCCCACCGGCCGCAACTTCGCGGCCGGCATGAGCGGTGGCAAGGCGTTCCTGCTCGACCTCGACCAGAACCTGGTCAACCCGGAGCTCGTCGACCTCGCACCGCTGACCGACGACGAACGCGACCTGCTGCGCTCGCTCGTCGAGAAGCACCACGCCGAGACCGACTCGGCCGTCGCCGGCCGCCTGCTCAAGGACTGGGCGAACGCCGTCGAGCGGTTCACCGCCGTGGTCCCGCGCGACTACAAGCGCGTCATGGAACTGATCAAGACCGCCGAAGCCGCCGGTCGCAACGTCGACGAGGCGGTCATGGGGGTTACCAGTGCCTGACCCGAACGGTTTCCTCCGCTACCAGCGGCAGCTCCCGAAGCGCCGCCCGGTGCCGGTGCGCATCCTGGACTACAAAGAGGTCTACCCGCCCGCGGGCGAGGAACTGATCCGCGACCAGGCCACCCGCTGCATGGATTGCGGCATCCCGTTCTGTCACGACGGCTGTCCGCTGGGCAACCGCATCCCGGACTGGAACGACCTCGTCCGTACCCAGCAGTGGGAGGCCGCGGCCGACTCGCTGCACGCCACCAACAACTTCCCCGAGTTCACCGGCCGGCTCTGCCCGGCGCCGTGTGAGGCGGCCTGCGTGCTCGGCATCGGCGACGACCCGGTGACCATCAAGCAGGTCGAGGTGGAGATCGCCAACCACGCGTTCGACCTCGGCTTCGTCAAGCCGCAGCCGGCGCCGGTGGCGTCCGGGAAGTCGGTCGCGGTCGTCGGCTCCGGCCCGGCCGGGCTGGCCGCCGCCCAGCAGCTGGCCCGCGCCGGCCACGCGGTCACCGTCTACGAGCGCGACGACCGCATCGGCGGCCTGCTCCGCTACGGCATCCCGGACTTCAAGATCGAGAAGCACGTCATCGACGCGCGGCTCGCCCAGATGTCCGCCGAGGGCGTCGAGTTCCAGGCCGGCGTCGACGTCGGCACCGACATCACCGCCGACGACCTGCGCGAACGCTACGACGCCGTGCTCCTTGCCGCCGGCGCCCTGGCCGGCCGCGACGCCCAGGAGACCCCCGGCCGCCAGCTCAACGGCGTCCACCTGGCCATGGAACACCTCGTTCCGGCCAACCGGATCGTCGCCGGGCTCCAGGACACCACGCCGATCGACGCGCACGGCAAGCACGTCATCATCATCGGCGGCGGCGACACCGGCGCCGACTGCCTCGGCGTCGCCCACCGCCAGGGCGCCGCGTCGATCACCCAGCTCGACCAGTACCCCCTGCCGCCCGACCTGCGTGCCGGCGTCAAGGACCCGTGGCCCACCTGGCCGCTGATCCTGCGCAACTACGCCGCCCACGAGGAGGGCGGCGACCGGGTCTTCGGCGTCGCCGTGCAGGAGTTCGTCGGTGACGAGAACGGCAACCTCGTCGCCGTGCGCATCGCCGACGTCAGCGTCCAGCGCGTCGACGGTGTCCGCACCGTCGTCATCGCCCCCGGCACCGAACGCGAACTGCGCGCCGACCTGGTCCTGCTCGCCATCGGCTTCGAGGGCACCGAGGACCAGCCGCTGCTCAGCCAGTTCGGCATCAGCCGCAACCGGCGCAACGTCCTCGACGCCGACCAGGGTTGGCAGACCAGCGCCGAGGGCGTCTTCGTCGCCGGCGACATGCACAAGGGCGCCTCGCTCATCGTCTGGGCGATCGCCGAGGGACGCGCCGCCGCCGCGGCCATCCACTCCTACCTCGGCGCCGCCGGGGAGCTGCCCGCCCCGGTTCGCTCCGATTCGCAGCCGTTGTCCGTCTGATCACGAACCGCCGAAAAGGCCCGTCACCGACACCGGTGACGGGCCTTTTCGCTGCCCCCGGCCAAAACGCCCGTTAATGCCACGCCCGGCGGCCCCCGCCAAACGGCCGTTAATGCCCGGTCAGGCTGCCAAAGCAATGGCGTACATCGATCTGAGAATAATTTTCAGACCGCCCGGCGCCGCCCGGAGCGCCCCGAACCGGCGCCGAAACCCGGTTGACATCGACGATCATGACTGCCGTCAAGGTCGTCTTACCAGCCCACGGTACGCGCGCGGCGTACCCTCCAAAGGGGTTGTGGCATGTGCCGACGACCACCCGAAGCCGACCGCTAGGCTGAACCGGCGGTCGCTGAAGCCCGCGGACGACGCAGCGCACCCGCCCACAGCGGGTTGACCTCGCCGTCGACACCCGCAGTTCATGCCGATGACGGGGGTCGGCCGCCGGGCCGCCCCGAAAGAAGGATTAGCCTGATGGCCGTGACACGCCGCGCAAAGATCGTCTGCACGATGGGCCCCGCCACCAAGTCACCCGAGCGCATGCTCGGCCTGGTGGAAGCGGGCATGAACGTGGCCCGGATGAACTTCAGCCACGACACCCGGGAGAACCACCGGGAGATGTACGAGCTGGTCCGCGCCGCCGCCGAGCAGGCCGATCGCCCGGTCGCCATCCTCGCCGACCTCCAGGGCCCCAAGATCCGCCTCGGCAAGTTCGCCGACGGCCCGCACCGCTGGGAGACCGGCGACCGCGTCGTCATCACCAGCGACGAGATCCTCGGCACCAAAGAGCGCGTCAGCTGCACCTACAAGAAGCTCCCGCACGAGGTCAAGGTCGGCGACCGCCTCCTCATCGACGACGGCAAGGTCGCCATCGAGGTCACCGGCGTCGACGTCGAGGACATCCACTGCCTCGTCACCGAAGGCGGCCCGGTCAGCAACAACAAGGGCGTCAGCCTCCCCAACGTCGCCGTCAGCGTCCCCGCCCTCAGCGACAAGGACGAAGCTGACCTCCGCTTCGCCCTCGGCCTCGGCGTCGACCTCGTCGCCCTCTCCTTCGTCCGCGCGCCCGAGGACATCAACCTCGTCCACAAGATCATGGACGAGGAGGGCCGCCGCGTCCCCGTCATCGCCAAGGTCGAGAAGCCCGAGGCCGTCGACCACCTCGAAGCCATCGTCCTCGCCTTCGACGGCGTCATGGTCGCCCGCGGCGACCTCGGCGTCGAGCTTCCCCTCGACCAGGTCCCCCTGGTCCAGAAGCGCGCCGTCCAGCTCTGCCGCGAGAACGCCAAGCCGGTCATCGTCGCCACCCAGATGCTCGACTCCATGATCGAGAACTCCCGGCCCACCCGCGCCGAGGCCTCCGACGTCGCCAACGCCGTCCTCGACGGCACCGACGCCGTCATGCTCTCCGGCGAGACCTCGGTCGGCAAATACCCGGTCCTCACCGTCAGCACCATGGCGAAGATCGTCACCACCACCGAAGCCGGCGGCATGGGCGTCCCGCGTCTCCAGCACGACCCGCGCACCCACGGCGGCGCCCTCACCGTCGCCGCCAGCCAGATCGCCCGCAACATCGGCGCCAAGGCCCTCGTCGCCTTCTCCCAGACCGGCGACACCGTCAAGCGCCTCGCCCGCCTGCATTGCGACCTGCCGCTCTACGCCTTCACCCCGGTCCCCGAGGTCCGCAACACCCTCGCCCTCAGCTGGGGCGTCGAAACCTTCCTCACCGACTTCGTCGAGCACACCGACGACATGTTCCGGCAGGTCGACGCCAAGATGCTCAGCATGGGCCTGGCCAAGCCCGGCGACTACGTCGTCGTCGTGGCCGGCTCCCCGCCCAACGCACCCGGCTCCACCAACACCCTCCGTGTCCACCAGATCGGCTCGCTCGTCGACGCCGCCAAGGTGTGACATTGATCCAGGGACAGGCCGCCGTCGACCAGCTCATCGAGCTCCTCGACCTCAAGCGGGTCGACGCGGCCACCTTCCAGGGCGAAAGCCCGCAAACCGGAGCCCAGCGCGTGTTCGGCGGCCAAGTCGCCGGACAGGCGCTGGTCGCCGCCGGCCGCACCGTCGACCCCACCCGGCACGTCCACAGCCTCCACGGCTACTTCGTCCGCGCCGGCGACCCCACCGAACCCATCACCTTCCACGTCGAGAACATCCGCGACGGCCGCAGCTTCTCCGTCCGGCGCTCGACCGCCAAACAACACGGCAAAACCATCTTCTTCATGTCCGCCTCCTTCCAGATCCCCGAAGAAGGTCTCGACCACCACACGCCCGCACCCGACGACGTCCCCGCACCCGAAGACGTCCCCACCATCCTGCACTGGGCCGAGAAATACCCCGAGCGGATGGCCATGTTCAAGAACTCACCACGCTCCGTCGACGTCCGCTACGTCGGCGTCCCCGGCTGGGTCCCACCCGGCGACCGCGGCATCCAACCCCAGCAACGCGTCTGGATGCGCCTCGACGGCAAACTCCCCGACGACCCGCTCATCCACGCCTGCGCCCTCACCTACGCCAGCGACATGAGCCTGCTCGACGCCGTGCTGTCCACCCACGGCGAGGTCTGGGGCCCCGGCGGCGTCATCGGCGCCAGCCTCGACCACGCCCTCTGGTTCCACCGGCCCTTCCGCGCCGACGAATGGTTCCTCTACGACAGCAGCAGCCCCAACGCCAGCGGCGCACGCGGCCTCGCCAACGGCCGCATGTTCACCCGCGACGGACAGCACATCGCCAGCGCCGTCCAAGAAGGCCTCCTCCGCCGCATCGGCGGATAAGCCCCCTTCCACCTCGCGCCCACCTCGCCCACAGCTGGCGATCTTGGACGTTTTCCCACCGGATTCGGTGACAAGACGTCCAAGATCCGGCCACCCTGGTGGCCCGGGCACCCACATCCGGCGACCTTGGACGATCAACCACCGAATCTGGTGGGCAAACGTCCAAGATCCGGCCACCCTGGTGGCCCGGGCACCCACATCCGGCGACCTTGGACGATCAACCACCGAATCCGGCGGGCAAACGTCCAAGATCCGCGTGAGGAGACCGCGACGCGCGTCACCGTGCGGGCCACATCCCCGGGCGCCTGCGGCGCGGGCCTGTTTCGCGGCGCACCAACGGCGCCTCGCCGGGACGGCTCGTCCATCCCGACGCAACCGGGGAACAAGCCCTACCGCGCCTCCGGCGCCAACTCCACACCCTCCGGCACCGCGGCAGCCCGCGAACCCGTGACCCCCGCCTCCGCCAAGAACGCATCAAGATCAGCGGTCGTCCGCACCGCACGGTCCGGGAAACCCCCATCCGACCGCCCGCCGGCCACCCCCGCCGCCACCGTCGAACCACCCGGCCGTGCCCGATGCCGCGCCCGCCACCGCGGAGCATCCTCCACATCCGACACACCCGCCGCGTAACCCTCCAGCCCGGCGGAACTCTCCGGCGGCAACCTCAGCACATCCCGCCGCGGCCCGGCCATCTCACGCAACCGCAACGCCGTCACCAGCTCCGCCACCGCACGCAACACACCCAGCGCACCCAGCACCACCATCACCAGACGCGCCGTCCGCGAGAACGGGCTCGCCGCGAAGAACCCCAGCCCCGTCTGCAGCACACCCACCAGCACCAGCAGGCTCCACACCCGATCCGAACCCCGGGCCATGACCCCCACCGCGATGTCCACCACGCCGCGGACCATCAGAAACCAGCCCACCAGCGCCGCCGCCGCCACGAACGACCAGAACGGCAGCGTCATCAAAAGGCCGGCCGTCACCGTGAACACCGCGGCCAGACCCGCGTTCAACCACCACGTCCGCGTCCCCGCCAGCGCCCGGGCCACCTCACACAGCGCACCGAACAGCACCACCGGACCCGCCACCGCCGCCACGCTCGAAGGCTCCAGCCGCAACATCGTCCAGCCGATCGCCAGCCACACCGCGCCCGCGACCATCAGCAAACGCCACATGCTTTCGCGCTCGACGGTCAAAGGCGAAGAACCGGACGACAACATGAGGCCTCCCGCTGAAGCTGTCCCTGCCATGACAGCATCCGGCGCATGCCGCGACCCGGCGTTCGCAAGATCCGACCAAGATCAAAACCATCTGATGGTACGGCGTAAGCGACGTCACCACTTCGGCCCGACGACCTCGTCCAGCCGCGCCACAGCGCTCCGCCGGGCCACCGGGAGAGCGTTGCGCGGCGCCATCCGCCAGTCGATTCCGAGCCGGTCGAGTGCCTTCTGGCAGATCCGCATGATGTCCACGGATTCATTAACGAAGTTGTAACGTGGGTAGCTGTACGGCCTTCCCTGGGTGATTACGCGGTTGATGAACCGGCTGCCATCGGAATGAAAAAGCCCGCGAACGAGGCGCCCCGGATATTCGTCGACGAATTCCTGCTGCCAATCGGTGAGGGTGATCTCCCGCCGGTGTTCGGCTCCCGGGCCGTGTTGCGGGAGAAGACAGGGCCAGTGCGTCCAATGTGCGCGAACGCCGATGTACCCCGGATTCTCCTGATAGCCGGCGGTGCGTGCGCCGCAAACCGTCATGGCGTGGGTCACTTCATGGATTAATCCGAGATACCGGTTGTCGCACGTGACCGTCAGCAGCGGGACGCGCTGTGCCGTCAGGAGGTGGCCGTCTCCCAGGTACTGGCCCAGGAGGTAGCAATACGACGCGACGTCGCCCGGTCTCCGCGGTGGGTAAGCGCATCGCCGGCAACGCCGATCGATCTCTGGCGTGCGCGCGTGTTTGCCCTACAGTCGGCACGCGACTGTATTGCGGGACAGTCGCAGCTTGCGATGAATCTCCGAAAAAGGAATTCCGGCGGCATGCATCTCGAGCGCGGCGGTTCGCAGGTGAGGGGAATGCATTCCGTGCCCCTCCGCGACGGATGGCTCGGTTATTTGTGTCCGCGGTGGGATTCGAACCCACACTTGATGCTGTTTGAGAGCATTGCCTCTGCCGTTGGGCTACGCGGACGAGCATCATCAGGCGGGCGCAAGTTTGGTCACGCCAACCCGAGCACTCGACAGCCTACCCACTAGGCTTAGGGCGGCGACACCCAGATACCCGGGTGTCGTGACATCGACGTTCTGGGGGTAGGGGTTTCCGTGGCCGACACGCAGGCTGGTGCCGAGCGCAAGCGGGTGCTCATCGCCGAGGACGAGGCCCTCATCCGTCTGGACCTCGCCGAGATGCTCGTCGAAGAGGGCTATGACGTGGTCGGCGAGGCGGGTGACGGTGAGACGGCCGTGCGCCTGGCCGAGGACCTGAAGCCGGATCTGGTGATCCTCGACATCAAGATGCCGATCATGGACGGTCTGGCGGCGGCGGAGCGGATCGCCGGTGGGCGGATCGCGCCGGTGGTGATTCTGACGGCGTTCAGTCAGCGTGATCTGGTGGAGCGGGCGCGGGCGGCGGGTGCGATGGCGTACCTGGTGAAGCCGTTCCAGAAGTCGGATCTGGTGCCGGCGATCGAGATCGCGTTGTCACGGTATTCGGAGATCTCGGCGTTGGAGTCGGAGGTCGCGGGGCTGACGGAGCGTCTGGAGACGCGGAAGTCGGTGGAGCGGGCCAAGGGCGAGCTGATGACGAAGTATTCGATGACGGAGCCGCAGGCGTTCAAGTGGATTCAGCGGACGGCGATGGATCATCGGATGACGATGCGTGAGGTGGCTGACCGGATTCTGGCCGAGCAGCAGGCGGAGGCTGATCCGCCGAGATGAGACGTGTGGGCAGGCTGCTGGCGGGGGTGGTGGTGTCGCTTCTACTGGTGGGCTGTTCGGCGGTTGCTGTTCCGGAGCCGTCTCCTGTGCCGTTCGGCTGGCAGGAGGCGGCTCTGCCGTCTTCCGGGGGTGTGCCGGTGGTGCGGGAGGCGGTGTGGTGCGGGGACGGTTGGTTCGTGGTGGGTGCGGTGCGGGATGCGGCGGGGGAGACGCGTCCGGCGGTGTGGTCGAGTGTCGACGGCCGGTCGTGGTCGGTGGTTCCGGTGGCGCCGCGTAGTTATTACGGCGAGCGCAGTGTGCTGGTGATGGCGGCGTGCCGGGCGGGTCGTCTGGCGGCGGTGGGCTGGAAGCGTGGGGGCGCGCATGCGTATCCGCGTACGGCGTCGTGGTTGCGGGCGGCGGACGGGGTGTTGCGGGAATTGCCGGCGCCGTTCGAGTTGTACGGCGGTCCACAGGCGATGAATGTGTCGCGGTTGGACGCGGGTGACGGTGGTTTCCTGATTTCGGGGAATCGGATGTCGGGTGCGGCGGTGTGGTGGTCGGGTGATGCGTCGCGGTTCGAGTTGCGTGAGCGTGTTGCCGGGTTGGCGTCGGACGGGTCGGGGGAGACGTGGGCGTTCGACGGGGTGGGGGTGGGTTCGGGCTGGTTGGTGGTGGGTGGTTGTCTGCCGGCGGGCCGGATCGATCGGGATGTGTGCGGTTGGCGGTCGGCGGATGGGGTGTCGTGGGAGCGCCTGATCGCTGAAGGTGATTCCTTGGAATACGAGGAGTTGCATAGAGTGGCGCTGGTCGATGGTGTGCCGTTGGCGGTGGGGTTCCGGGGTCCGGTGTTCGGGGTGTGGCGGCTGGAGCCGGGCCGGTGGCGGCCGGTGGGTTCGTTCGGTTCGTGGCGGCCGAGTGCCTGGTCAGGGGTTCACTCGGTGGTGGTTGCCGGTTCTCGATTGGTGGTCTCGGCGGGTGACGGTGCCGGGTACGCCCTGTGGGTGTCATCCGACGGTGGCGTCTCGTGGGCGCGGGTGGAGCCGCCGGTGGCGGTGGGCGCGCGGCCGGAGGTGGCTTTGTCGGTTGCGGCAGGCGGTGGCCGTTTGGTGTTGGTCGCTGATGACGGTGTCACCGGCCGTGTTCACACCGCTGACATCGGAGCGTAACGGTATTCGTTGTTGAGATGGCCGGTACCGGCCCTGATCGGTCGGACTTTTGAGCAGCTCTCTGTAACGGTTTGGCATGTAGAGCCGCTACGTCTTCTTAAGGAATTCTCAGCCCGCTACGCTGCGCCATCACGAGCAGTGCGCAGGGTCCAGCGGTTTCGGGTGTCGGGGGCGGTGACGCGAAAGCGTGTTGTCGGCTCGGCTCGGTGACGGCTTTCCCTGCACCGGGATGAAAGGTCATAAGCCTTGAGGCGTAACTATGTACGGGCCCTGGGTGCGGTCGGCCTCGCCACCGCGATGCTGGCTGCGGCCGGTTGTCAGGACTCCGGCGGGTCCGGATCCACTGACGCGTCCGGGTCGTCCTGCGGCAAGATTGCGATCTTCGGTGCTTTCACCGGTCCGAACGCGGGTCTGGTGCTGCCGTCGCTGAACGGCGCGAAGTTGGCCGTGGAGCAGCACAACGCGGCCAACCCCGACTGCCAGGTGACCCTGCAGGAGTTCGACACGCAGGGCAACGCCGACCAGGCGACGCCGATCGCGAACCAGGTGGCGCAGGACCAGTCGTTCACCTCGGTGATCGGTGGTCACTTCTCCGGTGAGTCGAAGGCGACCATGCCGATCTACGAGGCCGCCGGTCTCGTGATGGTGAGCCCGTCGGCGACCGCCGCGGAGCTGACCAAGGCGGGTAACAAGTCGTTCCACCGCGTGGTGGGTAACGACTCGACCCAGGCGGCCGCCGCGGTCACCTACATCAAGAACACTCTGAAGTCGCAGAAGGTCTTCCTGATCGACGATGGCCAGACCTACGGTGTGGGCATCATCGGCGAGGTGAAGACCGGTCTGGGTTCGCTGGTCGCCAACTCCGACAAGGTGCAGACGGACCAGCAGAACTTCGACGCGACCATTTCGAAGATCAAGTCGTCGGGCGCGGACCTGATCGCGTACGGCGGTTACACGAACGAGGCGGCTCCGCTGCTCAAGCAGGCCCGTGCGGCCGGCGTGACGGCGAAGTTCCTGGGCTTCGACGGTCTGTACGACCCCGGTTTCCCGTCGGGTGCCGGTGAGGCCGCGGTCGGCGCGATCGTGACCTGCCCGTGTCTGCCGGCCGCTGAGGCGGGTGGCACCTTCTCGGCCGACTTCCAGAAGAAGTACGGCGAGGCTCCGGGTTCGTACGGTGCTGAGGGCTACGACGGCGCGACGATCCTGCTCGAGGGTTACAAGGCGGGCAAGAAGACCCGTGCCGACCTGCTCGCGTGGGTGGACGCGTACGACAAGCAGGGCGTCTCGAAGTACCTGAAGTTCGACGAGACCGGCGACGTGGACAAGTCCAAGGTCGTCATCTGGTCGTACGAGATCAAGGCCGGCGGCGCGTTCGAGCCGCTGTCGGAGATCAAGCTCAGCTGAGTCCAGCTCTGACGCGGCCGGAGGCTTTGCCTCCGGCCGTGTCTGGTGCAAAGGGGTTTATGTGAACTTCGATGAACTCTTCGGGCACCTGGGCCAGCACACGGTGGACGGCTTGTCCAAGGGCGCTATCTACGCTCTTGTCGCGCTGGGCTACACCCTGGTCTACGGCGTCTTGAAGCTGATCAACTTCGCCCACTCGGAAGTCTTCATGGTGGGTACTTTCGCGGTCCTGGGGACCTGGACCGCGCTCGGGGCCACAAGCAACCCGAGTGTCGGAATGATGATCCTGTTCCTGTTGGCCGGTCTGGTGGCCGGTGCGGTCGCGTCGGGCGCCACCGCGGTGGGCGTGGAGTTGATCGCCTACCGGCGGTTGCGGCGGATGAACGCGCCGCCGCTGATCTTCCTGATCACGGCGATCGGCCTGTCGCTGGTGCTGTCCGAGGCGTTCGGCCTGTGGCAGGGCCGGTTGATCAAGGGCATGCCGACGATCGTGGAGCGGGAGGTCCTGTTCACGATCGGGAACACCGAGATCACGAACACGCAGTTGCTGACGATCGTGTCGGCGCTGGTGATGATGGTTCTCCTGGACGTGTTCATCAACCGCACCCGGTACGGGCGTGGCGTGCGTGCGGTTGCGCAGAACCCGGACACGGCGGCGCTGATGGGCGTCAACAAGGACCGGGTGATCCTGCTGATCTTCCTGCTCGGTGGTCTTCTGGCGGGGGCCGCCGCGCTGCTCTACAACGTCCGGTACGGCAACACCCGGTTCAACGTGGGCTTCCTGCTCGGTCTGAAGGCGTTCACGGCGGCGGTTCTCGGCGGTATCGGTAACCTGCGCGGCGCACTGCTCGGTGGTCTGCTGCTGGGTGTCGTCGAGGTGTACGCGGCCACGCTGACCCAGTCGAACTGGGAGGACGTGGCGGCGTTCGTGGTGCTGGTCGTGGTGCTGCTGTTCCGTCCGACCGGCCTGCTCGGCGAGTCGTTGGGGAGGGCCCGCGCATGACGACCGAAACGAAGACCAACAAGTACGGCATCGGTGGCGCGCGGGCGAAGTTCGGCGACCGGTGGGCTGCTCTGCCGAAGTGGCAGCGGTCGCTGGCGTTCGTCGCGTTCGTGATCTTCCTGTACTACCTGCCCTACCTGGGCATCCCGGGTCTGACGTGGCTGCGGACCGACTACATCGCGAACGGCAACAACTGGGCGGGTGTGCTGTTCACCTGTGCGGTGTACGTACTGATCGCGATCGGTCTGAACGTGGTGATCGGTCTGGCCGGCCTGCTCGACCTGGGCTATGTCGGCTTCTTCGCGGTCGGCGCGTACAGCGTGGCGCTGTTCGGGTCGACGCAGTCGCCGATCGTGAAGTCGTTGCAGGCCCAGTTCGGCCTGTCGGAGGAGTGGGCGGTCGCCTGGGCGGTCTGCATCCCGATCGCGCTGTGTCTGGCGATGATCTCGGGTGTGCTGCTGGGCGGCCCGACGCTGCGGCTGCGCGGCGACTATCTGGCGATCGTGACGCTGGGCTTCGGCGAGATCATCCGGATCGTGGTCCGTAACGTCGAGTGGTCCGGTGGTCCGGCCGGTATCGCCGCGATCCCGGGTCCGCAGGGCAAGCCGTCGGCGGACAACAACATCTTCGGTCTGATCGACGCGAAGCCGTGGTACTGGCTGGCGCTGACCACCGTGCTGCTGATCGTGTTCCTGGTGCGCCGGCTGGAGAACAGCCGGGTGGGCCGGGCGTGGCTGGCCGTCCGTGAGGACGAGGACGCGGCCGCGGTGATGGGCGTGTACCCGTTCAAGTTCAAGCTGTGGGCGTTCGCCATCGGCGCCGCCCTGGGCGCCCTGTCCGGGTTGCTGTACGCCAGCCGGAACGGGTTCATCGAGCCGAACATGTTCAACGCGCAGCTGTCGATCCTGTTCGTGGCGATGGTCGTGGTCGGTGGTTCGGGCAACATGGCAGGTGTGGCGCTGGGCGCCGTGCTGCTGGCGTACCTGCCGGAGCGGTTCCGGGAGTTCTCGGAGTGGCGGTTCTTGGTCTTCGGCCTGGCGCTGGTGATCGTGATGCTGCTGCGGCCGCAGGGCCTGATCCCGAGCCGGCGGCGGTCGCGCGAGTTGAAGGATCGTCAGGAGGAGGTGGCCGTAGGTGTCTGAGAACACCGAGGTGCTGCTCGACGTCGACCACGTGACGCTGCGATTCGGCGGTGTGGTGGCGCTCAACGACGTGAGCTTCAGTATCAACAAGGGTGAGATCCTCGGCCTGATCGGCCCGAACGGCGCCGGCAAGACGACCTGCTTCAACGTGATGACGGGCGTCTACAAGCCGACCGAGGGCAAGGTCGCGTTCGACGGCCAGACGATCACCGGCAAGCGGCCGCACGCGATCAACCGGATGGGCATCGCCCGGACGTTCCAGAACATCCGGCTCTTCCCGGAGATGACGGCGCTCGAGAACGTCATGGTGGGCGCCGACTCGCAGCACGTCACCAGTGTTCCGGGTGCGCTGTTCCGGCTGTACCGGGTGCGCCCGAAGGAGGAGGAGCTGCCTCAGGTCACCTCCTCCAACGGCATTGTGCGGGCGTGGCAGGAGATCCGTCGTACGTCGGCGAAGATCTTCGGCATCTCGCGGCACACGCTGGAGGAGCGGGCCGGCGAGCGCAAGGCGCTGGATCTGCTGAAGTTCGTCGGGATCACCGGCCGGGCCAACGACCTGGCGCGGAACCTGCCGTACGGTGACCAGCGGCGCCTGGAGATCGCGCGGGCTCTGGCCACCGAGCCGAAGCTGCTCTGCCTGGACGAGCCGGCCGCCGGCTTCAACCCGGCGGAGAAGGAAGACCTGATGAACCTGATCAGGCGGATCCGGGATCTGGGCTACACGGTCCTGCTGATCGAGCACGACATGCGCCTGGTGATGGGTGTGACCGACCGGATCGTGGTGCTGGAGTTCGGCAAGAAGATCGCCGAGGGCACGCCGGCCGAGGTCCGGGAGAACCCGAAGGTGATCGCCGCGTACCTGGGGGAGACCGCAGATGCTTCTTGAGCTCGACGACATCACTCTGCGGTACGGGCGGATCGAGGCGCTGCACGGCCTGAGCATCCACGTCGAAGAGGGCGAGATCGTGGCCCTGATCGGCGCGAACGGCGCCGGCAAGACGACCACGATGCGGGCCATCTCGGGGCTGAACCCGCTGGCGTCCGGCAAGATCCGGTTCGCCGGCAAGGACATCACCACGATGCGTGCCGACCTGCGGGTGCCGCTGGGCATCTGCCAGTCGCCCGAGGGCCGTGGCGTGTTCCCCGGCATGACGGTGCTGGAGAACCTGGACATGGGCGCCTACACCCGCAAGGACCGGGCCGGTGTCGCAGCCGACCTGAAGCGGGTGTTCGAGCTGTTCCCCCGCCTGGAGGAGCGGCAGAAGCAGATCAGCGGCACGATGTCCGGCGGTGAGCAGCAGATGCTCGCGGTCGGGCGGGCGCTGATGGCCCGGCCGAAGCTGCTGCTGCTGGACGAGCCGTCGATGGGCCTCGCCCCGATGATCATCCAGCAGATCTTCGACATCATCGTGGAGATCAACCAGCAGGGCACCACGGTGCTGCTGGTGGAGCAGAACGCGCAGCAGGCGCTGGCCCGCGCCCACCGCGGGTACGTGCTGGAGACCGGCCGGATCGTCAAGGAGGGCACCGGCCAGGACCTCCTGCACGACCCGGCGGTCAAGGAGGCGTACCTCGGCGTCGCCTGACAAAGCCGAGCCGCGGGGCGGTCACCCACACCGGGTGGCCGCCCCGCGGTGCGCCCGGAAACTTGTCGGACCCGGCGACTAGAGTTCTGGGACGTGAGCGACGACGCCCAGACCCCCCGACTGCTGCTGCTCGACGGCCACTCGCTGGCCTACCGGGCCTTCTTCGCGCTGCCCGTGGAGAATTTCAGCACCCACACCGGTCAGCCGACCAACGCCGTGTTCGGTTTCACGTCGATGCTCATCAACATGCTGCGCGACGAGAAGCCGACCCATATCGTGGTCGCCTTCGATGTCTCCCGCATCTCCTTCCGCACCGAGAAGTATGCGGAGTACAAGGCCGGCCGCTCCGAGACGCCGAAGCCGTTCCTGGGTCAGGTCAGCCTGATCAAGGAGGTGCTGGAGGCGCTGCGCATCCCGGTCGTGGAGAAACCCGGCTACGAGGCCGACGACGTCATCGGCACCCTGGCCACTCAGGGCCGCGCCGCCGGCATGGAAGTGGTCATCTCCACCGGTGACCGGGACGCCTTCCAGCTCGCCGGCGACCACGTCACCATCCTCTACCCGGTGCGCGGCGTCTCCGACGTGTGGCGGATGACGCCGGAGGCCATCGAGGCGAAGTACTTCGTGCCCCCCTCGCGCTACCGCGACAAGGCCGCCCTGGTCGGCGAGGCCAGCGACAACCTGACCGGCGTGCCCGGCGTCGGCGACAAGACCGCCGCCAAGTGGATCAAGGAGTACGGCGGGCTCGACGGCATCGTGGCGAACGTCGACAAGATCAAGGGAAAGGTCGGCGACAACCTGCGCGCCCACCTCGCCGACGTGCTGCGCAACTACGACCTCAACGCCCTGGTCTGCGATCTGGAGCTGCCGCTGGCCCCGGCCGACGTGCGCTGGGAGGGCTGGGACCGCGAGGCGGTGCACCAGGTCTTCGACGCCCTCGAGTTCCGGGTGCTGCGTGAGCGGTTGTATTCGTACCTGGAGGCCGTCGAGCCGGAGGCCGAGGCCGGGTTCGACCTCGACGCGTCCGTGCTGAGCTCCGGCGGCGTCGCCGCGTGGCTGCGTGAGCACGCCGGCACCGCCCCGGTCGGCGTCGCCGTCACCGGCGCGTTCGGCCGCGGCGCGGGCCGGCTCACCGGCGTGGCCGTCGCCACCGCGGGCGGGCCCGCCGCCTGGTTCGACCCGGCCACCCTCGACGAGGACGACGAACGCGCCGTCGCCGCCTGGCTGGCCGAGCCGTCCCGGCCCAAGGTCATCCACGACGCGAAACCGGCGCTGCTCGCCTTCCACGCCCACGGCTGGCAGCTCGCCGGCGTCACCACCGACACCGCCCTCGCCGCCTACCTGGCCAAACCCGACCAGCGGGCGTACGACCTGAACGACCTCGCCCTGCGCTACCTCAAGCGGGAGCTGCGCGTCGAGGAGCCACCGGACGGTCAGCTCGCCCTCTCCTTCGAGACCACCGACGACAACTCCGCCGAGCAGGCCGTGATGCTGCGCGCCCGGGCCACCCTCGACCTGGCCGAGGTCCTGACCGCCGAGCTGTCCCGCGACGGCGGCGAGTCGGTCCGGCTGCTCGCCGACGTCGAACAGCCCCTGTCGGTCGTCCTCGCCGAGATGGAGCGGCGCGGCATCGCCGCCGACACCGACTACCTGTCCGAGCTGGAGTCGCACTTCGCCGCCGAGGTGAAGGCCGCCCAGCAGGCCGCCCACGAGGTCGTCGGCCGCGAGTTCAACCTCGGCTCACCCAAGCAGCTCCAGGAGATCCTCTTCGTCGAACGCAACCTGCCGAAGACGAAGAAGATCAAGTCGGGGTACACGACCGACGCCGACGCGCTCACCAACCTGTTCGAGCAGACCGGCGACCCCCTGCTGGCCCACCTGCTGCGCCACCGCGACGTCGCCAAGCTCAAGTCGACCGTCGACGGCCTGCTCAAGTCGGTCTCCGACGACGGCCGCATCCACACCACCTTCAACCAGACCGTCGCCGCCACCGGCCGGCTCTCGTCGACCGACCCCAACCTGCAGAACATCCCGATCCGCACCGAGGAGGGCCGGCGCATCCGCCGCGCCTTCGTCGTCGGCCCCGGCTTCGACCAGCTGATGACCGCCGACTACAGCCAGATCGAAATGCGGATCATGGCGCACCTGTCCGGCGACGACGCGCTGATCGCCGCGTTCAACTCCGGCGCCGACTTCCACGCCGCCACCGCCTCGTCGGTCTTCCACGTCGGCCTCGACGCGGTCACCCCCGACCAGCGGCGCAAGATCAAAGCAATGAACTACGGCCTGGCGTACGGGTTGAGCGCCTTCGGCCTCTCCAATCAGCTGAGCATCTCCACCGAGGAGGCGCGCACCCTGATGACGGAGTACTTCGAACGGTTCGGCGGCGTCCGCGACTACCTCCAGGCCGTCGTCCAGCGCGCCGGGAAGGACGGCTACACCGCCACCATCCTCGGCCGCCGGCGCTACCTGCCCGACCTGAGCAGCGACAACCGCCAACGCCGCGAAATGGCCGAGCGCATGGCCCTCAACGCCCCCATCCAGGGTTCCGCCGCCGACATCATCAAGATCGCGATGCTGCGCGTCGACGAGGCCCTCAAGGACAGCGGCCTCACCTCCCGCATGCTCCTGCAGGTCCACGACGAACTGGTCTTCGAGGTCGCCCCCGGCGAACGCGAACCCCTCGAGGAACTCGCCCGCCGCGAGATGGGCGCCGCCTACCCCCTGTCCGTGCCTCTGGAGGTCTCCATCGGCGCGGGCCGCGACTGGAACGGCGCCGACCACTGACCCACCCCGGCCCGGCCTCCCGCCGGGCCGGCCCTGTTTCGCGAGGGCCGGGCCTCCCGCCGGGCCGGCCCTGTTTCCCGCAGGCCGGGCTTCCCGCAGGCCGGGCTTCCCGCAGGCCGGGCTTCCCGCAGGCCGGGCTTCCCGCAAGCCGGCAAACGCTTGGATCCGGGCGGGTGTGTCACGGACTGGTGAGCGGTGGTGCCCGGGTGGGTGACCGGAGTACCCGTCCGGGTGGCATCCGGGCCGCTGGTTTGCCCCGTTCTGGCACCCTGGTCCGATGCCGATCCGATCGATGCCGATGGAGGCCGGCACCGGCCTCGGCGCTGACCTCGCACCGATCGGCCCGGCGCTCGGGGGTGGAGCGCTGGACGAGGATCAGGCCGGGCACCTCGCCGGGCCGTTCAAGGCGCTGGGTGACCCGGTCCGGCTGCGCCTCATGTCGATGATCGCCTCGGCCGCGGACGGGGAGATCTGCGTCTGCGACCTCAGCGCCGAGTTCCCGCTCACCGGCCCCACCATCTCGCACCATCTGCGGATCCTCCGGGAGGCCGGCCTGGTCGACTGCTCCCGCCGAGGCACCTGGGTCTACTACCGGCCCGTCCCCGCCGCACTCACCCGCCTGGCCGGCGTCCTGGATGCCCGCCACACGACCGTCTGCCCTTGACCGGTGGCCACTCGCCCGCGCCACCGCCGGCCTTTGGCGGGCGGTCACTTCTTGAGCGGGTCGTGGCCCCAGTTCATCAGTGAGCGCCGCCACCGGCTGTCGGCCACGTCACCGTCGGGGCGCTGGGCCGTGTGCCGATGGACGTAGCCGACGACCCTGCGCATGTGTTGCTCGTCGGCCTCGGTCAGCTCGGTCCTCTTCTTGCCGAGGATTCCGATGATCTTCCGGCCGGAGTGGTGCCCGACCGGCTCGGCGCCCGGCGACGACCGCTGGCCGACCGTTTTCGATTCCTCGGTTCCGAGCCATTTCTTCAGCTCGCCGGCGGTCATGTTCACCGCATCACGGAATTCGGCGTACACGTCGGTGTCAGCCATGACGTAACGCCCCCGGCTTGTGCACCGCCTCACGCCCGGTCTTGTCGCTGCGCACCCTGTACTGCGGCTCCTCGGCCGACGCTGCCACGGTCCGGCCGGCGGTCCCGGTCCGCTTGGTGATCCTCTGCTGAACGGTGCCGTGGACATCCTCTCCATGGCTGCGCCAGATCACCGGCTCACCCTTCGCAAGGCTCTTCTCCACTTTCCCCATGTCTGCCGGATACCCCGGGCCCACCCGCGAAAACGAGAGCGTGCGGCGTCCCATCGCGCTGTTCTCCGCGGCCGGCCCGGAGTCGTCCGGGGTCGTGAGGCAGTACCGGGAGGTGGCGGGGAAGACCGGGCCGGGGCCGTGAGGCCGGGTTGGGAGGCGGCTGGGGCTGTGCGGCTGCGCTGCGGGCCGCTCGGGGGCCCGGGAGCGTGGGGTCAGAGTTTCGGCAGGTCGCAGACGAAGATCGCGGTCCCGGGGAACAGCCGTCCGCGCAGCGGGCTCCACTGGCCCCACTCCTGCTCGTGGCCCGCCGGCCACTCCGGCTCGATCAGGTCGCGCAGCACGAACCCGGCCGCCACCAGCTCACGCACCCGGTCGCCCAGGGTGCGGTGCTGCTCCAGGTAGGTGACCGTCCCGTCGTCGTCGCGCTCGACGTAGGGGGAGCGGTCGAAGTACGAGTTCCGGGCGACCAGCCCGTCCTCGCCGGGCTCGTCCCAGAAGATCCACCGCATCGGGTGCGTGACCGAGAACACCCAGCTGCCGCCCGGCCGCAGCACCCGCGCCACTTCGCGCATGGCCGCGCCCGAGTCGGCCACGAACGGGATGGCCCCGAACGCCGTGCACACGATGTCGAACGAGTCCGCGGCGAACGGCAGCGCCATCGCGTCGGCCTGGACGAGCGGCACGCCTACCCCGCTGCGGTCCGCGGCCTCGCGCGCGTGCCGCAGCATGCCCCCGGAGAGATCCATGGCGACCGGGCGGGCGCCTTCGCGGCGCAGCCACCGGCTGGCTGCCGCGGCGCCGGCGCCGAGTTCCAGGATCTTTTTCCCCGGTACGTCGCCGAGCAGCCGCGCGTCGGCCTCGCGCAGCCGCTCGGGGCACCAGACGAAGTCCACGTCGCCGAGGAAGGCGCCGTGTTCGTCCTGGTAGTCATCGGCGTCGAGGTCCCACCAGGTCCGGTTGCCGCGGCGCGTCTCGGCTTCGGTGGGAGTCTCGTTCGAGTGGTGCGAGGTCACCCGGCAACGGTACGGCAGGCGTGTCAGCCGTACCGATTCAGCCCATAAAGGGCATGCTGACGGGTTCCGGCCCAACAATGTGCCGCGCTCCTCAGGAGGGCTTGCAACCTGTGGTAATGCGCACGGTAAGCTAGTCGATGCGCTCGCGGATCGTGTGCCTCGGCAGGGAGCAGGCTCCGTGGTCGCCGGTCTCGGCATGATCGACTGTAATGATCAGACTGCTTCAACGGTTGGGTCGTCTCGCTCGTTCGTGCCGCTTCCGGCGACAGTTCCGTGGAGCGCGGGAGACACCACCAATCCATTCCGTTCGGAGCAACTGTCCACATGACGAGCAGCATCGAGGCCACCTCGAGCGCCAACCGGGTCACCGTCGACGATCTCGGATCCGAGGAAGCATTCCTCGCGGCCATCGACGAGACCATCAAGTACTTCAACGACGGCGACATTGTCGAAGGCACCGTCGTCAAGGTCGATCGGGACGAGGTCCTGCTCGACATCGGCTACAAGACCGAGGGTGTCATCCCCTCGCGCGAGTTGTCGATCAAGCACGACGTGGACCCCGCGGAAGTGGTGTCGGTTGGTGACCACATCGAAGCCCTCGTCCTCACCAAGGAGGACAAGGAGGGTCGTCTGATCCTCTCGAAGAAGCGTGCGCAGTACGAGCGCGCGTGGGGCACCATCGAGAAGATCAAGGAAGACGACGGCGTCGTCCGCGGCTCCGTCATCGAGGTCGTCAAGGGTGGTCTCATCCTCGACATCGGCCTCCGCGGCTTCCTCCCGGCCTCCCTGGTCGAGATGCGCCGTGTCCGCGACCTCCAGCCGTACGTCGGCCGCGAGCTCGAGGCGAAGATCATCGAGCTGGACAAGAACCGCAACAACGTGGTTCTGTCCCGCCGCGCCTGGCTCGAGCAGACGCAGTCCGAGGTTCGTACCGAGTTCCTCAACAAGCTGCAGAAGGGCCAGGTCCGCAAGGGCGTCGTGTCCTCCATCGTCAACTTCGGCGCCTTCGTGGACCTGGGCGGCGTGGACGGCCTGGTGCACGTCTCCGAGCTCTCCTGGAAGCACATCGACCACCCGTCCGAGGTCGTCGAGGTCGGCCAGGAGGTCGAGGTCGAGGTTCTCGACGTCGACCTGGACCGCGAGCGCGTCTCCCTGTCGCTGAAGGCGACCCAGGAGGACCCGTGGCGTCAGTTCGCCCGGACCCACGCGATCAACCAGATCGTCCCGGGTAAGGTCACCAAGCTCGTTCCGTTCGGCGCCTTCGTCCGCGTGGACGACGGCATCGAGGGCCTGGTGCACATCTCCGAGCTGGCCGAGCGTCACGTCGAGCTGCCCGAGCAGGTCGTTCAGGTCGGGTCGGATGTCCTGGTCAAGGTCATCGACATCGACCTGGAGCGCCGCCGGATCTCGCTGTCGCTCAAGCAGGCCAACGAGGGCTTCGTCGAGGGCGAGGAGCACTTCGACCCGACCCTCTACGGCATGGCTGCCACGTACGACAACGAGGGCAACTACATCTACCCGGAGGGCTTCGACCCGGAGACGGGCGAGTGGCTCGAGGGCTTCGACAAGCAGCGCGAGACGTGGGAGAAGCAGTACGCCGACGCCCGCGAGCGCTGGGAGGCCCACACCAAGCAGGTGCAGGCGTCCCGCGACGCCGACGCCGAGGCCGCGCTCAACCCGGCTCCGGCCGGTGGCGTGACCACGTCGTCGTCCTCGACGAGCTCGTCGGCCCCGGCGCGCTCCGCCGAGGAGCCCGCGGGCACCCTGGCCACCGACGAGGCTCTCGCCGCTCTGCGCGAGAAGCTGGCCGGCGGCAAGAGCTGAAACTGACGCGAGTCAGCCAGTAGTACCCAGAAAGGCCGTCCCGACTCCGGTCGGGGCGGCCTTTCGCCGTTCGCGAACGCGGTCCGCCTCCCCGGCGCGGCGGCCGGTCCCATCGCCGATACTGGATCCCATGCTGAGAGTCGGGCTCACGGGTGGTATCGGTGCGGGCAAGAGCGCGGTCGCCCGCCGGCTCGCCGAACGGGGTGCGGTGATCATCGACGCCGACCTGCTCTCCCGGGAGGTGGTCCAGCCCGGCACCGAGGGGCTGGCCGAGATCGTCGCCGCGTTCGGGCCCGGTGTGCTCACCCCCGACGGCGAGCTGGACCGCCCGGCCCTGGGCGCCGAGGTGTTCGGTGACGAGGAGGCCCGCCGCCGCCTGGAGCGGATCATCCACCCCCGGGTGCGGCAGCGGACCGTCGAGATGACCCGTGCGGCCGGGGCCGATGCCGTGGTGGTCAACGACGTGCCGTTGCTGGCCGAGGTGGGGCTGGCTCCCACGTACCATCTGGTGATCGTCGTCACCGCGGACCGTGACGTGCGTCTCGAACGTCTCACCGGCCTGCGTGGCATGACCGAGGCGGAGGCCGCCGCCCGCATCGACGCGCAGACCGACGACGACCACCGCCGGGCCGTCGCCGACGTCGTCCTGGAGAACGACGCCGACCTGGACCGGCTGCACGCCCGGGTGGACCTGGTGTGGCGCGAGAGGCTGGTCGAGTTCGAGCGCAACCTGCGGCTGCGGCGCTCCGCCCCGAGGAACACCGGGCCGCGCATGGCGCCCTCGGACCCGGAGTGGCCGCGTGCCGCCGCCCGGCTCGTCGCCCGGCTCCGGCACGGACTCGGTGACGGCGCCGGGATTCACCACATCGGATCGACCGCGGTGCCCGGGCTGCCCGCCCAGGACGTCATCGATCTGATGATCGGCGTACGCACCCTCGACGAGGCCGACGCGCTCGCCGGCACGCTCGCCGACCTGGGCTTCCCGGAGCGGCCCGGCGACTGGTCCGACCACGCCTACGGCATCGCCGGCAGCACCTGGCCGATGCGGATGCACGGCTGTGCCGACCCGGGCTACCGGGTCGACCTGCACGTCCGCGTCACCGGGTCACCCGGCTGGCGGTTCGCCCTGCTGACGCGTGACCACCTGCGGGCCGTTCCGGAGGCGCGCGACGCCTACGCCGCGGCGAAGCAGTCGCACGTGCGGGGGAGCCGGGACCGGCTCGAGCAGGAGGCCCGGGCGGCCGACGACTGGGCCGAGGCGACCGGCTGGCAGCCCGAAACCGGCACCGACTGAGGCCCCCGACACGAAGGGGCCCTCGCGGCGGCCGGGTCGTGCGGTGAACGACCCACCGTGGGTGCGCTCGCCAGGGCGTCCGGGGCGCATCGACCACGGTGCGGCGCGGCGGGCCGTGTGGGGACCCGCGCGCTGCCGGCGGCCGCCGCGAGCGGCCTACCGGCCCAGCGTAGGCAGCGCCGGAAATCCGGACAATGCCGTGCGGTGGGGGCGAATGTGCACCCTCAGCACGCCGCTTCGAGAACTTGTCATACCCCCGACGTACGGTGATGGGCATGGCGCTAGACATCCCGCGACTCGACGGCCGATTCGAGGTCGTCAGCGACTACCAGCCCGCCGGTGACCAGCCGGCCGCGATCGACGACCTGGAGCGGCGGGCCCGGCGCGGCGACCGGCACACCGTCCTGCTCGGCGCCACCGGCACCGGTAAGAGCGCGACCACGGCCTGGCTCATCGAGCGGCTCCAGCGACCGGCCCTGGTGCTGGCGCCCAACAAGACGCTCTGCGCCCAGCTCGCCAAGGAGTTCCGCGAGCTGCTGCCGAACAACGCGGTGGAGTATTTCGTCAGCTACTACGACTACTACCAGCCCGAGGCGTACATCGCCCAGACCGACACCTACATCGAGAAGGACTCCTCGATCAACGAGGAGGTGGAGCGGCTGCGCCACTCCGCCACCCGGTCGCTGCTGACCCGGCGCGACACGATCGTGGTCGCGACGGTCAGCGCCATCTACGGCCTCGGCACCCCGCAGGAGTACGTCAACATGGCCGCCCGGGTCAAGGTCGGTGAGGAGATCGACCGCGACAAGCTGCTGCGCAAGCTGGTCGACATCCAGTACACCCGCAACGACATGGCCTTCCAGCGTGGCACGTTCCGGGTCCGGGGCGACACCCTGGAGATCATCCCGGCCTACGAGGAACTCGCCATCCGGATCGAGCTGTTCGGCGACGAGGTGGAGAAGCTCTACTACCTGCACCCGCTCACCGGCGACGTGATCCGCGAGGTCGACGAGCTGATCATCTTCCCGGCCACGCACTACGGCGCCGGCCCGGAGCGGATGGAGCGGGCGACCCGCGACATCGAGGCCGAGCTGGAGGAGCGGCTCGCCGAGTTCGAGCGGCAGGGCAAGCTGCTCGAGGCTCAGCGGCTGCGGATGCGGACCACCTACGACCTCGAGATGATGCGGCAGGTCGGGTTCTGCAACGGCATCGAGAACTACTCGATGCACATGGACGGCCGGACGTTCGGGGAGCCCGCCTACACCCTGCTGGACTACTTCCCCGACGACTTCGTCACCGTCATCGACGAGTCGCACGTGACGATCCCGCAGATCGGCGGGATGTACGAGGGCGACGCCTCGCGGAAACGGATCCTCATCGAGCACGGCTTCCGCCTGCCCAGCGCCGCCGACAACCGGCCCCTGCGGTTCGACGAGTTCCTCGAGCGCGTCGGCCAGATGGTGTTCCTCTCCGCCACCCCCGGCAACTGGGAGATGCAGCAGGCCCAGGGCGAGTTCGTCGAGCAGGTGATCCGCCCCACCGGCCTGGTCGACCCGCACGTCGTGGTGAAACCCACCAAGGGCCAGATCGACGACCTGATGCACGAGATCAAACTGCGGACCGAGAAGGACGAGCGGGTCCTGGTCACCACCCTCACCAAGAAGATGGCCGAGGACCTCACCGACTATCTCCTGGAGAACGGGATCCGCGTCCGGTACCTGCACTCCGAGGTGGACACGCTGCGCCGCGTCGAGCTGCTCAAGGAGCTGCGCAAGGGCGACTACGACGTGCTGGTCGGCATCAACCTGCTCCGTGAGGGCCTCGACCTGCCCGAGGTCTCGCTGGTCGCCATCCTCGACGCCGACAAGGAGGGGTTCCTGCGCAGCGGCCGGTCCCTGATCCAGACCATCGGCCGGGCCGCACGGAACGTCTCCGGCGAGGTCCACATGTATGCCGACAAGATCACGCCGTCGATGCGGGACGCCATCGACGAGACCGAGCGGCGCCGGGCCAAGCAGATCGCCCACAACGAGGCCAACGGGATCAAGCCGCAGGCGCTGCGGAAGAAGATCCACGACATCCTGGACGACATCTACCGCGAGGCCGAGGACACCGACGAGGCGGTCGGCGGGCCGATGGTCGGCGGCGCGGGCCGGCAGATGTCCCGGGGCAAGGCGCCCGTCCCGGAGACCCGGTCGAAAGGCAGGGCGGCGGCCGCTCCGGCGCGCGCGGGCATGGCCCGGGCCGAGCTGGCCCAGCTCATCCAGGACCTCAACGAGCAGATGCTGGGGGCGGCCCGGGAGTTGCAGTTCGAGCTGGCCGCCCGGATCCGCGACGAGATCCACGACCTGAAGAAGGAGCTGCGCGGCATGGACGCGGCGGGGGTGAAATAGCCCTGATCCTGGTGGTCTCCGGCTGGTGGGCCCGCCCGAAGCGAGGCAGCGTGATCCACCCGACCGGCCTAGGCTGCTGTCCATGACGGCTGTTCCCGAAGTGCCCGGTGTGATGCTGCCCGCTCCGGCCGGGCGATTCCGGGCGGTGGCGGAGGACGAGACGCCGGAGGCCGAGATCGCCGGGCTCGTCCGGCGCTGCTGGGCGGCCGACGGCGGGCTGCCGCTGGTGGTGGAGCCGTGGTTCCTGCGCGGGCGCTGGTTCGCTGCGGGGACGGTGCGGTTCGCCGTGCGGGCGGACGACGGTGCTCTGATCGGGGCGGCCGCGGTCCGGCCCGCCGCGGACGGGCCGGTGATCACCGGCCTCGTCGACCCGGCGTTCCGGGGTCGCGGCATCGGCGGCCACCTGCTGGACACCGCCCTGGCCGCAGCGCGGGCCGAGACCCTGGCCGCAGCGCGGGCCGAGACCCTCGGCCCGCGGCCCCACACGGGCGCCGATGGTGCCCTCACACCCACGGAACCGGGCGCCGCGCCCGCCGCCCTCGGCGGTGGTGGTGGTCTTTCCGGCTCGGAGGGCGGTGACGGCTCTCTCGACTCGGCGAGCGGTGGTGGTCTTTCCGGCCCGGAGGGCGGTGAGGGTTCTCCTGACTCGGCGAGCGGTGGAGATCTTCCGGGACCGGAGGGCGGTGCTGGTGGACATGACGTCACGGTGGAGAGTGAAGGGCTGACGGCCGGGGCCGGGGAGCTGTTCGTGGCCCGCGGGCTGCGGCGGTTCTTCGCCGAGGACGTGATGCGGATCGGGCTCGGGGCGGAGGCGGCGGGGCTCGGGGCGGAGGCGGCCGGGTCCGGGGCTGCGGAGGCCGCGGTGATCCGGTGGCCGGAGGGGACCGAGCTGGTCGAGTGGTCAGCCGGGACGGCCGGGCGATTCCACGCCGTGTATGCGGCGGCGTTCCGGGAGCGGCCCGGCTTTCCGGATCCGCCGGCCGCGGAGTGGATCGCGGAGAATGCGGAGGACGACGACTTCCGGCCCGCCTGGTCGCTGCTGGCCGTCCTGCCCGGTATCGGGGACGCCGGCTTCGTGACCGCGGCGGACGGCTGGATCGTGCAGGTCGGTGTCCTGCCTGTGGCCCGGGGAGTGGGTCTCGGCGGTGCGCTGGTCCGGGAGTCGCTGCGGCGGATGACCGGCGCGGGGGCGGGCGAGGCCTGGCTCTGCGTCAACGTCGACAACCCGGCCGCCGGGCTCTACCGCCGGCTCGGGTTCCAGGAGCACGGGCGCCGGGCCCGGTACCGGCGGCCCGGGCTCGACCCGGATCACGACTTCTTCACCGGCTGACGCGACCACACCACGCACCGAACGGCACCCGGGCGTGCCGGCGATCAGTGGCGACCGCGAAGAACGTCGATCAGTGTGACTTCGAGAACCATGTCGGCAAGCGTCCCAAACACACCGGATCGTCGGTGTACCAGTCTGTCGTAGCCGCTGGACTGCGAGGATTTCCGCAGGTCAGGGCGTAGTCTGAGGGGGCGGTCAGCGGCGGGGTCCGAGGACGCCAGAACAGCCTGGATGAGTGGTTTGGCCGCGAGCTGTGCCACTCCCTGTCCTCCCGGTGTGCCGATCGCGCCTCGGATGCGCAACAATGGCTGCTGTGGGAGGGGAGTATTCCCCCGCTCCGGTCTCGTCAACACGGAACGCCTCTCGGGGCGGGCCCGGGGCCGGTGGTCACGGACCGTGCGTGGTTCGTGGCGGAAGAGACCTCCGACAGTCGCACGTCGCTGTTCTCGCTCCGGTCAGGGGTGGGTGCAGCGACGACCCGTGTCTGCCGGAGGTCCTCGTTGAACGTTTCCGCCTGGGTCTGGGTCGCCACCCTGGTCGCCCTCGTCGCTGTGCTAGCCGTCGATCTGCTCATCATCGGCCGCCGGCCACACGAGCCCAGCATGAAGGAAGCGGGAGGCTGGGTCGCGTTCTACGTCGGCCTCGCCGTGCTCTTCGGCATCGGGCTCTGGCTGGCCGCGGGCGGGCAGGCGGCCGGTGAGTTCTACACCGGCTGGCTCACCGAGTATTCGCTGAGCGTCGACAACCTGTTCGTCTTCGTGATCATCATGGCCCGCTTCGCGGTCCCGCGGCACCTGCAACAGAAGGTGCTGCTGATCGGCATCGTGCTGGCGCTCGTCATGCGTGGCGCGTTCATCGCCGCCGGCGCCGCCCTGATCTCGCAGTTCTCCTGGGTCTTCTACATCTTCGGCGCCTTCCTCGTCTACACCGCGATCACGCTGGTCAAGGGCGGGGAGAACGACGAGGACGACTTCAAGGAGAACATCCTGATCCGCTGGGCGAAGCGGGCGCTGCCGCTCTCCTCGTCCTTCGGCGACGGCCGGTTCAGCCTCGTCACCGAGGCCGGCAAGCGGCTGTTCACCCCGATGCTCATCGTGATGATCGCGATCGGCACCACCGACCTGATCTTCGCGCTCGACTCGATCCCGGCGATCTTCGGCATCACGAAGGAGCCGTACCTCGTCTTCACCGCGAACGTGTTCGCGCTGATGGGCCTGCGCCAGCTGTACTTCCTGCTCGGCGGCCTGCTCGAGCGTCTCGTCTACCTCAACATCGGTCTCGCCGTGGTGCTCGCCTTCATCGGCGTGAAGCTGGTCCTCGAGGCCCTGCACACGAACAACCTGCCGTTCCTGCACGGCGGTCAGCCCTTCCACTGGGCTCCGGAGATCCCGATCTGGCTCTCCCTGCTGGTCATCCTCGGCACCCTGGCTGTCGCCACGGTCGCCAGCCTGGCCAAATCCTCCCGCGACCGGAAACGGGAACTGATCACCGCCGAGCGCTGACGACCCGATCAACCCACGCGAGGCCCGAGCGACCCTGTCGCCCGGGCCTCGCCCTTTGCGCCTTGGCAGCCCGGATCACACGGAAGGCCCCGTGAGAGCGGCCGGGCCGGGGTCCGCACTCGGCAAGAGTGTGAGAAGGCGCGAGCGGTGGGGCGGTTCGGAGTGCGCGGGGGGAGTGCTCCGGGGGTACCCCGACGGGTTTTGAAGAGAGCGAGAGAAGCGCTCAGGGCGACGGTGATCCATCGCCACGCAAGGTCTTGGGCGGGGGACGGCCCACGGAGGGACCAAGCCTGACCGCCCGGAGGGGGCCGTCCCCCGCCCAAAACCGTCCCAGGGTGACGGAACCCCAGGAAGAGCGGCGGCGAAAGAAGGGGCGGCAAGGAAAGAGCCCGCCCCGAAGGGCGGGCTCTTCACCGAAAGCGGGCGCTTACTGGTGCTTGCGGCGGGCCGCGGCGCGACCGCGGGCCGTCTGGTCGAGGACGACCTTGCGGATGCGGACCGCGGCCGGGGTGACCTCGACGCACTCGTCCTCGCGGCAGAACTCCAGGGACTGCTCCAGGGACAGCTTGCGCGGCGGGATCACCTTCTCGGTGTTGTCCGCGCTGGCCGCACGCATGTTGGTGAGTTTCTTCTCCTTGGTGATGTTGACGTCCATGTCGTCGTCACGGGAGTTCTCACCGACGATCATGCCTTCGTACACCTCGGTGGCGGGCTCGACGAAGAGCTGCCCGCGTTCCTGGATGTTGATCATCGCGAAGGCGGTGACAGCGCCGGCCCGGTCGGCCACGAGGGAGCCGTTCTGGCGGGTGCGCAGCTCGCCGAACCACGGCTCGTAGGCCTCGAACAGGTGGTGCATGATGCCGGTGCCGCGGGTCTCGGTGAGGAACTCGGTCCGGAAGCCGATCAGGCCACGGGCAGGGACGAGCCACTCCATGCGGAGCCAGCCGGTGCCGTGGTTGATCAGCTCCTCCATGCGGCCCTTGCGGGTGGAGAGCAGCTGGGTGATGGCGCCCATGTACTCGTCGGGGGCGTCGATGGTGAGGCGCTCGACCGGCTCGTGGACCTTGCCGTTGATGGTCTTGGTGACGACCTGCGGCTTGCCCACGGTGAGCTCGTAGTTCTCCCGGCGCATCTGCTCGACCAGGATGGCGAGGGCCAGCTCGCCACGGCCCTGGACCTCCCACGCGTCGGGACGGTCGGTCGGCAGGACGCGCAGCGACACGTTGCCGATGAGCTCCTTGTCGAGGCGGTCCTTGACCATGCGGGCGGTGACCTTGGCGCCCTTGACCTTGCCGACCATCGGCGACGTGTTGGTGCCGATGACCATCGAGATGGCCGGCTCGTCGACGGTGATCAGGGGGAGCGGGATCGGGTTCTCCGCGTCGGCGAGGGTCTCACCGATCATGATCTCGGGGATGCCGGCGAGGGCGATGATGTCGCCGGGGCCGGCGCTCTCGGCGGGCTTGCGCTCCAGGCCCTCGGTGACGAGCAGCTCGGAGATGCGCACGTTGCTGATGGTGCCGTCGGTCTTGCACCAGGCGACGGTCTGGCCCTTGCGGATGGTGCCCTCGTGGACGCGGCAGAGCGCGAGACGGCCGAGGAACGGCGAGGCGTCGAGGTTGACGACGTGCGCCTGCAGCGGGGCGTCCTCATGGAACTTCGGCGCCGGGATGGTGTCGAGGATGGTGCTGAACAGCACGTCGAGGGAGTCGCTGTCCTCGGGGACGGTGCCGTCCTTGGGCTGGGTCAGCGAGGCGATGCCGTCGCGGGCGCAGGCGTAGACGATCGGGAACTCGATCTGGTGCTCGTCGGCGTCGAGGTCGAGGAAGAGCTCGTACGTCTCGTCGACGACCTCCTTGATCCGCGCGTCCGGCCGGTCCACCTTGTTGATGATCAGGATGATCGGCAGCTTGGCGGCCAGGGCCTTGCGCAGCACGAAGCGGGTCTGCGGCAGCGGGCCCTCGGAGGCGTCCACCAACAGGGCGACGCCGTCGACCATGGTCAGGCCGCGCTCGACCTCACCGCCGAAGTCGGCGTGGCCGGGGGTGTCGATGATGTTGATGGTGACGGCTTCGCCCTCGGCGGGCTGGTAGCTGATCGCCGTGTTCTTGGCGAGAATGGTGATGCCCTTTTCCCGCTCCAGGTCCATGGAGTCCATGACGCGGTCGGCCATCTCGCCACGCGCGTGGGACTGGCTGCCCTGGCGCAGCATGGCGTCGACCAGGGTGGTTTTGCCATGGTCGACGTGAGCGATGATGGCGACGTTGCGTAGGTCGGTGCGGGTCTGCATGAGGTCCATTGTTCCCGGCTCAGGTTGCCGATCGTGACACGGGGTCAAGACCCGAATCTTGTGGTCTTCTGTCCGTTTTTCAGTCTCCCGAGATCATCTGATCACTGTTAACGTCCTTCATCGATGTATCACGGGGGAAGGTCTGCATCGATGAAAAAACGCATCAACCTGGTCGCGGCGGTCACGGCGCTGGTCGTGACGGCGGGCTGCGGACTGGCCGGTGCCAGCGAGAACGGGAACGATCCGGTGGGCGCACCGCCGGTGTCGGTGGCGCCCGCCACAACCGAGCCGGTGATCGAGGAGACGACGGCCGCGCCGGTGGAGACCACGACGAAGCCGAAGCCGACGAAGAAGGCCACCAAGTCGCCGACGGCCAGTGCGAGCCCGGTCCAGACGGACTGGAGTCAGGTTCCGGACTGTTTCAGCTACGAGGGCAAGAACATCTCCAAGGCCAAGGCCAAGGCGGCTCTCAAGAAGGCGTCCGGCCGGATCTACTGGCGCACCGAGGCGCCCCAGCTGAAGCTCAACTTCACCCTGGTCAAGGCGGTGTCCTGGCAGGAGAGCGGCTGGCAGAGCGCGATCAAGAACTGTGACGAGGGCTTCGGTCTCATGCAGGTGATGCCGGACACGCTGGACCATATGAACCAGCGGTTCGGCCTGGACTATGACGCGAACGGGAACTATCAGGACAACGCGTACGCCGGGGCGAACTACCTGGCCTGGCTGACCCGGTACTTCGGGGACAACTACTTCAAGGAGAGTTACGACCTGAGCCCCTCGAAGTGCAAGAGCCACTCCAGTTGGTGTCTGCTGAACGTGGTCATCTCGGGCTACAACGCGGGCTACGGCACGGTGGACTCGGCGGCGAAGAGCAAGACGCTGCCCAATCCGGATTACGTCGACTCGGTGCGCTCGCTCATGGCCGACTGCCCCTGCGACAAGTACTGAGGTCAGGCGGGATACACTGGGGGACGTTCCCCGAGACCTCAATTTGGTGCCAACCACGGCGTTCAAGTACTGTCTCGGGGTTGTCGTGTGTCGTTGATGCTGGCGAGCTGCGTTTGTTTCGGCCCGTGCAGCTCACCCAAAGGAGCCCTACTCAATGCCGCCCAAGAAGAAGACTCATGAGGTAACCCTCGCGCTTGAGGCGGGTAACGCCGCGATGGTCGACCTCGGTAAGATGCTCGGCCCGACCGGCGCCAACATGCGTGCCGTCAAGGTCGAGTACGACGAGGCCACCGCGAAGAACCGGGGCGAGATCATCCCGGTCATCGTGTCGGTCTACGAGGACCGCAGCCACACGCTGGCCTACAAGACGCCGCCGACCAGCTTCCTCATCCGGAAGTCCCTGGGCATTCAGTCCGGCGCCGCCAACCCGCTCACCACGACCGTCGGCACGCTCAGTGCCCAGCAGGTCAAGGAGATCGCCGAGCGCAAGCTGGTCGACCTCAACGCGAACGACCTCGATGCCGCGATCAAGATCGTGTCCGGCACCGCCCGTTCCATGGGTGTGAAGGTCGCTTCCTGAAGTAGCTTGATGAGAACGGGCCCCGGTGATCACCGGGGCCCGTTCTTCTTTGGTGCGATCACCTCGTCGATCAGGCCGTACTCCAGGGCCTCGGCGGCGCTCAGGCTCCGGCCGGCGGACAGGTCGTCCTCGATCCGGCTGCGCGGCTTCCCGGTGATCCCGGCCAGCCGGACCACCACCTCCTCCAGCTCACGCAGGTGCTGCCCGGCCGCGGCGGCCACCTCGTCGGCCGTGCCGGTGACCCCGGCGGCCCGCGGCTCGGCGAGTTTGAACCGGGCGTGCCGGTACGCCGACCGCTGATCCGCCGCCGCAAGGATCGCCAGCACCGCCCCGCCCGCCTCCGAGGTGACCAGGGCGTGCACCGGAGCGGACAGTGAGTCGATCACGTCGATCACCGCGAGTGCCGCGCCCAGCTCCCCACCCGGGGTGGCCACGTGCAGCTGGATCGCCTCCGGACCGGCCGCGTCGAGGGTCAGCAGGGCGGCCGCGATCCCGGTCGCCGTCTCGCCGGTCAGCCGGCCGCGAAGCATCACGATCCGTTGTTCGAAGAGCCGCTCCTCGAGCCAACCGGGGAAGCCGGCCTGCTGCGGCGGCCATTCGGGCGGCTGATTCGGCTGCGGGAACAGGGACATCGGCACCTCCGGTCGTCGCGGGGTAGGCCCAGCGTATCCAGGGAGCCGTGGTTCTTCGGGGAAGAGCCACCACCGATGTCCCGGCAATGAGACAACAAGGTTGTGGGTGATGTCGTCTTATATCACAGCGAACGGACCCAGGTGCTCCGCCGGGGCTCCCGCGACGGCTCCACCCTGATCCACAAACGGGCCACCGGACTCGGCGCCGCCCGGCGCATCGAGCGGGAACGGGCCGTGCTGCTCCGGCTCGCCGGCGTCCCCGGAGTGCCCAGGCTCGCCGACCATCAGTCCCGCCAGTTGCTCGTGCTGGAGGACGACGCGGCCTTTCCGGTCCCGCGGCCGATGCCCGTACCCGAGCTTCTGACGATCGGTCGAAGCCTGGCGGCGACGCTCGCCGCCGTGCACCGCGCCGGGGTGGTCCATCGCGACGTCACGCCGGCCAACGTCGTCCTGCCACCCCACGGGCCGGCCCTGCTCATCGACTTCGACCTGGCGCTGGCCGGGGCGGTGGAGGCGGACGAGGCGGGCGGCCCGGTCGGAACGCTCGGCTTCCTGGCCCCGGAGCAGACCGGGCGGATCGGCCCGGCGGTCGATCCCCGCGCCGACCTGTACGGCCTGGGCGCCACCCTCTACACGCTGGCGGTGGGCGAGCCGCCGTTCACCGGCGACGACGCCCTGGAGCTGATCCGCGAGACCCTGGTGGAGCCGCCGCCCGTGCCCGCCGGGCTGCCACCACGTCTCCGCGACATCATCATGCGCCTGCTGGAGAAGGACCCGGCGAACCGCTACCAGAGCGCCGAGGGGCTGCTCCACGATCTGACCCGCTGCCGGGACGATCCCGATGCTGGCTGGCCGCTGGGCGAGCGGGACTTCCCGGCCCGTTTCGTGCCGCCGGCCGCCCTCATCGGCCGGGACCGGGAGGTGCACCTGCTCACCTCGGCGCTGGACCGGGCGCTCACCGAGGGCGGCCGGCCCGTGCTGATCACCGGGCCGTCCGGGATCGGCAAGAGCGCCCTCACCCGCAGCCTGCGGCCGGCGGTCACGGCACGCGGCGGCTGGTTCGCCGCCGGGCGGTTCGAAGAGTTCCGGACCGGTACGACCAGCGGCGGCATCACCCGGGCGCTGCGAAGCCTGATCCGTTGCATCCTCGCCGAACCCGAACCCGAGGTGGCGGCGGACCGCGCGCGGATCGTCGAGGCGCTCGGCCCCAACGCCGTGGTCGCGGTCAACGCGATCCCGGAGATGGCCGATCTGCTCGGCGTCCCGGGCGGGCCGTCCACGTCCGATCCGTCGACCGCCCAGGGCCGGACCGCGGCCGCCGCCCTCGCCCTGATCCGGGCGCTCGCCGCCGGGCACCGGATCGTGATCGTCCTCGAGGATCTCCAGTGGGCCACCGCCGGGACGCACCGGGTCCTGGACGCGATCGTGAACGCCGGGCCGATCCCCGGTCTGCTGTTGGTCGCCACCTACCGGGACGAGGGGCGGCCGCTCGCGGCGCTGCTCGACCGCTGGCAGCGTGACGGTGCGACGGAACCGGTGATCCGGGTCGGCGGACTGGACCGCGAGGGGGCCGCCCGGCTGATCGGCACCGTGCTCCGGATACCCCCGGAGGCCGCGTCCGTGCCGGCCGGGCTGATCGAGGCGGGCGCCGCCGGCAATCCGTTCGCCACGGTCGAGGTGCTCAACGCCCTCCGCGCCGAGGGCCTGCTGCGCCCGGTAACGGACGGCTGGCGGTGGGAAGCGGACGCGATCCGTGACTTCGTCCGCTGCCACGGGGTGCCGCAGCTGCTGGCGGCCCGGATGGATCAGCAGGCGGGCGGGACGCGCCGGATCCTGGCGGCGCTCGCCTGCCTCGGCGGTGACGTCGGTACCGGCTTCCTGGCCATCGCGACCGGGACGTCCGAGGCGGACCTGGCCGCGCGCCTGGCCCCGGCGGTCACCGACGGCCTGATCCTGCTCGCCGACGGCACCGTCCGGTTCCGGCACGACCTGGTACGGCAGGCCGCCCGGGACTGCCTGGCGCCCGGCGACCGGGACCGCCTCCAGCTGAGCATGGCCCGCGAACTGTCCCGGCGGGAGCGGTACCGGCAGGAGGCGGCCGAGCAGTACCTGCCGGTGGTGGACCTGGTGGACGCGCCGGACGAGCGGCGGGCCGCCGCCGGCCTGCTGCACGGCGCCGCGCAACGGACGATGAAGATGACCAACTACCAGGTCTCCGTCGAGTTGCTCGCCGCCGCCGAGCGGCTCCTGGGCCCGGGGGCGGAGGAGCGGGACGCCGTCACCGTGGCCCGGCACACCGCGCTCTACTGCCTGGGCCGGCTCGACGAGGCCGACGAGGTGTACCGGGAGCTGGCCGCCCGGTCCCCGGATCTGCTCGCGCTCGCCGCCGCCACCGCGAACCAGGTCAACAGCCTGACCCAGCGAGGACACATCCGGAAGGCGTACGCCCTCGGCGCGGACCTGCTGCGCCGGTTCGGCATCGACTCCCCGGACGACCCCGGTCCCGTGGTCCACCGGGAGGCGGCCGACCTGCGGGACTGCGCCGCCGATCTGAGCCGTGCCGCGGAGACCGACGATCCCCGGGTGCTCGCGGCGGGCCGGATCCTCAACCGGCTGCTCGCGCCGGCGTACGTGCTGGGCCCGCTGCAACACACGTGGGTGCTGCTCCAGGTCCTGGGGCTGTGGCGGCGTGCGGGGCTGTGCCCGCCGGTGGTCGGCTCGCTCGGCGCGGTGATCTGCGCGACGATCCACCTGTTCGACGACTACCGCACCGGTCACCGGCTGAGCCGGTACGTCGTCGAGGCCGGACGGGAGCACGGCTATCAGGCGGAGACCGCGATCGCCCGGTACATGCACCTCTTCGTGGCCGCGCACTGGTTCGAACCGCTGGAGGACATCGCCGAGGCCGGCCAGGACGCCCGCGAGGAACTGCTGACCGCCGGGGACGTCCAGGTCGCCGCCATGCTCTCGGCCCGTCTGGTGGCCGTGCTGCTGGAGACCGCAGACTCGCTGGAGACGGTCGCCGAGGAGATCGACGCCTCGGTGGCGTTCGCCGAACGCACCGGCAACCGGATCGCGGCCCTGTCGCTGACCGAATGCCGGGCGCTGGTGCGGGTGCTGCGCGGCCGGGAGCCGGGCGCCGAACCGGACGGATCCCCCACCTTCCCGGTGGCGCTGGCCATCCACCACGTCAACCGGGCCCTCGCCGCGCTGATGTGCCAGGACGACGAGGAACTGGACCGGCACGCCGCCGGGGCGATGGAGCACTGCGAGGCGGTTCGCGGGCTCTACACCTGGGCGCTGGCCCGGGTGGTGCGCGGGATCGCCCTGGCCGCCCGGGTCCGGTACGGCGACACCGGCGTCGCCGCCGAGCTCGGCACGATCCGCGACTGGATCGCCCGGCGGGCCGCCGACTCGCCCCGCAACTTCCGGCCGCTGCTGCGCCTGGTCGACGCCGAACGGTGCTGGGCGCTGGGCGATCCCGACGGCGCGGCCCGCGAGTTCGACGCCGGCCTGCACGAGGTGGCCGGCCGGCCGTGGCACCGGGCCGTGCTCGCCCAGCGGGCGGCCCGGTTCCACCTCGACCGGGGGTTCGCACACGCCGGGCGGCAACTGCTGACCGAGGCACGCGACACCTACCGTCAGTGGGGTGCGGAGGGGCCGCTGCGAAGGCTGGAGGCCGAACACCCGTTCCTGCGCGCGGAACGGGTGAGCGACTCCGGCCACGGGGCCGGGGCCGACCGGATCGACCTCATGGCGATCCTGCGGGCCTCCCGCGCGCTGAGCTCGGCCATCACGCTGGCCGACCTGGAGGCGCAGGTCGGGGACGTGCTCAGCGCCATGACCGGGGCCACCCGGGTGCAGCTGGTGCTTCGTCACCCCGAGACGCGGGATCCGCGGCCGGTGCCGGCGACCGCGGTCCGGTACGTGACCCGGACCCGCCGCCCGCTGCTGGTGGCGGACGCGACCCAGGACGACCGGTTCGCGCGGGACCCGTACGTCGCCGGACTCGACCACTGCTCCCTGCTGGCGATGCCCATCCCGAGCCGGACCGTCGACGTCGCCGTCCTGATGCTGGAGAACCACCGGCAGGGCGGCGTGTTCTCCACCGACCGCCTGGAGACGGTGGAGCTGATCGCCGGGCAGCTGGCGGTCTCGCTGGACAACGCGCTGCTCTACGACTCGCTGGAGGACACCGTACGGGTCCGGACCTCCGACCTGGAGGCCGCGAACCAGCTCAAGGCCGACCTGATCGGCATGCTCGGCCACGAGATCAACAACCCGCTCGCGGCGATCCTCGGCGGCCTCGACCTGGTCCTCGACGAGGAGGAGCTGCCGGAGTCCGTCCACCACTCCCTCATCCGGGTGCACCGGACCACCCGGCGGCTCGCCGCCATCGTCCAGGAGGTCCTCGACCTGGTCAGCCTCGACGCCGGCCGGCTCGTCGCGGCGCCCGTCCCGGTCCGGGTCGCCGAGCACGTCGAGGCGGCCCTGGTCGTCGCCGGCGCCGGCCACGTCCCGGTGACGTGCCCGCCGGACCTGGTCGCCGTGGTGCAGCCGAGCCACCTCGACCAGATCCTGACCAACCTGGTCAGCAACGCCGCCAAGTACGGCGGTGGCGCCACCGCCGTCGTGGCCCGGGCGGACACCGCGGTCGTGACGATCGAGGTCCGCGACGAGGGGCCGGGCGTGCCGCCGGCGTTCCGGGACCGGCTCTTCGACCGGTTCGCCCGTGCCGAGCCGACCGCGGGGAAGGTGCCGGGCACCGGTCTGGGGCTCTACATCGTCCGGGAGTTGGCCCGCGCCAACCATGGGGACGTCCACTACCGGCCCGGCCCCGATGGAGGATCGAGCTTCGAGGTGACCCTCATGCAACCTGAGGGAGGTGGGAGCCGTCAGGGAGGCGTGAGAGCGAAGGAGGGGCTCGTGTGAAGAACGAGCGTGATGAGCAATTCCACCAGTTCGTGGTCAGCCGGAGGGCCGCGCTGGTGCGTACGGCGACTCTGCTCACGGCCGGCGACGCCCACTTGGCCGAGGACCTCGTCCAGTCCACGCTGACGAAGCTGTACGTCGCCTGGCCGGCGTTCCAGCGTGCCGACAACCCGGACGGCTACGTCCGGAGGGCGCTGGTCAACGCACTGACCGACGAGCGGCGGCGGTGGTGGCGGCGCAGTGAGCGGCCGATGGCCGAGGTACCGGACCGGGCGGCCGCCGAGCATGCCGGTGACGTCTCCGACGGGCTGCGCGCGGCCCTGCGGGAGCTGCCACCACGGATGCGGGCGGCACTGGTGTTCCGCTACTTCTACGACCTCGATGTCGCCGACACCGCCGATGCCCTCGGGTGCTCCGAGGGGACGGTGAAGAGCCAGACCGCCCGGGCACTCGACCGGCTCCGGACCGTGCTCGGCCCCAATCCCTCCTTGGCACTGCTCTGATCAGGAGAAATTGACATGATGAACCTCCACGACGGGCTGGCGCGGATCGCCGGCCCGGACGCCGAGCCGACCCCGGAGCAGGTCGCCGCCGACCTGGCCCGCGGCCGGACCGCGCTGCGCCGCCGCCGTACCGTGCAGGCCGCCGGCGGCTCCGTCTTCATGGCCGCCGCGCTGGCCGCCGTGATCGTCGCCGGCTCCGGCCTCGCCTCCGGCCCGTCCGCCCCGGAGGCCGCCGGCGAACGGCCGTCCGCCAGTTCCCCGGCGACCGGGCCCACCGCGCTGGTCGCCTACCAGGGCGAGCAGCCGAAGGGCTTCACCCTGGACAAGGTCCCCGAGGGCTGGGTGCTCCAGGGCGCCGACGAGTACGGCATCACCATCGCCCCGAAGGGCATCCCGGACGTGGTGCCGTCCGACGCGCCGCCGGGCGTTCCGAACAACGACCCGCACAGCTTCGAGGGCAAGATCATGGCCCAGCTCCAGGAGTTCGGGCCCGGCGAGGACATCGCGAACGGCAAGAAGCTGACCATCAACGGCAAGGAGGCCGTGCTCACCAAGATGCTCGACCAGACCACCGGTCACGCCCTGTTCGTGAACCTGGGCGAGAACCGCTGGATGATCGTCCAGGTGTGGGACGGCCTGGGCTGGGGTGAGCAGCAGGTCGTCGAGTTCGCCGCCGGCATCCACGTCGACGACAGCGCCAAGGTCACCCACGGATAGGTGACCGGCCGGGCGCGCGTCACCAGCCGCGCGCCCGCCACTCCTGGAGGTCCGGGCGTTCCGCGCCGAGTGTCGAGTCCTTGCCGTGGCCCGGGTAGAACCAGGTGGCGTCACCGAACCGGCCGAACACCCGGGCCTCCAGATCGTCCATGATCTTGTGGTGGTTCTCCGGGTTCGTCGTCCGCCCATGACCTCCGGGGAACAGGCTGTCGCCGGTGAAGAGATGCTCGCCCCGGTAGGACAGCACGATCGAACCGGGCGTGTGCCCCACCACGTGGATCACGTCGAGCGTGTGCCCACCCACCTCGACGGTGTCGCCGTCGAGCAGTGTCCGGGTCACCACCGGGATCCCGGCGGCGTCGTCGGCGTGCGCCAGCGACTCGGCGCCGGTGGCCTTCACCACCTCCTCCAGCGCCTGCCAGTGGTCGGCGTGCCGGTGGGTGGTCACCACGGCGCGCAGCCCGGCCGGGCCGATCAGGGCCAGCAGCGTCCCGGCGTCGTTGGCCGCGTCGATCAGCAGCTGCTCGCCGGTCGCCGCACGCAGCAGGTAGGCGTTGTTGTCCATCGCGCCGACCGACACCTTGGTCAGGGTCAGGCCGTCGCCCAGGTCACGGACCGCCGGCTCGCCGCCGGTCACCACGTCGCCGGTGTACTCGGAACTCATCTCCACCTCGCGGGCTCGGGTAGCTCGCCGTCCGGCGAGACCGTCAGATCGGCGCCGTCCGCCCGGCCGATCAGCCAGGCGGCCAGCGCCCTGGTCGGGCCGCCGACGACCGGGCCCGCACCGGAGCCGATCACCAGCGGGTGCTCCAGGCCGAACGGGCGCAGCACCATGTCCGGCGAGCCGGCCGGCGGATCGGTGACGATCGCCCGCAGCAGGCGCAGCGCGAACGCGTCCGGCCAGTCGGCCGGGGTGTAGCCGCGGCCCAGGTCGATCCGGTGCACCTCCACCTCGCACAACCGCAGCCAGGGAACCGCGGCGGCGCTCTTCGCCAGCGGCAGCCGGGTCGTCCAGGCGGCCGCCGGCATCGCGGCCGCCGCGTCGGCGAACCGTTCGTGCGCGGCCCGCAGATCCGCCAGCTGCTCGGCCACCGGACGTGCCGCGCCCGCCTCGATGCCCGCCGTCCGGTCCTCCGCAGACGCGTACGCCGGTGTCTCCACCCCGGTCCGGGCCCAGGTCAACAGGTTGGTCAGGGCGTCCGCGTTGCGCGCCAGATGGGTCAGCACATGCCCGACCGTCCAGCCCGGCAGCAGCGACGGTGCGCCCATCTCGCCGTCGGCCAGCGAACCCGACGCACGCAGCAGCGCCTCGGTGGCGTCCTCCACGTCCGTCATCAACACCAGCGGATCCATGGTCACAGCCCGACCTTACCGGTGCCGCGCCCGCCGCCACGGAATTCGCTTTCGCCGCGCTGACCAGCGCCGTACCGTCGTGGCAGACGCGCTGATCGATCGAACCCAGCGGAGGAGGTGAGGACCGTGCGTTTCACCGTTGCCGCGTCCCTTCACCCGGGGGCCTTCGCCTGATCCCCAGGCACCGCCGACCCCCAAGACCGTAAAGGGTTTCCATGTCGTACCCCCTGTCCCAGCTCGGCTGGGACGACCACTTCGTATCCACCTTCCGGCGTTTCGACCGGCCCGACTCCGAACCCGGGCGTGTCCTGCGGGCCGACCGTGGCGTGTGCACCGTGCTGACCGCCACCGGGGTGACCCGGGCCACCCTCGGCGGGGGCGTGCTGCTCGACGCCGCCCGCGACCCCGCCACCCTGCCCTGTTCCGGCGACTGGGTGGTGCTGCGCCGATGGCCCGACCGGCGGACCACCCTCGAGCTGGTGCTGCCCCGCCGCACCACACTGATCCGCCGCACCGCCGACAAGGACGCGTCCGGCCAGGTCCTCGCCGCGAACATGGACACCATCGCGGTCGTCGAACCGATCCATCCGGAGCCCGACGACGCCCGCGTCGAGCGCCTGCTCGCCCTGGCCTGGGAGTCCGGGGCCGATCCGCTGCTGGTGCTCACCAAGAGCGACACCAGCGCCGACCCCGGCGCGATAGCCCGCCAGCTCGGCGCCCTCGCGCCCGGCGTGCCGGTGCTGCCGGTCAGCGTCCAGCGCGGCGAGGGCCTCGACCGGCTGCGCGAACACGTCGGCCCGGGCCGCACGCTCGCCCTCCTCGGCCGGTCCGGCGCCGGCAAGTCGACCCTGGCGAACGCGCTGGCCGGCGCCACCGTCATGCCGGTCCAGGAGATCCGCGACGCGGACGGCAAAGGCCGCCACACCACCGCCTACCGCAACCTGATCACCGTGCCCGGCGGCGGCGCCGTCATCGACACGCCCGGCATCCGGGGCGTCGGCCTCCTCGACACCGGCGGCGGCCTCGACCGCGCCTTCGCCGACGTGACCGGCCTGGCCGGGCGCTGCCGCTTCGACGACTGCCGCCACGAGCGGGAGCCGGGCTGCGCCGTCCAGGCAGCCCTCGCCGACGGCTCCCTGCCACCGCGCCGCCTGGCCAGCTGGCGCAAACTCCGCCGCGAGGTCGAGGTGGAGAGCGGGCGCCGCTCGGTGCGCCTGGCCCGCCAGCGCCGCGCCTCCACACCCCCGAGCTCCCGCCGCCTTTAAGACAAGATCAACATCATCTTCTTGTACGGGTCTGCGGAGCGCTGCCCTACCGGATGATCTCGCTGCCCACTCCAGGCCGTCCCCCGCCGCCGGGCGAGCGGATCTCGCCCGGCACCCGTCCCGGCCACGGAACGGCCACCCCGAGCCGGACACCGGCGCGCTCAACACCCCCGCAAAACGCCGCCGGTGTCGAGGCAAGTGATTCCCCGCCGCCAGCGGGGTTTGCTGGCGGCGGGGAATCACCTGCCTCGACACCGGTTACAAGGCGTTTTGCCGCGGAGCGAAGCGGAGCCATGCAGCAAAGCCCGGCGGGCGCGGCACGGGCGGGACCGGCGGCGCGCTCGCGGGTAGGGCGGAACTGTCACGATTCTGTGATGACGTCCCACCGCGTACAAAAGCGTGGTCTTGATCTTTGTTTTTGAGAGTAAGCGCACGTCATGGCCGGAGTGGCGGCGTTGGGAGGGGCGGTCTCGGCTCTGGCACAATTCGGCCGGTGCGTGCGGCGGATGGGATGACCGGAGAGCAGGCGGCGGCGGTCGTGGAGGAGCCGGCGGCGAGCCCGGGTGGTGAGCGGGACGCTCGCTGGCGGCTCGTCGACCTGTGGATCGCGCTGGGGTTCCTGGCGCTGGCCGTGCTCGTGGTGATCCAGTTGTGGATCGACCCGAACGGGCGGGTGCTCGCCGGCAACGACGACGATCACGGGATCTTCCTGTTCATGCTGGCCCACGCCGAGCGGGTGATCTTCGACGGGGCGCCGCTGTTCTTCGAGGACCGGTTCAACGTGCCGGTCGGTGTGAACATGATGGCGAACACGTCCATCCTGGCGCTGGCGTTGCCGCTGGCGCCGGTCACGCACTTCCTGGGCGGCGGGGTGACCGTCGCCCTGCTGATCACTCTCGGTCTCGGCGGGACGGCCTTTGCCTGGTACTGGGTGCTCAGCCGGCATCTGGTGCGCAGCCGGCTCGCGGCCTGGACCGGTGGTGTCTGGTGCGGCTTCGCCCCGGCCATGGTCTCGCACGCGAACGGGCACGTGAACTTCGTCAGCAACTACGTGCTGCCGTTCATCGTCTGGCAGGTGCTGCGCCTGCGGGAGCCGGGCCGGGTGTGGCGGGGCGGGATCGTTCTCGGTCTGCTGATCGTGTTGCAGATCTTCATCAACGAGGAGGCGCTGCTCTTCGCGGCGCTCACCCTGGGGATCTTCGCGGGCTCCTGGGCGCTGATGGCGCGGGACGAGGCCCGGCTGGTGTGGCGACGTTTCGCGGCCGGGCTCGGGGTGGCCGCGCTGACCTCCGGCGTGCTGGCCGGCTACCCGCTCTGGTACCAGTTCTTCGCCCGTGGCAACTATCACGGGCAGCCGTTCGAGCCGACCGCCTACGTCACGGACCTGGCCTCGCTGGGCGCCTTCGCCCGGCAGTCGCTGGCCGGTCTGGGCGTGGTGACCCGGCGACTGAGCGTGAGTGCGACCGAGGACAACACGTTCTTCGGCCTGTTCGGCCTCGTGATGATCATCGTGGCGATGGTGATGCTGTGGCGGTCGGTGGCGCTGCGGGCCGCCGCGATCGCCGGGCTCGCGCTGCTGGTCATGTCGCTCGGCCCGCAGCTTCGGGTGCTCGGTTTCAAGACCGTGATCCCGCTGCCGTTCGCGCTGGTCAGCCACGTGCCGGTGATCGACCTGGTGAGCGTGACCCGGTTCGCCATGGTGCCGGCCACGGTCGCCGGCATCCTGCTGGCCTTCGCGGCGGACCGGATCGGGTCGTACCCGCCGGAGCGCCGCCGCCGGTTCTGGATCGGCATGACCCTCGCCCTGGTGCCGCTGTTCCCCAAGCCGCTGCCGGTGGTGCAGGGCGACCCGATGCCGGCGTTCCTCACCGAGGGGATCTGGCGGCAGTACGTACCGGAGGGGAAGACGCTGGTCACCGTCCCGCTGCCGGACGTGACGACCGGGCGGACCGGGCAGCGCTGGGCGGCCCTCAACAATCTGGACTACGCGACGCCGCGCGGCTACTTCATGGGCCCGGCCAACGCGCCGTCGGACGACACCGGCTCCTGGTCGGCCCCGCACCGCTACACCTCGGAGCTGCTCTGGAGCGTCCGGGAGTACGGCTACCTGCCGGTCCTGACCGACGCCGACCGCCTGCGGATCCGGGGTGACCTCGATTACTGGCGCGCCGCCGTGGTGGTGCTGGTGCCGGACAGCAGGAATGGTGACCTGCTGCGATCGGTTCTGGTTGACGTGCTCGGCGCGCCGCAGTTGGTGGGCGGCGTCGAGATCTGGCGGGTTAACTCGTAAGAGTGAGCGGGTGTGTTCCGGAAATTGTCATACCCCGTCGCTAGAGTGTCTGCTCGACTCATACACCTGTACGGGTTCGATCGATCCTGAATGCGGAAAGGCTGGCCGTGGCCGACCGACTGACAATCCGTGGCGCCCGCGAACACAACCTGCGTGACGTCAACCTCGACCTGCCCCGCGACGCCATGATCGTCTTCACCGGCCTCTCCGGTTCGGGCAAGTCGAGCCTCGCCTTCGACACGATCTTCGCCGAGGGCCAGCGGCGCTATGTGGAGTCCCTGTCGTCGTACGCGCGGCAGTTCCTCGGCCAGATGGACAAGCCGGACGTCGACTTCATCGAGGGTCTGTCCCCGGCCGTCTCGATCGACCAGAAGTCGACGTCGCGCAACCCGCGTTCGACCGTGGGCACGATCACCGAGGTCTACGACTACCTGCGCCTGCTCTTCGCGCGGACCGGCATCCCGCACTGTCCGGTCTGCAAGGAGCGGATCAGCAAGCAGACCCCGCAGCAGATCGTCGACCGGGTCCTCGCCATGGCCGAGGGGACCCGGTTCATGGTGCTGGCCCCGGTGGTCCGCGGCCGCAAGGGGGAGTACGTCGACCTCTTCGCCGAACTCCAGTCCAAGGGCTACGCGCGGGCCCGGGTCGACGGCGTGGTGCATCCGCTGACCGAGCCGCCGAAGCTGAAGAAGCAGGAGAAGCACACCATCGAGGTGGTGATCGACCGGCTCAGCGTGAAGGCGTCCAGCAAGCAGCGCCTTACCGACTCGGTCGAGGCCGCGCTCGGGCTGGCCGGCGGCATCCTGGTGCTCGACTTCGTCGACCTGCCGGAGGACGACCCGGAGCGGGAGCGCCGCTTCTCCGAGCATCTGGCCTGCCCCAACGACCATCCGCTCGCCATCGAGGACCTGGAGCCACGGGTCTTCTCCTTCAACGCGCCGTACGGTGCCTGCCCCGAGTGCTCCGGCCTCGGGACGAAGAAGGAGGTCGACCCCGAGCTGATCATCCCGGACGTGGAGAAGAGCCTCAGCGAGGGCGCCGTCCAGCCGTGGGCCGGCGGCACCACCCAGGAGTATTTCCTGCGCCTGCTGGAGGCCCTGGCGGGCGCCGAGAGCTTCAGCCTCGACACACCCTGGCGGGCGCTGCCCAGCCGGGTGCAGAAGATCGTGCTGTACGGCGCCGACGACCAGGTCCACGTGCGGTACAGGAACAAGTACGGCCGCGAGCGCTCCTACTACACCGGCTTCGAGGGCGTGGTGCAGTGGATCGAGCGGCGGCACAACGACACCGAGAGCGACTGGTCGCGCGAGAAGTACGAGGGGTACATGCGCGACGTCCCCTGCTCGGTCTGCGGCGGGGCCCGGCTCAAGCCCGAGGTGCTGGCCGTGACGGTGGCCGGCAAGAGCATCGCCGAGGTGTGCAACCTGTCCGTGGGCGAGTGTGCCGAGCTGCTGTCCGGCCTGGAGCTCGACGACCGGCAGAAGATGATCGCCGAGCGGGTGCTCAAGGAGATCAACGCGCGGCTGCGGTTCCTGGTCGACGTGGGTCTGGACTACCTGTCGCTGGACCGCGGCGCGGGGACCCTCTCCGGCGGCGAGGCGCAGCGCATCCGGCTCGCCACCCAGATCGGCTCCGGCCTGGTCGGCGTGCTGTACGTGCTGGACGAGCCGTCCATCGGCCTGCACCAACGGGACAACCACCGCCTCATCGAGACCCTGGTGCGGCTGCGCAACCTGGGCAACACGCTGATCGTGGTGGAGCACGACGAGGACACCATCCGGACCGCGGACTGGATCGTCGACATCGGGCCGGGCGCCGGCGAGCACGGCGGGCAGATCGTGCACAGCGGCACCGTCGAGGGTCTGCTGGCCAACGAGAAGTCGCCGACGGGGGCCTACCTGTCCGGCCGGAAGTCGATCCCGCTGCCGGCCACCCGGCGGCCGCAGACGCCCGGGCGCGAGGTCGTGGTGCACGGCGCCCGCGAGCACAACCTGCGCAACCTGACCGTGCCGTTCCCGCTGGGCCAGTTCATCGCGGTCACCGGGGTCAGCGGTTCGGGCAAGTCGACGCTGGTCAACGACATCCTGCACACCGTCATGGCGAACCAGATCAACAAGGCCCGGCAGGTGCCCGGGCGGCACACCCGGGTCACCGGCCTGGAGCACGTGGACAAGGTCGTCGGGGTGGACCAGTCGCCGATCGGGCGGACGCCACGGTCGAACCCGGCCACCTACACGGGGGTGTTCGACCACGTCCGCAAGCTGTTCGCGGAGACCACCGAGGCCAAGGTGCGGGGGTACGGTCCGGGCCGGTTCTCCTTCAACGTGAAGGGCGGCCGCTGCGAGAACTGCTCCGGCGACGGCACCATCAAGATCGAGATGAACTTCCTGCCGGACGTGTACGTCCCCTGCGAGGTCTGCAAGGGCGCGCGGTACAACCGGGAGACCCTGGAGGTGCACTACAAGGGCAAGACCGTCTCCGAGGTGCTGAACATGCCGATCGAGGAGGCCGCGGAGTTCTTCTCGGCGCTCCCGGCGATCCACCGGCACCTGCGGACGCTGGTCGACGTCGGCCTCGGCTACGTGCGCCTGGGCCAGCCCGCCACCACCCTGTCCGGCGGTGAGGCCCAGCGTGTCAAGCTCGCCTCCGAGCTCCAGAAACGCTCCACCGGCCGGACGGTCTACGTGCTCGACGAGCCGACCACCGGCCTGCACTTCGAGGACATCCGCAAGCTCCTGATCGTGCTCAACGGCCTGGTCGACAAGGGCAACACGGTGATCACCATCGAGCACAACCTGGACGTCATCAAGACGGCGGACTGGCTGATCGACATGGGCCCGGAGGGCGGTCACAAGGGCGGCCTGGTGCTGGCCGCCGGCACCCCGGAGGAACTGGCCGAGGTGCCGGAGAGCCACACCGGGCAGTTCCTGCGGCACATGCTCGGGCTCACCGGCGAGGGGCGGGGCTCGGCGGCCGCGACCGGCCGGGCCGCGAAGGCGAACGGGTCCACCGCCGCCCCGCGGGCGCGCGCCACCCGGTCCCGGGCGAAGGCCACCGCCTGATTTAGAAACTTCTTAGACGACTCTCAGCTACCGCACCCGGTTGGTCTCCTAAGGTCTCCGGGTGCGGCGCTGTTTGTCGACACCAGGCAAACCGGTCGGGCGAACGCGGAGAAAGCGGGAAAATCTCACTCGGGACCGTTGAACTGATCACGGCATCTGATCCGTACCCCGGGGCGACTCCGCGTGACATTGGCGGCAGAGAACAGGTAGTGGAGGGCGACAAATGACTGACGTGCAGCCGGGGACCGACGCCGAGACCCAGCAGGACCGACCGGGCACCGCCTCGTCCCGGCGCGTCGTCCTGATGGGCGCCGGCGCCGTCGGCGCGACCGCGGTCCTCTCGGCCTGCGGCACCGGCACCAGCGGGACCAACCCGAACGGCACGGACTTCGGTGACAACCCGGTTCCGGCCGGCAGCACCGACGCCGGCGACGGCGGTGACGCCGGCGGCGACACCGGTGGCGGCGGTAGCGGCAACGTGCTGGTGGCGACGTCGAAGGTGGCGGTCGGCAGCGGCGTCATCCTGGACGAGGTGGTCGTCACACAGCCCACCGAGGGCAACTACAAGGCGTTCAGCAACGTGTGCACGCACCAGGGCTGCAAGGTCTCCGAGATCAAGGACGGCCAGATCATCTGCAAGTGCCACAACAGCCTCTTCTCGATCAAGGACGGCGCCCCGACCTCGGGCCCGGCCGGTCAGCCGCTGGCCGCGGTGGCGATCGACGTGGACGGCGACAACGTGGTGACCTCGGCCTGATCCCCCTGTCTCAGGGCCGGAGGCCCGGCGCCGTGGCGGCGGCAACGGACCTCCGGCCGGGCAATTCTGTCAGTCCCTGGCACTAGTGTTGGAGTTGTGCCAGACCCGTCCACGTACCGCCCGGCACCGGGTACCATCCCGGACGCTCCCGGGGTCTACCGCTTCCGCGACCCGGCCGACCGGGTGATCTACGTCGGCAAGGCGAAGAGCCTGCGCAGCCGGCTGAATTCGTATTTCGCCGACGTGTGGACACTGCATCCGCGGACCCAGCAGATGGTCACCACCGCCGCAGGCGTGGACTGGGTGACCGTCGGCACCGAGGTCGAGGCCCTCCAGCTGGAGTTCTCCTGGATCAAGGAGTTCGACCCGCGGTTCAACGTGAAGTACCGGGACGACAAGTCGTACCCGTTCCTCGCCGTCACCCTCGACGAGGAGTTCCCGCGCCTCCAGGTGATGCGTGGCGTCAAGCGCAAGGGCGTCCGCTACTTCGGCCCCTATTCGCACGCCTGGGCCATCCGCGAGACGCTCGACCTGCTGCTGCGGGTCTTCCCGGCACGGACCTGCTCGGCCGGGGTGTTCAAGCGGGCCCACCAGATCGGCCGGCCGTGCCTGCTCGGCGACATCGGCAAGTGCTCGGCGCCGTGCGTGGGCCGGGTCAGCGCCGAGGAGCACCGCGGCATCGTCGACGAGTTCTGCGACTTCATGGCCGGGCGGACCGACCAGTTCCTGAAGCGGGTCGAGCGGGAGATGCTGCGCGCCTCCGAGGAGCTGGAGTTCGAGCGCGCGGCCCGGCTGCGCGACGACCTGGTGGCGCTGCGGCGGGCCCTGGAGAAGCAGACCGTGGTGCTCGGCGACGGCACCGACGCCGACATCGTGGCCTTCGCCGACGACCCGCTGGAGGCCGCCGTGCAGGTCTTCCACGTGCGCGGGGGCCGGGTGCGAGGCCAGCGCGGCTGGGTGGTGGAGAAGGTCGAGGAGCTGTCCACCGGCGACCTGGTGCACCACTTCTGCACACAGATGTACGGCGAGGAGCAAGGCGAGACCGACATCCCCCGTGAGCTGCTGGTGCCCGACCTGCCCGACGACGCCGAGGCGCTCGCCGACTGGCTGTCCGCGCACCGGGGCAGCCGGGTCAGCCTGCGCGTGCCCCAGCGCGGCGACAAGAAGGCGCTCATGGAGACCGTCGCCCGCAACGCCACCCAGGTGCTGCAACGGCACAAGCTGCGCCGGGCCGGCGACCTGACCACCCGCAACCGGGCGCTCGAGGAGATCGCCGAGGCTCTCGGGATGGAGGGGGTGCCGCTGCGCATCGAGTGCTTCGACGTGTCGCAGATCCAGGGCACCGACGTGGTCGCCTCGATGGTGGTCTTCGAGGACGGGCTGGAGCGCAAGAGCGAGTACCGCCGCTTCATCGTGCGCGGCAACCCGGACGGCAGCGGCACCGACGACCTGTCGGCGATGAGCGAGGTGATGCGGCGGCGGTTCGCCCGGTTCAAGGCTCTCGAACAGCACGACGACGCCGAGCTTCCGGGCGTCGACCCGCTGACCGGCAAGCCGCGCCGGTTCGCCTACCCGCCCCAGCTGATCGTGGTGGACGGTGGCCAGCCGCAGGTCAACGCGGTCGCCGCGGTGCTGGCCGAGATGGGCGTCACCGACGTGGCGCTGTGCGGGCTGGCCAAGCGGCTGGAGGAGGTGTGGCTGCCGGCCGACGACTTCCCGGTCATCCTCCCGCGGACGTCGGAGGCGCTCTACCTGTTGCAGCGGGTCCGTGACGAGGCGCACCGCTTCGCCATCACCTTCCACCGGCAGCGGCGCTCCAAGCGGATGACGGCGTCCGCGCTGGACGAGGTGGCCGGGCTGGGCGAGGTGCGGCGCAAGGCGCTGCTGCGGCACTTCGGGTCGATGAAGCGCATCGCCGAGGCCACCCCGGAGGAGATCGCCGAGGTGCCCGGCATCGGCCTGCTGACGGCGGAATCGGTTCTGGCGGCCCTGCGTTCACCCGACTCGGGGAAGACTGGGGATCGGTGACGTTCCCCGGCCTACCATGTTGTGTCCGCGATATCGACACAGGAGGCGTGCGTGACCGAAGCGATGCCGGACCTCGGATCCGACGAGGTGCTGGAGCCCGACGAGGCCGGGACAGACCTGGTGGTGGTGACCGGGCTCTCCGGCGGTGGGCGCAGCACGGTGGCGCGAGCCTTGGAGAACGTCGGTTTCTACGTGGTCGACAACCTGCCGCAGGCCCTGATGCTGGAGATGGCCGAGCTGGCCTTCGCCGCCGGGGGAGCGGCCCGGCGTACCGCCATGGTGCTGGACGTGCGCAGCCGGGCCTTCTCCACCGACCTGACCGGCGCGGTCCGCGCGCTCAAGGAGCGCGGCTTCTCGCCCCGCGTCGTGTTCGTGGACGCCGACGACGAGGTGCTGATCCGGCGCTTCGAGTCGGTGCGGCGCTCGCACCCGCTGCAGGGCGACGGGCGGCTGGCCGACGGCATCGCGGCCGAGCGCAAGCTGCTCGAGGAGGCCCGCGAACAGTCCGATGTGATCATCGACACCAGTCACCTGAACGTGAACCAGCTCCGCCGCCGGGTCGAGGAGCTGTTCGGCGGTGAGGACTCGCGCAAGCTGCGGATAACCGTGCTCTCCTTCGGCTTCAAGTACGGCCTGCCGCCGGACGCCGACTACGTGCTGGACGCGCGGTTCCTGCCCAACCCGTTCTGGGTGCCCGAGCTGCGCGAGCACACCGGCCTGGAGGAGGGGGTGAGCGGCTATGTCCTGGGTCAGGAGGGCGCGACCGACTTCGTCGCGACGTACGCCGGGCTGATCGCCGCCACCGCCCCGGGTTTCGAGCGCGAGGGCAAGCGCTATCTGACCGTCGCCATCGGGTGCACCGGGGGCAAGCACCGCAGCGTCGCGATCGCCGAGGAGCTCACCTCCCGGCTCAGCGCGATGCGGCTGTCCGCCCACACGTCGCACCGTGACCTGGGGCGCGAGTGACGGCGATCCGGGTGGTCGCCTTCGGCGGCGGACATGGGCTGAGCGCCTCGCTGCGCGCACTGCGGCACAGCGCCCGGGACCTGGATCTGGAGATCACCGCGATCGTGACGGTCGGCGACGACGGCGGCTCCAGCGGCCGCCTGCGCGTCGAGCGGGACGCACTGCTGCCCCCGGGTGACCTGCGCCAGGCGCTCGCCGCGCTGGCCGCCGACCATCCCACGCACCGGCTCACCGCGACCCTGATGCAGCACCGCTTCGAGGCGATGACGGCTGCGGCGCGGGAGTCCGTGACCGGCCGCGGCCCGCGGCTCGAGCGGCGCGCCGACCGCAGCAAGGACACCCTGGCCGGGCACCCGGTGGGCAACCTGCTGCTGCTCGGGCTGATCGAGATGCTCGGCGACCCGGTCGCCGCGCTGGACCACGCCGCCGAGATGGTCGGCGCGCAGGGCCGGGTGCTCCCGATGGCGCTGCACGCCGTCGGGATAGAGGCCGACGTGGTGCACGCCGACGGCTCCCGTGAGACGGTGCGCGGGCAGCACTCGGTGGCGGTGGCCGAGGGCCGGGTGGAGGCGGTGCGGCTGGACCCGGCGGATCCGCCGGCCTGCCCCGAGGCGATCACCGCGGTCCGGGAGGCCGACTGGCTGATCTTCGGCCCCGGCAGTTGGTACACGAGCGTCCTGCCGCACCTGCTGGTGCCACGGCTGGCCGAGGCGATCGTGGCGAGCCCGGCCCGCCGGCTGGTCACGCTGAACCTCAGCCCGGACAAGGAGACGATCGGGCTCTCCACCGCCGATCACCTGGCCGCCCTGCACTGGTACCTTCCCTCGCTCCGGGTGGACATCGTGCTGGCCGACGCCAAGTGGGCCGGGGAACCGGAACCGGTCCGCGAGGCCGCTCACGACCTCGGCGCCGAGCTGATTCTGGTGCCGGTGGCCGTTGCGGACGGAAGCCCACGGCATGATCCTGAGGCATTGGGCGCCGCCCTGGTGCCAGTATTGGGCGCCACTCGTTGATAACTGACGTAGTGGGGCACACACTGTTCAAGATCCGGCGCATGAGGTGACAACACGATGGCGATGACGGCAGCGGTCAAGGATGAGCTGAGCCGGGTCGACGTGCCCAAGCCCTGCTGCCGCCGGGCGGAGATGGCGGCGTTGCTGCGCTTCGCCGGAGGGTTGCACATCGTCTCCGGCCGGGTGGTCGTCGAGGCGGAGCTGGACACCGGCGCGGTGGCCCGGCGGCTGCGGCGGGAGATCGCCGACGTGTACGGCTACCCCAGCGAGGTGCACGTCCTGGCGTCCGGTGGCCTGCGCAAGGGCAGCCACTACATCGTGCGGATCGTCAAGGACGGCGAGGTGCTGGCCCGCCAGACCGGCCTGCTCGACGTGCGCGGCCGTCCGGTGCGGGGCCTGCCGCAGCACGTGGTCAGCGGCAACGTGTGCTGCTCGGTGGCGGCCTGGCGGGGCGCGTTCATGGCGCACGGCTCGCTCACCGAGCCAGGCCGTTCCAGCGCCCTGGAGATCACCTGCCCGGGGCCGGAGGCGGCGCTCGCGCTGCGCGGCGCGGCCCGCCGGATCGGCATCACCGCCAAGGACCGCGAGGTGCGCGGCGTCGACCGGGTGGTGATCAAGGACGGCGACGCGATCGCCGCGCTGCTCACCCGGGTCGGCGCCCACTCCAGCGTGCTCGCCTGGGAGGAGCGCCGGGTCCGCCGTGAGGTGCGCGCCACCGCGAACCGGCTGGCCAACTTCGACGACGCGAACCTGCGCCGCTCCGCCCGCGCGGCGGTCGCGGCCGCGGCCCGGGTCACCCGGGCGCTGGAAATCCTCGCCGACGACGCGCCGAACCACCTCACCTCGGCGGGCCGGCTGCGCCTGGAGCACCGTCAGGCCTCCCTGGAGGAGCTGGGCGCCCTGGCCGATCCCCCGCTGACCAAGGACGCGATCGCCGGCCGGATCCGGCGGCTGCTGGCGCTGGCCGACAAGCGCGCCCGGGATCTCGGTATTCCGGACACTGAGGCCGCTGTCACACCAGAGATGATGGCCTGCTGACAGGTGATGCCGATCACGCCCATCGAGGGACCTTCGGTCCTTATCGGGTATGGCCGGATGGGTGAGGCTGATGACGTCGTTAGGCAACGTCGCGGTGATCCGTTTAGGTAACGTTCAGGTCGCGCCCCGCCGCTTCGCGGGCGTGCGGACTCGGATAGTGTCGCGGATGACGGCGACGCTGCCGGCAGTTCGGCCGAGCCCCCGTCATCGAAAGTCTGGGTGTGGCGGCCGGACGCCTATGTCGGCCGTTCATACGGTCGGCATGCAGACCCCTCCGCCGGTCGCAGAATCCGGCGGACCGAAACGAGGAGACCACCTGTGACCATCCGGGTTGGCATCAACGGCTTCGGCCGTATCGGTCGTAACTTCTTCCGGGCGGTTCTCGCCTCCGGCGCCGACATCGAGATCGTCGGCGTGAACGACCTGACCGACAACGCCACGCTGGCTCACCTGCTCAAGTACGACAGCATCCTGGGCCGCCTGGGTCAGGAGGTCAAGGCGTCGGCGGACGAGATCACCGTCGGTGGCAAGACGATCAAGGCGTTCGCCGAGCGCGACCCGAACAACCTGCCCTGGGGCGACCTCGGTGTCGACGTCGTGATCGAGTCGACCGGCTTCTTCACCGACGCCACCAAGGCCAAGACGCACGTCGACAAGGGTGCCAAGAAGGTCATCATCTCGGCTCCGGCCAAGAACGAGGACATCACCATCGTGATGGGCGTCAACGACGGCCTCTACGACGGTGCGAAGCACACCATCATCTCGAACGCCTCCTGCACCACCAACTGCCTCGCCCCGATGGCGAAGGTCCTGAACGACACGATCGGGATCGAAAAGGGTCTGATGACCACGATCCACGCGTACACCCAGGACCAGAACCTGCAGGACGGCCCGCACAGCGACCTCCGTCGCGCCCGCGCCGCCGCGCTGAACATCGTCCCCACCTCGACCGGTGCCGCCAAGGCCGTCAGCCTGGTGCTGCCGGAGCTGAAGGGCAAGCTGGACGGCTTCGCGCTCCGGGTGCCGATCCCCACCGGCTCGGCCACCGACCTGACCTTCACCGCCGCCCGTGACACCACGGTCGAAGAGGTCAACGCCGCGATCAAGACCGCCGCCGAGGGCGCGCTCAAGGGCATCCTGGTCTACACCGAGGACGCGATCGTGTCGGCCGACATCGTCACCGACCCGGCCTCCTGCATCTTCGACGCCGGCCTGACCAAGGTCATCGGCGGCAACCAGGTCAAGGTCGTCGGCTGGTACGACAACGAGTGGGGCTACTCGAACCGCCTCGTCGACCTGGTCAAGCTCGTCGGAGCCTGATTCTCATCATGAAGACTCTCGACGACCTGCTCGGCGAGGGTGTCTCGGGTCGGCGCGTGTTCGTGCGCGCCGACCTGAACGTCCCGTTCGACAAGGCTGCAATCGACCCGCAGGGCCATGGCGTCATCAGCGACGACGGCCGCGCCCGCGCGGTTCTGCCGACGCTGATCGCCCTGCGTGACGCGGGCGCTCGCGTGATCGTGGCGTCCCACCTGGGCCGCCCGAAGGGCGCGCCGGACCCCAAGTTCACCCTGGCGCCGGTCGCCAAGCGGCTGGGCGAGCTGCTCGGGTCCACCGTGGTCTTCGCCGACGACACCGTCGGCCCGGCCGCCACCGAGGCCGTCGCGGCCCTCCAGGACGGCCAGGTGCTGCTGCTGGAGAACCTCCGCTTCAACGCCGGTGAGACCTCGAAGGACGACGCCGAGCGCGGCGCCTTCGCGGACCAGCTCGCCGCGTTCGCCGACTTCTACGTCGACGACGCGTTCGGCGCGGTGCACCGCAAGCACGCCTCGGTGTTCGACGTCCCGGCCCGGCTCCCGCGCTACGCCGGTGGTCTCGTCCTCAAGGAGGTCGAGGTCCTCAAGAAGGTGTCGGAGAGCCCGGAGCAGCCCTACGTCGTCGTGCTCGGCGGCTCCAAGGTCTCCGACAAGCTGGCCGTCATCCAGGCGCTCCTGCCCAAGGTCGACAAGCTGCTCGTCGGCGGCGGCATGTGCTTCACCTTCCTCAAGGCCCAGGGCCACGAGGTCGGCAAGTCGCTGCTCGAGGCCGAGATGATCTCCGTGTGCGCCGATCTGCTGGAGCAGGCTCAGGGCCGGATCGTCCTGCCCGTCGACGTCGTCGCGGCCGCCGAGTTCTCGGCTGACGCGGCGCACGATGTGGTCTCCGTGTCGGAGATCCCGGCGGACCGGCTCGGCCTGGACATCGGCCCCGAGTCCACCTCGCTGTTCGCTGAGGCGATCGCCGGCGCGAAGACCGTGTTCTGGAACGGCCCGATGGGCGTCTTCGAGCTCGCCCCGTTCGCCGCGGGCACCCGTGGCGTGGCGGAGGCGATCACCAAGATCGACGGCTTCTCGGTCGTCGGCGGCGGTGACTCGGCGGCGGCGGTCCGTACCCTCGGCCTGGACGAGTCCGCGTTCGGCCACATCTCCACCGGCGGGGGCGCGTCCCTGGAGTACCTCGAAGGCAAGACGCTGCCGGGCGTCGCCGCACTGGAGAAGTGATGACGACCCGTAAGCCGATCATCGCCGGCAACTGGAAGATGAACCTCAACCACTTCGAGGCGAATCTCCTGGTGCAGAAGCTGGCCGCGAGCCTGACCGCCGAGCAGCTGGAGGCCGTCGAGACGGTCGTCCTGCCGCCGTTCACCGACCTGCGCACCGTCGAGTCGGTGATCGCGGACGGCAAGCTGAAGATCAAGTACGGCGCGCAGGACGTGTCGCCGCACGCCGGCGGTGCGTACACCGGTGAGATCGCCGGCGCCTTCCTCGCGAAGCTGGGCTGCTCGTACGCGGTGATCGGGCACTCCGAGCGCCGCGAGTACCACAACGAGAGCGACGAGCTGATCAACGCGAAGAACAAGGCGGCCTTCGCGGCCGGCCTCGTTCCGATCTTCTGCGTCGGCGAGGGACTCGACATCCGCGAGGCCGGCAACCAGGTCGAGCACGTGCTCGCCCAGGTCGACGCCGGGCTGGAGGGGCTCAAGACCGAGCAGCTCCAGCAGATCGTGATCGCGTACGAGCCGGTGTGGGCGATCGGCACCGGCAAGACCGCGACCCCGGACGACGCGCAGGAGGTCTGTGGCGCGATCCGGGCGCGGCTGGTGGAGAAGTTCGGCGCCGAGGTGGCCGATGTCGTCCGTATCCAGTACGGCGGCTCGGTCAAGGCGGCGAACATCGCCCAGATCATGGCGCAGCCGGATGTGGACGGCGCGCTGGTCGGCGGCGCGAGCCTGGACGCCGAGGAGTTCGTCTCCATCGTGCGTTTCCCGGAGCACGTCGCACGCTAAGAGTAAATAGCGCGTGCCCGGCCGTATGAATCGGCCGGGCACCCGCTATTGTGGGACCGCTGCTGTGCCCTTCGAGAGGAATGAACCCGACGATGCCGATCGCGTTCGCTTACACGTTGATCGTGTTGCTGATCATCACCAGCGTTTTGCTGACACTGCTGATCCTTCTCCACCGGGGCAAGGGCGGCGGCATGTCCAGCATGTTCGGTGGTGGCGTCAGCTCCAGTCTGGCGGGCTCCTCGGTCGCCGAGAAGAACCTGGACCGGTACACCGTTCTGGTGGGAATCATCTGGTTCGCCTGCATCGTCGGGCTGGGCTTCTGGCTCAAATTGGAGCTGGCTGCCTGACGGCGGCTCGTAGTCGTAGAATCTGCCGCGCGGCCGGTTTCTCCGGCCGCGCGGTTTTTTGTCATCACCGTCCGGTTTGCTCCTCATCTCCGCTTCGAGCCGGACAGACCTTCGAGGCCCCTCGAGACAGGAGTGACGTCCGTGTCCAGTGGCAGCGCTATCCGTGGCAGCCGTGTCGGGTCCAGCCCGATGCGACCCGACGAGCGCACCGAACCCGCTCCGCGCCGGCAGGTGACCTATTTCTGCTCGGCCGGACACGACAGCATCATCTGGTTCGCGGCCGAGGCCGCGATCCCCGAGACCTGGGACTGCCCACGCTGCGGTCAGCCCGCCGGGCTCGACAGTTCCAACCCGCCGGGGCGGGCGCGCACCGAGCCGTACAAATCGCATCTGGCATATGTGAAGGAACGGCGCTCCGAGGAGGACGCGGCGGCGATTCTCGCCGAGGCGCTCGCCAAGGTCCGCCAGCGGCGCGGCGAATGATCGACAGCGCACCGGCCGAGCGGGGCGGCCGGTGCGCTTCTCACCAAGCCGGCTCTTCTCACCAAGCCGGCTCTTCTCGCCGGGCCGATGTGTCCGCTCAGGCCAGCGGGCTGGTGTCTCGGGCCACGAAACGGGCGCCCGGGTCGGAGATCTCCAGATCCTCGAAGCCCAGCCGGCGGTAGAAGGCGTAGGCGCCGTGGTTCTCTGCGGCCATGCCGAGATGCACACCCGTGACCCCGGCCGCGCGCAGGCCGTCCAGGAAGGCCGCCATCAGCCCGCGGCCCATGCCGCGGCCCTGCCACTCCGGCAGCAGGTCGATGTGCAGATGCGCCGGATAGGGCGCGAATTCCGGCCGTAGCATCCGGTCCGGGTCGCGGTGCACCGCGAGAAGGCCGGTGTCGCGCGGATCGTCCGCCGCGAACCGGTCGACGGTGGCGGGCAGCCACTCCGAGCGGTACCACTCGACGAACGCCGGGGTGTCCGCCGTACCCAGGATGTAGCCGACCGCCGCGCCGGTCCCGTCGTCGAGCACATGCGCGTGCTCCGGCTCCCGGATCACGTAGGGGACGGCCCAGACGTCACCGAGCAGCCGGTCGGAGCTGTGCCTGCCGCGCGCGTCGCCACCGGACGCGGCGGTGCGCACACAGATGTCGTAGATCGCGTCGAGGTCGCTGGGCCGGTAGGCGCGGATCATCGGGTGCACCCCGGGGAGTCTAGGACTGTGGCGGCCGTCACATTCGGAGCGCCAACCTTTCGCCGGGCCACGCGTCTACTCCTGCGACAAGGCACCGATGATCAGGAGAGTCCCGATGCGTTTCTCGACCCGTGGCCTGAGCCTCACCCTCGGCGCGGCGGCCGTGCTGGGAATCGGCGGGCTGTCGGCCGCCGCGTTCGCCGACGACGCCGCGCCCACCCCGAAGCCGTCCCCGGCGGTCACGGCGCCGACCGCCACCGAGCCGACGGCGGAGCCGGTCCCGAGCCCCAGCGGCGAGGCGACGGCGCCCGAGCCCAGCGACCCGGCAGCTTCCCCGGCGCCGGTCACCGGGCAGAAGCCGACGGCGTCCCCGGCGCCGGTCACCGGCTACCAGGACCCCACACCGGCCCCGTCCGCGAAGGTCACGGTGACCAAGGCGCCCCCGAAGCCGGCCGTCACGCCGGAGACGCCGGCCGCCACCCGGGCGCCGGGGAAGCCGGCCGTCACGCCGGAGACGCCGACTGCCACCCGGGCACCGCAGAAGCCGGCCGTCACGCCGTCGCGGTCACGCTGACCCGGCGGGTACCGTTCGTTCCCGCCGCCTGACCCCCGAGGTTCGCCTGTGCTCTCAGTTCTGCCCTTCCCCGCCCTGTTCACCTGGCTGCGGGGCCTGTCCGCCGAGGTGCGCGCGGCCGGCCGCGGCGACCCGGGCGGGGCCCCGGCGATCAACGAGCTGTACCACAGTCGGCGGCTCAGCCTGGTCCGGCTGGCGGTGCTGATGGTCGACGACCTGCCGACGGCGGAGGACGTCGTGCAGGACGTGTTCACGGCGCTCTACCGGCGGCACGGGCCGGATCTGAGCGGGGTGACGGACCCGAACGCGTACCTCGTGACCGGTGTGACGAACGCGGCGCGCTCGGCACTGCGCCGCCGCCGCACCGCCCGCGCCTATGTCGCTCCGCCGCCGGAGGCGATCCCGGCCGCGGAGGACGAGGCACTGCTCGGGGAGAGCGACCGCGAGATGATGCGGGCGCTGCGCGGCCTGACCGTCCGGCAGCGGCAGGTGCTGGTGCTGCGCTACTGGTCGGAACTCTCCGAGGGGGAGATCGCCGACACGCTGCGGGTCTCCCGCGGAACGGTCAAATCGACGGCGCACCGGGCGCTGTCGATCCTGCGCGAGCGACTGGGGGAGCGGTGACCGACGAGGTGGAGCGCAGGTTGCGGAACGCACTGACGGCCCGGGCCGGGCAGATCACCGCGGAACGGCTGCGGTTCGAGCCGCCGCCGACGGTGGCCACGGCCCGTGCACCGGTGCGGCGCAGATGGTGGGCCGCGATCACGATCGCGGTCGCGACGGCGGCCGCCGGGGTGGCGCTGGGGTTCACGCTGCTCACCGGCCCTTCCGAACCGGCGCCGGTGCTTCCCGCCGACCCCGGGCCCGGCACGTCGCCGCCCGCCCCGGCCGCGTCCCTCGCGCCGTCGCCCGTCGATCCGTCGCCCTCATCGGCCCCGGCGACGCCGAGCCGGGCGATCACCACCACGCCCTCGCGGACGGGGGCCAAGCCGGAGACGTCCGCGCCGGCGAGATCCGAGCCGGAGAAATCCGCACCGCCGGCGACAGGGACGAGGTCGGTCACCGCCGGGCCGCAGGTGACGCCGGGCTAGACGGGGACGAGGCCGGTGACCGCCGGGCCGCGGGTGACGCCGGGCTAGACGGGGACGAGGCCGGTGACCACCGGGCCGCGGGTGACGCCGGGCTAGACGGGGACGAGGCCGGTGACCACTGGGCCGCGGGTGACGCCGGGCTGTAGAACCTTCGGTGGGCGAAGTCCGCGTTTCGCTTCCGGTTCCTTTCTTGTACGCGTGTCGCTGTCCCGCCTCTCAGGGCCGTTCCGTCCGGTCGGCGCGATCTTGCTGCCCACTCCGGCCTGTGCCGCGCCCGCCGGGCTGAGATCGGTTGGAATCCCGCGCGTGTGCTGTCGCTCGCTCCGGGTGGGTGGGTTGCGGTGGTGCTTGCCAGGCATCCCGGGTGGTGTTCTCGGCCGTCACGCCGGTCACGCCGGGCGGGTGGCGGCGGTTGCTGCCGGTCGCGTCATGCGGAGCCGTCGGGAGTCACTCACCGTGACTGTGGTGGTGGGTGCGTGAGGGCGCGTGGTGGACCCGGGTTGTTCCGGTGTTGTCTGACGTCGATGTCAAAGTCGCCTGTTCGCGTGTTTCCCCGCCTTTGCTGCGAGACCCGGCCGGTCACCGCCGCCCGTTCGAGCCATCCGCAAGCAGCGATGTAGATCCTGGGTAGTCGCCGCCGGCGGCGCGATCTTGAGCGATCGTGACTGTTCGGGAGTCTTCTTCTTGGCTGCCTACGGCCGAATCCGCAATCCCTCGCAGCAGGACGCGCCACCCGGAGCGATCTTGAACGATTTACCACCGCCTCGGGTGGCAAATCGTTCAAGATCGTACAACAGAGGCGGGTAAAGCGGGCGAAACGGGCGCCTGTTTCCGGCGAAAGCCCCATTTCCACCTAGCGCGGCGAACGACGCCCCCTTCGGCGGTTCGCCCGACCGAGCGCTTGACGTATAACCGCAAAAACCCAAGAAGAAGGCTCTTCGGAGGTATCCGATCACCCAAGATCGTCCAGGGGGAATGGGCCATGGGTGATGGTTGACCCCCGGATGGCAACCAGGCATCAAGATCGGCCGACAGCTTTGATCGCCCAAGATCGCCGGCGAGTTGGGATGGCGCCCGCAGCCATCCGAATGCGCGACTTGGCATCGAGGCCACCCGCAACCGGGAAATAGGCTCTCTGGCGACTTCGATCTTCCACATGAGCTGGTGATCGGGGCTTCTCGCTCACGCGAGTTGCGGCCGGCCGGGCATTCGGAAGTGAGCGCGCACAGTGAGTTCCACAGCGGGTGGGCGCACACGTTCGAGCGGCCGTAGGTATGGCGGGCGTACACGAAAGACGGCACGTGCGCGGCCGCCCGGCTATAGGTCACGTGGACGACCACGACACCGCCAGCGTGTGCACCCACCCTGGTGGAACCGCGACCACCCACCTAGAGCAACCGGCGCAACGGCCGAAAGCAGGCAGCCCAGGTGCCTGGGGAGCAAGAGCGTGACCACCCACCCAGAGCAACCGGCGCAACGGCCGAAAGCAGGCAGCCCAGGTGCCTGGAGAGCAAGAGCGTGACCACCCGCCCAGGGCGACCGAAAGCAGGCGACCGAAAGCAGGCGACCGAAAGCAGGCGACCGCGAGCAGGGCGGCCGTGGCCGGCGGCACGTGAGGAAGTGGCGGTCGGCCCGGCCTGCCCGGGCACCGATCTGAGCCCGGCGGGGCGGCACAGGCCGGAGCGGGCGGCAAGATCGCGTCGGCCGGACGGGACGGCCCTGATAAGGCGGGACGAGGACACGCGTACCAAAAAGGAACGAAACGCGGACCTCGATCGCGAAAGATCTCCGGACGGGGGCGAGGCTGGTCACCGCGGGGCCGGACGGTGACGGTCCCGGGTGCGTGACGCGCCCGGGACCGGGATCGCCGGGTGGGTCAGGCCCGTGTGGGCACGTTCGCGGCCGCCGCCTGGTCCAGGAGCCAGAGCGTCTTCTGTACGCCGGACGCGTTCGCCGCCGGCAGGTTGCCGCCGGAGAGGACGGTGCCGATGGGGGCGGCCTTGTCCGGGCCGGCCGCGATCAGCCACACCTCGTCGGCGCTCTGGATGGTGGGCAGGGTGAGGGTGACCCGGACCGGCGGCGGCTTCGGGCTGTCGAAGGTGGCGGCCGTCGGGCCGGTCTGCTGGAGTACCGGGTGGTTCGGGAAGAGCGACGCCACGTGGCCGTCCTCGCCGACGCCGAGCATGAGCACGTCGAACCGGGGGAGCGTGGCGCCCGGTTCGGCGGCGGCGGCCAGTTCGGAGGCGTAGCGGGCCGCGGCGGCGACCGCGTCGGTGCCGTCGGGGCCGTCGGAGGCGGGCATGGCGTGTACCCGGGCCGGGTCCAGCGGCAGCTTGTCCAGGAGGGCATCGCGTGCCTGGGTCTCGTTGCGGTCCGGGTCGCCGGACGGCAGGTAGCGTTCGTCGCCCCACCACAGATCCACCCGGGACCAGTCGATGGCGGCGGAGGCCGGCAGTTCGCGGACCGCGCGCAGCACCTTGGCCGCGACCCGGCCGCCGGTCAGCACCACGCTCGCCGAGCCGTGCACCGCCTGCGCGTCGATGATCTTGATGGCGAGACGTGCCGCCACCGTGGACGCCAGGATGTCGGCGTCCGGAACCACCACGACCACGGTCTCACTCAATTGCGTCTCTCCTTGTGAAGAGGCCGCCCGCCGCGGTGCGGTGAGCGGCCCCGATGCTGAAATCAGGCGGTGGAGCCGGCGATCGCGGCCAGCGCCGGATCCTTCCAGACGTGCACCCGGTTCGGGTTGCGGTGCTCCAGCCCGGACATGCCGGCCATCGCGCCGAGCGCGTCCGCGTAGATCTGGTCGGCGTCGAGCCGGCGCAGTTCCTCGGCCAGTTCGTCACCGACCGGCCGCCTCGGCAGCGGCATGTAGCGGTCCTCCTGGCCGGTACGGCTGAACAGCGCCGTGCCCTCCTCGCGGGTGACCCGGACGCAGTCGCCGTTCTCGCACTGCAACTCCACCGAGTACATCCGGGGCGCCCGGTCGGTGTGTTCCAGCACCGGCTCGATGCCGAGGCGGGACTTGAGCCAGCCGAGCATGAGCCAGGCGGTGGGGTCGCGGTCCGGCGCCACGATCTTCGCGCCGATGACCCGGGCCTCGGTGCTGTCGAAGGCGCCGGCCACCAGGGTCCGCCACAGCGTGATCCGGGTCCAGGTGAGGTCGGTGTCGCCGGGCGCGTAGTCGGCGGCCCGCTGCCGGAGCGCGGCCACCGGGTCCGGCGACTGCGCGCTGTCGGTGATCCGCCGGTCGGCGACGACGCCCAGGAAGTCGTTGGCGATCATGTTCGGCGGCTCCTCGTGCCACCAGGTGACCACCGGGACGTCCGGGGCGAGCAGCGGCATGACGACCGACTCGGCGTGCAGCGCGAGGCGCCCGTACATCCGCATGACGACCGCCTCGGCCGGGCCGAGGCGACCGCCCACGACGATCTCCGCGTCCAGCCGGCTGCGGCCCTCCAGGTCCGAGCGGACCACGATGAGCAGCCGGCAGGGGTGCGCGGCGGCGGCGATGGTGGCCGCCGCCTCGGCCTCCCGGACCTTCTTCTCCTCGACCACCGAGACCAGGGTCAGTGCCAGGCCGGAGGCCACGCCACCGGCGCTGCGGCGCTCCGCGGCCAGGGCCTTGACGACCTCGTTGCCGGTGGTGTCCCACAAGCCGATCATGCCCGCCTCCAGGTGCGGCCCTCGCGCGCCAGCATCTCGTCGGAAGCCCGGGGGCCCCACTCACCGGACCGGTACGGCTCCGGTTTCGTGCCCGCCCAGGCGGCCTCCAGAGGGTCGATGACCCGCCAGGACTGCTCGATCTCGGCGGCGTCCGGGAAGAGCGTCCGGTCGCCGATCAGCACGTCCAGGACCAGACGCTCGTACGCCTCGGGGCTGGACTCGGTGAACGCCTCGCCGTACTGGAAGTCCATCGCGATGTCGCGGACCTCCATCGACGTGCCCGGCACCTTGGACCCGAACTTCAGGACCACGCCCTCGTCCGGCTGCACCCGGATGACCAGCTGGTTGTGGCCCAGCATCTCCACGTCGGCCGGGTCGAAGGGCAGGTGCGGCGCCTTCTTGAACATGATCGCGATCTCGGTGACCCGGCGGGGCATCCGCTTGCCGACCCGGACGAAGAACGGGACACCCGCCCAGCGCCGGTTCTGGATGCCGAGGCGGACCGCCGCGTACGTCTCGGTGGTGGAGTCGGCCGGGATGTTCGGCTCCTCCAGGTAGCCCACGGCGCGCTCGCCGGCGACCCAGCCGGGAAGGTACTGCCCGCGGACGGAGCCGGTGCTGATGTCGGGCGGCAGACTGATCGCCCTGAGGACCTTGAGCTTCTCCGCCCGTACCTCCTGGGGGTCGAAGCTCGTCGGCTCCTCCATGCCGACCAGCGCGAGCAGTTGCAGCAGATGGTTCTGCAGCACGTCGCGGGCGGCGCCGGAGGCGTCGTAGAAGGCGGCCCGGGTGCCGATGCCGACGTCCTCGGCCATGGTGATCTGCACGCTGTCGACGTACTTCGAGTTCCACACCGGCTCGAACAGGCTGTTCGCGAAGCGCAGGGCCAGGATGTTCTGGACCGTCTCCTTGCCGAGGTAGTGGTCGATCCGGAAGACGTCCTCCGGGATGAACACGTCGTCGACGAGCTCGTTGAGCTGCACGGCGCTCTGGTAGTCGTGGCCGAACGGCTTCTCCACGACCACCCGGCGCCAGCCGCCGGACTTCGACGGGTCGGCCATGCCGGTGCGGTTGAGCTGGTTGAGCACCAGTGGGAAGGCGGCGGGGGGGATGGAGAAGTAGAAGGCGGCGTTGCCGGCGATGCCGTTGCGCTCCTTCAGCTCGTCCAGCGTGCTCGCGAGATGGTCGAAGGCCTCGTCGTCGTCGAACGAGCCGGGAATGAAGTGGAATCGCTCGGAGAGGCGCTGCCAGACGTCGTCGCGCCACGGGGTCCGGGCGCCCTTCTTGGCGGCCGCGTGGGCGAGCGACTCGAAGCTGCCGTCACCCCAGTCGGCGCGGGCGTAGCCCACCACCACGAAGCCGGGGGGAAGCAGGCCACGGTTGGCCAGGTCGTACACGGCCGGGATGAGCTTTTTTCGGGACAGGTCACCGGTGACCCCGAAGATCACCAGAGCGCAGGGCTCCGGGATCCGTGGGAGCCTTCGGTCCTGTGCGGTGCGCAGCGGATTACCCACGTTCTCATCCTGCCAGTTTCATCGAAGGCGGAGCGGCCTGTCGGCGGGAGCCCCGCGACAGGCCGCGAACGCAGGTCGTCAGGAACCGGCCGCCTTGAGGGACGCCGCGACGCCCTCCAGCAGCTCGTTCCAGCTCGCCTCGAACTTCTCGACGCCCTCGTCCTCGAGGACCTTGAACACGTCGGCGAAGTCGATGCCGGCCGCGGCCAGGTCGGTGAAGACCTGGTGGGCGTCCGCGAAGTTGCCGGTCACGGTGTCGCCGCGGGTGGTGCCGTGGTCCTCGTACGCGAAGATCACCGGCTCCGGCATGGTGTTCACCGTGCCGAACGCGATCAGCTCCTCGACGTAGATGGTGTCGAGGAACTCCGGGTTCTTCGTGCCGGTCGACGCCCAGAGCGGGCGCTGCGGGTGGGCGCCGGCGGCGGCCAGGGCCTTCCAGCGGTCGGTGCCGAAGACCTCGGTGTACGCCTCGTACGCCAGCCGGGCGTTGGCGATGGCCGCCTTGCCCTTGAGCGCCTTCGCCGAGTCCGAACCGATCTTGTCGAGGCGCTTGTCCACCTCGGTGTCCACACGGGAGACGAAGAACGAGGCGACCGACCCGATCTTGGACAGGTCGTGGCCGTTCGCCTTCGCCTGCTCCAGGCCGGCCAGGAACGCGTCCATGACCGCGCGGTAGCGCTCGACCGAGAAGATCAGCGTGACGTTGACGCTGATGCCCGCGGCCAGCACCTCGGTGATGGCGGGCAGGCCGGCCAGCGTCGCCGGGATCTTGATGAACAGGTTGGGCCGGTCGACCAGCCACCACAGCGTCTTCGCCTCGGCGACGGTGGACACGGTCTCGTGCGCCTTGCGCGGGTCCACCTCGATGGACACCCGGCCGTCGACGCCGTTCGACGTGTCGTACGCCGGGCGCATGACGTCGCTCGCCCAGCGCACGTCCTTGGCGGTCATCAGACGGACGGCCTCCTCGACCGTCACCTTCTGGAGCGCCAGGTCACGCAGCTGCTCGTCGTACGCGTGCGCGTCGGAGAGCGCCTTCTGGAAGATGCTCGGGTTCGTGGTCACGCCGACCACGTGCTGCTCGGTGCGCATCTTGTCCAGCGAGCCGCTGGTCAGACGCACCCGGGAGAGGTCGTCGAGCCACACCGCCACGCCCTGCGCGGACAGCTCGGCAAGTCTGTCGGTCATTTCCCTCAACTCCTGAATGAAGGTGGCGGGTGAAAGGTGTCAGTTGCCGGTCTTCTGGCCGAGGATCTTGCCGGCCTTGGCGAGGGAGGCGTGGGCCTTCGCGACGACGTTGTCAGCGGTGAACCCGAACTGCTCGAAGAGCACCGAAGCCGGCGCGCTCGCCCCGTAGTGCTCGATGCTGACGGCCTCGCCGGCGTCGCCGATCAGGCGGTCCCAGCTCATCCGGATGCCGGCCTCGACCGAGACCCGGGCCTTCACACCGTGCGGCAGCACCTGCTGCTGGTAGGCGAGGTCCTGCTTGAAGAACCACTCCTGGCAGGGCATCGAGACGACCCGGGTCGGGGTGCCCTGGGCCTCCAGGCGCTCCCGGGCGGTCAGCGCGATCGCGACCTCGGAGCCGCTGGCGATCAGGATCACCTCGGGGTGGCCGGAGGCCGCCTCGGCCAGGATGTAGCCGCCCTTGAGGGTGCCCTCGGCCGACGCGTACTTCGAACGGTCGATGGTGGGCACGTTCTGCCGGGTCAGCGCGAGCGCGGTCGGCCGGTCGGTGTGCTCCAGGGCGCCCCGCCACGCGTACGCGGTCTCGTTGGCGTCGGCCGGGCGGACCACGTCGAGGCCGACGATGGCGCGCAGCGCGGTCACCGTCTCGATCGGCTGGTGGGTCGGGCCGTCCTCGCCGATACCGATCGAGTCGTGCGTCCACACGAAGATGACCGGCAGCTTCATCAGCGCGGACAGGCGGACCGAGCCGCGCATGTAGTCGCTGAAGACCAGGAAGGTGCCACCGTACGGGCGGGTGCCGCCGTGGACCGCGATGCCGTTGAGGATCGAGCCCATGCCGTGCTCACGGATGCCGAAGTGCAGCGTGCGGCCGTACTCGTGACCCGGGAACTCCTTGGTCGCGTACTCCGCCGGGATGAACGACGGCTCGCCCTTCATGGTGGTGTTGTTGCTCTCCGCCAGGTCGGCGGAGCCACCCCACAGCTCGGGCAGCACCGGGGCGAGCGCCTCCAGGATCTTGCCGGACGCGGCACGGGTGGCCAGGCCCTTCTCGTCCGCGGGGAACTCGGGCAGCGCCTTGTGCCAGCCCACCGGCAGGGTCCGGGTGGCGAGCCGGTCGAAGAGCGCCTTGCCCTCGGCGTTGCCGGCGGCCCAGGCGTCGAACGCCTTCTGCCACTCGGCGTGGGCGGCCCGGCCACGGTCGACGGCCTGCTGCGTGTGCTTGACGACCTCGTCGTCGATCGCGAACGGCCGGTCGGCGAAGCCCAGCAGCTCCTTGGTGGCGGTGATCTCGGCGGCGCCCAGGGCGGAGCCGTGGATCTTGCCGGTGTTCCGCTTTTTCGGCGCGGGGAAGCCGATGATCGTCTTCAGGACGATGAACGACGGCTTGTCGGTCACCGCCTTGGCGGCCTGGATCGCGCTCCAGAGCTCCTCGACGTCCTCGACGTACGGGTCCGAGCCGCGCCAGTTCACCGTCTGGACGTGCCAGCCGTACGCCTCGTAACGGGCGCCGACGTCCTCGTTCTTGGCGATCCGGGTGTCGTCCTCGATGGAGATCTCGTTGTCGTCGTAGATGACCACGAGGTTGCCGAGCTTCTGCACCGACGCGATGGCGCTCGACTCGTGGCTGACGCCCTCCTCGATGTCGCCGTCGGAGGCGATCGAGTAGACGAAGTGGTCGAACGGCGACTCGCCGGCGGCGGTGTCCGGGTCGAGCAGGCCGCGCTGGCGGCGGGCCGACATGGCCATCCCGACCGCGTTGCCGATGCCCTGGCCGAGCGGGCCGGTGGTGATCTCGACGCCGGGGGTGTGCCCGTACTCAGGGTGACCGGGGGTGAGCGACTCCCACTGGCGCAGCGCCTTCAGGTCGTCGAGCGCCAGGCTGTAACCACTGAGGAAGAGCTGGACGTAAAGGGTGAGGCTGGAGTGACCGCAGGAGAGCACGAAGCGGTCGCGGCCCGCCCACTCCGGGTCCGTCGGGTCGTGTCGCATGACACGGTTGAACAGCATGTAGGCGGCCGGGGCCAGGCTCATGGCCGTGCCGGGGTGGCCGTTGCCGGCCGCCTCCACAGCGTCCATGGCCAGCACCCGGGCGGTGTCCACCGCCTTGCGGTCGAGGTCGGACCAGTTGAGAACGGGATCTGTGGCAGCCACGTCGGTTGTGCTCCTCGGGCAAAATAATGGAACCGTTTTCGAGTTGACCCTATCCAGTCGGGCTAAACGCATGCGCAGCGAACGCCCTAGGCACATACGCTGTGAGCGGACATGCCGGTTCAACGGGTGTGACCACATGCACCCGTACCGGGTGCCCCGAGCAGCGGAGACGGCTGCGCGTAGGCTGTCCGGGCTGGCCGCCGGATCGTCACCCGGTCAACGGCCGCGAAATTGAGCCGAAGCCGGAAGGTGGCTGTCCGTGAGCATGATCACCGAGCGTCCTGTCCGCGGACGGACGCCCGGCGCGGAGGAGCGCCCGGAGCGCTCGCCCCGCCCCGGGGCCCGGCGGAGCTGGATGGCGGTGTTCCGGGCGTACCTCGCCCTGACCAAGCCGCAGATCGTCGAGCTGCTCCTGGTCACCACCGTGCCGACCATGATGCTGGCCGCCGGCGGGTGGCCCGACCCGGTCACCTTCGCCGCCGTGCTGGTCGGCGGCGGTCTGGCGGGCGGCGCCGCGAGCGCGCTGAACTGCTACATCGACCGCGACATCGACGAGCTGATGCGGCGCACCAAGCGGCGCCCGCTGCCGAACCACCAGATGACGCCGCGGGCCGTGCTGATCTTCGGCCTGACCCTCGCTGTGATCTCGGTCGCGCTGATGGGGCTTCTCACCAATTGGTTGGCCACCGCGCTGACCGCCTTCTCGATCTTCTACTACGACGTCGTCTACACGCTCTGGCTGAAGCGGCGCACCCCGGCGAACACGTTCTGGGGTGGAGTGTGCGGCGCGGCCCCCGTGGTGATCGGCTGGGCGGCCGTCGAGGGCACCATCCCGCCGATGGCATGGGCGCTTTTTGCGGTTGTCTTCTTTTGGCAGATGCCGCATTTCTATGCGCTCGCTGTGAAGTACAAGGACGACTATGCGCGGGCCGGCATCCCGATGCTCCCGGTGGTCCGCTCGATGGAGCGGGTGAACTTCGAGATCCTCGTCTACACCGTTCTCACCGTGGCCGCCTCGCTCGCCGCCTGGCCGCTCGGGCTGGGACCGATCTACGGGGTCACCGCGATCGTGATGGGTCTGGTCTTCCTGGCCGAGGCGGTCCGGTTGGTCCGGCAGACCCGGGCCGGCGTCGCGATGAAGCCGATGCGCCTGTTCCATCTGTCCATCACGTACCTCACGGTCGTCTTCATGGCCGTCGCGGTTGACGCTCTGATCTGATCTGTCGCACAGGATGCCCGGATTGTCGCCAGTGTCAGTTACTGTCCGTCACTCGTAGGGCGGATTCCCGGCCCTGGCGCAATTGGGGCGTAATCAGCTCATAACAATGCGCTGGCTCCTGAAACCCGCAGGTAATTGGAGTCACAAAAGCGGCTTGGAGTACCACGGGCGAGGTTGCCGACTGCTTAGGCTGCGCAGCATGGCAGAAGGTTCCGTAATGACGCTGACCTCCGAGATCAAGTCCTTCGCCGCCGGTCACGGCGGCGCCAAGGCGGTGATCGAGTACGTCGGTAAGCGCGGCGCCCGCATCGTCCTCGTCGGCGAGGACGGCGAGTGGTCCGACCAGTTCGCCCCGGACACCGGCGTCGCCCGGGAGGCCTGCGACCACGCCGGCGTCCAGGTGGAGAACGAGTGGGAGCGCGAGCTCCTGGAGCAGATGCGGCCCAGCAACGACCTGTGGCGTTCGATGTCCCGCCGGAGCATGGCCCGTTGACGATCCGCGACTTCCGGGTCGCGCTGGTCACCTCCGCGGACTTTCCCGACCTCTTCGACGACGACCACCCCCTGCGTGACGCGCTGCGTGGGCGCGGGGTGGCGGTCGACGCCGTCCGCTGGGACGACCCGGTGGCCGACTGGGCCGCCTACGACCTGGTGGTGCTCCGCTCGCCGTGGGACTACACGGCCCGCCGCGACGAGTTCGTCGACTGGGCCGCCTCCGTGCCGCGGCTGGCCAACCCGGCCGACATCGTCGCGTGGAACACCGACAAGCGGTACCTCAGCGAGCTCGAGGCGGCCGGCATCCCGATCATCCCGACCACGTTCGTCGGGCCCGGCGGCGACTGGACCCCGCCGGCCGAGGGGCAGTGGGTGGTCAAGCCGACGATCAGCGCCGGCAGCCAGGACACCGCCCGCTACACCCTGCCCGGTCAGGCCGGGCTCGCCACGGCACATGTCGAGCGGCTGACCACGGCCGGGCGGACCGCGATGATCCAGCCGTACCTGTCGGCCGTGGACACCGCCGGCGAGACCGCGGTGCTGTGCACGCCCGACGAGACCGGCGAGCTGACGTTCAGCCACGGCATCCGGAAGGGCCCGATGCTCACCGGGCCGGCCGGCGAGCCGGTCGATATCGCCTTCGAGGAGATCAGCCCGCGGCAGCCGTCGCCCGCCGAGCGGGAGGTCGCCGAGCGGGTGCTCGCGGTCGTCCCGGGCGGGGCCAAGCGGCTGCTCTACGCCCGCGTCGACCTGATTCCCGGCCCGGACGGGGCGCCGATGCTGATCGAGCTGGAGCTCACCGAGCCGTCGCTGTTCCTGTCGACCGCGCCCGGTTCCGCCGAGCGGCTCGCCGCCGCGATCATCGCCCGTCTCTGACGCCACTCACGCTCACCGCGAAAGGCCGCCCTTCCGGGGCGGCCTTTCTCTTTCGACGAGCATTTCTGGTACGGGCTGCGCCGTCAGGCGGCCGGCACCGGCTCGTTCGCGGTCACCGGGGACGGCTCGGCCGGGACCGTGGTGACCGGGCGGGCCCGCAGCGACCACACCACCGCCAGCGTCGCGGTCCACACCAGGGCGGAACCGAGCATGTGCGCGGCGACCAGCGCCACCGGCAGATGCGTGAAGTACTGCACGAAGCCGATCAGCCCCTGGCCCATCTCCACCCAGAACAGCACCGCGGCGGCGCGCACCGCGGCCGCCGGAGCCTCCACCGCGCGCAGCGCGAACCACATCGCCACGGTCAGGCCGATCAGCAGGAAGACCAGGTCGGCGTGCACCTGGGAGATCTGCTCGGGGTCCAGGCCGTTGCGCTTGGCGCCGTGGTCGCCGGAGTGCGGGCCGCTGCCGGTCACCACCACGCCGGCCGCGATCACCGCGAAACTGGCCGCGGCCAGCACCCGGGCGAGCTGCCGCAGCGGGGCCGGGACCAGCGGAACCGGGTCGCCGTCGCCCTCGCCGACCCGGCGCCAGAGCGCGAAGGCCCCGGTGACCAGCGCGATCGACAGGACGAAGTGCAGCCCGACCACCCACGGGTTGAGGTTGGTGAGCACCGTGATGCCGCCGATCACGCCCTGGCCGGGGATGCCGAGCGCCACCGCGACCGACAGCCTGACCAGCGAGCGCCGGCCCCGGGCCAGCGCGCCCAGGAAGCAGGCCACCGCGATCGCGATCAGGACGAAGGTCAGCAGCCGGTTGCCGAATTCGATGACGCCGTTGATGCCCATCTCGGGCGTCGTCGTGTAGGACCCGTCGGTGCACCGGGGCCAGGTGGGGCAGCCGAGGCCGGATTTGGTGAGCCGGACGGCCGCGCCGGTGACGATGATCCCGATGTTGGCCACCAGCGATGCCAGGGCCAGCCCGCGCAGCGACGATCCACACCATCGCACGGGGCGGGAGGCCAGGAAAGCGGACGCCGGGCGCACCTTGGAGGACTTCACCCCGCGCATCGTACGCCTGCTGTTGATCTTGATTTGCCCAGCTCCGCATGCCGGTGGGGCGGATCACCGACCCCTGGTTTGCAGGGCTCGCGGGAAATACGTAACGTTGCCGTAGTGAAAAACGAGGTGCTGCTCCAGATCGGCGCACCGGCACAGGCCGGCGCGACGGACGGACGCACCCGCGACCGGGTCGCCCAGCTCCTGCTGAAGCGGGGCGCGGCCACCGCGGCCGAGCTCGGCGCCGCTCTGAGCCTGAGCCCCGCGGCCATCCGCAAGCACCTCGACGCGATGCTCGCCGACCACCTGGTGGAGACCAGGGAGGTCCGCAGCAACGGTCCGCGTGGCCGGGGCCGGCCGGCGAAGGCGTTCGCCCTCACCGTGGCCGCCCGCGAGGACCTGAACCCGCACCACTACGACGGCATCGCCTCCGCGGCCCTGCGCTGGATCGCCCAGCACCACGGGCCGGAGGCCGTCTCCGCTTTCGCGGCGGCCCAGGTCGCGGCGCTCGAGGAGCGCTGCCAGACGGCGCTGCGATCGGCGGACGGCGATCCGATCACGCGCGCCGAGGCACTCGCCGAGGTGCTGACCGCCGAGGGCTACGCTGCCAGCGCGACCACGATCGCGTCCGGTGGGCAGCTGTGCCAGCATTCCTGCCCGGTGGCTCACGTGGCCGCCGAGTTTCCTCAGCTGTGCGACGCCGAGACCGAAGTCATCTCGCGGCTCATCGGCACTCACGTGCAGCGCCTTGCCACCATCGCGCACGGCGACGGGGTGTGCACGACGCACATCCCCACCCATCGTGTGCACCCCGCCGAAAACACGGTTAGGACAGATACATGACTGACCAGATCGCCACCCAGGAAGAGCACCTCGCCGCTCTGGGTCGCTACGAGTACGGCTGGGCGGACGCCGACATCGCCGGCGCTTCCGCGCAGCGCGGCCTGTCCGAGGCGGTGGTGCGCAACATCTCCGCACTGAAGAACGAGCCGGAGTGGATGCTGAACCTCCGGCTCAAGGGCCTGCGGCTGTTCGGCCGCAAGCCGATGCCGCACTGGGGCGCCGACCTCACCGGCATCGACTTCCAGAACATCAAGTACTTCGTCCGTTCCACCGAGAAGCAGGCCGCCTCCTGGGAGGACCTGCCCGAGGACATCAAGGCGACGTACGACAAGCTCGGCATCCCGGAGGCGGAGAAGCAGCGCCTCGTGGCCGGCGTCGCCGCCCAGTACGAGTCCGAGGTCGTCTACCACAAGATCCGTGAGGACCTGGAGGAGCAGGGTGTCGTCTTCCTCGACACCGACACCGCCCTCAAGGAGCACGAGGACGTCTTCAAGGAGTACTTCGGCACGGTGATCCCGGTCGGCGACAACAAGTTCGCCGCGCTGAACACCGCGACCTGGTCCGGCGGCTCCTTCATCTACGTGCCGAAGGGCGTGCACGTGGAGATCCCGCTCCAGGCCTACTTCCGGATCAACACGGAGAACATGGGCCAGTTCGAGCGGACCCTGATCATCGCCGACGAGGGCTCGTACGTGCACTACGTCGAGGGCTGCACCGCGCCGATCTACTCGTCCGACTCGCTGCACTCCGCGGTCGTCGAGATCGTCGTGAAGAAGAACGCCCGGGTGCGCTACACGACCATCCAGAACTGGTCGAACAACGTCTACAACCTGGTCACCAAGCGCGCCACCTGCGAAGAGGGCGCGACCATGGAGTGGATCGACGGCAACATCGGCTCCAAGGTGACGATGAAGTACCCGGCCGTCTACATGACCGGCCCGCACGCCAAGGGCGAGGTGCTCTCGATCGCCATGGCCGGTGAGGGCCAGCACCAGGACTCCGGCGCCAAGATGGTGCACGCCGCGCCGTACACCTCCTCGACGATCATCTCGAAGTCGATCGCGCGTGGGGGCGGCCGCACGTCGTACCGGGGCCTCGTGCAGGTGCTGGAGGGGTCGTCGCACTCCAAGAGCACGGTCAAGTGCGACGCCCTGCTGGTCGACACGATCTCCCGGTCGGACACGTACCCGTACGTGGACATCCGTGAGGACGACGTCAACATGGGCCACGAGGCGACCGTGTCCAAGGTCAGCGAGGACCAGCTCTTCTACCTGATGAGCCGCGGTCTGACCGAGGACGAGGCGATGGCGATGATCGTGCGCGGCTTCATCGAGCCGATCGCCAAGGAGCTCCCGATGGAGTACGCGCTGGAGCTGAACCGCCTCATCGAGCTCCAGATGGAGGGGGCGGTCGGCTGACCGGCCGGCTCTCCCACCCCTAACGAAGCGGACATAAAGGACGAAATGACTACCGAGGCCATCGCCCCGCCGAGCACCAAGTCGCAGGTGCTGCGCTCCTTCGACGTCGCCGACTTCCCGGCCCTCAACGGCCTGGAGGAGGAGTGGCGTTTCACCCCGCTCAAGCGGCTGCGTGACCTGGTCACCGCGACCACGCTGAGCGGGGCGGCTCCCTCCGTGGAGTTCGGTGACCTGCCCGCCGGCGTGACGGTGTCCGAGACGGACGACGTGCCGTCGTTGCTCACGCCGTTCGACCGGGTCAGCGCTCTCGCGTACGGGTCGGCCGCCGGCGTCACCCTGATCGAGGTGGCCGCCGAGGCCGAGCCCGCCGAGGCCGCCGTGATCCGGCTGGTCGGCAAGGGCGGCGACGCCGCGGCGGCCCGCACCTTCGTCAAGGTCGGCAACTTCGCCAAGGCGACGATCATCCTGGAGCAGACCGGTTCGGTCACGCTGGCCGACAACATCGAGGTCCTGGTGGGCGACAGCGCCCAGCTGACCTTCGTGACCCTGGCCGAGTGGGACCGGGACGCGGTCCAGGCCCAGCACGTCAAGTTCCGGGTCGGCTCCGACGCCCGGGTCCAGCACGTCCATGTCACCCTGGGCGGCGACGTGGTCCGGCAGTTCACCAGCGTCGAGTACGCGGGCCGGGGCGGCGACGCCGAGCTGTGGGGTCTCTACTTCGCCGACGCCGGTCAGCACCACGAGCACCGGCAGCTTGTCGACCACGCGGTGCCGGACTGCCGCAGTTACGTGGGCTACCGCGGGGCGCTCCAGGGCGCGTCGGCGCACACCGTCTGGGTCGGCGACGTGCTGATCCGGGCCGCGGCGACCGGCACCGACACCTACGAGATCAACCGGAACCTGATCCTCACCGACGGGGCGCGCGCGGACTCCGTACCCAATCTGGAGATCGAGACCGGCGAGATCGCCGGCGCCGGGCATGCGAGCGCGACCGGCCGCTTCGATGACGAGCAGTTGTTCTATCTGATGGCCCGCGGCATCCCCGAAGGGGAGGCCCGGAAGCTGGTGGTCCGCGGCTTCTTCGCCGAGCTGATCCACAAGATCCCGGTCGAGGAGCTGCGCGAGCGGCTCGGCGACGCCATCGAGGCACGCCTTGCCGAGGTAGGCCGGTAGTGGATTTCGAGAACGTCGGTCCGGTGTCGGACGTCGCGAAGGGCACCGTCCTCCAGGTGGAGGTCGACGGGGTCGAGATCGCGGTCGTCCACGCCGACGACGACGTCTTCTACGCGGTCCGCGACGAGTGCAGCCATGCCTCGGTGGCCCTCTCCGAGGGCGAGGTGGACGGGTGCACGCTGGAGTGCTGGCTGCACGGCTCCCGGTTCGACCTGCGTACCGGTGAACCCTCCGGACCGCCCGCCATCCACCCGGTGGCGGTCTACCCCGTCGAGATCCGCGACGGCGACATCTACGTTTCGACGACACCAAGCAATGGAGTAGAGCCGTGAGCACCCTGGAGATCCGCGACCTGCAGGTTTCGGTGAAGCTGCCGGATGGCGAGCTGAAGCCGATCCTGAACGGCGTCGACCTGACCGTGAAGGCCGGCGAGACCCACGCCATCATGGGTCCCAACGGCTCCGGCAAGTCGACCCTCGCCTACTCGATCGCCGGCCACCCGAAGTACGAGATCACCGGTGGTTCGGTGACCCTCGACGGTGCCGACGTGCTCGAGCTGAGCGTCGACGAGCGCGCCCGGGCCGGCCTCTTCCTGGCCATGCAGTACCCGGTCGAGGTGCCCGGCGTCTCGGTGGCGAACTTCCTGCGCACCGCGAAGACCGCGATCGACGGCGAGGCGCCCAAGCTGCGCACCTGGGCCGGCGAACTGCGCGGCGCCATGGAGAAGCTGGAGATGGACCCGGCCTTCGCCCAGCGCAACGTGAACGAGGGCTTCTCCGGCGGTGAGAAGAAGCGTCACGAGATCATGCAGCTCGAGCTGCTCAAGCCGAAGGTCGCGATCCTCGACGAGACCGACTCCGGCCTGGACATCGACGCGCTGCGGATCGTCAGCGAGGGCGTCAACCGGGTCCGTGCGACCGGGGAGACGGGCTTCCTGCTGATCACCCACTACACCCGGATCCTCCGCTACATCAAGCCGGACTTCGTGCACGTCTTCGTCGGCGGCAAGATCGTCGAAGAGGGTGGCCCGGAGCTCGGCGAGCAGCTCGAGGCCGAGGGTTACGACAAGTACAAGGTCAGGGCCTGAGGGGTTAACTGATGAGCTTCGACGTCGAGCGGATCCGTAAGGATTTCCCGATCTTCGAGCGGGAGGTCAACGGCCACCCGCTGGTCTACCTGGACAGCGCCAACACCTCGCAGAAGCCGGTTCAGGTGCTCGACGTCATGCGTGCGCACCAGGAGCGGTACAACGGCAACGTGTCCCGCTCCGTGCACACGCTCGGCACCGAGTCGACCGAGGCGTACGAGGGTGCCCGGGCTCGCATCGCCACGTTCATCGGCGCGGCGAGCCCGGACGAGGTGGTCTTCACCAAGAACTCCACCGAGGCGATCAACCTGGTGGCGCACTCGCTGGGCCAGATGCTGCGGCTCGGGCCCGGCGACGAGGTGGTGATCTCCGAGATGGAGCACCACTCGAACCTGGTGCCGTGGCAGCTGCTCTGCGAGCGGACCGGCGCGACCCTGCGCTGGTTCGGCATCACCGACGAGGGCCGCCTGGACGAGTCCGCCCTTGACGATCTCGTCTCGGAACGGACCAAGATCGTTTCGCTGGTGCACATGTCGAATGTGCTCGGCACGATCAACGACGTGTCGGGGATCGCCGCGCGTGCGCGCTCCGTCGGGGCACTGGTCATGCTGGACTGCTCCCAGTCCGTGCCGCACCTGCCGCTCGACGTCTCGTCGCTGGGCGCCGACCTGATCGCCTTCACCGGCCACAAGATGCTCGGCCCGACCGGCATCGGCGTGCTCTGGGGCCGGCTCGACCTGCTCGCGCAGATGCCGCCGTTCCTGGCCGGCGGATCGATGATCGAGACGGTCACGATGGGCGGCACCACCTTCGCCGCGCCTCCGGCACGGTTCGAGGCCGGCACGCCGCCGATCACCGAGGCCATCGGCCTCGGCGCGGCCGTCGACTATCTGACCGGGCTGGGCATGGAGGCGATCCACCAGCACGAGCAGGACATCACACGGTACGCGCTGGACGCGCTCACCTCGGTCCCCGGCGTCCGGATCTTCGGTCCCGAGACGGTCGAGGGCCGGGGCGGTACGGTGTCGTTCGGTGTGGACGGGGTACATCCGCACGATGTGGGACAGGTTCTGGACGCTCTGGGTGTCGAGGTGCGGGTCGGGCATCACTGCGCCAAGCCGGTCTGCTCCCGGTTCAGCGTCCCGGCGATGACCCGGGCCTCGTTCTACCTCTACACGACCACGGCGGAGATCGACGCTCTGGCGCGCGGCCTCGACCAGGTCCGGAAGGTGTTCGGCTGATGATGCTCGACGGTCTCTACCAGGAGATCATCCTCGACCACTACAAGAACCCGCACGGGCGTGGCCTGCGGGATCCTTACGACGGGGAGGCGCACCACGTCAACCCGACGTGTGGCGATGAGATCACCGTACGCGTATCCCACGATTTGAGCGAAATTTCGTACGATGGTGTTGGTTGTTCCATCAGTCAGGCTTCGGCGTCGGTGTTGCACGAGCTGGTGCAGGGTAAGGACGCCGCCGCGGCCTCGGAGATCCACCACGCCTTCGTCGAGCTGATGCAGAGCCGCGGTCAGGCCGAGGCCGACGAGGAGATCCTCGGCGACGGCATCGCCTTCGCCGGGGTGGCCAAGTTCCCGGCACGGGTGAAATGCGCGCTGCTGCCCTGGATGGCGTTCAAGGACGCGGCCGCGCGGGCCGGCGTGGAGGTGGGCGTGAGCCCGGAGGTGAAGGCATGACAGAGAAGACCGACACGGTTCCCGGCCTGGCATCGGACCCCGGCCCGGCTTCGGCCCCGGGTGCGGTATCCGCTCCGGAGGCCGACGTGGCCCGGACGATCGCTTCCGCTCCGGCTTCCGGGGCGGCTCCCGGCGCGGGCGAAGAGGTGCCGGACTGGCTGGCCGCCGAGCGGGCCGCGGCCGTCGAGGCCGGCGAACCGGTCGAGGTGCCGGGCGTCAGCGTCTCGGCCTCGCCCGGCGCGGCTCTCGGCGCGGACGCACCGTCCGCCGCCGACGCCGCCGTGGACGCCCCGCCGGCCGGCGCGGTAGCCGGTGACGCGGGCGCCGCGGTGAAGAAGGCCTCGACCGCCGACGTCGAGGAGGCGATGAAGGACGTCGTCGACCCCGAGCTCGGCATCAACGTCGTCGACCTCGGCCTGGTCTACGGCACCCACGTCGACGACGACAACGTGGTCACCATCGACATGACGCTCACCTCGGCGGCCTGCCCGCTGACCGACGTCATCGAGGACCAGACCCGGCAGGCGCTGCTCTCCGGCCCCGGCGGTGGCCTCGTCAGCGACTTCCGCATCAACTGGGTGTGGCTCCCGCCGTGGGGCCCCGACAAGATCACCGACGACGGCCGCGACCAGCTTCGGGCGCTCGGCTTCAACGTCTGAGAGATCTCCGGCGCAGGGCGGCACGCTGATCGCGTGCCGCCCTGCGCTGTTCCGGCAGACGGCTTTCTGTCGTACCTCGGTGGTAGAAACCGGGCATGAATTCGACTCCGCCGTTCTCCGAGCTTCTCGCCCTGATCGAAAGCCGGTCGGCGGCGCTGCGTGACGCCGTCGACGCCGCGCCGGATCCGACGGTCCGCATCCCGGGCTGCCCCGACTGGTCGCTCACCGACCTCGTCACCCACCTCGGCGGTGTCCAGCGGTTCTGGGCCGCCACGGTCGCCGCTGCCGATGTCGCCGGGCCGCCTCCACCCGGGCAGCGTGGCGAGCAGGGTCCCGAGGGCGACCTGCCGGGGTGGTTCAGCGAGTCCACCGGTCTGCTGCTCGACGCGCTGCGCACCGCCGGGCCGGAGGCGTCCTGCTGGGCCTGGTGGGCCGAGTCGGGCGCGCCGCTGACCGCCGGGGCGGTCGCCCGGCACCAGGTGCAGGAGGCGGCCGTGCACGCCTACGACGCTCAGGAGGCCATCGGCAAGCCCGAGCCGTTGCCGGCCGCCGTCGCGGTCGACGGGGTGAGCGAGTTCCTCACCGTCTGCCTCGGCTCGCTCGGGTCCTGGCCGCACCGTCCGGCGCGGGTCGCCTTCCACGCGATCGAGGGCCCCTCCTGGACCCTCGACCTGTCCCCGGCCGGGGCCAAGGCCGACCCGGCGGCCGGCGGCGAGCCGGTCACCAGCTTCCGGGGCACCGCGAGTGACCTGGTGCTGGCTCTCTACCGCCGCATCCCCCTGTCCGGCATCCGCGTCGACGGCGACCGCGCCGTCGCCGACCAGCTCCTCGACTGGAGCAAGATGGACTGACCCGCCCTCCACCGGCCCCTTTCCCGCCGGCCACCGCTCGGGCACCTGGCCCTGGCCGCGTTGCCCGAGTGGCGACTCCAACGCCCGCGGCGGAGGTGGCGCTCAGCCCGGCCAGCGGTGGTCCGGCCCACCGGGCGAGCGGCGGAGGTGGCGCCCAGCCCGGCAAGCGGTGGTCCGGCCCGCCGGGCGGGCGATGGTGTGGCCTGCCCGGCTGAGCCTGGTCCGCGGGCCGTACCGGAGCGGGGCGGCTCGGTCAGACGGTGGCTACGGCCTTGTTGCGTTCGGGGTGTGGGGTTTCGTCGAGTTCCTGCCATGCGGGGAAGAGGAAGGGGGAGACCGTCACCGCCAGATAGCCGATCGCTGCCAGCAGGGCGGCGGTGTGCAGACCGAGCACGTCGGTGGCCCAGCCGCCGACGATGCCGCCGAACGGGATGCCGGCCCAGGAGACCGCGATCAGGACGCTGATCACGCGGCCGTGCAGGTGGGTCGGGATCCGGCGGTAGACGGAGGCCATCAGGATCGGGTTGACCGTGGACATGAGGGCGCCCGCGATCGCCGCGGTGGCCAGCACGACCCAGACGCGGTCGGTGAGGGCCAGGGCCAGCAACTGTGCCGGGCCGCCGAGGAAGAAGCAGATGCCGAAGGTGCGGCGCCGGGGCAGGCGTGGCGCCAGCACCGTGTAGAGGAGGTTGCCCGCCACCGCGCCCAGGCCGAAGGCGGTGCCGATCACCCCCAGCGCGGCGGGTCCGTGCGGGCCGTCGAGGACCCACACCGGTACGAACACCGTCGCGAACGCCTGGTCGAACAGGTTGGTGGCGAACAGCATCGCCATGACACCGACGAGGAGGCGATCCCGGCGTACGTACCGGAAACCGTCGCGCAGCGCGTCCGCGTACCCCTGCTGTTTGCTCTCGGCGCGAGCCGCGGCGTCGGCGTGACCGACCCGGACGAGCGCGCCGATGATCAGCGCGCTGACCGCGAACGAGAGCGCGTCGAAGAGCAGGACCACCGCCGGGCCGAGAGTGGCGATCAGCACCCCGGCGAGCGGCAGGCCGACCAGGGTCGACGCGCGGCAGGTGCCGTCGTACATCGCGGTGCCGCGTTCCGTGGAGAGGCCGGCCGCGGCGATCGTGCGGGGCAGCAGTGCCCGTTTGGCCGCGTCACCGAAGCCGCGCAGCGCGCCGGCCAGGGCGATCAGCACCAGCAACGCGCCGAACGAGATACCTTCGCAGTAGGCGATCAACGGGATGCCGGCCACCGCCAGGACGCTCGCCGCGTCGGCGGTCACGGCGGTGGGCCGTGGGCCGACCCGGTCCACTATCGGGCCGCCGATCAGGCCGGACAGCACGTAGGGCAGCATCTCGGCGAATCCGGCCACTCCGGCGAGCAGCGCCGAGTCGGTGCTGACGAGGATCAGCCAGGGTACGGCGACGAAGGTGATCCGGCTGCCGAGCATGGAGATCGCCTCGGCGGTGAGGAGAGCGCCCAGCTGGCGGCTCACCGCACGACGCGGGAGAGCCGGCCCGCGGAGTGAGTGGGCGACGGGCATCGACCGAACATAAGATCGCTGGCCGTTCGTGACAAGACGGTCATCGATATAAGACTCAGGTCGGGGGCAGGTGGTCGATCACGTTGTAGCGGTCCAGCGTCAGCTCCCCGCAACCGCCGTCGAACCGGGTGATGGACGCGTTCCGCACACTGCCCGCCTCGCGTTCCACCTCCAGCACCTCGTCCCAGCTCAACTGCTCGATGACGGCCCGCATCATGAGCACCACCGCGTCGTGGGCCACGACGATCACCCGTTGCCCGGCGTGGTCGGTGTGCAGGTCGTCCAGGAACGACTTGAGCCGGATCGCGATGTCGGCGAACGACTCGCCGCCCGGTGGCACGTACTCGAATTCGCCGACCTCGGCCCGTCGCGCCGCCTCCTCCGGGAAGCGGGCCGCGACCGCGGCGCGGGTGAGCAACTCCAGCTCGCCCATCAGCCGGTCCACCAGGCGCTCGTCGGTGCGCGGCGCCGGCAGGTGCAGGCCCGACGACGCGGCGGCGATCCGCCACGTCTCGCGGGCGCGCAGGTACGGCGACGTGATCACCACCTGTGGCCGGTGCTCCTCCGGCAGTGCGGCCAGCCATGTGCCCAGGGCGGCGGCCTGCTCCTCGCCCATGTCGGTGAGCGGCACCTCCGCGTCGCGGCCGCTCACCGCCGCCTCCAGGAGCCCTTCCGCGTTGGCTGCGGTGAACGCCACGTTGGCCAGGCTTTGCCCGTGCCGGACCAGAATCAGTTCAGCGACCATGATCGGACCCTACCGAGTCCGCCCGTGTCCGGTCACGTTCCGAGTTCAACAGAAAGCGTCTGGTAACTGCGTTCATTGCGTGAAATGACCCTCCGGTGCATTCGCACGGTCGTCTTCCCGCCGCCGGCTCCGATGCATGAAAAACCCGATCTCGTACGGGCGAACGCCCGCGAAAGCAGGCCCCGGTCGCGCTGCCCGGGACCAGTGCCGAGGCCCGGCAGCCAAGGGCGACGGGTGGATGTGGCGGCGCTGGATCACTGTGCGGCGGCAGGGTGCTGAAGTGCGGAAAATCGCTGGCCGGGAGAGGTGGGACGCGTTCAAGATGGCGGCGTGACCAAGCTGAAGCGTTACCCCGCCGTCTCTGTCGCCGTGGCCGATCGGGCCGTGCGACAGCAGACCGGCGCCGAGCCGATCACGGGTCGCCGGCAGCGGTCATGAGCGGGGCGTTTCTGGCCGGCGTGGTCGCCGGCTACGGCATCGCGGTGCCCGTGGGAGCCATCGGCGTGCTCATCGCCGGGCTCAGCGCCCGGACCTCGCTACGGGTCGGTGCGGCCGCCGGGCTCGGCGCGGCCACCGCGGACGGCATCTACGCGCTGGTCGCCGTCGCCGGGGGAGCGGCCGTCGCGGCCGCGATCGCGCCGGTGGCCGTGCCGCTGCGGTGGGCCGGGGCGGCGGTGCTCCTCGCGCTGGCCGGATGGACCGCCTGGGGCGCGGTCCGCGCGACCGGGGTGATCGAGCGGGACGAGCGGCCGGCGACGGCGTTCCGCGCCTACGCCGGTGTTCTCGGTCTCACCCTGCTCAACCCGGCCACCGTGATCTACTTCGCGGCGCTGGTGCTCGGCAGCGGCGGCGCGGGGGGCGGCGGGTGGTTCGTGGCCGGCGCCTTCCTCGCCTCGGCGAGCTGGCAGCTGCTGATCGCCGGTGGCGGCTCGCTGATCGGCCGGTTCCTCACCGGCCGGCGCGGCCGCCTGATCACCGCCCTGGTCTCCAGCATCGTGATCGCCGCCCTGGCCCTCCAGTTGCTCGTCACCGGCTGACCAGGCGTCCGGCCGACCGCGGGATCGGCCCGAGTCGCACCTACCTCGGTGAGGGCCGATCGCGGGATCGGCCCGAGTCGCACCTACCTCGGTGAGGGCCGATCGCGGGATCGGCCCGAGTCGCACCTACCTCGGTGAGGGCCGATCGCGGGATCGGCCCGAGTCGCGCCTCGGTGAAGGCCGATCGCGCGGGGATCGGCCCGAGTGGCACTTCGGTGAAGGCCGCTGCTCGTCACCGGTCGGCCAGGTGTTTGGCCGCCTCTCGGCGGGAGAGTGGGGACAGGCGATCGCCCTGGGCGGACAGGAAGGCGCGGACCGCTTCCGGGTCGGTGCGGGTGTGCTGGCGCAGCGCCCAGCCGATCGCCTTGCGGATGAAGAAGTCGCGGTGGCCGGCCTGGGCGGCGCAATAGCCGAACAGGCGGTCGGTGTCGGTGGCCGGGCCGTAGGTGAGCTGGTGCAGGATCGCGGCCCGGACCAGCCACATGTCCTCGGCGCGGGACCACTCGTCCATCCGGGTGACCGTCTCCGGATGCCGTCGCACCAGGCCGCCGACCACGTGGGCGGCCAGCGCGTCCACTGTGTCCCACCAGGATTTCGTCACGATCAGCTCGGCCACCGTGCCGAGGAACGCCGGTCCGGGGACCTTGATGTGCTTCGCCAGGTAGTCGCAGGCGAACTGCTGGAACTCGCGCTCGTCACGGGACCAGCAGGCCAGCGCCACGTCGCGCAGCTCGGCCTCGGCCGGTGGTGGCAGGCCGGCCAGGGCCACGCGCGCCCGTGCGCGCCGCACCGGGCTGGTCAGCCCGAGGAACGGGAACTGGTCGCGCATGTAGGCCGCCGCCCCGACCGCCCGCACCGGGTCGCGGGCCTCGTCGAACGCGGCCGCGAGCCGGTCGACCAGAACCACAGCCGGATCGCTCATGCCCCGCATCCTGCCACCGGGGTACGACAGAAATCCGCGGAAGTAGGGTGGGCGGAATGGGGGAACGTGCGGCGGCCGGCGGGGGCAAGTGGGTCGATGTCGCGCCCGGGCGGCTGCCACGATGGCTGGAGAACTTCGCGGCGCGCCATGGCCCGTACCGTGAAGAGGGGTTGACGGTGACCGCCGAGGACGGCGCGTCGGCGACGCTGCACGCGCCCCCGGGAGCCGGCCCGGTCACGACGCTGGCCGAGCTGATCCGTCAAGCGCGGGCGCCGCGGCGGCTGGGGTTGCTGCTGGCCCGCAAGGGCGCGGTGGCGGTCGGCATCGCCGACGGCGACGAGCTGGTGGCCTCCAAGGTGGACACCCACTACGTGCAGGGGCGCACGGCCGCGGGCGGCTGGTCGCAGCAGCGCTTCGCGCGCCGCCGGGACAATCAGGCCAAAGCGGCCGCTGCCGACGCCGCCGGCATCGTGGGGCGCATTCTCCTTCCGGAGGTACGCACGATGGCCGCGCTCGTGGCCGGAGGTGACCGTGTGGCGGTGGACACCATTCTGGCCGTGCCGCAACTGAGGGCGGTGGCCGCTCTGCGTACCGGAAGGTTGCTGGATGTGCCGGAGCCGCGGCACGCGGTCCTGGTGACCGCCGTGGCCGCGGCTCGCGCCGTGCCGATCCTGATCCGGGAGTGAAGCCGTGTCTCTGTTCCGCGAGTGGGTCAGGTGACCGCGCCCGCCTTGAAGGTGTCGCACTGCTTCGGGTCGCCGGACTCGTAACCGGCGCGGAACCAGTGCTGGCGCTGCTCGGACGTGCCGTGGGTGAACTGCTCAGGGTCGACCCGGCCGCCACCGCGCTCCTGGAGGGTGTCGTCGCCGATCTGGCCGGCGGCCTGGATGCCCTCCTGGATGTCGGTGTCGGTGAGGCTCGTGAAGATCTTGTCGCCGTCCTTGTCGGTGGTGTTCGCGGCCGCGTTCGCCCAGGCCCCGGCGTAGCAGTCGGCCTGGAGCTCCAGCTTCACCGACTCCTGGTTGGCGGAGTCCGGGTCGCGTTCCTGACGGCGGCGCATCTCGGCCTCGGTGCCGAGCACGTCCTGGATGTGGTGCCCGTACTCGTGGGCCAGCACGTACGGCTGAGCGAACTCGCCCGGCGCACCCAGCTGCCGGGACAGCACCTGGTAGAAGGAGAGATCGATGTAGACCTTGTCGTCGGCCGGGCAGTAGAACGGGCCGACGCCGGAGTCGGCGGCGCCGCAGGCGGTGTTCACCGAGCCCTCGAAGAGGTGTGTCTTCGCCGGGGCGTACTGCTCGCCGAACGCCCGCGGCAGCTCGTCACGCCAGTACGCCTGGATCGACGTCACATAGAGCCCGTTGCGGCACACCAGTTGCTGGAGCTGCTCCGCGCCGGTGCTGCACTGGGTGATCGGCCGGCCGGCCGACTCGCCGCCGCCCCCACCCATCGTGTTGATCCCGAAGTAGCCGCCGACCAGGGCGATGATCAGGGTGACCACGACGCCGGCGAGGCCGCCCCCGCCGATCGGCAGCCCGCCGATGCCGCCGCCACCCGATCCGCGGCCGTCCTCGACCTGACCGGTGTCGATGTCGGCGCGTTCGTTGAGTTCCATAGTCGTCCCACCTTCACCAGGGTTGCCCGGCGGGTTACCCGTTGATCTTGTGAATTAATCGGGTGGGAGGTGCCGTGACGGCCCGGGTATTATGGCCGCGTGCTGCTCTGCGAAGGCTGACCTGCCACCTTGCTTGTTGAACCCGGGGCCGACCGCTTCTTGACGGTCGGCGCTTTTTTGCGTGCTGAGTCAGCCGTCTCACCGAGAGCGAGAACCTCATGATCACCGCCACCGGACTGGAACTCCGCGCCGGCGCGCGCATCCTGATCTCCCCGACCACGCTGCGGGTGCAGCCCGGCGACCGGATCGGCCTGGTCGGCCGCAACGGCGCGGGCAAGACCACCACGCTCAAGGTGCTCGCGGGGGAGGGGATTCCGTACGCGGGAAGCGTCGAGCGGACCAGTGAGATCGGTTACCTGCCGCAGGACCCGCGTACCGGGGATCTGAACGTGACCGGCCGCGACCGTGTCCTGTCCGCCCGCGGCCTGGACACCATCCTCGCCGAGATGCAGAAGCTCGAGGTCCAGCTCGAGGAGAGCGGCGACGAGAAGCTGGTCCGGCGCTACGGGCACCTGGAGGACCAGTTCTCCGCCCTCGGTGGCTACGGCGCCGAGGCCGAGGCCGCCCGGATCTGCGCCAACCTGGGCCTGCCGGAGCGCGCCCTGGCGCAGACGATCGGCACCCTCTCCGGCGGTCAGCGCCGCCGGATCGAGCTGGCCCGGATCCTGTTCGCCAACTCGGGGCAGAACGGCAAGGGCATCCTGTTGCTCGACGAGCCGACCAACCACCTCGACCAGGACTCGATCACCTGGCTGCGCGGCTACATGGCGCAGCACAAGGGTGGCCTCGTGGTGATCAGTCACGACGTCGAGCTGCTCGACGCCGCCGTCAACAAGGTCTGGTATCTGGACGCCAACCGCTCGGTCGTCGACATGTACAACATGGGCTGGAAGACGTACCTGGAGGCCCGCGAGACCGACGAGCGCCGCCGCCGCCGGGAGCGGGCCAACGCGGAGAAGAAGGCCGGCGCCCTGATGGCCCAGGCCGACAAGATGCGCGCCAAGGCCACCAAGACGGTCGCCGCCCAGAACATGGCCCGTCGTGCCGAGAAGCTGCTCGGTGGGCTGGAAGAGGTGCGTACCTCCGACCGGGTGGCGAAGGTCCGGTTCCCGAACCCGGCCGCGTGCGGCAAGACCCCGTTGACCGCGGCCGGGCTGTCGAAGTCGTACGGCTCGCTGGAGATCTTCACCGACGTCAGCGTGGCGGTGGACCGCGGTTCCCGGGTCGCCATCCTGGGTCTCAACGGCGCCGGCAAGACCACCCTGCTGCGGATGCTGGGCGGCCTGCTGGAGCCGGACACCGGCGAGGTGCGTGCCGGGCACGGGCTGCGGCTGGGCTACTACGCCCAGGAGCACGAGACGCTGGACGTGGACCGGACCATCCTGGAGCACATGCGCAGCGCCGCGTCCGAGCAGACCGACACCGAGCTGCGCAAGATCCTGGGCGCGTTCCTCTTCTCCGGCGACGATGTCGACAAGCCGGCCGGGGTGCTCTCCGGCGGCGAGAAGACCCGGCTGGCCCTGGCCACCCTGGTCTGCTCGGGCGCCAACGTGCTGCTGCTGGACGAGCCGACCAACAACCTCGACCCGGTGAGCCGCGAGCAGGTGCTGGACGCGATCGCCAACTACCCGGGCGCGATCGTGCTGGTCACCCACGACGCCGGCTGTGTGCAGGCGCTGAAGCCGGACCGGGCGATCCTGCTGCCCGACGGCGACGAGGACGCCTGGAGCGACGACCTCCTGGAGCTCGTCGAGCTGGCCTGAGCCGGGATCATCGCCGATCGTCAGTTGTCAACAGGTGCCCACACAGACAGTGCGATGTTCGGGCGTTTGCCAACAGGTCGGGCGCTCGGCCGGGGCTCGGTCCCAAGGTCGAGTGTCACGCCATGGAGCGATCACAGCACTCTCCGGAGCGATCGAGGGCCTCCCCTCGATCGAGTGTTTCCGCAGGTGATCGATGGTCTTGGGCGGTGGCCCCACGGCCCGGAAATGCCTTCCGAGAGGCTGGCGGCAAACTGTCTGACATTGATGCCGGTGGTAACCGTCAAGTTCCTGACAGTAATAAATGGGCACGTTCGCGGGGGCTAGATGCCTGGCGCATGATCGTTCGAGACGGTGTAATAGGAGGGACCGTATCTGACCGCACTGTCTGCGACGTGAGGATTCAAGATGGCAGCCACTGGCACAGCTACCAGTACTGAGAAGGGTCGTCGAATCGTCGGTAGCGAGCGGCAGTCGCTCGCCAAGGACCTGGTGAAGCGTTACACCTCCGGCGAGAGCATCCGCGCGCTGGCCGCTTCCACCGGCCGTTCCTACGGATTCGTCCACCGGGTGCTCACCGAGTCGGGGGTTCAGTTGCGCCAGCGTGGCGGCGCCCGCCGCCGTAAGAAGGCGTGACGTCCGGCAACGCTCGACCCAGTTCCACCGACGACGTCGGCGTTCGCTACGAACAGGACGGGCCGGTCGCGACGGTGACGTTGTGCCGGCCCGACGTTCTCAATGCCCAGACTCCGGCCATGTGGACGGAGCTCGGCAACATTTCACGAAAATTACCGGGTGACGTACGGGTCGTCATTGTCCGGGGCGAGGGACGCGCGTTTTCCGCCGGCCTGGATCTGTCGGTGGCACGTGGCGACGGCGATTCTTCTCTGGCCGTCCTGGCACAGTTGTCCGCGTCCGAGTGCGCGGATCGGATTGCCGGGTTCCAGACCGCGTTCACCTGGTTGCGCAGTCCGTCCATTGTGACGATTGCCGCTGTGCAAGGACACGCGATCGGCGCCGGCTTCCAGCTCGCGCTGAACTGTGACATGCGGGTCCTCGCCGACGACGCGCGGTTCTCCATGGCCGAGGTCACCCTCGGGCTGGTTCCCGATCTGGGCGGTACGAAACGGCTCACCGAGCTGGTCGGCCCGTCCCGGGCGCTGGAGATATGCGTGACCGGCCGGCGGATGGCGGCCGACGAGGCGGACCGGATCGGCCTGGCGACGGCCGTGGTCCCCCGAGCCGAACTGGACGGGGCGGTGGCCGACCTCGCCGCGGCGGTGCTGGCCGCGGACGGTGGTGCGGTCGCCGAGATCAAGGCCCTGCTCGTGGGTGCGCCCCAGCGGTCGTACGCGGAGCAGGACCGGGCCGAGCGCGAAGCACAGACCCGCAGGTTGAGCGACCTGCTGGGTTCCGGGGAGTAGATCACCTCCCGGGATTGTCGTACCCACGGGGCAGACTGTGTGCTGCCCCGTCGAACGGCACCCGGGAGGTGGCATGTCCAGCTGGAGTGTCCTGCGCTCGATTCAGAACGCGGACCGGGTCAGCCGGCACCGTGTGCGCGAGGGCACATCGGGGCGGATCCTGCGGTTCGCCGTGCCGTACCGGCGTGACATCGCGGTGTTCCTGCTGACCGTGGTGCTCGCCGCCGGGATCGGCGTGGCCACCCCGCTGCTCGCCGGCGACGTGATCAACGCGATCACCGCCGGGCGGGCGGACGCGGTGATCCGGATCGCTCTGGTGATCGCCGTGCTGGCCGTCGCCGAGGCGCTGCTGTCGCTCGCCCAGCGGTGGTATTCGGCACGCATCGGCGAGGGCATCATCCTCGACCTGCGCACCCGGGTCTACGACCACGTGCAGCGCATGCCGTTGCAGTTCTTCGCGCGCACCCAGACCGGCGCCCTGGTCAGCCGGCTCAACAACGACGTCGTCGGCGCGCAGCGGGCCTTCACGTCGACGCTCTCCGGCGTGGTCAGCAACGTCATCCAGCTGGTCCTCACGGCCGGGGTGATGTTCACCCTGTCCTGGCAGATCACCGCCCTGTCGCTGTTCCTGCTGCCGGTCTTCATCGTGCCGGCGCGACGGGTGGGCAAGCGGCTCGCCGAGATCACCCGGGAGTCGTACAACCTCGACGCGAAGATGAACGCGACGATGACCGAGCGGTTCAACGTCTCCGGCGCGCTGCTCGTCAAGCTCTTCGGGCGGCCGGAGGTCGAGGCGGCCCGGTTCGGCGAGCGCGCCGGCCGGGTCCGCGACATCGGCGTCCAGCAGGCGATGTATTCCCGGACCTTCTTCGTCGCGATGCTGCTCGTGGCCTCGCTCGCGCAGGCGCTGACGTACGGGCTGGGCGGCTGGCTGGCGGTCCGCGGCGACGTCTCGGCCGGCACCGTCGTCACCCTGGCTCTGCTGCTCACCCGGCTGTACGGTCCGCTCACCGCGCTCAGCAACGTCCGGGTCGACGTGATGAGCGCGCTGGTCTCCTTCGACCGGGTCTTCGAGGTGCTGGACCTGCGGCCGGGCATCGCCGAGAAGCCGGGCGCCACACCCATCCCGGCCGGCTCCGGGCTCATCGAGTTCCGGGACGTCCGGTTCCGCTACCCCAGCGCCGCCGAGGTGTCGCTCGCCACCCTGGAGGACGTCGCCAGCCTCGACCACCGGGAGAACGAGGAGGTCCTCGCCGGCCTCGACCTCACCGTCGAGCCGGGGCAGATGGTCGCGCTCGTCGGCCCGTCCGGCGCCGGCAAGTCCACCACGTCGATGCTGGTCTCCCGGGTCTACGACGTGACCGGCGGCTCGGTCCGGATCGGTGGGGTCGACGTGCGCGACGCCACCCTCGAGTCATTGCGCGACACCGTCGGCGTCGTCACCCAGGACTCGCACCTGTTCCACGAGACCATCGCCGACAACCTCCGGTACGCACGACCAGGCGCCACCGAGGAACAGATGTGGGACGCGCTCGCCGGCGCACGGATCGCCGGGCTGGTGCGGGCCCTGCCGGACGGGCTCGACACCGTGGTGGGGGAGCGCGGCTACCGGTTCTCCGGCGGGGAGAAACAGCGGCTCGCCATCGCCCGGCTGCTGCTCAAACAGCCGTCGATCGTGATCCTCGACGAGGCCACCGCCCACCTGGACAGCGAATCCGAGGCGGCCGTGCAACGGGCGCTCGCCGAGGCGCTGCGCGGGCGGACGGCGCTGGTCATCGCGCACCGGCTCTCCACCATTCGGGAGGCCGACCAGATCCTGGTTCTGGACCGCGGGCGCATCGTCGAGCGCGGCCGGCATGAGGAGCTGATCGTGGCGGGTGGGCTCTACGCCGATCTCTACCGGACCCAGTTCGCGGAGCTCCCATCGCGAGAGATGGCGGTCGGCCCACTCGCCGGTGACGATCGGGGTTAGTGCCCGTCCGGCCGATCGCGCGAGGAGCCGCCGGCCGAGTCCGCCACGTGTGTGATCGAGTCCGAGTCCGAGTCCGAGGGCCGTCGGCCGGCCCAACCGCGATCGTCACGCTTTGGTGGGGCGATTGGGCTGGGCCTGGCCGTGATTGTCACGGTTTAGTGGGGCGATGGTGGGCAGGGTGGCGGTGGAGCAGGCCGCGAGCCGGCAGCACGCTGTCCGGGTGATCGGAGCCGGCCGGCTGCGGGGCCGGTGAGGCGGTCGCGTCCTCGCGGGAGTCCGGCGGGCCGGCGGGGGTGGTGCTGGTGGCGCCGGAGGGGGTGGCGCTGATGGCTGCGGCGGGTGTGGCGCCGGTGGCTGTGGCGGGGGTCGCCGGCTGGCCGCTGTGTTGTGCGAAGCGGGCGGCCAAGGGCTTCGCGGTCAGGCCGTGAGCGAAGACGCTGAACAGGACGGTCAGGCCGATCACGGCGACGGCACGGTCCGCCTGCGGGCCGAGACCCTCCACCGCGAGCATGGCGAAGACGATCGACGCCAGGCCGCGCGGGCCGAACCAGCTGATGAAGGCGATCGTCCGGAGTGGGAGGCCGCTGCCGATCAGGGACAGCGCGGCCGGCAGCATCCGGATCACCGTGAGGCTCAGGAGCGCGTACCCGAGCACCAGCCAGTCGGTGTTGGCGATGACGATCGGCACCGCGGCCGCACCGAAGATCAACCAGGTCAGCAGGGAGGCCAGGCCGGCGGTCTGCTCGACGTAGAAGACCTCGCGCGCGCTGCCCCGGCCCGCCGCCGCCCCGAACACGATGCCGGCCACGAAAGCGGCAACGAAACCGTTGCCACCCAGCCAGTGCGTGCCGGTGTAGACGGCCAGGGCCAGCGCCAGCACGCCCGGCCCGGCGAAGTCCTCGGACGCCCAGCCCCGGGCCCGGGCGGTGCGCATCGCCCGGCCGCCCACCAGCCCGGCGCCGACACCGGCGGCCACGCCGATCGCCAGTTCGCCGATCGCCGTGTGCGAACTGCCGGAGGTGGCGGCCGCACCGGCGATGGCCAGCGTCACGACCGGGGTCGCGATGCCGTCGTTGAGTCCACTCTCCACATTGAGCGTCCGGCGGATCCGCTCCGGCACCGACGGGTCGGACATCACCGCCGCGCCCAGGGCCGCGTCCGTCGGCGCCAGGGCGGCCCCGATCAGGAGCGCCAGCCAGAATCCCAGCTCGCCGAAGAACACGGCGGCCAGGAGGGTTCCCACCGCGATCGTCAGCGGCAGGCCGATCCCCAACAGTCGTGCGTAGAGACCCAGGTCGGCGCGGAACTCCGGCAACCCGACCCGGGACGCGTCGGCGAACAGCACCCAGACCAGGGTGATCTCGGCCAGCAGCCGGACCAGCTCACGGGTGGCCTCCGGGTCGGGCATCGGGCCGGTGGAGAGCAGCAGGCCGGCGCTGACGAACAGGATCGGCGCGGTGAGGTCGGCGCGACCCAGCCGCGCCGACCACAACCCCCAACCGAAGACGGCGAGCAGCGCCATTGCCACCGCCGCCTCATTCATGCCCCGATCAGACCGTGCGACGGGTACGACCGGATCACCCCGGCCGGATGAGCGATTCGGCGCCCGCACATCGAGGGGGTTGGATTAGGCTCGGCCGGATGGAGACGGTCGCGCGCAATCCGATCGACGGTGTCTACCCGCCTACCGGCGACTACGTGCACGCCATGGAGGTTCGAGGGGCGCAGCGGATGCTCTTCGTCTCCGGGACGATGGGGCTCGATCCGGGTGGGCGGCCGGGCGCGGATCTCACCGAACAGCTCGAACTCGTCTGGAACAACATCCGCGCCATCCTGGCCTCGGCGGGGATGACGGTGGACAACGTCGTCCGCCTGACCAGCTATCTGCGGGACGCGTCCTACGCCGGGGAGAACGCGGCGGCCCGGGTGGCGGCGCTCGGCGGGCGGGCCATCGCGACCACGGCGATCGTCGTACAGACGCTGGAGAGCGATTGGCTCATCGAGCTGGAGATCATCGCGGTGGCCTGAGCGTCGCGGCGCGGAGCGCCGCGAACTCGCTGATCAGGGCGGGCAGCTGGAAGTGCGCGTTCAGGCCGCTCGGGTTCGGCAACACCCACACCGGTACGCCCGCGAGCGCCTCGCCCTGTGGCCCGAACCGTGCCTTCGGGCGGCCGAAGGCGGCGCGGTAGGCGGTCACCCCGAGCACCGCGAGGCACTGCGGCCGTAGGTGGGCCACCCGTTCGGTGAGCCGGGCGCCGCCCTCGGCGTACTCCTCGGGGGAGAGTTCGTCGGCGCGGGCGGTGGCCCGGGCCACGACGTTGGTGATGCCGAGTCCGAGGGCGGGCAGCAGGTGCTGCTCGGAGGGGGTCAGCAGGCGGTCCGTGAAGCCGGCGCCGTGCAGCGCCGGCCAGAACCGGTTGCCGGGCCGGGCGAAGTGGTGGCCGGTCGCCGCCGAGTAGAGGCTCGGGTTGATGCCGGAGAACAGCACCAGCAGATCGGGCCCGGCCACGTCGGGGACGGTCCGCCCGGCGGCCGCCGCCACCTCGTCGGCGCTCGGACGGCGTACCGTCGCGGGTTCGCCGTCGTGCCGGCCCGCGGAGGCCGGCTCGGTGGGCGGAAGGGTCACAGGGCGCGGAGGGCGCCGCCGTCGACGGGGACCGCCACGCCGGTCACGTAGCTGGCGGCCGGGGAGAGCAGGAAGGCCGCCACCCGCCCGAACTCGGTGGGCTCACCGATCCGGCTCAGCGGGATGTTCGCGGCGACCGCCTCGGCCGCGGCCGCCGGGTCGGAGGCGGCTTCGAAGAGCTCCCGGCTGCGGTCGGTCATGAAACGGCCCGGCAGGATGCTCAGCACCCGGACGCCGCGCGGGGCGAACTCGTCGGCCATGTCCTTCGCCACCATCGCCAGGCCCGGCCGGAAACCGTTGGAGAGGCCGAGGCCGGCCAGCGGCGTCTTCACCGAGGTGGAGAGGACCAGGCCGATGGCGCCGCCCTCGGGCAGGGCGGCGGCGAACGTACGGGCCGCGCGCACCGAACCGAGGAACACCGTCTCGAAGGCGGTCGTCCACTGGTCGTCGCTCATGCTGGCCGCGGTGCCCGGAGTGGGGCCGCCGACCGAGATGAGCGCGCCGTCCAGCCGGCCGAACCGCTCCTGCGCGGCGTGCACCAGTTCGCGCGGGGTGCTCGGGTCGGCCAGGTCGGCGGTCACCCCGAGGGCGTGCTCGGGGCCGCCCAGCCGGTCCACCGCCTCGGCGACCCGGTCGGCGTCACGCGAGGAGATCACCACCCGTGCGCCGTCGCCGACGAGCGCCTGCGCGGTGGCGAACCCCAGCCCTCGCGAGGCGCCGGTGAGGATGAAGACACGATCAGCCAGCCCAAGGTCCATGGGACGATCCTGCCATCCGGCGGCCGAGCGCGGTCGCGGTGGCCGCGTCGGCCGGCAGGAACGCCTCGATGGCCAGCTCGGACAGGGTGACGTCACGCGGGGTGCCGAGCACCGACGTGATGCTGAACAGGTTCAGGTCGTCGAACCGCAACGGCACCACCAGACCGTCCGGGCGGATGCCGGCCTCGCCGCCGGGATAGCCGGCCAGCTCGGCCCCCAGCTCGTGCAGCACCGGGTCGCCGGTGGCCGTGGCCTGCCGGTCCAGCCGGTGCAGGAGGTGGGTGCGCCACTCGGCGAGATTACCGATCCGGGGCGCCATGCCGGCCGGATGCAGCGCCAGGCGCAGCACGTTGACCGGCGGCGCCAGCAGCTCCGGCGCGCATCCCGCGGTGAAGAGGGCCACCGCCGCGTTGCCGTCGACCATGGTCCAGTGCCGGTCCACCAGCACCGCCGGGTTCGGCCCGTGCCCGGCCAGCACCTCGCGGAGCGCGGACAGCACGTCGGCCAGGGGCGGGCCGTCCAGCGCCGACTCCGGGTAGGCGGGCGCGTACCCACCGGCCAGCAGCAGCTCGTTGCGGGCGCGCAACGGCACGTCCAGCTCCTCGGCCAGCCGCAGCAGCATCTGCCGGGTGGGCCGGGACCGGCCGGTCTCCACGAACGACAGATGCCGGGTGGACACCCCGGACCGGCCGGACAGGTCGAGCTGGCTCATCCTCCGGGTGTCCCGCCAGCCGCGCAGCAGCCTTCCCACCTCGCCCATGCCGGCAGCCTAGGCAGCGGCCGCGCGCCGTGACCATTACCTCCGGGGTAGTGGAGGAATCACGCGGCCGGCTTACGGACCGCCCCCTCGACCACGTCGAGGACGCGGGCCAGCTCGCCGGCCGGGCGGCCGGTGGCCAGGTGCAGCACCAGGCCGTCGTAGGCGAGCTCCAGGAACTGGGTGAGAACCTCGACGGGTACGTCCTCGCGCAGCACCCCGGCCTCACGCTGCCGCTGGAGCCGCTCGCGGGTGGCGTCGGCGATCGCGGCGGACCGCTGGGCCCAGCGCTTGGCGAAGGCGGGGTCGGTACGCAGCCGGTGTGACACCTCGAGCTGGGTGCCGAGCCAGCCGGCCGTGTCGCCCTCGCTGTTGCCGGCCCGGTCCAGCAGGTCGCGCATCACCTGGACCAGGCCGTTGCGGGCGACGGTCTCCACCATGGTGGCGGCGTCGTCCTCGGCCACGGCGAGGAACAGATGCTCCTTGTCCCGGAAATGGTGAAAAATCGCGCCGCGCGACATGCCGGTGGCCTCTTCGAGGCGGCGGACGGTGGCGCCCCCGTAGCCGAACCGCGCGAAACAGGCGCGGGCCGCAGTGAGGATCTCGTGGCGGCGCGCGTAGAGCTGGTCCTGACTCACCCTGGGCACGTCGCTGATCGTGTCATGTGGCTGGACCCTCTTGCAATCCGTACGTACGGCTTACTACAGACCGGCGTCCCACGATCGGATGATGCGAATTTCCTCATCGGCTCAGTGTTTTGTTAACAGTCCTGGACTGGGCGGTCCGGCAGGCGCTCACGTAAAGTGCCCGCGTGCCCCTAGTCTTCCTCGCCCTGGACGACACCCTGCTCGACCGCAGCGGTGCGTTCCGGCTGTGGTCCAAGGGGTTCCTCGACGAGATCGCCGCCCCTCAGGACGACCTGGAGTGGCTGGTATCGGTCGACGCGGATGGCCTGACCTCGCGCTGGGACCTCGCGGACCTCATCCGGGAACGCTACCGGCTGCGGGTGCCGGTGATCGACCTGGTCGACGAACTGAACACCGGTCCGCTCACCTTCGAACGGCTGGACCCGATGGTCGGCTGCGCGCTGGAGATCGCGGGCGACGCGGGGCTGGTGCCGGTCGTGGTCACCAACGGGCAGACCGAACAGCAGGAGGCCCGGATCCGGCGTACCGGGGTGGACCGCTATGTCGCCGACTGGGTGATCTCCGAGGAATGCGGGGTGAGCAAGCCGAACCCGCGGATCTTCGCGCTGGCCGCGCAGCGGGTGCGGATGCGGCTGGCCGGGGCCTGGGTGCTCGGGGACAGCCCGGAGGCCGACATCGGCGGCGCCGCGGCGCTCGGGCTGCCCAGCGTGTGGCTGCACCGCGGGCGGGACTGGGTGGACAACCGGTTCGCGCCGACCCGGGTGGTGGGCAACGTGATCCAGGGAATCTCCGCGATCATGGCCGCCAGAGAGACCAGATAATTCGGTTGCGCCCCGGTCCGGTGATCGGACAGAGTGGGCGCGCGTGTTTCCCGACGAGAAAGAAGGGGGTGGACCTCGTGACTGTCTTTGTCATGCCTGCGTCCCCGTTTTCCCCGATGACTTCTTTCTCTGAGGAGACCCTTCAGTGCGCGAGCACGAGACGACCATGCGCCGTGGGCGCCCCAAGTTCGACGACGACGAACCGACTTTCGTAAAGCGCGGCCGGCTCGAGCCGGCCCTGCAGGAGGACCCCGATCTGCCCGAGGAGGGCGACCGCTGGTCCACCTGGGACGGCGCTCTGCACGGTCCCGATCCCCGGCCCGACTGGGTCCGTACCGAGTACGGCGCCGTCGACACCGAACTGGGGATGCTGAAGACCGGCAAGGAGGCCGACGTCTTCCTGGTCCGGCGCGCCATCCCGGGCACCGGCCAGATCAGCATGCTGGCCGCCAAGCGGTACCGCGACGGCGACCACCGGATGTTCCACCGGGACGCCGGCTATCTCGAGGGTCGCCGGGTCCGCCGGTCCCGGGAGATGCGGGCCATGACCAACCGGACCGCCTTCGGCAAGGAGATGATCTCCGGGCAGTGGGCGGCCGCCGAGTTCGGCGCGCTCAGCCGGCTGTGGCAGGTCGGCCAGGAGAGCGGGCTGATCTGCGTGCCCTACCCGGTGCAGCTGATCGGCACCGAGCTGATGCTGGAGTTCATCGGCGACTGGGAGACCGGTGAGGCGGCGCCACGGCTCGCCCAGGTGCGCGCCGACGCCGACGGGCTGGCCGACCTGTGGCGGCAGATGACCGACGCGCTGTCGGTGCTGGCCCGGGCACAGGTGGCGCACGGGGACCTGTCGCCCTACAACACCCTCGTCCACGACGGGCGGCTGGTGCTCATCGACCTGCCGCAGATCGTGGACGTGATCGCGAATCCGCGCGGCGGCGAGTTCATCGCGCGGGACGTGCGCAACGTGGCCGGCTGGTTCCGGCAACGGGGGCTGGCGGTCGACGAGGAGGCGCTGGTCGAGCGCCTGCACTACGAGGCGGGGCTGCTCTGAGCGCGGTCCCGTGCCGGCCACTGCCCGGCCCGCGGCCGCCGCGTCCACGGCGGCCGCGACCGGCGCCGGCTCACTGCACGTAGTTCTCCACCTCGTCGACGCTGTGGGCCTGCTCGGCGTCGGGGTCGTTCCCGGCCGAGCGGGCCGCACGGCGCCGGCGCAGCAGGTCCCAGCACTGATCCAGCGACTCCTCCAGCTCCCGGAGGCGGTTGTGCTCCTCGTCCGAGGAGATCTTGCCATCGCTCAGCTGACGGCGGAGCGTGTGCTCCTCGTCGACCAGGTCGCTGATGCGGCTCAGCACAGTCTTGTCATCCATTCCCGGAGCCTAAGCATCCGGGCCGGGCCGGTGGGCGCTCACCGCACCGATGTCACGCCGACATTAGGATCATGTGGTGACGCTTGAGGCTCAGCGGGAGCACATCCTCACCGGGCGGATGTACAACGACCTGACCCCGGAACTGATCGGTGCCCGGGCCCGGGCCGTGTTGCTGACCAGCGAATACAACGACAGCTTCGGCCGCCCGCAGGCGGAGCGCGAGGCCGTCCTGCGGCGGCTGCTGCGGTCGGTGGGGCGGGAGTGCCACTTCGAGCCGACGTTCCGGTGCGAGTTCGGGTTCAACATCAGCGTCGGCGACCACTTCTATGCCAACTTCGACTGCGTGATGCTCGACGGCGGCGGGATCACCATCGGCGACCATGTGCTGTTCGGGCCCCGGGTCGGCATCTACACCTCCAACCACGCGGTCGACGCGGCCGAGCGGGCGGCCGGGGCCTGCTACGCGAAACCGGTCGTCATCGGGAACAACGTCTGGGTCGGCGGCGGCGTCACCATCAACCAGGGCGTGACCGTCGGCGACGGGGCGATCATCGGATCCGGCAGCGTGGTCACGAAGTCCGTCCCGGCCGGGGTGATCGCGGCCGGGGTCCCGGCCCGGGTGCTGCGCGAGATCACCGCCGCCGACCGGACCGGCTACCGTCCCTGACATCGCACGCGGGGGAGGACACTGGTGGAGACACGGACGGATCCGGTCGAGATCCTGGCCCGGGTGGGCCGGCGAGACGGACGAGCCCGCGCCTTCGAGGTGTGGTGCTACCGGGCGCAGAAGGCCGGATGGCAGGTTGTGGTCGAGTCGACGGCGTTCGAGGACGACGGCGACGAGTGCGGGATCGTCCATGTCGAGGGCCTGCGCTACCGGATCCGGCACAGCCCGCGGGTCCGCCGCCAGGTGTACCACGTCGACTCCGGCCAGCACCTCATCTCGGTCGCCGTGGCCATGACGGCCGCCGGTGAGGTCGAGGGCCGGGTCACCCAGGGCGTCGAGTTCGACCACGCGGCCTGGGCCGAGCCCATCCTGTGACCATGGCGTCCTCCCGGGACGGACGGGCGCCGTGGAGCCGGAGGATCTGCTGTTCCACGCGGCCGACCTGACCTCGTCAGGTGACCTCCGAGCGGGTTCGTAGCGCAACCGCTCACGCACGTCGCCCGGGGTGGGGAGCGGTTTGGACGCGCCAGCGGCCAGCGAGTCGCGCCGGGCCCTCGGCGGGAGCAGCGGTCTGTGCCACCCGCTCAGGTGCGACATCGGGTTTTGCATCCGGAAAGCGGAACGCCCCGCCCTCCGTGAGTGGAGGACGGGGCGTCTCGGTGATCGTCAGCCGCGGAGCATCTTGCGGAGGACGTACTGGAGGATGCCGCCGTTGCGGTAGTAGTCCGCCTCGCCGGGGGTGTCGATGCGGACGACGGCGTCGAACTCGATGCCGGTGTCCGTCGTCACCTTGACCGTGCGCGGGGTGGAGCCGTTGTTCAGCTCGGTGACGCCGGCGAACGAGAAGGTCTCGGTGCCGGTGAGGCCGAGCGACGCGGCGTTCTGGCCCTGCGGGAACTGCAGCGGCAGCACGCCCATGCCGATCAGGTTGGAGCGGTGGATGCGCTCGTAGCTCTCGGCGATGACCGCGCGGACACCGAGGAGCATGGTGCCCTTGGCGGCCCAGTCACGCGACGAGCCCGAGCCGTACTCCTTGCCGGCCAGGATGACCAGCGGGATGCCGGCCTCCTGGTAGGCGACCGAGGCGTCGTAGATGGTGGTCTGCTCGCCGGTCAGGTGGTTGAGCGTGAAGCCACCCTCGACATCGTTCAGCAGCTGGTTGCGCAGCCGGATGTTGGCGAAGGTGCCACGGATCATGACCTCGTGGTTGCCGCGGCGCGAGCCGTAGCTGTTGAACTCGGCGCGCGGGACGCCGTTGGCCGCGAGGTACTTGCCGGCGGGCGAGTCCGGCTTGATCGAGCTGGCCGGGGAGATGTGGTCGGTGGTGACCGAGTCGCCCAGCTTGGCCAGGACGCGGGCGCCGGCGATGTCGGTCACCGGGCTCGGGTCGGCCTGCATGCCCTCGAAGTACGGGGGCTTGCGGACGTAGGTGGAGTCACCGGCCCAGGCGAAGGTGTCGCCGGTCGGGGTCGGCAGCGACTGCCACTGCTCGTCGCCGGCGAAGACGTCCTGGTACGCCGTGGAGAAGCCCTCGGCACCGATCGCCTGCGCGATGGTGTCGTCGATCTCCTGGTTGGTCGGCCAGATGTCGTCGAGGTACACCGGCTTGCCGTCCGAGCCCGTGCCGAGCGGCTCGGTGGTGATGTCGATGTCCATCGAGCCGGCCAGCGCGTAGGCGACCACCAGCGGCGGGGACGCCAGGTAGTTCATCTTGACGTCCGGGTTGATCCGGCCCTCGAAGTTCCGGTTGCCGGAGAGGACGCTGACCGCGGTCAGGTCGGCCTCGTTGATGGCGACCGAGACCTCCTCGGGCAGCGGGCCCGAGTTGCCGATGCAGGTGGTGCAGCCGTAGCCGACCAGGTTGAACCCGATCTTGTCCAGGTAGGGGGTCAGCCCGGCCCGGTCGTAGTAGTCGGAGACGACCTTGGAGCCGGGGGCCAGGGTGGTCTTGACCCACGGCTTGCGGGTCAGGCCCTTCTCCACCGCCTTCTTGGCGAGCAGCGCGGCACCGATCATGACCTGCGGGTTCGAGGTGTTGGTGCAGGACGTGATGGCGGCGATGACGACGGCGCCGTGGTCCAGTTCGTACTCCACGCCGTCTTCGCCCTTGACCAGGGTCGGCTTGGAGATGCGGCCCTTCGCGCCGTAGGCCGCGCTGAAGACCAGCGGCTTGTCGGCGTCGTCCTGCACGCCGTTGGCCGGCGAGTCGCTGGCCGGGAAGGACTCCTCGCTGGCCTCGTCGGCGTGGCCGTGCGGGGTGGCGTAGTTCGGCAGCGCCTGGCGGAAGGCGGACTTCGCCTCGCTCAGCAGGACCCGGTCCTGCGGGCGCTTCGGGCCGGCCAGCGACGGGACGATCGTCGACAGGTCCAGCTCGAGCTTCTCCGAGTAGTCCGGCTCGGCGTTCGGGTCCAGCCAGAGGCCCTGGCGCTTCGCGTACGCCTCGACGAGCGCCACCTGCTGCTCGGTGCGGCCGGTCAGCTTCAGATAGTCGATGGTCTGCTCGTCGATCGGGAAGATCGCGACGGTCGAGCCGTACTCCGGCGACATGTTGCCGATGGTGGCGCGGTTCGCCAGCGGGACGGCGCTCACGCCGGGGCCGTAGAACTCGACGAACTTGCTGACCACACCGTGCTTGCGCAGCATCTCGGTGATGGTGAGCACCAGGTCGGTGGCGGTGGTGCCGGCCGGCGCCTCGCCGAAGAGCTTGAAACCGACGACCCGCGGGATCAGCATGCTGACCGGCTGGCCCAGCATGGCGGCCTCGGCCTCGATGCCGCCGACGCCCCAGCCCAGCACGCCGAGGCCGTTGACCATGGTGGTGTGCGAGTCGGTGCCGACCACGGTGTCCGGGTAGGCCTGACCGTTGCGCTCCATGATGGTGCGGGCCAGGTACTCGATGTTGACCTGGTGCACGATGCCGGTGCCCGGCGGGACGACCTTGAACTCGTTGAACGCGGTCTGGCCCCAGCGCAGGAACTGGTAGCGCTCCTTGTTGCGCTGGTACTCCAGGTCCACGTTGCGCTGGAAGGCGTCCGCACGGCCGAACAGGTCGGCGATGACCGAGTGGTCGATGACCATCTCGGCCGGCGAGAGCGGGTTGACCTTGGTCGGGTCGCCGCCCAGGTCCTTCACGGCCTCGCGCATGGTGGCCAGGTCGACCACGCAGGGGACGCCGGTGAAGTCCTGCATCAGCACCCGTGCCGGGGTGAACTGAATCTCGACGTTCGGCTGTGCGTCCTTGTCCCAGCTGCCGAGCGCGTTGATGTGGTCGGCGGTGATGTTCGCGCCGTCCTCAGTGCGCAGCAGGTTCTCCAGGAGGATCTTCAAGGAGTAGGGCAGGCGATCGTGCCCCTTCACCTTGTCGATCGTGAAAATCTCGTAGCTCGCGTCTCCGACGCGCAGCTCGCTCTTCGCACCAAAGGTGTCGAGGCTGGCCACCGTCATCTCCTTCACACCCAGCGACTGGAAGTCAAGTCTTTCGCACCGAAAGGGCGACCTTCGGGTTAGGTTTGCCTAACTCTCGGTTGTGCGTGTCCGGTAAACCGTACGTCCGTCTTGTAAGCCCGTGCAAGGCGGGTCCCACGGGCCGAGTCTTCCAGCCCTTCATCGGGACGCCCGGAAAATGTCGTATCCCGCTGCGATGATGTGCCGGTGACAAGAGCCGATCCGCGATGGCTGATCGTGCACTACCGGCGCGACGACGGTGATTACGCGGACTGGGTGCTGCACGCCTGGGGCGACCTCGAGCCCGGTGCCGGCCCGGCCTATCCCGACGGCGTCCCGTTCGCGGGGGAGGACGAGTGGGGCCGCTTCGCCTGGGTGCCGCTGGCCCCCGACGCGCAGAAGGCCGGCTTCCTGGTGCTGAACCGCCGGGGCGCCAAGGACGTCGAGGCCGATCGCTGGGTCCCGGTGCGCGAGGCGAGCGAGATCTGGGTGACCGCCGGTGACCGGGCGATCTCCACCGTCGCGCCGGAGACCACGCCACCCGCCCCCGCCACCGTGGTGATCCACTACCGGCGGCCCGCCGGCGACTACGCCGGGTGGGGTCTGCACTGCTGGGAGGGTGTCTTCGTCAAGGACCGCACCCGCTGGGGCACGCCGCTGGCGCCCACCCGCTTCGACGCGTTCGGCGCGGTCTTCGAGGTTCCGGTCCGGCCCGGCGCCGTGGGCCTGCGCTATGTGCTGCACCGCGGCGAGGAGAAGGACCTGCCCGACGACCAGCGGCTCGACCTCACCGTCTGCCGGGAGGTGTGGCTGACCGCCGGGGTGCGGGCACCGGTCCGCCCCGACCTCGGGACCCTCGGGCCGGAGCTGGACCCGGCCCGGGCGCACGCCGTCTTCATCGACCGGACCACGGTGGCGCTGCCCGACTGGTTCGCCACCCGCGCGGCCACGTTCACGCTCGCCGGGCTGCCCCTGGCGCCCCGGCCCGGTGGCCTCTTCCAGGCGCAGAGCCGGCGGTTCCCGCACCTGCGGGCGTACCGCGCCTTCGCCGTGCCGGAGACGGACCTGGACCCGCTGCTGCGGGACCGTCTGCTGGTCGAGGGCCGGGACCACGCGGGTGAGGTGGTCGCGGTCACCGCGGTGCAGCTCGCCGGGGTGCTCGACGACCTCTACGAGCCCGCCACCGGGGCCGAGCTGGGCCCGGTGACCGAGGACCACGACCGGCCCCGGATCTCGGTGTGGGCGCCGACCGCCCGCACCGTGGAGCTGGAGCTGTTCAGGGACCCCGCCGACGAGCCACGGGTCCTGCCGATGGAGCGCGACGACACGACCGGCGTCTGGTCGATCACCGGCCGGCGCAAGTGGCTCGGCCGGTGGTACAGATTCCGTGTCCAGGTGTGGCAGCCGGCCGCACAGCGGGTGGTGACGACCAGCGTGACGGATCCGTACTCGGTGTCCCTGGCCGCCGACTCCACCCACAGCCAGCTGATCGACCTGGACGATCCGGCGTTGCGCCCACCCGGCTGGGACACCCTGGTCAAACCACCGGCGGTGGCCCCCGCCCGGATGCAGATCAGCGAGCTGTCGGTGCGCGACTTCTCCATCCTGGACGGCGCGGTGCCGGCCGCCGAGCGCGGCACCTACCTGGCCTTCGCCCACCCCGGGTCGGCCGGGATGCGCCACCTGCGCTCGCTCGCCGAGGCCGGGCTCACCCACGTGCACCTGCTGCCGGTCAACGACTTCGCCACCGTGCCGGACCGTCGCGCCGACCAGTCGGTGCCCGCCTGCGACCTGGCCACGTTCCCGCCGGACTCGCCGGAGCAGCAGCGGGCCGTCATGGCGGTCGCCGACACCGACGGGTTCAACTGGGGTTACGACCCCTGGCACTGGACGGCGCCGGAGGGCGGTTACGCCACCGACCCGGCCGGGCCGCACCGGATCGTCCAGCTGCGCCGGGCGGTGATGGCCCTCGGCGAGGCCGGGCTGCGGGTGGTCCTCGACGTCGTCTACAACCACACCATGCACGACGGGCTCGGCCGGTTCAGCGTCCTCGACCGGATCGTGCCCGGCTACTACCACCGGCTGCTCGCCGACGGCAGCACCGCCGAGTCCTCCTGCTGCCCCAACACCGCGACCGAACACGCCATGATGGACCGGCTCGTCGTCGACTCGCTGGTCACCTGGGCGCGGCACTACAAGATCGACGGGTTCCGGTTCGACCTGATGGGCCACCACCCGAAGGCCAACATCCTGCGCGTCCAGGAGGCGCTCGGCCCCGACGCGGTGCTCTACGGGGAGGGGTGGAATTTCGGGGAGGTGGCCTACGACGCCCGGTTCGTCCAGGCCACCCAGGTCAACATGGCCGGCACCGGCGTCGCCACGTTCAACGACCGGCTACGGGACGCGCTGCGCGGCGGCGGCGCGTTCGGCGACGACCCGGGCGTGCGCGGGTTCGCCACCGGGCTCGGCTCGGCCACGCCGCTGTGGCTGCACGACCGGATCAAGGTGGGGCTGTCCGGGGCGCTCACGACGTACCGGTTCGTCAACCACGACGGGGTGGAGCGCAGCGGCGCCCAGATCGACTACAACGGCTCACCGTGCGGCTACGCCCACGCCCCCGGCGAGGCGGTCAACTATGTGGACGCCCACGACAACGAGATCCTGTACGACGCCATGGCGTTCAAGCTCCCCCCGGACACGTCCCAGCTGGACCGCGCCCGGATGCAGATCCTCGCCCTGTCCTTCGTGGTGCTGGGCCAGGGCGCCGGGTTCGTGGCGCTCGGCACCGAGCTGCTGCGGTCCAAGTCGCTGGACCGGAACTCCTACAACTCCGGCGACTGGTTCAACCAGATCCGCTGGGATCCGAGTCTGGGCAACGGGTTCGGCGTGGGCCTGCCGCCGGAGCCCGACAACGCCGACAAGTGGGACTATGCCCGCCCACTGCTCGCCGACCCGGGCCTGGTGCCCCGGCCCGACGTGATCGAGCTGACCGCCGAGCGCTACCGGGAACTGCTCCGCATCCGCCGGTCCTCGCCGGTCTTCGGGCTGCCCACCGCTGAGGAGGTGCAGCGGCGCCTGTCGTTCCCGCTCGGCGGCCCGCGGGAGCCGCCCGGCGTGATCGTGATGTGCCTGGACGGCACCGGCCTGGACGCCCGCTGGAGCCGGGTCGTGGTGGTGTTCAACGCCACCACCGAGCCGGCCCGGCCGGGGCTGCCCGAGCCGGGGTCGTTGCGCCCGCATCCGGAGCAGACCGGCTCGGCGGATCCGGTGCTGCGCGCCGCCACACCGCACGAGGTGCCGGCCCGGTCGGTCGCGGTCTTCGTCAGTGACACCGTCTGAGCAGGGAGATACATGTCCGTCGAGGAGAACGTGCGGGTCGCCGTGGCGCGTGGCGAGCACGACTGGACCACCCTGGTGGAGGAGTGCGCCGAGGACTTCAGCGGCGAGATCGAACCGGAGAAGATCCGTGCGCTGGCCACCCAGCACTTCGCGGCCCACCTCAACGCACAGGCGGGCTGGCCGCGGCGGACCGACAGCGACCGGCTCACCGACGCGTTCCGCGCGCTGGACACCGCCGGCATCACCGCCCGGCAGGACTTCTCCTGCTGCCAGAACTGCGGGGTCGCCGAGCTGCGCGACGCCCCGGGCCGGGGTTTCGTCTTCTACCACCAGCAGGATGCCGAGCGGGCGGCCGGCGGCGGCACCCTGTGGCTCGCCTTCGGCCCGGACGTCGAGACCGGGCAGGAGGTGGTGGCCGCGCTGCGCGCCGAGGGCCTGCACGTGGACTGGGACGAGTCGGCCGGCCAGCGGATCCACGTGCGGCTGCGGTGGGCCCGCCCCCGGTACGGACGGATGGCCGCCCACCCGTCCGAGCCGGACGGCCGGGAGATCGGCGTCGAGGTGGTCAGCGGCCGGCACCGCGTCCCCGGGCGGGTCCCGGCGGCCGTGCTCGGCGAGGTCGAGCTGCCCTGGCTGCCCGCCGGGGTCGAGCTCGAGCTCACCGACGGCGAGCGGTCGGTGGCGGTGCACCGGGAGTTCGACCGGCTGATCGGCGGCGACCGTGCGGTGGGCCGGTTCGACGGGCTGCGGCTGCTGGAGGAGGACGGGGAGAGCGGGGAGCCGCCGGACGAGGCGGGGCTGATCGAGGTGACGTACCAGACCCTGCCGGGCGGGCCCGCCGAACCCGCCGGGCGGCCGATGACGATCGCCGAGGTCACCGACGTGCTGCGGCGGCTGCCCCCGCGGACCGGGTCGTGGCTCAGCGCGGTCGGCCGGTCCGGCGGGTGCGTGCAGGTGGCCTGGGAGGAGGGCGGGCTGTGGCTGGAGACGCCGGACGTCGGCGCGGCCGCGTCGGTCGGCAAGCACGCCACCCTCGACGAGGCGGAGCGGATGTTCGGTGTGCTGGCCGATGAGGACCGGGTCGCCGTCCGGGATCTGCCGGATGTGATCAGCCGGCCCTGGTGACGAGCCGGAGCACGGCGGACGGGCGCGCCTGCGCTAGATTGCGCCGCGTGGGAGTTCTGCGGTTCGAGCGTGTGCTGTTCGCGGTGGTCGTCGCCGGGCTGGCCGGGGGGTGTACGTCCTCCCCGGACAGTGAGCCGGTCATTCAGGATCCGCCGCCGTCGACGGCCGCGTCCGCGCCGGCGTGGACCGAGCCCTCGGCCTACAGCTTCGTGCTGACCCGGGGCTGCGACGCCGCCGCGCCGCTGGGCCGTTACCAGGCCACCGTCTCCGGCGGGGTGGTGACCGGCTCGCAGCGGGTCGGCGCCTCCGCCGCGGCGCCGACCGCCTCGGCCGCCGTCGACCTCGGCCCGGCGACCGGGCAGGAGGGCGAGGAGATCGAGGTGCCGACGCTGGGCGAGCTGGTCGCCATGGCGGAGACCGCCGAGGAGGACGGGGCCGAGGTGGCCACCGAGTTCGACCTCACCGACGGTCATCCGGCCAAGGTGACCATCAACGTCACCGACACGGCGGACGGTGCCGAGTGCTGGATCATCTCCGACTACCGGAGAGGCTGACTCAGCCGGGCAGGCGGGGGCCCGCCTCACGCTGCGCCGCGAGCCACTGCTCCACCTCGCCGGAGGAGCGCGGCAGGCCCGCCGACAGGTTGCGGCAGCCGTCCGCGGTCACCAGGACGTCGTCCTCGATGCGGACGCCGACGCCGCGCAGCTCCTCGGGCACCAGCTCGTCCTCCGGCTGGAAGTAGAGGCCCGGCTCGACGGTGAGCACGTAGCCCTCCTTCAGCTCGCCCTCCCGGTACGTCTCGTTCCGTGCCGCCGAGCAGTCGTGCACGTCGATGCCGAGCATGTGGCCGAAGCCGTGCAGTGTCCACCGCCGGTAGACCGTGCTGTCGTCGGCCATCGCCTGGTCCACGCCGACCGGTAGCAGGCCCAGGTCGTGCAGGCCCTCGGCGAGCACCCGCATGCAGACCTTGTGCACGTCGCGGAAGACCACGCCCGGCTTGATCGCGTCCATGCCGGCCTGCTGGGAGGCGTGGACGATGTCGTACACCTGGCGCTGCAACGGGGTGAAGACGCCGTTGACCGGAACCGTCCGGGTCACGTCGGCGGTGTAGAGGTTGTGGCCCTCCACGCCCATGTCCATCAGCAGCAGCTCACCCGGCACCGTCACACCGTTGTTGCGCACCCAGTGCAGGATCGTCGCGTGCGGGCCGGCGCCCACGATCGAGGTGTAGCCGACGTCGTTGCCGTCGTGCCGGGCGCGCAGCCCGAACACGCCCTCCAGCAGCCGCTCCCGGACACCCCGGTCGGCCGGCAGGACGCGGGCCACGTCCTCGAAGCCGCGCACCGTGGCGTCGATGGCGGCCTGCAGCTGGGCGATCTCCCACTCGTCCTTGACCAGCTTGAGCTCGGAGATCACATGGGCCAGCTCACGGTCGCGGAGCTTGGAACGATCCGGCTCGTACGGCAGGATGGCGCGGTCCACATTCGGGTCCAGCCCGCGCAGCACCCGGGTCCGGCCCGGCGCCGACCCGGCCAGCGCCGGGCCCAGGGCGCCCAGGGCGGCGGTGGGCAGGCCCAGCTCGGTCGACTTCTCGGCCAGCGTGTGCGTGCGCCCGACCCAGAGCTCGCCGTTGCGGTCCCGGAAGAAGCGGTCGGTGTCCTTGGAGTTCCGCTGCCGGGTGTAGAGCACCGCGTCGTGGCCGGAGCCGCTCGGGTGCAGGATGAGCACGCTGTCCGGGTCGTGGTCACCGGTCAGGTAGAAGAAGTCGCTGCCCGGGCGGAAGTGGTAGTCGGTGTCGTTGGCCCGCACCTTCTCGTTGCCGCTCGGGATGACCAGCGTCTCGCCGGGGAACGCCTCGGAGAGCGCGGCCCGCCGCTTCGCGTAGTTGGGCACCTCGGGCAGTGGTGCGACGGTGAGCGGATCCTCCCGCCAGCCCTGGCGCATGAAGCTCAGGAACGCCTCGGGGAAGTCCGGGTCGTGCGACTCGGTCTTCGTGGGCTGGGTGCCGCTGTTCTCGGCCGTCATGGGGGTGCCTCCGTTCTCGGTGCCACCGACGTTACCGCCTGGGCCGCCCAGCCCGGCAGGGCCGGGCGGTGTTCGGTCAGCGGCCGGGCCGTTCCCCGTACTGCGGGAGCGCGCCCCTGGTCAGGCAGGCCAGCCGTGCCCCCGCGGTGCCCGCCTCACCCGGCCCGGTGTGGGTGTGTTCGGCGTGCAGCACCAGCGACCACGGCGCCCGTTTCATGTCGAACATCCAGTCCTGTGCACTCACCGAGCGGCCCACCCCGTTGCGGTCGGCGGTGAAGTCCAGCCAGACCTCGTTGTGCGGGTTGGCGTAGGCCGGGTCCACCGACGGGCGGCCCGGTCCGGCGGCCGGATCCCGGTGGTGCTGGTAGTGCGGCCCGGCGGCGGCCGGATCCCTGCCGCACCTGCTGGTGTGCACGTGCGCCCCGTACGCCCGTCCCGGGATCAGGCCGGTGGCCAGCAGCTCCACCCGTACCCCGGCTCCGGTCCTCTCGGCCGTGACCGTGGCCCGCGCGCCCGGCGGGACCAGCGTGGGTTGATAGGTGATCGCGGTGGCGCCCGCGTGCCAGCGTTTGAACGTGCCCTCGAACTCGTGCCTGGGCAGGGCGGCGCTCGCGGCGGGCGCGGAGAGCAGGCTCAGCGCGAGCGGCGCCGTGAGAATCAACAGACGACCATTCATCCGATAATTATCCCAAATTCACCCATATAGGCCTCGTCGATGGCGGGTACTGGCCCGTCGGTGCCCCGCGACGGATGAGAGGCTGACCGGCATGGGCTACGCGATGGTGATGGGCGAGGCGCTGATCGACCTCCTCGAAGCCGATCTCGACGGCGAGCGCGTCTACCGCCAGGCGATCGGCGGCGCCCCGCTCAACGTGGCCGTCGGCGTGGCCCGGCTCGGCGGCGAGGCCCGCTACGCCGGCACGATCGGCGACGACACGCTCGGCGACCGGATCGCGGTCTTCCTCCGCGAGACCGGCGTCGGCGATCGAGGGGTACGCCGGGTGCCCGTCCCCACCACCCTGGCCGTGACCACCTTCGAAGGCGCCGAGCCGACCTTCACCTTCTACGGCGAGCCGCCGTCCTACGCCCTGCTCGCCCCGGCCGACCTGGACCCGGCCGAGGTGGCCGGTGCCGCGGTCCTCTATGCCGGCTCGATCAGCCTGCTGCGCCGCCCGTTCCTGGACGCCGCCCGCGCGGCCTGGGCCGTCCCCGGTCCGCTGCGCGTCTTCGACCCCAACGTGCGGCCCACCCTGCTCCCCGACACCGCCGCCGTGACCGCGCTGCGTGACCTCGCCGAGGAGTTCTTCGCCACCGCCGACCTCGTCAAACTGAGTGCCGCCGACGCCGTGACGCTCTACGGCGAACCCGATCCGGCGGCCGCCGCCGCGCACGTCCGCTCCCTCGGCGCGGCCACCGTCGTGGTGACCGACGGCGCGCGGGGCGCCCACCTCGCCACCGCCGACGGCGCCGTCACGCTCCCCGCGCCGAAGGTCGACGCGGTCGACGCCACCGGCGCCGGCGACTCGGTGATGGCCGCCCTGATCAGCCGCCTGCTCTCCACCGGCGGGCCCACCACCCGGAGCCACGTCGACTTCGCCCTGTCGGTGGCCGGCCTCGTCTGCGAACGCCGGGGCGGCGCCACGGCCATGCCCACCCCGGCCGACCTGGAGAGCCGCTGGGGCTCTCGCTGAAGATCGGTCGCCCGGGAGGTCAGTCGCCGAAGGCGCGGGCGATGAAGCGCTGCCGGTCGAGGACCATCCGTTCCAGGCGGACCTCGGCCACCAGCAGCTCGCCGTCGTGGACGGTCACTTCGAAGAGGAGCTTGCGCCCGTCCACCTTGGTCAGCGTGGCCTGGGCGACGACCCGGCGACCGAGCGGCGTGGGCGCCCGGTGCTCGACCTCCGCCCGGGTGCCGACCGTGGTGATGCCGCCGGGGATCTGGCGGGCGGTCGCCGCGACCGTCGCCGCCTCGGCCAGGGCGAGCACCCGGGGCGTGCCGAGCACCGGCACGTCACCGGAGCCGAGGGACTGTGCGGTGTCGGCGTCGGTGACCAACAACTCGACCCGGGCGCTGAGACCGGGCGCGAACTCCGGAGGCTCCATTGTCAAAGCTTAAGGCTGTTCGGGCCGTTGCCAGAACGTCTCTTCCGTGGCCGGGACCGGGACGGCCGGTACGGGCGGGGCGGAGCGGGCCCGGCGGGCGCGCAGAGCGAGCTGATCGGCGATGGCGTAGGCCTCGGCCAGGGGCCGGTCGTGAGCCGCACCGGCGTGACCGCCGGCGGTGTCCGCGTACACCGTGGCCAGTCCCAGGCGGCGCTGCACCGGGCCCTGGACGACGCGGACGCTCTGCATCCGTGCGTACGGGATCAGGGCCGTCTCGCGGGTGATCCGCCCGGAGCGGGAGACGAAGACGTCGGCCGCCAGGCCGGCACCCAGGAAACGCAGCCCGAAGGGATGCAGCAGGCGGGCCCGCGGCGGGGGCGGCGAGGTGGCCAGGGTGGCCAGGTCGACGCCGGGGAGCGCGGCGGCGACCAGGGCGCGGGCGGTCGGCAGGTCACCGACCGGCATGAGGCGGTCGGAGCTCTTGTCGTCGCCGGGCTCGGGACCGGACAGGCCGGCGATGTCCATCCGCAGGCGCATCCACCCTTTGGCCCGCCAGAGGAACGGCCAGGTGAGCCGCACCGCCTGCACCCGGTTCGGCGGCACCAGCTGGCTGCGCGTCTCGGTGAGGCCGTAGTGCAGCACCAGCCGGTCGCCGTTCTCCCGGGCGAGCTGGAAGTCCCAGTCGCGCAGCACCCGCCGGATCGGCTGGAGGAGGACACCGGCCATCGCGGTCACCGTGCTGGCGATGCCGATGAACGTCCACGAGCCCTCCAGCAGGAACTGGGCGGACACCCAGGCCACACCGAACGGCAGGAGGATCGCCTGCGGGGTGAGCAACTGGCTGATCAGCAGGTCGTGGTTGCGCACCCGGTAGAGCGGCGCGCCACCGGCCGGCTCGTCCGCGGTGGTGGCGGTGTCCACCGGGGCGGCCCGCCCGGACAGCGCCAGCAGCCGCTCCCGCAGGGTGGCCGCGTCCCGCACGGTCAGGTAGGCGAGCGGGGCCTCCGCCTTGTTGCCGCCGACCACCTCGAGCCGCAGCTCGGCCAGGCCGCTGATCTGGGCGAGCAGGGGCCGGCGCAGCTCCACGGCCTGGAGCCGGTCGAGCGGGATGGCCCGGTTGCGCCGCCAGACCAGGCCCTCGGTGATCCGCAGCTCCCGGGCGACGACGTGGTACCCGGTGTTCCACCAGCCGACCGCCGAGAAGATCACCACCCCGACCGCGAGCGCCAGCACGATGAGCGCGAAGTCGGTCGCCCCGACCTGCCCGAGGGTCTGCCAGGAGAGCGCCGCCACGATCACGGCGATGCTCTTGGCGCCTTTCAGCAGCGGGCTGAGCGGGTGCAGGCGCTGGCGCGGCTCGACCTCCGGCGCCGGCCGCCCGGACGTGACGGGATGCCCGGTGTCGCTCACAGGCCCTCGGCCCGGTCCTCGCCGAGGGCGGTGAGCCGGTCCCGGAGGCGGGCCGCCTCCTCCGGCGGCAGCCCGGGCACCCGGGCGTCGCTGGCCGCCGCGGCCGTGTGCAGTTGCACCGTGGCCAGGCCGAACGCGCGCTCCAGCGGCCCGGCGGTGACGTCCACGTACTGCATCCGCGCGTACGGCACGATCGACAGGTGGCGGACCACCAGACCGTGCCGCACCAGCAGGTCGTTGTCGCGCTCGGCGTAACCCCACGCCCGGACCGCCCGGACGGCCACGCCGGCGCGCCAGAGGCCGAGGACCAGGACCGCGGCCATGCCCCACAGCCAGGCGCTCTGGCCGCCGATGATCCGGCCGGCGAGCAGGCCGCCGAGCAGCACGGCGGTCCAGGTGGCGACGCCGATCAGGTGCACGATGATCAGCCGGCTGGAGAGCGGACGCCAGATGACGGTGTCCGGCCAGGGTTCGAGGGCATCGACGACGGTTCGCGCGGGCGGCTCGCTCACCCTTGAAGCCTAAGAGATGATCGCGTCTCCCGACGAGGTGAAGGGGGTGACCTCACGCAGGAACCCGCGGGCCTCCAGGAAAGAGCCGAGCGAGGCCCGGTGCTCGTCGCAGGCCAGCCAGGTCTTCCGCCGCTCCGGAGTGTGGATCTTCGGGTTGTTCCACCGCAGCTGCCAGACCGCGGGCGCACGGCAGCCCTTGGCGGAGCACTGGGGGTTGATCTCCTCGACCATGCCGTAGACATTACGGAACGGGAGTTTGAGCGCCGGGCGGCCACGGGGGAAGCCGCCCGGCGACGAGCCAAATGCTACACGCATCCCATGGTCGCGTATCCACCCGGTGACCGTGCCCGATCCGGCGGATCGCGCAGAAAGATCAACACAATCGGCCCATGGCGCCGTGGGCTGCGCGGATCAGAGGGTTCCGGGATGATGACGGCCGGATGACGACGGGCCGCTCTAGGCTGGGCGGCGCCGCTGGGACCGGCTCTTGGGAACCTCCCAGCCGTGTGTTGTCGTATGTCGTGTAAGTCTTGAGCGTCGGCGTCGAAGAGCCGGCGCATCTCGACCGTTGTGGAGGACCGGTGGCGCAGCCGAGCACGCCCGAGACCGAGACGAGCGACGGGTCCGGGGCGCCCGTGCCCCCGGCGCACGACGCGTCGCAGCTCGAGCGCGCGATGTTCGAGGTCAAGCGGGTCATCGTGGGCCAGGACCGGATGGTCGAGCGGATGTTCGTGGGCCTGCTGGCCCGCGGTCACTGCCTGCTCGAGGGCGTGCCCGGCGTGGCCAAGACCCTCGCGGTGGAGACCCTGGCCAAGGTGGTCGGCGGCACGTTCTCCCGGGTGCAGTTCACCCCGGACCTGGTGCCGGCCGACATCGTCGGCACCCGGATCTACCGGCAGTCGAGCGAGCAGTTCGACGTGGAGCTGGGCCCGGTCTTCGTCAACTTCCTGCTGGCCGACGAGATCAACCGGGCGCCGGCCAAGGTGCAGTCGGCGCTGCTCGAGGTGATGGCCGAGCACCAGGTGTCGATCGGCGGCAAGAGCTACGACGTGCCCGACCCGTTCCTGGTGATGGCCACCCAGAACCCGATCGAGCAGGAGGGCGTCTACCCGCTGCCGGAGGCGCAGCGGGACCGCTTCCTCATGAAGATCATCGTGGGCTACCCGACGGACAGCGAGGAGCGGGAGATCGTCTACCGGATGGGGGTGAGCGCCCCGGAGCCGAAGCAGATCTTCACCCCGGAGGACCTGCTCGCCCTCCAGGGCCGCGCCGACCAGGTGTTCGTGCACAACGCGCTGGTGGACTACACGGTGCGGCTGGTGCTGGCCACCCGGGCCCCGGCACAGCACGGCATGCCGGACGTCGCCCAGCTGATCCAGTACGGGGCGAGCCCCCGCGCCTCGCTCGGCATCGTCCGGGCCACCCGGGCGCTGGCGCTGCTGCGCGGCCGTGACTACGCGCTGCCCCAGGACGTGCAGGACATCGCCCCGGACATCCTGCGCCACCGGCTGGTGCTCAGCTACGACGCGCTGGCCGACGACATCCCGGCCGACCACATCGTGGCCCGGATCATGCAGATGGTGCCGCCGCCGCAGGTCTCCTCCCGGCAGGGCTCCGGGCCGAACGGTGGGCCCCCGGTCGCGCTGCCGGTCCCGCCCGGCCCGATGACCCCGGTCCCGGCCGGTGCGGCGCAGTCCGCGCAGTACGTGGCCGGCCCGGCCGGTCCGCAGCCCACCAGCGGCGTCCCGGCGGGCGTGTTCGACAACGGCCGGCCCCAGCCGCCGGCCGGTCCCTGGCCCGCCCCCGGTCACCCCGGACAGCAATGATCCGGCCCGGCACGGCGGTGCCGGTCGCCCCGGAGGAGGCGGTCCGGGCCGAGGCCGTCCTCGCCAAGCTGCAACTGCTGGTCACCCGGAAACTCGACGGCCTGCTCCAGGGGGACTACGCCGGCCTGCTGCCCGGCCCGGGCAGTGAGGCGGGCGAGTCGCGGGAGTACCGGCCGGGCGACGACGTGCGCCGGATGGACTGGCCGGTGACCGCCCGGACCACACTGCCGCACGTCCGCCGCACGGTGGCCGACCGCGAACTGGAGACCTGGCTGGCCGTGGACCTGTCGGCGAGCCTCGACTTCGGCACCGCGAAATGGCTCAAACGGGACCTGGTGCTCGCCGCCGCCACCGCGATGGCCCATCTCACCGTCCGGGGCGGCAACCGGATCGGCGCCGTGGTGGGCACCGGCTCCGGCGTACCGGAGAGGAAGGTGAGCCGGAGCTGGTGGCGCCGTAGGCCGGAGACGGTGGGTGACCCGGCGCCGGGCGGCCCGGTTCTGCGGCTGCCCGCGCGGGCCGGCCGTAAGGAGGCGCAGGGCCTGCTGCGGGCGATCGCCCGGACCGAGAGCCGGCCCGGCCGCGCCGACCTCGGCGAGCTGATCGACATGCTGAACCGGCCGCCCCGGCGGCGCGGCGTGGCCGTGGTGATCTCCGACTTCCTGGCCCCGGTGGAGGGCTGGGCCCGGCCGGTGCGCAAGCTCGGCGTCCGGCACGACGTGCTCGCCATCGAGGTGGTCGACCCGCGTGAGCTGGAGCTGCCGGACGTCGGGGTGCTGACCCTGGCCGATCCGGAGTCCGGGATGCTGCACGAGGTGCAGACCGCCGATCCGGGGCTGCGCCGGCGGTACGCGGAGGCGGCGGGTGAGCAGCGCGCCGCGATCGCCCGTGCGCTGCGCGCCGCGGGCGCGGCCCACCTGCGGCTGCGCACCGACACCGACTGGCTGCTCGACATGGTCCGCTTCGTGGCCGCTCAGCGCCACGCCCGTACCCGAGGGACCACACGATGATCCGTTTCCTGGAGCCGTGGTGGCTGCTGACGCTGCTGCCGGTCCTGGCCATGGCCGGGCTGTACGTCTGGCGGCAGTTCCGCAAGCGGCAGTACGCGATGCGCTTCACCAACGTCGACCTGCTCCGCACCCTCGCCCCGAAGGGCCTGGGCTGGCGCCGGCACGTCTCGGCGGGCGCGTTCCTGCTGATGATGGGCGCGCTGGCGGCGGCCACCGCCCGTCCCTCGGTGGACACCGAGGAGCCACTGGAGCGGGCCACCGTGATGCTGGCCATCGACGTGTCGCTGTCGATGCAGGCCGAGGACGTGGCGCCGAGCCGGATCGAGGCGGCGCAGGAGGCCGCGAAGGCGTTCGTGGCCGAGCTGCCGCCCAGCTACAACCTGGGCCTGGTGTCGTTCGCGAAGGCGGCGAACGTGCTGGTCGCGCCGACCAAGGACCGGTCCGCGGTGATCAGCGCGATCGACGGGCTGACGCTGGCCGAGGCGACCGCCACCGGTGAGGCGGTGTTCACCTCGCTGGACGCCATCCGGATGGTGCCGGCCGACGGCGCGGACGGCGCCCCGCCCGCCCGGATCGTGCTGCTCTCCGACGGCTACCGCACGTCGGGCCGCTCGATCGAGGACGCGGCGACCGCGTCGGCGCAGGCCAACGTGCCGGTGTCGACGATCGCGTTCGGCACCGACACCGGTGTGGTCGACATCCGCGGCTCGGTGCAGCGGGTGCCGGTGGACCGCCTCTCCCTGCAGGAGCTGGCCGAGAACACCGACGGCTACTTCTACGAGGCGGCCTCGGTGAGCGAGCTCAAGCAGGTCTACGAGGACATGGGCAGCTCGATCGGGCACCGGACCGAGCCACGCGAGGTGACACGGTGGTACGCCGCCGTGGGCCTGCTGCTGGGGCTGGCCGGCGCGGCGATGAGTCTGCTGTGGACGTCCCGCTTGCCCTAGGTGATTGATTCCTGAATCTTTGCTGGCGGAGTTGTGCCCTGGCGTGACTCCGCCAAGCTCCGGTATTCACGGGCTTCGAGCAGGCATATAGAAATCTTCACATGCCTTCCCCCTCGCAGCCCTTCGGCCCCGATCCGGTGCGGCGCCGGCTGCTGGCCGCGGCAGCGGCAGTCGGATTGATCGCCGGCGGAATCGCCGCGGTCCCGACGCCCGCGACCGCGGCAGCCACCAGCTCGGCCCCCGCGACCACCGGCACCTCCATACACACCATCACTCTCGTCACCGGCGATGTGGTCACCGTGACCACCTCGGCCGACAGCATCGAGAAGGTCGATGTGGAACGGCCCGGCGCCGCCATCGGCGGTGTCCGCCTCCAGCAGACCGGCGACGATCTGTTCGTCCTGCCCGACGAGGTGCTGCCGCTGCTGAGCGCCGACCGGCTGGACCGCAGGCTGTTCAACGTCACCGATCTCCTCGAGATGGGGTACGACGACGCACACACCGACAGCCTGCCGGTGATCAGCACCTACTCGGCAGCCGGGGCACGCGCCGCCGCGCCGGCCACGCCGCGAGGCGCGACATTGGTTCGCGACCTGCGGAAGGTCGGCGCCGCGGCGCTGGCGGTCGACAAGAAGCAGACCCGCCCGTTCTGGGAGACCATCGCGCCGGGCGCGGGCAAGGCCCCCGCCGCGCTCGGTAGTGGTGTGACCAAGCTTTGGCTGGACGGGCGGGTCACCGCCGACCTGAAGGAGAGCGTGCCGCAGATCGGCGCCCCCGAAGCATGGGCCGCCGGGTACGACGGCCGCGGGGTCAAGGTCGCGGTGCTGGACACCGGCGTGGACGCGAGTCACCCCGACCTCGCCGACCAGGTCGACGACAAGGTCAGCTTCGTCCCGGACGAGGACACCTCCGACGTCAACGGGCACGGCACCCACGTCGCCGCGACGATCGTGGGCACCGGCGCGGGCTCGGCCGGCGCGAACAGGGGCGTCGCGCCCGGTGCGGATCTCATCGTCGGCAAGGTTCTCGCCAACGGGGGCTCCGGCCAGGACTCCTGGGTGCTCGCCGGTATGCAGTGGGCGGCCGAGTCCGGGGCGGACGTCGTCAGCATGAGCCTGGGCGACTCGACGCTCTCCGACGGCAGCGACCCGCTGTCCGTCGCGGTCGACGCCCTGTCGGCCCAGTACGGCACCCTCTTCGTCATCGCGTCCGGCAACAACGGGCCGCAGAGCATCGGCTCGCCCGGCGCCGCGGCCAGTGCGCTCACCGTCGGCGCGGTCTCCAAGCAGGATGCGCTGGCGGCCTTCTCCAGCACCGGGCCTCTGCTGGGCAGCGGCGCGCTCAAGCCGGACATCACCGCGCCCGGCGTCAACATCACCGCCGCCCGTTCGCAGCAGATGACCTCCGGAACCGGCCTGTACCGGACCATCAGCGGCACGTCGATGGCCACCCCGCACGTGTCGGGCGCGGCGGCCATCCTGGCGCAACGCCACCCCGGCTGGACCGGCGCCCAGCTCAAGGAAGCGCTGATGAGCAGCGCGAAGGGTCTGAAAACGACGTACACCCCGTACGAGGTGGGTGCCGGCCGGGTCGACGTCGCCGCCGCCGTGCGCAACAACGTCCGGGCCACCGGATCGGTCTTCTTCGGCAACTTCGACTGGCCGCACGAGCCGACCGACGCGCCGACCACCAAGCAGGTGGCCTTCAGTAACTCGGGTGACACCGACGTCACCCTGAACCTCGCCACCACCGGTGCGAACCAGTTCTCGGTGGGCGCCTCCTCGGTGACGGTGCCCGCGGGCGGCAGCGTGGCCGTTCCGGTCGCCGGCGACTCGACCCTGCCCGGGACCGGCGAGGTCTCCGGCTACCTTGTCGGCACCGACGCCACCACCGGCGCCGTGGTCACCCGTACCTCGCTCGGCCTGATCAAGGAGGCCGAACGCTACGACCTGAAGATCAAGCTGCTCGGCCGGGACGGCAAACCCACCGAGAACACCGTTCTGATCAAGAAGGACGGCGTTGCCGAGCCGTGGATGTACACCGTCGACGGTTCGCTCACCCTACGGATGGCCCCCGGCGTCTACACCGTCTCGGCCGACTTCGACGTCCCGGGGGAGCGGGCCGACCGGCTCGGCCGCGCCCTGCTCGTCGACCCGGAGACCATTCTCGACGGCTCCGGAGCCGAGGTGGTGCTGGACGCCAGCAAGGCTCGCCTGCTGGACACCACCGCGCCGCAGCGCACCGAGAACCGCCAGCGCAAGTACGACTTCACCATCGACTTCGGCAACGGTGACAGCCTGCGCGCCGGCTACCTCTACCCGATCGCGTACGACGACATCTACCTCTCGCCGACCCAGAAGGTCACCAAGTCGACCTTCACGATGGTCACCAGGTGGCGTAAGGGCGAGCCGCTGCTGACCGTGGCCGCACCCGGGCTGCCGCCGCTGGACGTCCTGGTCCAGGCGGGCAGCACCCTCATCGCGGGCCGTGAGTCGCTGCCCACCGTGTATGCCGGCACGGGCACCGTCGCCGAGTACGAGAAGATCGACGCCAAGGGCAAGGCGGTGGTGGTGACCCGCAGCGACGCGATCACCGCCGCCGGCCGCGCGGCCGCCGCCGTCGCCGCGGGCGCGAAACTGCTGGTGGTCGTCAACGACGGCATCGGTGGGCTCAGCGAGTGGGTCGGCTCGTCGCCGATCCCGGTCGCCGGCGTGCACCGCGATGCCGGAGCCCGGCTGATCAGCCTGGCCAAGTCGGGCCGGCTACGGCTGAACACCGAGCAGGTGCCGTACGCGAGCTACGTCTACGACCTGTCCCCGAACTACACCGGCCAGGTGCCGGACCGGGCGCTGCGCTACCACCCGAGCCAGCGCGACCTGGCCCGGATCGACGCCCGCTTCTACGACCCGACGACCGCGATGCAGGGCAGCGGCTACCGGTACGACCTGTCGATCGTTCCGGCGTTCGGTGCGTCGGAGCGCGAGTGGTATCCCAACCTCCGTACCGAATGGGTCACCCCGGCCCAGCTCTGGTCGGAGTCGCACACCCAGGGCGGCTGGACCGACTCGGCCAACCGCAGGACGTACGCCAAGGGCAGCAGCACCCGCCTGAACTGGTTCGCCCCGGCCATCCGGCCCGCCTTCAACCGGACGTTCACCGTGCAGAACGCCCGCTACCGCGACTACATGACCATCAACATCCAGGCGTGGACCCCCTCGGACGACGCCCTGGAACACGGCGGCAACCTGCCCTACGGTTCGGTGCCGAGTTCGCTGAAGCTCTACCAGGGCGACCAGCTGCTGCACACGAGCCCTTCGTCGTCGATGCAGAACAGGGTGGTGCCGGCCGGCACCCTGCCCTACCACCTGGTGCTGGACGCCTCCCGCCCGGCCGAGCAGTGGCGGCTGTCGACCCGCACGCACACCGAGTGGGACTTCGTCTCCAGCTCCAACACCTCGGACAAGTACGAACCGTTCGCGCTGATGCAGATGGAGTACCGCCTCGACACCGACCTGCGCGGTGACGTGCGGGCCGGCCGTACCGAGGAGATCCGGATCAAGCCGATTCCGCAGGCCGGACCCGGCGACACCACCGGCAAGGTCACCTCGGTGACGCTGGAGGTGTCCTACGACGACGGTGTCACCTGGCAGCAGGTGACCTTGCGTAAGTGCGACGGTTGGTGGAACGGCGCGCTCAAGCTGCCGAAGCAGCCGGGCGGCTTCGTGTCGGTGCGGGCCACCGGCAAGACCGACGCCGGCTTCGGCATCAACCAAGAGATCATCCGGGCGTACGGCCTCCGGTGAGATCGCACGCAGGGCCCCGGGGCGGTAACGTCCCGGGGCCCGTCCCCGCTCATCTCCTGCCCCCGGAAACTGGGCAGGACCGTATGGAATGGCGCATACTCTCTCCGCGGTCACGGGTGCAGAGGAGACAGCCACCGATGCTGGGCGCGCTGGGCCTGAACCCCGACCACGAAGCCGTCTACTGTGTCCTCGCCGGGCGTACCCAGGCCAGCCTGGCCGAATTGGCCGAGACTCTGCATGTCCCCACCTTCGCGATCGAGGTCGCGCTCACCCACCTGACCGCGTGCGGCCTGGTCAAATCGACTCTCGACGGCGCCTATGCGGCCGCGCCGCCCGCGGTCGCCCTCGGAGCGATGATCAGCGAACGGCAGGCCGAACTGCGCAGCGCCGAGCTGGCCCTGGTCACCCTTGCCGAGGAGCACCGTAAGGCGATGGCGGACCGCACCATCAGCGAACTGATCGAAGTGATCACCGGTGTCGAGGCGATCCGGCACCGGTTCGCCCAGATACAGCACGCCGCTCGGACCCAGGTGCGCAGCTTCGTCACCGCCCCCTTCGTCGCCGTACCGCCCGGCGCCAACCCGGTGGAGTCGCAGATGGTGGCCCAGGGCGTGCGCTACCGCGTCGCCATCGACCGGTCCGCGCTGGCCGAACCCGGTGTGGCCGCCGAAACCATGGAGTCGCTGCGCCAGGGCGTCGAGGTACGGGTGGCCGCCTCGCTGCCGATCAAGCTGATGCTGGCCGACAGCGAACTCGCGCTGGTGCCCTTGACCGTCACACCCGGGGAGGACCCGGGCGCGGTCCTGCTGCACCGATCCGGACTGCTGACCGCGATGGACGCGCTGTTCGAGACCGTGTGGCGGCACGCGCATCCGCTCGACGCGTCGGTGCTCGGCGACCTGACCACGGCGGACGCCGGGCGTACGGAGGCGGACACCCCCACAGCGCTGGACCGGAAGATCCTGGCACTGCTGCTGGCCGGCCTCACAGACCAGGCGGTGGCCACCCAGCTCGACCTCTCGCTGCGCACGTTGCAACGCCGCCTGCGTCACCTGATGGACCTGGCCGGAGTCCAGAGCCGGATGCAGCTCGGCTGGTACGCGGCCCGCCACGACTGGGCCTGACAAACCGATCCGTCAGGGGGTGTTGTGCGCCAGGACGAACAGCACGACGACCCAGGCCGAGAGCAGGGTGAAACCGAGGGGCGCGACGATCTTCTTCATGGTTGAACCGTCTTCCGCTGGTGACTGAGCTACGGACGTAGGTCACTTCGCGGCCGAGAACCACCGCACGCCGGCGGGCCGGCCTCGACAGGGCCGGTGGCATGCGGGTGGGGATCGAGTGTCAGCGGTCAGAAACGCTGACGAGCGTCCCGGCCACGACTAGGAGGATCGCTATCTCGCACAGCGATCACCTCCACTACATAGCCGGGCCAGAACCGTGTCGGACTGTACCCCTTAACCACAACTTAAGAAAATCGGCGCGGCCCTGAACGGGGTGTAAGTAGGCGGGACCATCCCTCGGCAGGGGTAGTGCGGGCCGATAGTCTCGCCTTTCAGAGGGATCGTCGTGACCCTGTGTGATGACCCGTCGATTGGAGTGTGTTGTGGCTCGCACCGTTCTGGTGACCGGAGGAAACCGCGGCATCGGCCTGGCCATCGCCCAGGCTTTCGTCAAACAGGGAGACCGGGTGGCCGTCACCCACCGCGGCTCGAACGTCCCCGAGGGCCTGTTCGGCGTGCAGTGCGACATCACCGACTCGTCGGCCGTCGACGCGGCGTTCACTTTCGTGGAGAACGAGCTCGGCCCGGTCGAGGTGCTGGTGGCGAACGCCGGCATCACCGACGACACGCTGCTCATGCGGATGTCCGACGAGCAGTTCGAGCGGGTGATCGACACCAACCTGACCGGCGCGTTCCGCTGCGCGAAGCGGGCCAGCACCAAGATGCTGCGTGCCAAGTGGGGCCGGATCGTCTTCATCTCGTCGGTCGTCGGCCTGTACGGCGGACCCGGCCAGGTGAACTACGCGGCGAGCAAGGCGGGCCTGGTCGGCATGGCCCGTAGCATCACGCGTGAGCTGGGCAGCCGAAACATCACCGCGAACGTGGTGGCGCCCGGTTTCATCGAGACCGAGATGACCGCCGTCTTGCCGGACTCGCGCAAGGCCGAGATCATCAAGGCCGTCCCGGCCGGTCGTCTCGCGGCCACGGACGAGGTCGCCGCCGCGGTGACCTTCCTCGCGAGCGACAGTGCGGCGTACATCTCGGGCGCCGTGCTCCCCGTCGACGGGGGCCTCGGTATGGGGCACTGAGTTTTTCCGAGACTTTTTCAGGAGAGAAGTAAAAGTGTCTGGACTGCTGGCCGGTAAACGGCTGCTCGTCACCGGCGTCATCACCGACGCCTCGATCGCCTTCTCGGTGGCGAAGCTGGCCCAGGAGGCCGGCGCCACCGTGGTGCTCACCGGCTTCGGCCGGCTCTCGCTGGTCGAGCGGATCGCGAAGCGGCTGCCCGAGCCGGCCCCCGTCATCGAACTGGACGTCACCAACCAGGAGCAACTGGACGGCCTCGCCGGCAAGGTTCGCGAGCACGTCGACGGACTGGACGGCGTGGTCCACTCCATCGGCTTCGCCCCGCAGAACGCCCTCGGCGGCGCCTTCCTCGACACCACGTGGGAGGAGGTGTCCCAGGCGCTGCACGTGTCGACGTACTCGTACAAGTCCCTGGCGACCGCCTGCCTGCCGCTGATGGATCAGGGTGGCTCGATCGTCGGCCTGACCTTCGACGCGACCAAGGCGTACCCGTTGTACGACTGGATGGGCGTCGCCAAGGCCGGGCTCGAGTCGGCCTCCCGCTACCTCGCCATGTACCTGGGCAAGCACGGCATCCGCAGCAACATCGTGTCGGCCGGCCCGCTGCGCACCATGGCGGCCAAGTCGATCCCGGGCTTCAGCGAGTTCGAGGACGCCTGGACCCAGCGGGCGCCGCTCGGCTGGAACCTCACCGACCCGGAGCCGACCGCCCGCGCGGTGTGCGCCCTGCTGTCCGACTGGTTCCCGGCCACCACCGGTGAGATGGTGCACGTCGACGGGGGTTACCACGCTCTTGCGGCCTGAGCGACTGCACCGAGCGGCACCCTGCTGAGGGTGCCGCACCAGGCCGCGGGCGAGGGCCAGGAGGGCAGGCCAAAGGCAGGCACTGCGTAACACGGTGGCAGGATGGGCGCGTGGTTTACGACGCGTTCGTCCTGCTCTCCTTCGGCGGGCCCGAGAAGCCCGATGACGTGATGCCGTTCCTGCGCAACGTGGTCCGCGGGCGCGGCGTCCCGGACGAGCGCCTCGCCGAGGTGTACGAGCACTACATGCACTTCGGCGGGGTGTCCCCGATCAACCAGCAGTGCCGTGACCTGCTCGCCGCGATCGGGACCGAGTTCGCGGCGCACGACGTGGACCTGCCCACCTACTGGGGCAACCGCAACTGGCAGCCGATGCTGGCCGACACCGTGGCGCGGATGCGCGACGACGGGGTCGAGCATGCGCTCGGATTCGCCACCAGCGCGTACGGCGGGTATTCGTCCTGCCGGCAGTACTGGGAGGACATCGACGCGGCCCGGGCGCACGTCGGGCCGGGCGCCCCACGGATCTCCAAGCTGCGGCAGTTCCACGACCATCCCGGTTTCGTGAATCCGCACGTGTCCGCCGTACGGGAAGCCTTGGAGGAGCTGGAACCGGACCGCCGGGCCTCCACCCGCCTGGTCTTCACGGCCCACTCCGTGCCGGTCGGCATGGCCCGGACGGCCGGGCCCGACGGCGGGCGGTACACCGCCCAACTGGAGGAGACCGCCCGGCTGGTGCACGCCGCGGCCGCCGCCGACCTGGGCTACGACCTGGTGTGGCAGAGCCGCTCCGGCCCGCCGCACATCCCCTGGCTGGAACCGGACATCAACGACCACCTCGCGCTGCTCGCCGAGAAGGGTGCGACCGACGTGGTGGTCAGCCCGATCGGGTTCGTCTCCGACCATCTAGAGGTCATCTGGGACCTCGACAACGAGGCGAAGGAGACCGCGGCCAGGCTCGGTCTCGGCTATTCCCGGGCGGCGACGCCCGGCGTTCATCCCGAGTTCGTCGCAATGGTGCGGCAACTCGTCCAGGAGCGGACTGATGATCAGAATCGGCCGGCGCTCGGTACGCTGCCGACCTGGGACGTCTGCCCCGCGGACTGCTGCCCTCCACCCGCGCGACGAAAGGCACCCTGATGAAGGAGCGTAAGGCGATCGAGAGCTGGCTCACCGATATGGACGGTGTCCTCGTCCACGAGGGTGAGCCGGTGCCGGGCGCGCCCGAGTTCGTCAACCGGATGAAGGCGAGCGGCAAGCCGTTCCTCATCCTCACCAACAACTCCATCTACACGCCCCGCGACCTCCAGGCCCGGCTCTACCGGATGGGCTTCGACGTCGACGAGTCCTCGATCTGGACGGCCGCGCTGGCCACCGCCCAGTTCCTCGCCGACCAGCGGCCCGGCGGCACCGCGTACGTGATCGGCGAGGCCGGCCTGACCACCGCCATGCACGCGGCCGGCTACATCCTCACCGAGTTCGAGCCCGACTACGTGGTGCTCGGCGAGACCCGCACCTACAGTTTCGAGGCGATCACCAAGGCGATCCGGCTGATCAGCGCCGGCTCCCGGTTCATCTGCACGAACCCGGACGCCACCGGCCCGTCGAACGAGGGCCTGCTCCCGGCCGCCGGATCGGTCGCCGCGATGATCTCCAAGGCGACCGGTGTGAAGCCGTACTTCGTCGGCAAGCCGAACCCGATGATGATGCGGTCGGCGCTCAACGCGATCGGCGCGCACAGCGAGACCACCGCGATGATCGGCGACCGGATGGACACCGACGTGCTGTGCGGTCTCGAGGCCGGGCTGGAGACGATCCTGGTGCTCACCGGGATCAGCAGCCGGATGGAGAGCGAGACGTACCCGTACCGGCCGTCCCGGATCATCAACTCGGTCGCCGACCTGATCGACGAGATTTGAGCGTGGTCGAGGCGGCGGCCTGGGTGTGTGTCCGCGAACGCCGGGTCCTCGTGGTCCGGGCCACCGGGTCGGACGCCTTCTACCTGCCCGGCGGCAAACCCGAGCCGGGGGAGTCCGACGCCGGCGCGGCCGCCCGCGAGGTGTCCGAGGAGGTCGGGATCAACGTCGACCCGGCCGGGCTGCGGCACTTCACCACCATCGACGCGCCCGCCCACAACCGGCCGCCGGGCACCCGTGTGCGCCTCGTGTGTTTCACGAGCGACGAGCCCGGCGAGCCGGAGGCGGCCAACGAGATCGCCGAGATCGGCTGGTTCACGTCGGCCGACGCCGGGCGGTGCGCGCCCGCGATCAGGATGGTCCTGGACGAGCTAGTCGGCGCGGACCTGATCGACTGAGCGGGCGTGCTCGGTGAAGAACCGGGTGGCGATCGCGGTGTGGATGCCGAAACCGAGCTCGGTCGGCCCGTAGAGCACCTCCCGCCGGACCGTCTCCTCGGTGTCCGGCTCCGGCGGCAGGTCGGCCGGGCTGCGCATCGCCGGCAGCAGACCGAAGATGAGGACCGTGCCGTCGGGGGCACTGACCGTGTCGTACAGCCGGACGTAGCCCGGATCGGCCACCACCCCGGTCTCCTCGAACAGCTCCCGCACCGCGGCGGCCTGCCAGGTCTCGCCCACGTCGATGAAACCGCCCGGCAGTGCGAGCCGCCCGCGCGCCGGCGCGATCCCGCGGCGGACCGCCAGCAGGCCGGCGCCGACCGGCTGGACCGCCACCGCCACCGGGGTCGGGTTGAGATAGCTGACCTCGCCGCACGCCATGCACCGGCGCGGCCACGGCTGACCGGCGGTGAACCGGGCGCCGCAGAAACTGCAGTGCGCGTGCCGGTCGAGGGCCGGGCTCACGGGCGCAACGGGGAGTTGCAGGCCGCCACCAGGGCCTGGCGGCAGGCGGCGGTCAGCGGGCGCAGCGCCTCGTCGCGCTGCTGGGCCTCGTAACCGTTCACAGCGCCGCCCGGCGCGGTCGTCTCGGCGAGGGTGAGCACCTGGTCCAGGACGCTGGCCCGGGCGAACAGCCGTCGCGAGCGCGGGTCGAACCCGAGTGGCAGGGTCTCGGTGCTCTCCGGCCGGCGCAGCGCCTGGAGAGCGCCGGCCAGCTCCGGTTTCCACTGCGCCACGTCGAGCCGGGTCAGCCGGGCGGTGGCCTCGCCGAGCGCGGCGGTCAGCTCCGCCTCGGCCTCGGCGGCGCCCATCTGGAAGACCTGCCGGTGCTCGGGCGCCTCGTGGACCCGCCACAGCACGGTGGAGAACTCCACGCCGGAGCCGGACGTGTGCCGCCGCACCTCGGGCACCACACCGAACGACGGCGTCATCACCGCCTCGCCGGCCAGCAGCGCCGCCCCGGTCAGCTCGCCCGGGCCGGGCAGGCCGCGCGGGTCACCGGGCACCGGCAGCACCAGGCGGATCTCGTCGGGGTGCAGCTTCGCGAAGATCGGCAGGCCCTGGGGGAGCGGGACGTCGGTCCAGGTGCCGGGGGCGTCGGCGACGAGGTGCTCCTCGTCCGCGGCGATCTCGTCGGCCAGCTCGTCGAACGGGACGAGGCCGGCGCGCCAGGCGCGCACCCAGGCCACGAACCTGGTGGACCGGCGTGCGGTACGGGTGGCCGCATCGGCTGCGGGTGACATGCGAGCAAGGGTACGTGCCGGTGCGGAGAGTTGTCTCGGCTCGGAGCGTCACCGCCGGTGTGTCCGTGATCGCGCGTTACCGTGCGGGACATGTATGGGGAGGATGTGCTGGCGGGCGACTGGCGCCGCCGGAAGGTGACACCGGAGGTGGAGGCCGAACCGGATCTGGTGGTCGAGGACGCCGACTCCGGGTTCTGCGGCGCGGTCGTCGGGTTCGAGCTGGGCGCCGTCGTCCTGGAGGACCGGAACGGCAGGCGCCGCAACTTCCCGCTCGCCCCGGCCGCGTTTCTGCTGGACGGCCGTCCGGTCACACTGGTCCGCCCGTCCGCGGTCAGGGCGCCGGCGCAGCGCCGGGTCACCGCGTCCGGGTCGGTCGCCGTCGACGGCGTGCAGGCCCAGGTGGCGAAGGCCAGCCGGATCTGGGTGGAGGGCATCCACGACGCCGCCCTGGTGGAGCGGATCTGGGGCGACGACCTGCGGATCGAGGGCATCGTCGTGGAGCCGCTGGACGGCATCGACGACCTGGCCGGCGCGGTCGCCGCGTTCCGGCCCGGACCGTCGCGCCGGCTCGGCGTACTGGTCGATCATCTCGTCCCGGGGTCCAAGGAGAGCCGGATCGTGGCCCGGGTGACCGACCCGAACGTGCTCGTCACGGGTCACCCCTACGTGGACATCTGGCAGGCGGTCCGGCCCGAACGGGTGGGCCTGCGCGCCTGGCCGGTGATCCCGCCGGGCCGTCCGTGGAAGGAGGGCGTCTGCGCGGCCGTCGGCATCCGTGAGCCGGCCGACATGTGGCGCCGCGTCCTCGCCTCGGTCAGCTCCTACAAGGACGTCGAGACGCCCCTGATCAACTCGATGGAGCGGCTCATCGACTTCGTCACGGTTCTCGAGGGCTGAGCCCTATTTGAGAACGCGGCCGATGCGGGCGGCGGCCTCGGCGAGGCGGTCCGGCGGGTGGGCGGCATAGCCGATCACCAGGCCGGGCGGTCCGGTCCGGCGCCGGTGCCAGGTCAGAGGCTGCACCAGTACGCCGGTGGCCGCGACCCGCCCGGCCACCTCCACGTCGTCGGCCGTCCCCGGCAGCAGCACGAGCAGATGCAGCCCGGCCGCCACCCCGGCCACCCGCAACCCCGGCAGATGCTCGCGCAACCCGGCCAGCAGCGCGTCCCGCCGTGCCCGCTGGCGGGCCCGGACCGCCCGCAGATGCCGCTCGTAGTCGCCGGACGCCAGCAACTCGGCCAGCACCAGCTGGGGCAGGGCCGGATTGCCCAGATCGCTGGCGTGCTTGGCGGCGAGCAGCTCGGCCTGCATCGGGCGCGGCGCGATCAGCCAGCCCATCCGCATCGCCGGCGCCAGCGACTTGGAGACACTGCCGAGGTACGCCACCCGCTCCGGCATCGACCCCTGCAACGCGGCGACCGGCGCCCGGTCGTACCGGTGCTCGGCGTCGTAGTCGTCCTCGACCACCAGGTTGCCGGCGGACGCCCAGGCCAGCAGCTCCCGGCGACGGTCCGGGGCCAGCACCACCCCGGTCGGGAACTGGTGCGCCGGCGTCAGCACGGCCGCACGGACGCCGGACGCGGCCAGATCGCCGATCCGCATCCCGTCCGCGTCGACCGGCACCCCCACCTGCGCCATGCCCCAGAACGCCATCTGGTCGGCGGCGCCCCGCGACCCCGGGTCCTCGACCGCGACCGTCGTGACACCCCGGGCCTTGAGGACGTGCGCGACCAGGGCGAGCCCTTGCGCCACGCCCGCGGTGACCACCACGTCGTCCGCTTCGGAGCGCACCCCACGCGTACGGGTGAGCCAGGCGACCAGTGCCGCTCGCAGCCGGGGCGTGCCGCCCGGGTCGCCGTAGCCGAGGTCCGCGGCCGTGACCCGGTCCAGCACCGCGCGCTCGGCCCGCAGCCAGGCCGCCCGCGGGAACGCCGACAGATCCGGCACACCCGGCGACAGATCCAGGTCGATGTCGTCCGGGGCGTAGACCGGCAGCCGCAGCTCGTCCAGGGTCCGCCGGCGGTCCTCGGCCGGCCGTGACCCCAGCGCCGTGCCGCGCCCGGTGACGACCGTGCCCGACCCGGTCCGCGCCCCGGCCAGCCCCTCGTCGGCCAGCCGCTGGTAGGCCTGCACCACCACACCCCGGGAGACGCCGAGCTCCCCGGCGAGCAGACGGGTGGCCGGCAGCCGGGCGCCCGGCGCCAGCCGCCCGGCCGTGATCGCCGCCCGCAGCCCCTCGGTCAGCCAGGCGGTCAGCCCCTTGGCCGGCGCTTCCCCGGCCCGCAGCTGGAGAAAGTCCGATCCGGAAATTGGTCCACCTCATCCCGCTGGAATTGGCTCTCGAACCGGACCATACCCGGGGGAACGATGCTGTCCATGACACCCTCCGTTCGGGAATCCGCCGCCCCGCCGCGGACCGCGCGTCACGGCCTCGCCGGGGCGGCCGGCATGGTCTTCGTCGGCGGCAGCGTCGCGGTCTCCGGCCACCTCGCCGACGCGCCCCTGTTCACCGTGCAGGCCGCCCGGTACGGGGTGGCCTGCCTGCTCCTGCTCGGCTACGCCCGATGGGCCGGCACCCCCGTCCACCGGCCCCGCGGCCGCGAATGGCTCTGGCTGCTCGGCGTCACCCTGACCGGCCTGGTGATCTTCAACGTCGCCCTGATCCAGGGCTCCCGGCACGCCGAACCCGCGGTCATCGGTGTCGCCGTGGCCTGCGTGCCGATCGTCCTCGCCGCGGTCGGCCCACTCCTGGAAGGCCGCCGCCCGGCCGCCCGGGTACTGGCCGCCGCCACGGTGGTGACCGCCGGCGCGGCCCTCGTGCAGGGGCTCGGCCGTACCGATGCCACCGGCGTGGCCTGGGCGGCCGTGACATTCGGCTGCGAGGCCGCCTTCACCCTGCTCGCGGTGCCGGTCCTGGGCCGGCACGGGCCGCTCGGCGTCTCCGCGCACGCCACCTGGCTGGGCGCCGCCGTGTTCGCCGCGATCGGCCTGACGGTCGAGGGCCCCGGCGCGGTCACCCGGCTCCACCTCGACGACGTCCTGGCCGGCGCCTATCTGGCCGTCCTGGTCACGGCCGTCGCGTTCCTGCTCTGGTACACGTGCGTGGCCGGCATCGGCTCCGGCCCCGCCGGCCTGCTCACCGGCGTGGCCCCCGTCGCGGCCGCCGTCACCGGCATGGCCCTCGGCGCCCCGTCCCCGGCCCCCTTGGTCTGGCTGGGCATAGCCACCGTAGCCGCCGGCCTGACCCTGGGCCTCTCCCACCGCCCCACCCCCACAACCACCCCTCCCACCCCTCCCGCTGCTCCCACCTCTCCCACCCCTCCCACCTCTCCCACCCCTCCGGCTGCTCCCACCTCTCCCGCTGGTCCCGCACCTGCCGCTGCTGCCGGAACTCCCACCCCTCCCGCTGCTCTCGGATCTCCCACGCCTCCCGCGCCTCCCGCTGCTCCCACGCCACCCGCGGCCCGGGCGGCGGCCGCAGGCGCCGTCCCGCGATCTTGAACGCTTTCCCACCGGCTGCGGTGGCCAACCGTCCAAGATCGTGGGCCGGGGAGGCGTGCCCGGCCAGGTGCCCGCCAGCCCTCCGGGCGCTTCCGCGATCTTGGATGCTTTCTCACCGGTTGCGGTGGCTAATCGTCCAAGATCGTGGGCCGGGGAGGCGTGCCCGGCCAGGTGCCTGCCAGCCCGCCAAGCGCTTCCGCGATCTTGAACGCTTTCCCGCCGGCTGCGGTGGCCAATCGTCCAAGATCGTGGGCCGGGGAGGCGTGCCCGGCCAGGTGCCTGCCAGCCCGCCAAGCGCTTCCGCGATCTTGAACGCTTTCCCGCCGGCTGCGGTGGCCAATCGTCCAAGATCGTGGGCCGGGGAGGCGTGCCCGGCCAGGTGCCCGCCAGCCCTCCGGGCGCTTCCGCGATCTTGGACGCTTTCTCACCGGCTGCGGTGGCCAATCGTCCAAGATTGCGGTCGTGGGGAGGGGCGCTCGGCGCGTTTGCCCGCCAGCCCTCCGGGGCTTCCGCGATCTTGGACGTTCTGCCGCCGATGGTGGTGGCCAATCGTCCAAGATTGCGGCCACCGCCGCGGCGGCGGTAGCGGTAGTGGCGGTTGACGGTTGGCGGTTGGCGGTAGTGGCGGCGGCGGTGGCGGCTGGCGCGGTCCCTGCCGGCGCAGGCGTCCTTTCGCGATCTTGAGGGTTTCCCGCCGGTTGCGGTGGTCAATCGTCCAAGCGCGGGTCGTGGGGAGGGGCGCTCGGCGTGTTTGCCCGCTAGCGCGCCGGGCGCTTCGGCTGCACGCCGGCCCGCCGAGCGCTTTGGCGATCTTGGACGCCTTGCCGCCGGTTGCGGTGGGGAAACGTCCAAGATCGCGGGAGGTGGGGTGGTGGGTGACTGCTGTGGTGGGTGGAGGCTGGGCCCGGTGGGGCGGCACGGGCGGGAGTGGGTGAGTGGTTGCGGAGGTGGCGGGAGTGGGTGAGTGGTTGCGGAGGTGGCGGGAGTGGGTGAGTGGTTGCGGAGGTGGCGGGAGTGGGTGAGTGGTCGCGGAGGTGGCGGGACGGGCGGGACGGGGTGGTTGCGGTTGGGGGGTGCGACGTCCGTACCGGGGATGGGGTTGGGGTTTCAGGCCAGATGGCTGGGGGCGCGGCTGTAGCGGAAGGTGGCGATGTCCAGGCGTTCGGCCGTGCCGTCGGGGTCGCGCAGGATGCGCAGGATCTCGCCCTCGTTGTCGCCGGAGAGGCCGCGCCAACGGTCCGGGGCCTCGCGCGTGAAGCGGGTGCGATGGTTCGGGCCGGTCATGACGAGGGCGTCGCCGTCGGGGAGCAGTGAGTACTCGCGGCCCATCCACCACCAGCGGCCGCAGATCTCGGCGGCCTCGCCTTCGGGGGCCGCGGGCGGGCGCCACGCGGGGACGGGGGTGGGTTCGCTGTCCAGGGTGGCGGTGAGGGCCTCCAGGCTGACGTCCTTGATGCTGGTGCCGTCGAGGCCGTAGGCGTTGGCGAAGACGATGACGCCCATCCGGCTGCGGCGGTGTACGGCCAGATGCGCGACGTAGCCGGGCATCGAGCCGCCGTGCCCGGCGTAGACCCGCTCGCCGACCCGGTACAGCTGGGGGCCGAGGCCTTGCCCGGCGGTCCAGGACTCCAGGTCGCTGATGGCGACGGGCGTGCACATCTCGTCGACCGTCTCCCGGGCCAGGACGGCCGGCGCCGGATCGGCCAGGAAGGCGGCCCATTTCGCCATGTCGGTGACCGTCGACCAGAGTTGCCCGGCGGGCGCCATGGCGCCGGTGTCCGGGCGCGGTTCCTCGTGCAGGGCGCCGCCGAGGGCGTGCTGCACCACATAGCCGCGGGCGTACGGTTCGACCGGCGCGTACGTGGTGCGCTTCATGCCGAGCGGGTCGAGGAGGCGTTTGCCGGCGAGTTCCGCCCAGCCCATGCCGGTGACCCGTTCGAGGACCGCGCCGAGCAGACCGTAGGCCAGGTTGGAGTAGCGGTAGCGGCGGTACGGCGGCCCGGCCAGCTTCTCGTAGGTGAGCTCGGCCAGCAGCTTGTCCACGTCGCCGCCGGGGTTGCGTTCCCACCACGGGCCGTCCGGCTCGCGTTGCAGGCCGGAGACGTGCCCGAGCAGCTGGCGCAGGGTCACGCCGCCGATCGGGGTGCCCGGCAGGTGCCGGTAGAGCAGGTCGTCGAGGGCGAAGAAGCCCTCGTCGCGCAGCTGCATCACCAGGGTCGCGGTGATCGTCTTGGTGATCGAGCCGAGCCGGTACTGGGTCTTCGGGTCCGGGCGGGGCTGTTCGCCGGCGCCCGCGAAGTGCAGGACGGCGCGGTCGCGGACGACGGCCAGGGCGAGCGACGGCACCCGGCCGGTGGACTGTGCCCGGGCGGCGATTCCGTCGATCCGGCGGACGGTCTCCGGTAGCAGCGTCACGGTGGGTTCCCTCCCCTGCGGCGAACTCATGGGTCTAACTGTTTGAACCGGATTCGGCTACGGTCGCCGTGGGTGCATGGGCGTGTCACGATCGGTGTTGTGGAAGCCGTGCTCTGGGTCATCCTCGCCGTGGTCCTGGCGATCGCCGAGGCCTTCACCGCGACGATTCTGGTCATATTCTTCGCCGCCGGTGCTCTGGCCGCGGCTGGTGCTGCCGCGCTCGGCGCGGACCTGGTGGTCCAGGTGATCGTCTTCGCCGTGGTGTCCGGGCTCTCGGTCGGTGCGCTGCGCCCGATCATCATGCGGCACGCCCGCCCCGCCCTGGAGACTGGGGAGCGCCCGTTCGGGATCGAGGCGATCGAGGGTTCCCGCGGGACCGTGGTCGAGGAGGTCTCCGCCGACCACGGCATGGTCAAGATCGACGGCGAGCTGTGGCAGGCCCGCTCGGTCGACGGCCAGGAGGTCTTTCTTCCGGGAGTGCATGTCCGGGTCGTCAAGGTGCGTGGCGCGACCGTCCAGGTGTGGCACGACGACCTGCCCGATCTTTAAGCGACGACCTGCCCGATCTTTGAGCGACGACCTGCCCGATCTATAGAAGGAGTGGGGTTGTGGAGCAAATCGTCCTGATCCTCGTCATAGCCATCGTCGTGCTCGTGGTGACCACGCTCGTCAAGTCGTTCCGGATCGTCCCGCAGCAGCGGATGGACGTCATCGAGCGGCTCGGGAAGTACCAGCGCACCCTCTCGCCCGGCCTCAACCTGCTGGTGCCGTTCGTCGACTCGGTACGCACCAAGGTCGACATGCGCGAGCAGGTGGTCTCCTTCCCGCCGCAACCGGTGATCACCTCGGACAACCTGGTCGTCTCGATCGACACGGTGCTCTACTTCAAGGTGGTCGACCCGGTCCGGGCGACGTACGAGATCTCCCACTTCCTCCAGGCCATCGAGCAGCTGACCGTCACCACCCTGCGCAACGTGATCGGCTCACTGGACCTGGAGCGGGCGCTGACCAGCCGCGAGGAGATCAACCGGCACCTGTCCGGGGTGCTGGACGAGACCACCGGCCGCTGGGGCATCAAGGTGACCCGGGTCGAGATCAAGGCGATCGAGCCGCCGCCGAGCATCCGCGACTCGATGGAGAAGCAGATGCGCGCCGAGCGGGACCGGCGGGCCGCCATCCTCAACGCCGAGGGCCACAAGCAGGCGCAGATCCTCACGGCCGAGGGCGAGAAGCAGGCCGCCGTGCTCCGCGCCGACGGTGACCGGCAGGCCCGGATCCTCCAGGCGGAGGGCCAGGCGAAGGCGATCCGGACCGTCTTCGACGCGATCCACCAGGCCAACCCGTCGCAGAAGGTGCTCGCCTACCAGTACCTTCAATCGCTTCCGCAGATCGCCAACGGCACCGCCAACAAGGTGTGGATCCTGCCGACCGAGCTCACCAAGGCGCTGGAGGGGCTGGGTGGGGCGCTCGGCGGCCTGGCGAACATGGTGGGTGACGAGCCCCGGCAGGAGGTGGACGCGAGCGCCGTCGAGCGGGAGGCCGCGGCCGCCGCCGAAGCCGCCGCGGCCGAGGCCCGCCGGGTCGACGAGGCGGTGCGGGAGGCCGAGGCGGAGGCCTCCGGGCGGCCGGGACTGCCCGCCCCCGACGTGATCCCGCCGACCGCGGCGCTCGGCAGCGCCGACTACGACGGAGTGCAGCACATCGAAAAACACTGACTTTTCCGGCTTTTGTGAGATCCGCCGCAATCGACGGTGACTCTTTGGCATGCTTCGCAGCAGGATTCCCGACCGGTGCCCCCGGCCGCTCGGCTTGTTGCCCCAGCTAACGAGGCGGAGCCATGAGCATCAGCGAGCGCCAGACGGCGAGCGGCCGACCTTTGCGGGTCGCACCGGCGTGGGTCGGCGCCCCGACCACGACCGAGGAGGACACACACCTCCTGCCGGTACGGGACGCCGTCTGGATCTGGTCGGTCCGCCGGTACGCCCGGCTGGCCCTGTGGGCGCTCCCGGCCGCCGCGGTGTTCTACGGCTGGCTCACCCTCGGAGTCCTGGGCGTCCCCGGCCCGCTCGCCGTCGGCCTGCTCGCCGGGTGGCTCGCCATGATCTCCCTGATCGCGCTGGCCGGGCTGCTCGCCGGGTCCCGTACCCGGCGGTGCGCCCTGGCCGGGCTGCTGACCACGCTGGCCGGCGCCACCCTGCTGCTGCCGGTGGCCGCCCTGCCGGAGGACGCCGTGGTGGCGAGCGCGCCGATGGTCGCCGGGCACGTCGACGGCCTGCTCACCGTCGCCGCGGCGGTGTGCGGCGCCGGGATGCTGCTGCTCGGCTGGGCGGTGTTCCGTTCCAAACTCGTCAACCCCGCCGACGGGGTGCTGCTGATGCTCGCGGCGCTGGCGATGGGTGCGGGCACGTCCGTGGACCAGCCCGTACCGACCGTCGGCGCCCTTCTCGCGCTGGCCGCCGGCATGGGCCTGGCCTGGACCGGCGGCCGCCTCGTACCCCGTTCCTGAGTCAGCGCGTGATCTCGTAGAACCCGATCGCCGCCGCGGTCGCCACGTTCAGCGAGTCCACCCCGTTGTGCATCGGGATCACCACCCGGGCGTCGGCCGCCTCCAGGGCGGTACGCGTCAACCCGGGCCCCTCCGCGCCGAGCAGCAGCGCGGGCCGCTCCCGCTGGGCCGGGGTCAGGCCGGCGATCGACACGGCGCCCTCGCCCGGAGTCATCGCCAGCAGGCTGAACCCGGCCGCCCGGATCGCCTTGAGGGTGCCCGGCCAGTCGTCCGACTTCGCGTACGGGATGGCGAACACCTCACCCATGCTGACCCGTACCGCCCGGCGGTAGAGCGGGTCCGCGCAGTTCGGCGACAGGACCACGGCGTCGATGCCGAGCGCCGCCGCGCTCCGGAACAGCGCACCCAGGTTGGTGTGCGTGTTCAGCCCCTCCAGGACGGCCAGGCTGCGCGCCCCGGCGAGCATCTCCTCCATCACCGGCAGCTCCCGCCGGTGGAACGACGCCAGGATGCCCCGGTGCACGTGGAACCCGGTGATCGACTCCAGCACCGGCGGCGGAGCGGTGTAGAGCGGCGCCTCCGGCGGCAGCCCGGTCAGCTGATCGGCGCGCTTCTCGTCGACCAGGGCCGAGCGCATCCGGTAGCCGGCCCGCAGCGCCCGCTGGATGACCAGCTCCCCCTCGGCGATGAACAGACCGTTCGGCGGTTCCCACCGGGTTCGCAGCTCGACGTCGGTGAGGGCTAGATAGTCGCCGATCCGTGGATCGTCCGGGCTGGTGATACTGAGTGCAGGCACACCGGCATTATTCGCGGGGTAGGGTCACCCTTGTCGAGTTCGCCGGGGGTGATCCGTGTCGGATCCGCATCTGCTCGCCCTGCTGCGTGCCATCCGGCTGCGCCAGAACGCGCCGGACGCCGCCGCCGCCGGAGTGGCCGATGCCGACGCCGCGCTCTCCGAGATCCCCTTTCCGAACCAGGCCGACGACGAGGAGGAGACCGACGTGCCCCCGTCGCACCAGCCCGGCGGCGGCTTGCTCTGGCGCGGCGATCCCGGCGACACGATCGGCCGCTCCAGCTTTCAGGCCCGGTACGGCCCCGACCGGGGAATCCCACCGATCGGGGCCGTCCCGTCCGGCCCGACCGGCCCGGTGCCGAACATCCCGCCGGTCGCCCCGGCCCGCCGGATCGGCGGGCCCGCCACCGAGTTCCCGCCACCCCAACCCCAGACGACGACCGGTGACCATCCGGGCCGCCGCCGTCCCGGGGTGCCCGGCAAGCGCGGCACGCCCCGGCCCGACGGCGTCGACCCGGCCGACCGCCAGGCGCTGCGCGACACCCAGCGGCTGCTCAGTGCGAGCCTCGACGCCGCGGGCGGCATCGACGAGGTCGCCGGCCGGCTCTGGCGGGCCCTGGGGCAGGCGCAATCGCCCCTGCTCGAGGCGCTCCCCGGCACCCCGGAGACACAGCGCGCCCAGCTGGCCCGCGCGCTCACCTGGCTGGTCCGCCGGCTGGACGACCCGCCGGCCCTGGTCGCCGGCTGCATCCAGCTCGGTGCGGTGCTCGCCGAGTGCGGCATCCCGTGGACCCGGCTCCGGGTGGTCGGCGCCGCGCTGGCCGAGGCGATGCGCGCGGGGATGGCCCCGGGCGCCTGGCGGCAGGACTTCGACCAGGCCTGGCGCTGGACGTGGCAGCACATCTACGAGTGGCTGGTGCACGGCGGGACGCTCGTCGCGTACCAGCCGACCGTCTGGCCCGCCGAGGTGATCGAGCACGACGTGCGCCGCCGTGACCTCGCGGTGATCACGTTGCGGCCGTCGCTGCCGCTGTCGTTCCGCCCCGGTCAGTACACCCGGGTCGAGGTCGACGCCGTGCCCGGGGTCCGGCGGCCGTACTCGCTGGCCGGCGCCCCGCACCGGGACGAGCTGATCGAGCTGCACGTGCGGGCGAAGACGGAGACCGGCGTCAGCGGCACCCTCGTGCACCACACCCGCGCCGGCGACCTGGTCCGCCTGACCCGCGCCGAGGGCGACATGGGCCTCCCCGCGGAACCGGACCGCGGCATCCTCATGATCGCCGGCGACACCGGTGTGGCCCCGATGAAGGCCATGCTCGCCGAGATCGCCGCCACCGGCGACACCCGGCCGGCCGTCCTGTTCTGGGGCGTCCGCGACCGGACCGAGCTCTACGACATCGAGGCCCTCACCGAGCTGGCCGCCCGGTCGCCGCGCGCCGCGGTGGTCCCGGTGGTGGCCGAGGGCGATCCCGGGCCCTACGAGTCCGGCCTGGTCACCGACGTGGTCGCCGCCTTCGGCGAGTGGTCCCGCTTCGAGGTCTACCTGGCCGGGCCGCCGCTCATGCTGGCCAACACCAGCGTGGCGCTGCACCGGCTCGGCGTGGATGCCGCGCGCATCCATCACGACACACCCCAATAGGCCCATTTTCGGTACGCTGCTCGCCGCACCCGACCGCACCACGGCCGTTCCGCCCCGCCCCGCGATGCCACCGCGCCGTCGCGGCCGTAACGCGCCCTTCCGGCGTGTCGCGTTCCCTCACGCGACCCCGCGGCGCCCGCGCCTTGCGGCGCGGGCGGGTCAGCGGACGGCGTAGCCCGGGACGGACGGCCAGCGGACGGTGAGGACCACCGACTCCTCGGCGGCGAACCACGAGTGGTCGACGCCGCGCGGCCAGACCACGTAGTCGCCCTGCTTGTCGAGGACGACCGTGCGTTCCGGGAACTCCATGTGGAAGCAGCCGCTGATCAGCACCAGCAGGGCGGTCCGCTCCTCGCCGCGGACCCACTCGGCCCGCCGGTCGCCCCGCGGATGCCGGCCCCACTTGATCTCGACGTCGGTGCTGTGCCGGGGGTCGCCCTCCGGCTTGAAGTGCCCCAGCAGCCAGCCCCGCTCGGCGAGCGCGTCCGGGTCGGCGTTTCCCACATAGATCTCGCTCATCCGGCGACCGCCTCGTCGAGGATCTTGCGGTAGGCGGGGGGCACGTGGTTCGGGCCGCCGGGGGTGAAGACGTCCGAGTGGGAGACCTCGGCCCACGCCGTCGCCGGCACGGCGGCGCGGAGCTCGGCCAGGACCGGCGCGCCGTCGGTCAGCATGGCGAGGGCGACCAGGCACTCCTCGGCCTCGCCGACGCACTCGAACGGCTTGTGCGCGTCGACGCCGAGCAGTTCCAGGAACCCGGCCGTCTGGGACGGGTCGGCGAACAGGTCCCGGCCGAAGATGTGCGCGAGCCGCTCGCGGTGCATGTGCGGGGCCATCGCCAGGAAGACGAACCGGCACTTCGGACAGTCACCGCACCAGCGGGCCGTCGGGTCGTGCAACTTGAATGCCTTGTTACAGCTCGTAACAACATCATCGTACGCGGTGTGACCGGCGAACAGTTGGGCGATGTGCAGTTCGGACAGTGGGCGCAGCAGTGAGAAGTACGGGTCGGGCAGTCCCGAGTACGCCGTCACGGCGGCCCGCAGCAGCCCCTCCGCCTCGACGCCCTTGGACCACTGGTGGTTGACCTCGTGACCGTTCCAGATCAGGTTCGGGTCGGAGGCGGACCGCTCGTTCGACATCACCACCGGGCCGAGCCCGTGCCAGACCGCGGTGGCGATGGCGATCAGCGAGTTGATCGCGGTGACCGGGATGTGCCCGTTCAGCGCCCCGGCCTTGTTGAGCTCGAAGAGCCGCGGGTCCAGCTTGCGGCGGGCGGCCAGCGCGGGCAGGCCGGAGGCGGCGTTCACCTTCTCGATCACCGGGTTCGGGTTGACCGAGAACGGCACCGGGTCGAGCCCGGCGGCGCGCAGGATCTCCAGCGTGACGATCGAGTCCTTGCCGCCGCCGACCGCGGAGAGCGGCCGGCCCCCGGCGATCCCGGTGGGCTCGGCGGCCGGGATCACACCCGGGGCCTCCACGGTCAGCTCCAGCACGTGCGGCAGCTGGTTGCGGTACGCGTACTCCGCCATGCCCTTGGTGTAGACGGCCGTGAGGAAATCGGTGACCTGGGGTGGCACGGGTTTGGGCGCGACCACCCGGGCCGGCGCGCCGACCTTGAAGTAGCTCACCCCGGCCACCACGTGCAGCAGGTCGAGCACCCGGGTGAGCGCCTCCGGCACGGCCGGGTCGGCCGGCACCGGCAGCGTGATCGTCTCGGTGAAACGCAGTGGCTCCGGACCGTCCAGCAGGTAGTCGAACGTCGCCACCCCCGTCACCGGATCGAACGTGTACGAGGGGAACTGCATGACGTCGAACCGCACCCGGAGTCTCCTTGCCTATGACCGAGGGGCAATATTAGTTCGGTCCGACGAGGTTCAACGCGAAGCGGGGAGACGACGTGCGCCTGGCAGACCTGCGCGGCCGTTCGGTGGCGGTCTGGGGGACCGGCCGGGAGGGCCGGGCCGCGGTGACCGCGATCGCCCGCCATCAGCCGTCCCGCCTGATCGCGGTCGACGACAGTGCCAATTATCTGTCCGTGGAGTGGACCGGCGAACTGGCCGAGCTGGCGCCGCTGGCCGGTGGCGAGCACGCCTTCGCGGCCCTGGCCAGCGCCGACGTGGTGGTCCGGTCGCCCGGGGTGCCGTCCACCCACCCGTTCATGGTCGAGCTGCGCGAGCGCGGGATCACGGTGACCGGCGGCAGCGCGCTGTGGATGGCCGAGCACGCCGCGAAGACCGTCGGGGTCACCGGCAGCAAGGGCAAGAGCACCACGTCCAGCCTGATCAGCCATCTGCTGGCGGCGGTCGGGCGGCCCAACGCGTACGGCGGGAACATCGGGGTGCCGCTGCTCGACATGCCCGAGGCGGAGCTGTACGTGCTGGAGCTGTCCAGCTACCAGTGCGCCGACCTGACCGACTCGCCGCGGGTGGCGGTGGTCACGTCGCTCTTCCCGGAGCACCTGGACGCGCACGGCGGCGAGCGGGAGTACTACCGGGACAAGCTGAACCTCCTCCGGCACGGCCCGGAGCTGATCGTGGTGAACGGCACCGACAAGCGGCTGCGCGACGAGATCCGCGGGGTCACCGACGCGGGCTGGTTCCCGCCGGTGCCGGCGGCCGCCGTGGACTCCCGGTTCCGGGTCGAGGACGGGCAGGTCTGGTGCAGTGACGAGCCGCTGTTCCCGCGGGACGCGCTGCGGCTCAAGGGCCGGCACAACGAGGGCAACCTGTGCGTCGCGCTGGCCGTGCTGGACGGCATGGGCGTGGACGTGGAGGCGGAGCGGGCGGTCGTCGAGGCGGCGGTCCGGTCCTTCCCGGGGCTGCCGCACCGGCTCGCCGAGATCGAGGACCCGTCCGGGCTGACGTTCGTCGACGACACCCTCTCGACGAGCCCGTACGCCGCCATGCACGCCATCGAGGCGTACGAGAACCGGCCACTCACCGTGCTCGTCGGCGGAAATGATCGCGGCCTCGACTACTCACCGTTACGTGACTTTCTGGCCGACCGGGAACTCACCGTGATCGGCCTGCCGGACAGCGGCCCCCGCATCCTGGAGGTGCTGGCCCGCCTGCCCCGGGTCCGCACCGAACCGGCCGAGGACCTGGTCGACGCCGTCCGCCTGGCCCGCAAGATCACCCCCGCCGGGGGAGTGGTGCTGCTGTCCCCGGCCGCGCCCAGCTACGGCCGCTTCCGCAACTTCGAGCACCGCTCCGAGGTCTTCGCCCAGGCGGTCCGCGAAACGGCGGAGGCGCAGGCGTAGGCGGCGCGAAACGGCGGAGGCGCAGGCGTAGGCGGCGCGAAACGGCCGAGTCTCAGGCCGGCTGTGACACCGCCGTCGCCGGGACGGGCGGCCCGGTCCGGACCTGGTAGAGCTCGACGCGGTCCGGCCCGGACTTCGCGACGAGCGTGGTGGTGACCGTGGTCGACACGAGCCGGGACGTGCGGACCTTCTCGTCCGGCTTCGGCTCGGGACACGGCGTGCCCGGCGCCGGGGGGACCGTGGTGCCGGAGATGCCGGCGTAGGCCTTGACGATCCGGAAGCCGGTGACGTCCCGCGTGCCCGGCTTGCGGGCCACCTTGACGGTGAGGAACTCCTTCGCGTCCTGGGCGGTGTGGACCGCCCGGAGCGGGCGGGCGCCGGCTCCTCCGCAGACCACCACGTAGGTGTCCTGAACCAGCCTCAGGTGCTCGAACTCCAGGCCTTTCGCCTTGGACCGCAGGGTGGCGGCGTCCCAGTCGAAGGCCTGCCGAACGTCCTCGGCGTCCACGAAACCGGTGTTGGTGCCGAAGTCGAAGGTGACTTTCGCGTGGGCGGGGCCGGGGAGAGCCAGGACCGCCATGACGATCACCGATAACCATCGCATGCCTATTTCTCCTGAAATGAGAGCAATTGCCCCTATGCTGCCACTCCGGCGCTCACGGCGTACCGGAAATTTTTTTGATTTTGTTTCCGGTGTGACGGGAAGGTTTCAGCGCGTCACGGAGACCGGGCGATCGGGTGATCGCGCCTCGCCGAAATGGCCTAGTCCTTATGGGCCGTTTGGCCGACCAAAAAAGGGCGCAATTCGGGCATGTGATGGCGGTCACGTCGTATCGGCCATTTGTGGATCGATGGCGGTCATCCGCCCCGCCGGAAACATCAGTTCATACGCCCTGCTCCGGTAACGGTTTGAAAACTTCCTTCACAGCCTTGACAGCAAGGGGCCGTTAGTAAGAACTTTTACCGCGACAGTAAACAGTCCTTCCTGAAAGGGTGACCGATGGCTGAGCCGGAGATGGACGGCGCCGCGTGGACCGCGGTGACCCCCTCGCTGGTTCGCGCCCACGCCGCTCTGAACAGGAGCAACGGGAGCGACCACGGGGGTGGGCGCACCACCGGATCGAACGGCGTGGACCATCCGCCCGTCGATGGGGTGCTCGCCCGGGTCAGGAAGTTGCTGCCGGACTTCACCGGGGCGCTGCAACGGGTCGCCGAGCAGGTGCTCGCCGACCCCGCCGCGGCCTCCCGGGCCACCATCGTCGAGCTGGCCGAGCGCAGCGGCACCTCGCCCGCGACGATCACCCGGTTCTGCCGGGCGGTCGGCTTCGACGGTTACGCGGACCTTCGCCTCGGCATCGCGGCGGAGACCGGCCGGGCCCGCTCGGCCGGCTGGACCGTGGACATCGGCCGGGAGATCCAGCCGAACGACCCGCTCGAGCGGGTCCTCGGCCAGATCATGGCGGCCGACACGCGGGCCATGCACGACACCGCCACACTGCTCGACCTGGGCGAGGTGGAACGGGCCGCGGTGGCGATCGCCGCCGCGCCACGGGTGAACATCTTCGGCGCCAGCGGAAGCGCGCTGGTCGGCGAGGAGATGCAGTTCAGTCTGCACCGCATCGGCATTCCGGTGTGGGCCTGGACCGACGTGCACAACGGTCTGGCCAGCGCCGCCTTGTCGAGGCCCGGCGACGTCGCGCTCGGCATCTCGCACAGTGGCGAGACCGGCGAGACGATCGAGCTGCTCGCCGAGGCGAACAGCCGGGGCGCCACCACGATCGCGCTGACCAGTTTCCCCCGTTCCCCACTGGCCGAGCTCGCGGACATCGTCCTGCTCACCGCCACGCAGGCGACGACCTTCCGGCCGGACGCGCTCAGCGCCCGCCACCCCCAGCTGGTCGTTCTCGACCTGCTGTACGTCGCCGTCGCGCAACGAACCCACGAACGTTCGCACGCCGCGTTCCAGCGCACCGCCCAAGCGGTGCACGGGCACAAGGCCGCGAAAGACAGCTGAACCCTTAAAACGTATGAAATCCCCTCGGGAGGAAATGTGAAGCGCAAGATCGCGGTTGCGGCGGCGCTCGCCGCGTCGCTGTTCGGTGCGGCCGCCTGCGGCAACTCCGGCAGCGACGAGGGTGCGACCTCGGCCAACGGCACGGTCGACGGCAAGGGCAAGACCATCAAGGTCTGGCTCATGGTCGACGCCGAGACCAGCTGGAAGGGCGTCGTCGAGGACGCCTCCAAGCGGTTCACCGAGGCCACCGGCGCGCAGGTGAACGTCGAGTACCAGCAGTGGGCCAACCACCTCACCAAGCTGGACGCGACGCTGGCCGGCTCGGACGTCCCGGACGTCGTCGAGCTGGGCAACACCGAGTTCTCCAAGTACGTCTTCTCCGGCGGCTTCGCCGAGCTGAACAAGGGTGACTTCGAGAACTCCGGCACCTGGCTGTCCGGCCTCTCCGGCGCCTGTGAGTCCGAGGGCAAGACCTACTGCGTGCCCTACTACGCCGGTGCCCGCGTGATGATCTACCGCACCGACCTCTTCCAGAAGGCCGGCATCGCCGAGGCCCCGAAGACCTACGCCGACCTCCTCTCCGCGGCCGACAAGCTCCAGACCGGCAACGCGGCCGACAAGAAGTTCAGCGCGATCTACATGCCGGGCCAGTACTGGTACGCGGCCATGTCCTGGGTCAAGTCGACCGGCGGCGAGATCGCCAAGCAGGACGGCGACAAGTGGGTCGGCCAGCTCTCCACCCCGCAGTCGCAGGAGGGCCTCCAGCGCTGGGTCGACATGGTCAAGAAGTACTCGAAGGCCGACGTCACCAAGAACGAGAGCGAGCAGGCCGGCATCTTCTCGCAGGGCTCGGGCGGCATCTTCTACGGCAACGCCTGGGAGCAGGGTGTCGCCGAGGAGGTCCGCAAGGACCCGAACGACCCGAACTCCGAGCTGGTTCCGACCAAGGTCAAGGGCAAGCTCGCCGCCGCCCCGCTGCCCGAGGTGCCGTCCTTCCTCGGTGGCTCCAACCTGGGTGTGACCGCGAAGAGCGGCAACAAGGAGCTCGCCGCGCAGTGGGTCAAGTACTTCACCGACAGCAAGTCGATGGAGGGCCTGGTCAAGGCCAGCGCGCTGCCGAACGCGACCGCGCTGCTGGACAAGGCCGCCACGGACAACCCGAAGATCGCGCCGGCCGCGCTGTCCGCGAAGAACAGCTGGTTCCCGCCGAACGCCGAGAAGTGGGCCGACGTGGAGAAGGGCAACATCCTCCAGACCATGCTGACCGACATCCTCACCGGCAAGAAGACGGTGGCCGACGGCGCCAAGTGGGCTGACGAGCAGATCGCCGCCACGCTCAACGAGGCCTGATGACGCATGTGCCGCCCGCCGTCGGGCGGGCGGCACACCGCACTGGAGGATCATGATGCACGCCGTCGACTCCCGGCCCGCCCCGGCACAGGCGCCGCAGGCCACGCCGCCCAAGCCCGTCAAGCGGGTGCGCTCCCGTGGCCAGCGCGACTCCGGTGTCGCCTGGCTGCTCTCCCTGCCCACGCTGCTGATCCTGATCGCGATGCTGGGCTACCCGCTCTACCGCATGATCGTGCTGTCCTTCCAGAACATGCGGCTGCGGGAGCTGTTCTCCGGCGCCACCCCGCCGTGGGCCGGCGTCGACCAGTACACGAAGGCCCTCACCGACAGCGACTTCTGGGGCGTCGTCGCGCGGACCGCGGGCTTCACGGTCGTCTCGGTCGCCCTTTCGGTGCTGGCCGGGCTGGGCATCGCGCTGCTCATGCGCCGGGTCACCCGCGGCGTCCGGATGTTCATGATGATCGCGATGATGTTCGTCTGGGCCCTTCCCCAGCTCGTCGCCGCGCAGGCCTTCCGCTGGCTGACCGACTCGGACTTCGGCGTCCTCAACTACGTGCTCACCGAGCTGGGGCTGGACTACTCCTCCCACAGCTGGTTCGTCAACCCGTGGGAGGGCTGGGCGGTGATCACCGCGCTGGTGCTCTGGGCCGGCATCCCGTTCCTGGCGATCTCGCTGAGCGCCGGTCTCACCCAGGTGCCGAAGGAGCTCCTGGAGGCCGCCACGGTGGACGGCGCCAACCCCTGGCAGTCGTTGCGCAGCATCACCCTGCCGATCCTGAAGCCGCTGCTGATGATCGTCACCACGCTGTCGGTGATCTGGAACTTCGGCCTCTTCACCCAGAACTGGGCGCTGCGCGACGGTCACCCGGAGCCGGTCTACCAGACCCTGGCGACCTACTCCTACACGCAGGCGTTCGGGCGCTCCAACTACAGCTTCGGCTCGGCGATCTCGGTGATCACCGTGCTCCTGATGCTCGGCGTGATGGTCTTCTACATCCGCCAGATGTTCAAGATCGGAGAGGTGGACTGATGGCCCGCCATGACGATGGTGTGATCACCGTCGGACGCAGCCGCACCGGTACGTTCTTCGCGAACGCCACCGGCATCGTCTTCGGCCTGGCCATGATCTTCCCGGTGTACTGGGTGCTCATCACGGCGTTCAAGCCGGACCGCGAGGTCCGCAGTTTCACCCCCACCTTCTGGCCGCACGACTTCACACTGGACAACTTCAGGTCCGCGCTCGGCGAGGAGCTGTTCATCCCGAGCATGATCAACGGTCTGGTCATCACGGCGATGGCGGTGGCCGCGGCGCTGGTCGTGGGCTTCCTCGCGGCGCTCGCGATCGCCCGGTTCAGCTTCTACGGCCGCAAGGCGATCATCCTGGTCGTCCTGACCGTCCAGCTGGTGCCGTTCCTGGCCCTGCTCATCCCGCTCTTCCTGATGCTCCAGAGTGTCAACCTCACCAACACCCTCGTCGGCGTGGCGCTGGTCTACCTGGTGCTGCTGCTGCCGTACACGGTGTGGACGCTGCGCGGCTTCATCTCGGGCATCCCGCGGGAGCTGGACGAGGCCGCGATGATCGACGGCTGTACCCGGGCCCAGGTGTTCTGGCGGATCATCCTGCCGCTCACCGGTCCCGGTCTCGTCGCCACCTCGGTCTACGGGTTCATCCAGGCGTGGAACGAATTCATCATCATCAACACGCTGAACGACCCGACGAACCAGAACCCGATGGCCTGGCTGCTCCACAACCAGACCGAACGTGGCACCGCATGGGGTCCCCTCATGGCCGGTGCGATCATCACCTCCATCCCGGTGGTGGTGTTCTTCCTCCTGATCCAGCGCAACATCGCCACCGGTTTGACGGCCGGCGCCGTCAAGGGCTGAACCCGAAAGGACATCGATGTCTGACATAACGAACTCTGAGCTGGACCGCCGTACTCTGCTGCGCCGCGCCGCCGCGGTCGGCCTGGCGGCGACCCCGGCGGTGGGCATGCTCAGCGCCTGCGTGGGCGGTGGCGAGGAGGACACGACCGACCAGGCCACCGGTACGAAGTCCGCGGACAACCCGCTGGGCGTCGACCCGAAGGCGCCGATCGAGATCGTGATCTTCGACGGCGGTCTGGGCACCAAGTACGCCACCGACGTCGACACCCCGCTCTACAACAAGAAGTGGCCGGAGTCGAAGGTCGCCTACTCGGCCACCCAGGAGATCTCGACGACCGTTCAGCCGCGCCTCAACGCCGGCGACGCGCCCGACATGATCAACAACTCGGGTGCCAAGATGATGGACTTCGGCGCCATCGTGGCGGCCGGCCAGGCGCAGGACCTCACCGAGCTCTACGCCGCCCCGTCCTTCGACATCCCCGGCAAGACCGTGGCGGAGACGCTGGTCCCGGGCACGGCCGAGTGGGGCAGCTACACCGGCAAGCCGTACGCGCTGAACTACTCGTACACCGTCTTCGGCCTGTGGCACAACGCCACCCTGTTCGAGAAGAACGGCTGGGCCCTGCCGGCCACCTGGGCCGAGTTCACCGCCCTCTGCGACAAGATCCAGGCCGCCGGCATCGTCCCGTTCGGCTACGCCGGCGCGAACGCCGCGTACTACATGGTCCGTGCCCTGCTCACCAGCGCCGGAAAGATCGGCACCGAGCAGGTCCTCAAGGACATCGACAACCTGAAGCCCGGCGCGTGGACCGCCCCGGCCGTCCTCGAGGCCGCCAAGGCCTGGGGCGAGATCGGCAAGAAGTACCTGGACAAGTCGTTCCTCGGCCTCAAGCACACCGAGGTCCAGCTCCAGCAGAACCAGGACAAGGTCGCCTTCTACCCGTGCGGCTCCTGGCTGGAGAACGAGCAGGCCAAGGACACCCCGCCGACCTTCAAGTACGCGGTCGCGCCGTACCCGAGCGTCACCACCTCGGACAAGCTCCCGGCGGCCGCGATGAACGCCGCGGCCGGTGAGATCTACTTCGCGTCGTCGAAGGGCAAGAACCCGCGCGGCGGCATGGAGTACCTGCGGGTCATGCTCTCCAAGGAGGCGGCGACCGAGTTCACCAAGCTCACCAAGTCGCTGACCGTGGTGCTCGGCGCCGCTGACGGTGTCGAGCTGTCCCCCGGCCTGACCAGCGCCAACGCGGCGCTGACCAAGGCCGGCAAGGACGTCTTCATGGGCTACCTGTTCGACACCTGGTACAAGAAGCTCGGCGACGAGTCGCTGAGCGCCGTCAACGACCTGATGTTCAAGGGCGGCGACGCGCAGAAGTTCTGTGACCGGATGGAGGCCGCCTCGCAGGCGCTCGCCAAGGACTCCTCCGTCCAGAAGCAGATCCGTAGCTAGTAGTAGTGAGGTAGAGCGCCATGCGGCACGGTAAGTATCCCTTCATCATCGGTTTCCTTGCCGTGCCGGTGGCGCTCTACGCCACCTTCGTGGTGGCGGCGTACATCCAGACCTTCCAGCTGTCCGTGGCCAGCTGGTCCGGGTTCGGACCGATCAAGTACGTCGGCTTCGACAACTTCGTCAAACTGTGGAACGACGACCTCTTCTGGAAGTCGTTGCGGCACAACGGTTACCTGCTCCTGCTGCTGCCGATCGTGACGATCGCGCTCGGTCTGCTCTTCGCGTTCCTGCTGAACGTGGGCGGCGGATCCAAGGGCGGCATGACCCGCGGGGTCTGGGGCTCCAAGTTCTACCGGGTGATCTTCTTCTTCCCGCAGCTGATGGCCCTCGCCATCGTCGCGGTGATCTTCGGCCGGGTGTTCGCCTCGGACAAGAGCGGCATGATCAACGGTCTGCTCCCGGACTCCTGGGCGCCGTGGCTGTTCCTGGCCGACGAACGCTGGGCGCTGACCTGCATCCTGGTGGTGCTGGTCTGGCAGGCGGTCGGCTTCTACGTGGTGCTCTTCTCGGCCGGCATGGGCTCGATCGAGCACGAGATCTACGAGGCCGCGGCGCTGGACGGCGCCACCCGGGTCACCCTCTTCTTCCGGATCACCCTGCCGCTGCTCTGGGGCACCATCCAGACCGCATGGGTCTACCTGGGCATCGCCGCGTTCGACGCGTTCGCCCTGATCAACATCATGACCGTGGACCGCGGCGGCCCGGACGGCGCGACCTCGGTGCTGGCCATGATGATCTACCGCAACACCTTCGAGTACTCCCAGGTCGGGTACGCCTCCGCGCTCGGCGTGGTGCTGTTCTTCCTGACCCTGACCTTCGCCGCGCTGACCCTGCGGGTCACGCGACGTGACGCCGTCTGAGAGGCCCGCACATGACCACATTGACCGCGGCCGTCTCCGAGAAGAAGTCGCAGAAGAAGGTGGAGACCCACCGCCAGGTCCGCGCCTTCAACGGCCTGGCCCACGTGGCCCTCGTCTTCTGGGCGCTGGTCACCGCCGGACCGCTGATCTGGGTGCTGCTGGCCTCGTTCAAGTCCAACACCGAGATCTTCCTGGGTGAGCCGTTCGCGCTGCCGGACTCGTTCTCGCTGGAGACCTACTTCTCCGCGTGGAATCAGGCGCACATCGGCCGCTACTTCCTGAACAGCGTCTTCGTGGTGGCGGTCAGCACCGCCGGCACCATGCTGTTCGGGTCGATGGCCGCCTACGTGCTGGCCCGCTACACCTTCCCCGGCAACCGGGTCCTTTACTTCCTGTTCGTCTCCGGCCTGGCCTTCCCGACGTTCATGGCGCTCGCCCCGCTCTTCCACATCCTGAAGAACCTGGGGCTGCTGAACTCGTACATCGGCCTGATCCTGGTCTACATCGCCTACTCGCTGCCGTTCACCGTCTTCTTCCTGGCCGCGTTCTTCAGGACGCTGCCGCACGAGATCGACGAGGCCGCGACGGTCGACGGCGCCTCGCACACCCGCAAGTTCTTCCAGATCATGATGCCGATGGCGAAGTCCGGCCTGGTCAGCATCACGATCTTCAACATCGTGGGGCAGTGGAACCAGTACCTGCTGCCGCTGGTGATCATGCAGGGGCAGGGCGCCGACCAGAAGTGGGTGCTCACCCAGGGCATCGCGAACATCTCCACGCAGGCCGGTTACCACGCCGAGTGGTCGACGCTGTTCGCCGCGCTCACCCTGAGCATCCTGCCGATGATCGTGGTCTATGCGATCTTCCAGCGCCAGATCCAGGCAGGCCTCACCGCCGGAGCCGTCAAGTGACGGCATGAACGACCGAAGGGAGTTCATGCTGTCGCCGGTTCGCTGACGGGTTTTGCCGAGTGGGGGAAGTGTCATACCCGGCGGTGACAATGGCCTGGTGCTGATCGCGGTAGTGCCCGACCCGGACGGTCCTGGTGGCCGTCTGGGCCGGCATGCTTCAGGGGAGCGGTGGCACGTCCCCGACCTGGCCGCGGCGATCGCCGCCCTGGAAGCCACCGAGCAGCCACGCTGGGTCTGGACCCGCACCGCCGACGTCTATCCGGCGCTGCTGCGCGCCGGGGTCCGGGTGGCCCGCTGCCACGATCTCGAGCTGACCGAGGCGCTGCTGCTCGGCCACGCCGGCCGCTGGGGTGAGCCACGCGGGCTCGCCGCGGCCGCCGCCCGTCTGCACGGCCTCCCGGTCCCTCCGGACCGGCCACGGCCGGACGCCGAACCGCCCGGTTTCGCGCAGGTCGCCCTCTTCGACGCGGTTCCGGCCGAGCGCGTGGAGATCTCAGATCTTCTGGAGGTGTACGCGGAACAGGCGCGCCTCATGGGGGAAACCGAACATCCCGGCCGTTTCCGGATGCTGGTGGCGGCCGAGTCCGCCGGCGCCCTGATCGCCGCCGAGATGGGCCACACCGGCCTGCCGTGGCGCGCCGACATCCACGACGAGCTGCTGCGTGAGCTGCTCGGCCCGCCGCAGCCGATGGGCCCGCCCCGCCGCCTGGCCGAGCTGACCGCCCGGATCAACGCCGCGTTCGGCACCCACGGCCTGCACCCCGACCTGCCGGCCGAGGTGGTGCGCGCGTTCCACCGGGCCGGCATCGACATCCCCAACACCCGGCGCTGGGTGCTGCGCCAGGTCGACCATCCGGCGGTCGCCCCGCTGCTCGAGTTCAAGGAGCTCTACCGGATCTGGACCGCGCACGGCTGGGCCTGGTGCGACGCGTGGGTGCGCGACGGCCGTTTTCGCCCGGAGTACGTGCCGGGAGGCGTCGTCTCCGGCCGCTGGGCGACCCGGGGTGGCGGCGCCCTCCAGGTGCCGAAGGTGGTGCGCCGGGCCGTGGTGGCCGATCCCGGTCACACGTTCGTGGTCGCCGACGCCGGCCAGCTGGAGCCCCGGGTCCTGGCGGCCGTCTCCGGTGACGGGCGCCTGGCCCGGGCCGCCGCCGGCGGGGATCTGTACGCGGCACTGGCCACCGATTCGTTCGACGGCGACCGGGCGAAGGCCAAGCTGGCCCTGCTGGGCGCCATGTACGGGCAGACCGGCGGCGACGCCATCCCGGCCCTCGCCGTGCTCCGCCGCCACTACCCGACCGCTTTCGAGTACGTGGAGGCCGCCGCGCGTACCGGGGAGGCCGGTGGCCTGGTCCGTTCCTGGCTCGGGCGGACCTGCCCGCCGGCGGCCGGGTCGTGGCGTGCGGACGGGCTCGATCCCCCGGACGAGGCGGCCCCACCACCCGGCCGGGCGAGGGGCCGCTTCACCCGCAACTTCGTGATCCAGGCCACTGCCGCCGAGTGGGCGCTGGTCCTGCTCGCCACCCTGCGGACCGAGTTGTCCGGAACCGATGCCGAGCTGGTCCTGTTCGTGCACGACGAGGTGGTCGTGCACTGCCCCGCCGAGCAGGCCGAACGCGTGGTCCAGGCGGTGCACGCGAGCGCGGCATCGGCCGGCCGTCTGCTCTTCGGCGCCACCACGGTGCGTTTCCCGTTGGACGTCTCAGTGGTTGGTGCCTACGCCGACGCCAAGTGATGGAGTCGGTATCGTTGACGGTCCGGCCGAGAGGCGCTGCAGCGGGGCCGACCCGTCACGCTCGACCGGTGAACCACCCGAAACAAGGGCGCCTCCGACTTCTCAGGGATCTCGGAGGTGTTCTCGTTGACTCAGACCGTCACCCAGCTGCGTGAGCTGCTCGCTGAGCGAATTCTGGTGCTCGACGGCGCGTGGGGCACGATGCTCCAGGGCGCGAAGCTGACCCCGGCCGACTACCGCCGTGACGACCTGATCCCGGCCGACCACCCGCAGGACGTCACCGGCGACCCGGACCTGCTGATCCTCACCCGGCCGGACGTCATCCTCGACGTCCACCGGCAGTACCTTGCGGCCGGCGCCGACATCACCACCACGAACACGTTCACCGCGACCAGCATCGCCCAGGCCGACTACGGGCTGGAGCACCTGGTGCGGGAGATGAACGTGCAGGGTGCCCGCCTGGCCCGCCAGGCCGCCGAGGAGGCGTTTGCGGCCGACGGTCGCCCCCGGTTCGTGGCCGGTTCGGTCGGCCCGCTCAACGTCACCCTGTCGCTGTCGCCGAAGGTCGACGACCCGGCCTACCGCGCGGTCACCTTCGACCAGGTCAAGGCGACGTACGCGGAACAGATGTCGGCGCTGGCCGAGGGCGGCGTCGATCTGTTCCTGATCGAGACGGTCTTCGACACGCTGAACGCGAAGGCAGCCGTCGCGGCGGCCCGTGAGGTCGCCCCGGAGATCCCGCTGTGGATCTCTGTCACCATCGTCGACCTCTCCGGGCGTACCCTCTCCGGTCAGACCGTCGAGGCGTTCTGGCGCTCGATCGAGCGCGCCGAGCCGCTGATCGTCGGGGTGAACTGCGCGCTCGGCGCGACCGAGGCCCGCCCGCACGTCACCGACCTGGCCCGCCTGTCGAACGTCTACGTCGCCGCCCACCCGAACGCCGGCCTGCCCAACGCGTTCGGTGGCTACGACGAGACTCCCGCCGTGACCGGTGGGCTGCTCCAGGGTTTCGCCGCCGATGGCCTGGTCAATATCGTCGGAGGCTGCTGCGGCACTACCCCGGCGCACATCGGCGCGGTTGCCGACGCGGTCCGTGGCGCCACCCCGCGCGTCATCGACCCGCCCGCCCCGACCACCCGGTTCAGCGGCCTGGAGCCGTTCGCGATCGGCCCGGACACCGGCTTCGTCATGATCGGCGAGCGGACCAACGTCACCGGCTCGGCCAAGTTCCGCCGCCTCATCGAGGCCGACGACCACCAGGCCGCCGTGGACGTGGCCCTGGAGCAGGTGCGCGGCGGCGCCAACCTGCTCGACGTGAACATGGACGCCGACCTGCTGGACAGCGAGCGGGCCATGGTCACCTTCCTCAACCTGATCGCCACCGAGCCCGAGGTGGCCCGGATCCCGATCATGATCGACAGCTCGAAGTTCTCGGTGCTCGAGGCCGGCCTCAAGTGCGTGCAGGGCAAGGGCGTGGTCAACTCGATCAGCCTCAAGGAGGGCGAGGGTCCCTTCCTCGCACAGGCCCGCCGGATCCGGGACTTCGGCGCCGGTGTGGTGGTGATGGCCTTCGACGAGCAGGGCCAGGCCGACACCCGCGACCGCAAGGTGGCGATCTGCGGCCGCGCCTACGACCTGCTGGTCGAGGACGGGTTCGACCCGACCGACATCATCTTCGACCCCAACGTGCTGGCGGTCGCCACCGGCATCGCCGAGCACAACGGGTACGCGAAGGCGTTCATCGAGGCCCTCCCGCTGATCAAGCAGCGGTGCCCCGGCGCCCGTACCAGTGGGGGTATCTCGAACCTGTCGTTCGCCTTCCGTGGCAACGACGTGGTCCGCGAGGCCATGCACTCGTCGTTCCTGTTCCACGCCGTCAAGGCGGGCCTGGACATGGGCATCGTCAACGCCGGCCAGCTCGCCGTCTACCAGGACATCCCGGCCGACCTGCTGGAGCTGGTCGAGGACGTGCTCTTCGACCGCCGCGAGGACGCCACCGACCGCCTGGTCACCTTCGCCTCCACGGTCACCGGCTCGGGCGCCAAGCGCGAGGTCGACCTGTCGTGGCGCGAGGCCCCGGTCGAGGAGCGGCTCAGCCACGCCCTCGTCCACGGCATCGTCGACTTCATCGAGGCCGACACCGAGGAGGCCCGGCTCAAGCTGCCGCGGCCGCTCGACGTCATCGAGGGCCCGCTGATGACCGGCATGGGCGTGGTCGGTGACCTCTTCGGCTCCGGCAAGATGTTCCTGCCGCAGGTGGTCAAGAGCGCCCGGGTGATGAAGCGGTCGGTCGCCTATCTGCTTCCGTTCATGGAGGACGAGAAGGAGGCGGGCTCCCGCGGCCAGGGCAAGGTCGTGCTCGCCACGGTCAAGGGCGACGTCCACGACATCGGCAAGAACATCGTCGGCGTGGTGCTGGGCTGCAACAACTACGACGTGATCGACCTCGGTGTGATGGTCCCGGCCGCCAGGATCCTGGACACCGCGATCGCCGAGGGCGCCGACGCCATCGGCCTCTCCGGCCTGATCACCCCGTCGCTGGACGAGATGGTCGCGGTGGGCGCCGAGATGCAGCGCCGGGGCATGAAGCTCCCGCTGCTGATCGGCGGGGCCACCACGTCCAAGCAGCACACCGCGGTGCGGATCGCCCCGGCGTACGACTCGCCCACCGTGCACGTGCTGGACGCCTCCCGCGTGGTCGGCGTGGTCTCCGACCTGCTCGACCCGGTCCGTGCCGGCCAGCTCGACGAGGCCAACCGGGCCGAGCAGGAGCGCCTGCGGATCCAGCACGAGCAGCGCCACTCGCAGCCGCTGCTCACCGTCGAGCAGGCCCGCGCCAACCGTGAGACGGTCGACTTCGGCGACCTGCCGGTGCCCGTGTTCACCGGCGTCCGCGAGGTGGCGCCGACCATCGCCGAGTTGCGCCGGCTGATCGATTGGCAGTTCCTGTTCCTGGCCTGGGAGCTCAAGGGCAAGTACCCGGCGATCCTGGACCAGCCGGTGGCCCGCGAGCTGTTCGACGACGCCAACACGCTGCTCGACCAGATCATCGCGGAGGGCTCGTTCCAGGCCCGCGGCCTGTACGGGTTCTGGCCGGCGCACGCCGACGGCGACGACATCAGGCTGGCGAACGGCGCCTCGTTCCCGATGCTGCGGCAGCAGACCGAGAAGCCGGCCGGTCGCGCCAACCGCTGCCTCGCCGACTACGTCGCTCCCGAAGGTGACCACATCGGCGGCTTCGCGGTGGCGATCCACGGCGCCGGGAAGCTGGCCGCGAAGTACGAGGCGGAGCACGACGACTACCGGGCCATCATGGTCAAGGCCCTGGCCGACCGGCTGGCCGAGGCGTTCGCCGAGTACCTGCACCTCAAGGCCCGCCGCGACTGGTTCGAGCCGGACGCCCAGCCCGTGCTCGCGGACCTGCACGCCGAACGGTTCCGTGGCATCCGCCCGGCCCTCGGCTACCCGGCCTGCCCGGATCACAGCGAGAAGCGCGACCTGTTCGAGCTGCTGGGCACGTCGTCGATCGGCGTCGGCCTCACCGAGTCGTACGCGATGACTCCGGCCGCCGCGGTCAGCGGCCTGATCTTCGCGCACCCGGAGGCCCGCTACTTCACGGTCGGCCGGCTCGGGAAGGACCAGATCGAGGACTACGCGCGGCGCCGCGGCGTTCCGGTCGCCGAGGTGGAGCGCTGGCTGCGGCCGAACCTCGCGTACTCGATCGACTGAGTGGTTCCGGCCGGGCCGCGGAGTGATCCGCGGCCCGGCCGTGCCTCAGCGACTGGCCCAGACGTCCAGGTTGAAGCGCTCCAGCAGGCTCGGGACGAACAGCCCGGCGATGGACAGCAGCGCGATCACGGTGAACGCGGTGCGCAGGATGACCACCTCGACCTTGCCGCCGACCTTCACCGCCATGCTGTTCGGGATGCCGACCATCATCCACATGCGGCGCTTGACCGGGATCGGCCACATGATCGGCACGCCGTTCTTGGTGATCATGTCGCCCAGGATGTGTACGAAACAGCCCACCCCGACGGCCAGTCCCAGCAGCGGATAGCCGCGGTCGCTGGGCAGGTTCGCCGCCGTGAACCAGGCGATCAGCGCGGAGCACAGCGTCACGATCACCCAGCCGGCCCGCTCCGCCCAGTCGTCGAACAGGCCGCGCAGCGCCAGGCCGCCCATGAAGAAGACGATCCCGATCACCGCCCAGTAGCCGTAGCGGTCGGCCAGCGCGGTCGTGCCCCAGCCGATCAGGGCACAGAACGGCAGCGTGTGGGTGAAGGTGCGGTGGCCGTTGTCGCGGCGCGGGTCCCGGCTCAGCTTCGTCGCCGTGTAGACGCCCAGCGAGAACTTCTCCACCACCTCGGCCACGAACAGCGACGCCACACCGAACGTGCGGGCCACCGTGGCGCCACCCTGGTTCCGGGTCACCTTGCCGGAGAGATCCAGGTCGGGCAGCAGGGCGCCACCGGCGCAGATCGCCGTGCCCACCGCCACCTCGAGTGGTGTCTGGCTCACGTTGGCGAACTGGTCGAGCGCCCAACTGCCGGCCAGCCAGGCGGCCGCGCCCGAGAGCGCGTGCGACGGACCCATCATCTTCTCTTGTCCCTCCCCGAACAAACTGGCCCACTCTGGCAGAGTGAACGGGGAAGATCAACGACCGTCGGGTCCATGTCGGAGTGGGGTCGGCCACCCGACACTTCCGGCGATCAACGACGGTGGTGGTGGCCGAACGTGTACTCCGGCCGCCAACGACCGTAGGCGGCGTGCTTGACCAGCCCCACCACCAGGAACGTCAGCGGGATCGCCGGCCAGAAGAAGCCCGAGCCCGAGATGATCCACAGTCCGGTGAGGACACCCGCGAGGATCATGACGAAGCTGGCGTGCCGGCGCAGCGACCGGCGTGTCGCGGCGCGCGCCTGCGGGGTCCGGGCCAGGGCATGCCGGCCGTCGCCGGGCAGATCGGCCGTCAGCGACGTCAGCTCGTCGCGATACTTCGCGGCGTACGCCGAGGCCAGCCGCTCCTCTCCCTCCACCATGTCGAGACGGCCCTCGGCCATCGCGGCACGCAGGATCTCGGCGACCTGCTCCCGCTCGGTGTCGGAGGTGCGCAGGCGGGCCGGAGTGGTTTCCATGATGTCGTCTCCCTCGATCGCGTTTCCCTGCACACCAGAGTGGGCGCCGGACGAGGGCGCGCGCGTCGGCCCGGTGAGGCATCCGTGCGGCGCATTCCGCGCCGTTCTCGATCTTCCTTGTACGCCCGGAGTCGTACCCGGCCCGCGGCGGGTGCGCCCCGGGTCGTACCGGAGGGAGCTACCGCGCGGCGATGTGCGGGCCCGCACGGTGCCGTAGGTTCGGGTGCATGAGGCAGGCCGACGACTGCGGGCCGCGTGCGGTGGACCCGGCCGGGCCGCCGTGGCGGCGGCACGGGAGGCATGCCAACTGGCCTCCCGGGGCCGCGGTGGCGGCGTCCCTCTTCCACCTGGTGGGCACCGGCGAGCTGGCCGACCGGGGTGGCGTCCACCTCGCCACCGGGCCGCTCTACTACTTCCTCCTGCTCGCCGGGCCGGTGGCGCTGCTCTGGCGGCGACGCGCCCCGCTCGCGGCCTTCGCCGTGTCGGCGGCCGCGTCGATCGCCTTCGCGAGCCACGCCGAGCCGTACTGGATGTATGCGGTCGCCCCCGCCATCGCCCTGTTCACCCTCGCCAAACAGGGCCGCCGGACCGCCGCCGCGATCGCCGCGTCCGCCGCCTGGACCGGGTACCTCCTGGTTACCGTGGTCCTCGCCGGCCCGCTGGACCTGCCGGCCGGAGTCAGCCCCGGGCTGCGGGAGTTGACGCTCGCCGCGGCCGGGCTCGGCGGCGCGGTGCTCGCCGGCATGGTGTCCCAGGTGCACCGCGACCAGATGGCGACCATCGCCCGGGCCCGGCGCGAGCGGGCCCGCGCCGAGGAGGAGCAGGAGCGGCGGCAGGCTTCGGAGGAGCGGCTGCGGATCGCCCGCGAGCTGCACGACGTCCTCGGGCACCACCTGTCACTGATCAACGTCCAGGCGGGAGTGGGTTTGCATCTGATGGACAACCGGCCGGAGCAGGCGCGGGAGGCCCTCTCGGCGATCAAGACGGCCAGCGCGGAGGCGTTGCGTGAGGTGCGGTCGGTGCTCGGCGTCCTGCGTACCGAGGACGAGGAGGCGCCCCGGCAACCGGCCCTCGGCCTGAGCCGCCTGTCCGACCTGACCGCCGGCGCCGGCTTCCCGGTGCGGACCCGTGTCGACGGCGAGGAACGCGAGCTGCCCGCCGAGGTGGACCGCGCGGCGTACCGGATCGTTCAGGAGGCCCTCACCAACGTGCGCCGCCACGCCGGCCCGGAGCCGACCGCCCTGGTCGAGATCCGCTACACCCCCGGGTCGCTGATGCTGTCGATCACCAACACCGGCCGGGCGGCCGCTGACCCGGCCGACGGCGCCGGTTCGCGGGGGAGTGGCATAGCCGGAATGCAGGCCCGCGCCGACAGCCTCGGCGGGACCTTCACCGCGAGGCCGTCCTCCGGCGGCGGCTTCCTGGTCACCGCGGTCCTGCCCACCGAGCCGGCCCGTACCCCCGTCGCCGAGCCGGCGCTGTCCGAGAACGGGCCGGGGGTGGAACGGTGATCTCGGTGGTGCTCGCGGACGATCAGGCGCTGGTGCGGGCCGGGTTCCGGGCGCTGCTCGACGCGGAGCCGGACATCGACGTGGTCGGGGAGGCGGCGGACGGGCTGCGGGCGGTCGAGGTGGTACGGGCCACGCGGCCGGACGTCGTACTGATGGATATCCGCATGCCCGGGGTGGACGGCCTGGAGGCCACCCGCCGGATCGCGTCGGACCCGGCCCTCGCCGGTACGAAGGTCGTCATCCTGACCACCTTCGAGCTGGACGAATACGTCTTCGAGGCGCTGCGGACCGGGGCGTCCGGGTTCCTGGTGAAGGACACCGAGCCGGTGGATCTGCTGCGCGGGGTGCGGGCGGTCGCGGCCGGTGACGCGCTGCTGTCGCCGAGCGTGACCCGGCGGGTGATCGGCTCGTTCACCGCGGCCGCGGCCCGGGGGCGGCCGCCGGAGCCGCCGCGTGAGCTGGACCAGCTCACCGACCGGGAGCGGGAGGTGATGGTGCTGGTCGCCGAGGGGCTCTCCAACGACGAGATCGCGGCCCGCCTGGTGATCAGCCCGGCGACCGCGAAGACGCACGTCAGCCGCACGATGATCAAGCTGGGCGCACGGGATCGCGCCCAGCTGGTGGTCTACGCCTACGAGGCCGGCCTGATCCGCCCCGGCTGGCTGGCCACCTGACCCGGCCGGGCTAATGGCCCGGGATCATGGTGTCGCCGGGTGGAGCGAACCAGGCGGGGCCCTCTTCCGCCAGCGACGTGCGGATACGGTGCAGCGCGTAGGGGTTGAGGTCCGGGAGCGCGTCCAGCGGGAACCAGCCGACGGCCAGCGACTCGGTGTCGTTGACCCGGGCCACGCCGGAGACCGCGCGGCAGCGGAACCAGGTGTTGACCATCTGGCAGTGGTCGCCGTTGGGGTAGGTGACCTCGTGCAGCGCCACCCCGGCCAGCCGGTCGATCCTCACCCGGACCGACGTCTCCTCCTCCACCTCCCGGATCACCGTGTCGGCCGGCTGCTCGCCGGGGTCCATCATCCCGGCTATCAGCGTCCAGCTCGCGTTGTCGCTGCGCTGGTGCAGGAGGATCTGGCCGCGGTCGTCGAAGACCACGGCGGTCACCGACGGGAACATGATCAGGCCGGGGCCGGTCTTGGCCCGCAGGCCGGTGACGTATTCGGAAGCTGGCACGTGGCCGACCTTAACGGGCGGCCGACAGGATGGCGCGGTTTCGGCCGGCGGCCTTGGCGGCGTACAGGGCCTCGTCGGCGTCGTGCAGCAGCGCCTCCGGGTCGGGGTCGACGGCGACGGCGGCGCCGATCGAGACGGTCACCGACAGCAGCTCGCCGCCGACGTCGACGGGGAGGCCGGCCATCTCCTCGCGGAGGCGCTCGGCGAGGGCGTAGAGCTCGCCGGGGCCGGTGTGCGGGGCCAGCACCACGAACTCCTCACCGCCGTAGCGGGCGATCACACCGCCGGCCCGGCTGCCGGCGGCCAGGCGCCGGGCCACCTCACGCAGGACCTGGTCGCCGGCCGGATGCCCGTACCCGTCGTTGACCTTCTTGAAGTGGTCGACGTCGATGATCAGCAGGCCGACGCCGTGGCCGGCGCGGGCGGCCCGGCGGCACTCGACGGCCAGCGCCTGGGTGAAGTGCCGTCGGGTGTGCAGGCCGGTCAGGCCGTCCGTGACGGCGGCCCGCCGCTGGGCCGCGACCAGGCCGTACATCCGGGCGAGCACGAGCAGGAACATGACCGCGCAGGCCGCGCTGATCAGCGGCACGCTGACCGGTGTGCCGCGCAGCCACTGGATGAACTGGACGCCCGGCGCCATCAGCACGGCGATGGCGAGGACGCCGAGCCGGCCCGGTGACGCGTCCGGCAGGGCGGTGTCGCTGCGCTTGTCGAATCGGCGGATGCCGGGGTGCAGGGCGGCCATGCCGAGCAGCCCGAGCGAGATCATCCACATGGCGTCGAGGTACGCCTCGTCGACCGAGCTGCCGTCGGCGATGCCCTCCACCGCGTACGCCGTGTCCACGGCGAACATGAGGGTGAGGCTGCTGAGGATGAGCCAGAGCACCGGCCCACGGTTGCCGGTGCCCATCACCAGACGAATCGCCAGGATCAACACCATCAGATCCAGGACCGGGTACGCCGACTGGGTCAGTTTCGCGTTGAGCGGCAGCGCCGAGTCGGAGGTCAGCGGCTGGAGCACGTAGATCCAGACGAGTAGGCCGGCGCTGATCGCCACGACCAGGGCGTCGATGCCGCCCGGCAGGTCCCAGCCGGGGGTGCGGCGCCGGATGAACACCACCACGGCGGCGCAGAGCAGCAGGTAGGAGGCGAAGTACACGAGGTCGGCCGGGGTGGGCTCGAGGAAATCGCCGAGCCAGTCGTCGCGCACCGTCATTCCGTCCGCGACGGCGTACACCACCTGGGCCGCGGCCAGCAGGAACCAGCCGGCCCGGTGCGGTGGCCGGTGCCGGTGCGTACCGATCAGCACGGCGACCGGCGTGCCGGCGCTGACCAGCATGTACGGCGCGACGGTAACCAGGTAGGAGGTGCCTGTGGTCCCGAAGCCCACCCGCAGGGCGACACAGACCACCATCACACCGGCCCAGGTGAGTCCAGCCCAGAGTTCTCGTCGCACGTCAGGAAGGATCCGGTGCCGGAGTTGCTCACCGGGTGCGGATTCGGGGGACCTCTGGTGCCGGCGTCCCGGGCCTTACATGTTTGACATATGAGCGTGACAGTCTCAGTGTGATCGACTCCGAAAGATGAATTCGGATGATGGGGGTGGGGACGGACGTGTCGGAGCGGGTACGCCTCGCACAGGCCGATTCCGGTGAGCAGCCGTGGCGCGCGTGGGGGCCGTACCTCGCCGAACGCGCCTGGGGCACGGTTCGTGAGGACTACAGCGAGCACGGCACGGCGTGGGACTACTTCCCGCACGATCACGCGCGCTCCCGGGCGTACCGGTGGAACGAGGACGGCATGGCCGGGCTCTGCGACGACCGGCAGACGTTCGCCTTCGCGCTCGCGCTGTGGAACGGCCGGGACCCGATCCTGAAGGAGCGGATGTTCGGCCTCGGCGGGGACGGCGGCAACCACGGCGAGGACGCCAAGGACTACTGGTGGTACCAGGACTCCACATCCACCCACTCGTGGATGCGCTGGCGCTACCACTACCCGCAGGCCGAGTTCCCGTACGACGAGCTGGTCCGGGTGAACGGGCAGCGGTCACGCAACGAGGCCGAGTACGAGCTGGTCGACACCGGGATCTTCGACGAGGACCGGTTCTGGGCGGTCACCGTCGACTACGCGAAGGCCGGCACCCACGACGTCTGCATCGCGGTCACCGTCGCCAACCGTGGCCCGGAGCCGGCCACCCTGCACGTGCTGCCCACCCTGTGGTTCCGCAACACGTGGTCGTGGGGGCTGCCCAACCGCCAGATCCCGAAGATCATCGGTACGCCGGGGCGGCTGTCCGGACGGCACCGCTCACTCGGCCGCATCACCCTCGACGGGCAGGGCACGCCCCGGCCGCTGATGTGCGACAACGAGACGAACGCGCAGCGGCTGTGGGGGCGGCCGGGGCACAGCCCGTTCCCCAAGGACGGCATCAACGACCACCTGACGCTCGACATGCCGACGGTGAACCCGGCCGGGACCGGCACCAAGGGGGCGCTGCACTACCGGGTGACGCTGGGGGCGGGGGAGAGCCGTACCATCCGGCTCCGGCTCACCCAGAGCGACCGGGCGCTGCCGCCGGCCGACCTCGGCGACGGCTGGAGCGCGGTGATGCGCGACCGGCTGGCCGAGGCCGACGAGTTCTTCGCCGAGGTGCTGCCGGAGGCGGCCACCGGCGACGAGAAGGACGTGGCCCGGCAGGCCGTCGCCGGCCTGATGTGGGGCAAGCAGTTCTACCACTTCGACGTCAAGCAGTGGCTGCACGGCGACCCGGGCAACGCCCCACCGCCACCGGGCCGGCGCCACGGGCGCAACAACGGCTGGTGGCACATGAACAGCTTCGACGTCATCAGTATGCCGGACCCGTGGGAGTACCCCTGGTACGCCGCCTGGGACCTGGCGTTCCACTGTGTCAGCATCGCCCGCGTCGATCCGGGATTCGCCAAGTCCCAGCTCCTGCTGCTGCTCCGCGAGTGGTACATGCACCCGAACGGCCAGATCCCGGCGTACGAGTGGTCGTTCTCCGACGTGAACCCGCCGGTGCACGCCTGGGCCGCGTTGCAGGTCTTCAAGATCGACGGCGGGCGGGACTTCGGCTTCCTGTCCCGCGTGATGCACAAGCTGCTGCTCAACTTCACCTGGTGGGTCAACCGCAAGGACGTCGGCGGCAACAACCTCTTCGAGGGTGGCTTCCTCGGCCTGGACAACGTCGGGCCGTTCGACCGGTCGGCCGCGCTGCCGGTCGCCGGGGTGCTGGAGCAGTCCGACGGTACCGGCTGGATGGCCATGTACGCGCTCAACCTGCTCGACATGTCGATCATCCTGGCCCTGCACGACCGGGCCTACGAGGACATGGCCACCAAGTTCTTCGAGCACTTCACGTACATCGCGGAGGCGGCGTACCGGCAGGGGCTGTGGGACGAGGAGGACAGCTTCTTCTACGACGTGCTGCGCCTGCCGGACGGCCACCGGGTGCCGCTCAAGGCCCGCTCGATCGTCGGCCTGCTGCCGCTGGCCGCCACCACCCGGCTCACCTCGGAGACCCTCGGCCGGCTTCCGGAGATCAACGCACGGGTCCGGTGGATGCTGCATCACCAGGGAGAGTTCGGTGACGTGATCAGCGCCCGGCGCCTCGGCGGCGCCGACCGGCGCCGGCAGCGCCTGCTCAGCATGGTCGGTCAGGACCAGCTGCTGCGCATTCTCGCGCGCCTGCTCGATCCCGAGGAGTTCCTTTCCCCGTACGGGCTGCGCACCCTGTCCCGTGCCCACCTGGAGAAGCCGTTCACGGTGTCGCTGGGCGGCTCCGACTTCACCGTCGGCTACGAGCCGGCCGAAAGTACCAGCGGCCTGTTCGGCGGAAACTCCAACTGGCGCGGTCCGGTGTGGATGCCGGTCAACTACCTCCTGGTCCAGGCGCTGCGGGAGTTCGCCGAGTTCTACGGCGAGGACCTGAAAGCCGAGTACCCGACCGGCTCGCAGTGCAAGGCCGGGCTCACCGAGATCGCCGACGACCTGTCCCGCCGCCTGATCGGCCTGTTCGTGCCGGACGCCGAGGGTCGCCGCCCGATCTACGGCGCCACCGAGCTTTTCCAGACCCACCCGGACTGGAAGGACCTGGTCGCCTTCCCGGAGTACTTCAACGGCGACAACGGGGCCGGCCTGGGCGCCTGGCACCAGGCCGGCTGGACGGCCCTGGTCATCGACCTGATCTTCAACCTGCGGAGTGGCCCCGACCGGCCTTAGACGCACGAAGGGCCGGTGGCCCAAGGTGAGGCTCTCGATCTCCTTGGACCACCGACACCTTCTCGCTACCCGGGGAGGGCCGGGCTAACCACGTCGGACAGAAGCGGCGGCAGAAGTTCGCGGAGCACGTCGACGCCGTCGCGGCTGAGGACGGACTCGGGGTGGAACTGGACGCCCGCGAAGCCGGCGCCGCGCAGCGCGTGCACCGTGCGGTCGGAAGGGTCGACGGCCAGTTCGGCCGGCCCGTACGGCGACGCCGCCACCGGCTCGTCCGACACCGCCGAGAAGCTGGAGTAGAAGCCGACCCGCCGGACCGTCCCGAACAGGTCGACCTCCCGGGCCAGACCCTGGTAGGGCGAGTCCCGCCGGGCCAGCGACAGCCCCAGCAGCGAGGCCAGGATCTGCTGCCCGAGACAGACCGCGAACAGCGGCCGCCGCGCCTCGAGCGCCTCCCCGGCGAGCCGGTGCAGGGTCGCCATCTTGGGGTCGGCCAGGTTCGAGGGGTCGCCCGGGCCGGGACCGAACACCAGCAGGTCGCCCTCCGGCAGGGTGGTCACCGACGTCCACGGCAGCAGGGTGACCCGCAGGCCGAGGGCTTTGAGCTGGTGGGCGAGCATGGCGGTGAACGTGTCCTCGGCGTCGATGATCACCGCGTGCCGGCCGGCCAGTGACGGCACGGTCAGCGCGCCGGGCGCCCGGGAGTCGAGCCAGAACCGGGCCAGTTCGTCGTTGCGGGCGGCCAGCAGTTCGCGTACCTCCGGTGTCTGCGCCGTACCCCGTACCGGAAGGGGTTTTGACGGAACCGCGCCCAGCGCGGAGAGCAGGCCGGACGCCTTGGTGTGGGTCTCCGCGACCTCGCCCGCCGCTGTCGAATGGCGGACCAGCGTGGCACCGACCGGGACGCGCAGCGCGCCGTCGGGGGTGATCTCCGCGGTGCGGATGAGGATCGGCGCGTCCAGCGTCTGCCGGCCCTGCTCGTCGTGGTCGAGCAGGGCGAGCACGCCGGCGTAGTAGCGGCGGCCGCGGCGCTCGTGCCGGGCGATGACCCGGCAGGCGTTCTCGATCGGGCTGCCGGTGACGGTCGGCGCGAACATGGTCTCCCGCAGCACGTCCCGGACGTCCAGCGAACCGTGCCCGGCCAGGAGGTACTCGGTGTGGGTGAGGCGGGCCATCTCCTTGAGGTAGGGGCCGGCCACCTGGCCGCCGTGTTCGGCGACCGTGGCCATCATCTTGAGCTCCTCGTCGAGGACCATGTAGAGCTCCTCGATCTCCTTCGGGTCGCGCAGGAAGTCGAGCAGGCCCGGGTAGCCGCCGTCGTTGCGGTAGGTGCCGCTGATCGGGTTCATCATGGTGACCCCGTCGGTGACGCTGACGTGCCGTTCCGGGGTGGCGCCGACCAGGATCCGCTCCCCGGTGTCGACCAGGAACGTCCAGTAGGTGCCCTGTTCCCCGGTGAGCAGCCGGCCGAACGCGGCCCGCGCCGCGGCGAGCGGATCGCCCTCGACGGTGGCCTCGTAGACCCGGTGGATGACGAAGTTGGCGCCCTCGCCGTGCCCGATCTCGTCGCGCAGCACCTCCTCGACGATCCGGCCGTACTCGTCGTCGGACAGGTCGAAACCGCCGTCGCGCAGGGTCAGCGGACCGGGCGGGAACGCGTCCAGGGGCTCTCGGCTGGTCGAGCGGACCAGCAGGCACTCCAGCGGGGCGCCGTCGTCGACGCAGTCGAAACCGCGTTCGCCGATCTGCCGGTAGGGGATCACCGCCAGCACCGGTGTGCCGGGATGCAGCGGGATGTCGGCGAGCGTGGCGACGGTGACGACGTCCCCGGTCAGTACCTCGACGTGGTCGGCGCCGTCACGGTGGAGCAGGGCGAAGGGCATCGGGTCCTCTTTCGGTCGAGGACCGCCGGCCGAGGGCCGGCCCACGAAAAACGGCCGCCTCGGAGAGGCGGCCGCGGTGGTCACGCGCGGGAAAGGGGCCGCCGGTCAGGCGGGCCACCACATGGTCAATTTCGCGCGCATGCCGGGAAGCTTACGGCCGGGCGGCCGGTCGCGCCAGACCCGTCAGGCGTACGGCGTACGCCTGACGGGCCGGCACTCAGGCGGTGAAGGCGAGCCGGACGGCGTCCCGGGCCCAGTTCATCCGTCCGATGGCACAGTCCGGGTGCTCGCCGTACTCCTGGGCGACGATCTCGGCGCAGCCGGACTCGCCGAGCTGGTCGACCATGGTGGAAACGGCTGTCCGGATCACTTCCGGAGTCGGCTCCTGGGAGCGCTGCACGTATGAGGCGAAGAGCGCTTCACTCCGTACGTCGTCGATTACGGCGTTCATCGTTCCTCCCAGTCGTTCGAGTTGCGCGGTGGTTGCTCTCGGTACAGCACACCGGCCGCGGGATGCATTGCCGGTCGCACCCGGGTTGCGGGAAGGTTGCAGACCGAACTTCCGAGAACTGCCTACATACCAGCTTTTATCGGTATAGCGTCCGAGCGCAAATCGAAGATCGGGGGAGCCGCGTGACGACCGTCCTGGTGGCCGACGACGACGCCGACATCCGTGACCTGGTGGCTCTCAAGCTGGAGCAGGCCGGGCTGGAGGTGCTCGCGGTCGGCGACGGGCAGATGGCGGTGGAGACGGCACGGGCCCGGCACCCCACGCTGGCCGTGCTGGACGTGTCGATGCCGGGGCTCTCCGGCATCGACGTCTGCCGGATGCTGCGGGCGGATCCGGCGACCGCCGGCACGCTGATCATCATGCTCACCGCCCGGGTCCAGGAGCATGACGTGGAGGGCGGGTTCGGCGCCGGGGCCGACGACTACGTGACCAAGCCGTTCAGCCCGCGCGAGCTGGTCTCCCGGATCCAGGAGCTGCTCGCGCGGGCGGAACGTCAGTAGTTGGCCGCGGCCACCAGCTTCTCCAGGTCACCGGCGCTCAGCGGGCTGCCCGGGAACGAGGCCAGCCGCGCCAGCGGCAGGCTGGCCAGCATCATCAGCATCTCCGGGTTGGCGGTCATCGCCGACATCGGGCCGTCGCCCGCCGCCTCCGCGAACGCCGCGCCCAGCACCTCGGCGCCGCGCGGGTCGGCGAACCACTCGCCGACACTGGACTCGGTGGTCAACGGCACCCGGTCCGGGTCGCCGGCCACGTGCACGGTCACCGACGCCCGTACGTCCCGGGACGAGGCGCCCACCTCGATCAGGTACTCGCCGCCCTCGACGATCCACCGGCCCAGCCGGATGTCCCAGTAGGCCAGGTCGTCGCGGTCGACGGTCAGGACGACGTCGGCGGTGTCCCCGCCCTCGACCGGCACACTGGCGAACGCCTTCAGCTCCCGCGGCGCCCGCCGCACCCGCGAGCCGGGCAGGCTCACGTACACCTGCACCACCTCGCGCCCGTCGCGCGCGCCGGTGTTGGTCACCGGGACGCGGACCTCGACGCCGGTCGCCGTCGCGGTGGCGCGGGCCGCGCCGTAGCCGAAGGTGGTGTACGACAGCCCGAACCCGAACGGGTAGGCCACCTCCTGCCCGCGCGCGTCGAAGCCCCGGTACCCGACGTGCAGGCCCTCGCCGTACCGGACGTGGCCGTGCTCGCCCGGGAAGTCCAGGTGGGACGGGTGGTCGGCGAGCTTCACCGGGATCGTCTCGGCGAGCCGGCCGGACGGGTTGACCCGCCCGAACAGCACGTCGGCGACGGCGCTGCCGCCGGCCTGACCGAGCAGCCAGCCCTCGACCAGGGCGGGCACCTTCTCGTCCCACGGCCGGGTGGCGAGGACCGCGCCGTTGGAGAGCACCACGACGGTCCGCGGGTTGGCCGCCGCCACCCGCTCGATCAGGGCCACCTGGGTGGCCGGCAGGTCGATCGAGGTGCGGTCGGCGCCTTCGGTCTCGTGGACGCTGCCGGCGAAGACGATCGCCACGTCGGCGGCCTTCGCGACCGCCACGGCCTCGGCCAGCAGACCCTCGTCCGCGTCACCCCGCACGGTGTAGCCGGCCGCGAACCGCACCTCGCCACCGGCCGCCGCGGTGATCTCGGTGAGCGCGTCGTCGAGCCGGGTCGGCGTGATCTGCGAGCTGCCGCCGCCCTGGTAGCGCGGGGTCCGCGCGAACTCGCCGATCACCGCGAGCGTCGACGAGGAGCCGAGCGGCAGCAGGTCACCCTCGTTCTTCAGCAGGACGATCGCCCGTCCGGCGATCTCCCGGGCCAGCGCGTGGTGCGCTTCGGCGTCATAGCCGCCGGCCGGTCGCTTCCCGGCCTTCACGATCATTTCCCGTACGCGCTCCGCGCTCTGCCGCAGCAGAGCCGGGTCGAGGTCGCCGGACCCGACGGCCGCGACCAGAGCGGCGTCGCCGTCCGCGTCCGGCCCGGGCATGGTCAGGTCGAGCCCGGCCGCGACCGCCTTCACCCGGTCCACCACGGCGCCCCAGTCCGACACGACCAGGCCCTCGAAGCCCCACTCGCCGCGCAGCACCTCGGTGAGCAGCCAGTGGTGCTCGCTCGCGTACACCCCGTTGACCCGGTTGTAGGCGCACATCACGGTCCACGGCTGGGCCCGGGTGACCACCCGCTGGAAGGCCCGCAGGTACATCTCCCGCAGCGTGCGCTCGTCGACGTCGGCGCTGATCCGCATCCGTTCGGTCTCCTGGCTGTTCACCGCGAAGTGCTTCAGCGACGCGCCGACGCCCCGGCTCTGGAGGCCGCGCACCCATTCGGTGGCCAGCATCCCGGTCAGGATCGGGTCCTCGGAGAAGTACTCGAAGTTGCGGCCGCCCAGCGGGGTGCGCTTCAGGTTGACGCCCGGCCCGAGCAGCACCGCCACGTCCTGCGCCCGGCACTCGTCGCCGAGCGCCTCGCCCATCCGGCGCAGCAGCTCCGGATCCCAGGTGGAGGCGCTGGCCACGGCCGGCGGGAAGCAGGTGGCGGGCACCCCGGCCAGCAGGTCACCGCCGGTCGCCTGCATGCGCACCCCGTGCGGGCCATCGGTGACGGTCACCGCGGGGAGGCCCGCCGACTCGACCGGCGAGGTGTGCCAGAAGTCGCCGCCGCTGGTGATCGCCGCCTGTTCCGAGGTGCTGAGGTCCATCGCCGCCCACCTTACTGAGTACCTACTAGGTATTAACTGACCCGTAACATAGCCAGGTCAGAGGCGGTCCGGCAAGAGGTTGCTGATAGGAAAGAGCAGTGCAGACCTCCCCACAGTTCCGGCGCGACCGCGCCCGGTTACCAGCCGCCGAGCGGCGCCGGCAGATCCTCGAGATGACCACGAGGCTGATCGCCGAGCGTGGCTTCTGGGGGCTGTCCATGCAGGACGTGGCCGACGGCTGCGGCCTCACCGTGCCCGGCATGCTGCACCACGTCGGCTCCAAGGACAGCCTGCTCGTGGCCGTTCTGGAATACCGCGACGAGGAGGACGCCCGCTCCCTCGCCGAAAAGCTCGGCCTGCCCGTACACCAGCTCTGGGCCGAGGAACCGCGCCGCGTCACCCTGCCCGAGGTCTGCTCGGCGCTGGTCCGCCGCAACGCCGAACAGCCCGAGATCGTCCGGCTCTTCGCGGTGCTGGAGGCCGAGTCACTGGCCCCCGGCCACCCGGCGCACGGCTACTTCAAGGCCCGGCAGCGGCGCACGCTGGACCAGTTCGCCGCCCTGGCCGAGGGCGACGTGCCCGGCCCGCGCGAACTGGCCATCCAGGTGGTCGCCCTGATGGACGGCCTCCAGATCCAGTGGCTGCGCGAGCCGGAGACGATCGACCTGGTCACCGCGTGGGACGCGGCGGCGGCCCGCCTGTTCAGGCCTTAGGGTCCGGTGCTCCGAGCCAGGAGCGGACCTCGGCGCACTCCTCCTCGGTCAGCGCGATCGCGGCCGCCTCGGCCCGGTTCAGCACGTTGTCCGCGAACGCCGTCGCGACCTCCTCGGCGTTCGGCGGCGGCGTCCGGTAGAGCGGGGCGCCGCCGAACGCGGTCCCCCGGGTGACGAACGCGATCGCCGACCGGCTCACGTCCACCCCCTGCTCGGCCAGCGCGTCCCGGGCCCAGCGGGTCGCCTCGGTGAGGTTGAAATGGTGGCCGGCGGCGTAGTCGGCCAGCGCCTGGTAGACCGGCGGCCACATGTCCCGCGGCAGCCGCGGCAGGCCGAGCGGGGCGCTCAGCCGGACCACCGGCTCCGGCGCGGAACCGGCCCCGCCCGCGGTCTCCGGCGGCCCGTGCCGGCTGTCGTCCCACACGAAATGGTTGGAGAACTTGGCGTGCGGCAGCCGCAGGCTCTCCAGCGCCCGGACGAACCCGCCGAACCCGAACCAGTTCGACTCGTCCACCCCGGTGCCCAGCTGACGGCGCAGGTCGTGGGCGAGCGAGGCCAGGTTGAGCGGGCCCGGCGCCGCCGTGAACCGCCAGGTGACCAGGTCCCGGAACTGGCCGAAGGAGGCCGGCGGCTCGGGTTCGCCGGACGCCGTCACCACCACCGGCTGCTCCTCGCTCTCCACCGGCTCGCCCTGCACCAGCTCCAGCAGCTCCTGGCTGGTGATCAGCCGGTCGGCCACCGAGGTGAAGGCGAGCGCGGCGTCGGCCGGGGAGACGATCGTGGTCCGCCGGTCGGCCCGCCGCAGCCGCACCAGCAGCGGTGTCATGTCCGAGTCGCCGGACGCGATCACGAACTCGTCGTGCTGCACCGGATCGCCGAGCGCGTCCACCGCGTCGACCACCATCCGGATGTCGGCCGCGTTCTTCGTGTGGGTCAGCCGCGGGCAGTCGATCACCTCGAAGCCGGCGTTCACGAAGTACGGCCGGAAGCGCGAGTAGTAGAGCCGCTGCGTCCCGGCGGACGGATCGGGATGCGGCACCCAGCCGCCCGGATTCATGTAGCACCGCAGGATGAGCCAACGGCGTGGACCGTCCACGGTCAACGACGTGGTCAACCGGGACAGCCAGGCGCCCGGCTCCTCGGCGAACTGGATGGCGACATCCGGGTCCTGCCTGATGAGGGCGCTGAACACGTTGTCGAAGTCCAGATACAGTGCAGCGCGTACGCGAGCCATGACCGAAACCTACCCCGCGTCGCACAACACGGGCGTCAGGGCTGCCCCGGAAGACGGTTGACTCCGATCGAAGCCTTGACGATCGGAGCACACCGTTGCAGCTCGCCCAGGTCCTCGACGTGATCGAGGCGCTGTTCCGGGCCGCCGCCCACCCGGAGATCGAGGCGGTGGAGCGCTTCGGCGCGGGCACCGCACCCGGCGGCCCGTCCCCGGCCGGCGTCCGCATCCGGTACGGCGACGGCGCGCTCGCGTACCTCTGGGGTGCGATCTGGCCGCAGGAGACCGACCTGCCGGTGCCGGAGGTGCTGCCGCCACCCGCGGGCCGCCGGCCGGACCGGGTGGTGGTGCTCGCCGTGATGCTGCTCGACGCCGCCCGCCCGGCCGCCTTCCGCTCCTGGCAGCTCGTCGCGCTGGCCGACCTCGGCCCCGGTGGGGAACGCGGGAAGGCGCCGCGCGGCGTGCGGATCGTCTGCGCCGACGGCACCTCGCTGCTGCTGCGGGCCACCGCGGCCGGCGGCCCGGACCGGGCCGCCGAGCAGGAGCCGTATCCGGACTACCGGATCCCCGCCGGCCTCGGTGCGGCCCTCAGCGCGGGCCTTCCGACCGGCGTCAGCGCGGGCCTCCCCGCAGGCCTTCCCGCCGGCGTCAGCGCAGGCTGAACACCTCGCCGCGCGGAGTGAACGGCAGGCGGGCGCCGCGCGGCATGAGGTACGCGTGCGGCCGCCGGATCCGCAGCACGTCGCACTCGCCGTCGGTGATCACCAGGATCGGCCCCTCCCGGGGGAAGTCGTCCGCGCGTTCCAGCAGGTCGATCGCCGGCTGGAGGCGGGTGCCGCCACGGCCGCGCACCCGCACCCGGCCGGCGATGTCGTCGACCGGCAGATAACCGGCGTCGTACGCGGCCGCGTCGCAGAACACCACCCGGGCGGCCGGCACGTCCCGGGCGGTGGCGTACGACGCGATCGCCCCCAGCGCCCTGCCCATCAGCTGATGGCTCATCGAACCGGAGGTGTCCACCACCACGCCGAACGTCTGCCGCCGGACCAGTTCCTCCGGGTAGTGGCGGCCGGGGCGCGGGATGTCCGGGGTCGCCGACTGGCGGCGGGACGGGCGGGCGTAACTCCGGACCGGCTCCACCAGCGGCACGTGCTCGTCGAACCAGCGGGCCAGCCGCACGTCCCACGGGAGCGGCGGCTGCTCCAGCACCCGGATCTCGGCGACCAGCCCGGCCGGCAGATCCCCACGGCCACCACCCCGGTGGTACGCGAACCCGGTCAGCAGCGCGCGGCGGCAGTACTCGTCCAGGTCCACTCCACCGGCCCGGCGGCCGGCCCACGGCAGCGCCTCGCCCAGCATGTCCCCGGCGCCCTGCCCGCGCAGCGTCGCCAGTTTCCGCATCCGGCGCAGGTCACCGGCGATCCGGTCGTACACGTGCTCGGCCGAGGCCCCGGCGAACTCCGGATCGTGCAGTGTCCCGTCCGGCATCACCCCGACCCCCATCTCCACGAGCCAGCCGTTGATCACGAAGTCGCAGGCCACGTTCCACAGGTACGGGTCCCGGCCGCCCACCCGGTCGGCGTGCCGCAACGCGACGTGCAGCAGCTCGTGGGCCAGCACGAACCGCCACTCCTCCTCGCTCAGCGACCGCCACGGGTTCACGTAGATCTCGCCCGCCTCGGCCGACACCGCCGCGATCGCGATGCCCTGGCTCTGCGCCAGCACGCCGTCGGCGACCAGCGTGAACCCGGCCGCCACCCCGCCGAGCAGCGGGTACGACCCGACGAACCAGCTCATCGCCCGCTGTGCCGGGCCCCGGTGGGGAGCCCGTTCGGTGATCGACCCGCGGGCGCCGCCGGCCACCTCCACCCCGGCCATGGCGGCCGCCGACAGGCCCGACGCGAACCGCTCCGGCCAGGACGGCTCCGCCCCCGGCCGGAACCGGACCGGGGCGGGATCCAGGTCCGGGGGACCGGCGAGCCCGTCCGGCACCCCCTCCCGGCGCCAGCGGGCCGCCAGCGTGGCCTCCTCCGCCGTCGGCAGCAGCTGCGGCAGCGGGTCCGGCTCGCGGCCCAGCTTCACGGCCCGCTGGAACCGGGTCACCGCCACGCAGGCCGCCGCCCGGAACGCGGCGTCGTGCTCGACCGCCGGATCGAAGTGGTCGAAACCCAGGTGCAGCAGGCAGTGCGCGAGCACCCAGCGCCACTCCGCCTCGTCGAGGCGGCGGGCCCGGCTCGCCGTGATCCGGCCGTCCATGGTGACCCGGGCGCTTCCCGGGACCGGCGCGGCGACCAGCGTCAGCGACGCGTCCGGACGGGGGTGGCCTCGCTCGCGGGTCATCGGCGCGAACAGCGGGTGCTCGCACAGCTCCCGCCACGCGGCGTGACAGGCGAGCGTGTTCGGATCGGTCTCCGTCGGCTGCGGTGCGCGGACCATGGCTACGCGCGGGCCGCGACCAGGCGCGGCAGGTCGCGGCTCACCTCGACGAGGAACCAGCCGGGCAGCACCGGGCCGCCGTCGGCGTCCGGCGCGATCACCAGGCGGCCGCACTCCAGCGACAGCTCGGCCAGCTCGACAAGCATCGCCTTGGCCCGGTGCGCGAACTGGCGCACATTGGCGGACACGTGCGTCTTGTTGGCCGGCAGGTCCTTGATCAACCGGGCCCGGAACGCCTCGGCGAGGAAGTAGAGCAGGTCCCGGTCGGACGGCGCGGACGGCCATCCGACATCGCCGCGGACGATCGCGTCCAGCCCGTACCGATGCTTGATGATCTTGACGTATCCGCCGAAGGCGGTGGCGTGCGCCGGGCTGAGCGTGCCCGCCGCGAGCAGGGTGAGCATCTCCTCGCCGATGCCGTCGCCGTAGGAGTGCAGGGCGTCGGAGAGCATGTGCCAGCTGCGCGGGGTGGAGAACGCCTCCTCCACCTTGGGCGGGGCGGACCACAGGTGATCCGGGCGCTCGGTCAGATAGCCGGTCACCCACGGGTGGATGCCCGCGCCCGTCGCCCACCGGTGCCAGTCCGTCCAGGAAGCCCGCAGATGTACGTGGATCAGACGGTTGACCAGCGCCGACGCCATCGGGCGGGCCAGCGCGTTGTCGCTCGAACGGTTGCCCGCGCCGATCACGATCGACCCGGCCGGCAGCTCGAAGTCGCCGATCCGGCGGTCCAGGATCAGCGAGTAGAACGCCTTCTGCACCTCCGGGCTCGACGCGTTCAGCTCGTCCAGGAACAGACAGTACGGCTGGTCGCGGGCGATCGACTCGGGCGGCGCGAACCGGCTGCGCCCGTCCCGCAGCTCCGGCACACCGATCAGGTCCTCGGCGGCCAACTGGGTGCCGACCAGGGTGACGCACTCCAGGCCCAGCGCGGCCGCGAAGTCACGGACCAGCGAGCTCTTGCCGATCCCGGGCGCGCCCCACAGGAAGACCGGCCGCACGACGGCCACGTGGAGCAGCAGGCCGGGCAGCTGGGCGGGAGTGACCGTGATCGCGGAGTGCATGGCGGACAGTCTGGCCCGGCCGGACCCGGCCGGGCACGCGAATTACGAGCCGCTCATCGAAGCCCCGACGCCGTTGCCGGTGCTCAGATAGTCGGTGCCGGGCAGCTTCGCGGCCGCCGTCCGGGCGCCCTCGGCGGCCGCCGGATCCACCGACCGGAACGTCGCCTCGGAGAAACCGGACACCTGCCAGCTGTTGCCGGTCGGCTTGGCGGTCGCCGACAGCGCCTGCTCGCCCCGGTCGTTGCCGATCGCCGCGTTGTTGCGCAGCACGGCCGCGGCGGTGGACATCGAAAAGCCCAGCCCGGTGTTCCGGAACGCGGTGTTGTTGCCCAGCTCGATCGCCCCGGTGTTGCCCTCGTCGACGAAGCCGTGACCGTCGTTGCCCCAGGCGGCGTTGTGCCGGACCTGGTGCGCCGCGCTCACCGCCGGGGTGCCGCCGCCCACCGCGAAACCGTTCGCCCCATTGGCGTACGACCAGTTGTACTGCACCGACACCCGGCTGCCGAACGCCCCCAGGTTGATCCCGTCGCCACCGTTGCGGAACGACCGGTTGCCGCGCAGCTGGTTGCCGTCGCCGTCGCCGAACTGCACCGCCAGCCCGGAACCCCGGTTCGCGGAGAAGTCGCTGTCCAGCACCTGGTTCGCGGCCGTCCCGGCGTCCCGCAGCATCATCCCGGTGCCGGCGTTGTCGTGCACCGACAGGCGCAGGTAGACGTTGTTCGTGCAGGACCGGCAGGTGTAGGCGGCGTCCCGCGCGCCGGTGATCTCCAGGTCCCGCATCGTCCAGTACGACGACTGCTGGGTGATCGCCCACTGGCCGGCCGGGATCGCCGAGGCGTCGATGACGGCCCGCTCGCCGGCGTACCCGCTGATCGTCACCCGCTTCTCCGCGGTGCCGCTCGTGCTGATCGATATCGGGCTCGTCGGGCGGTGGACGCCGCCGCGCAACGCGATCGTCCAACCCGGCTTCACCACCGCCACGGCCTTCGCGATCGAGGCGTACGGGCGGGCCAGGCTGCCGTCGCCGTCGTCCGATCCGCCCGGCGCCACATAGATGTCCGCCTTCGGCACACCCAGCCCCGCGACCGGCCGCGTGGTGGCGGTCGCGCCGGCCGTGGCCGACGGCGCTTTCGAGCCGGCCGTGGCGGCGGGCCGCGACGGGGTGGTCGCCGCCGGGCCGGCGGTGACGGTCAGCGACGGGCCGATGGCGGCGGGCTTCTCCGGCTCGTAGACCACGGCGTACGTCAGACCGCCCCCGACCGCGACGGTGGCCGCCACCGCGGCCGCCGCCAGGCTCTTGTGCGAGGCCAGCGACTGCACGTGGGCGACCAGCGAGAAACCGGACAGCGCGGACGGCGCGACCGCCGCGCCACCCGTCGCCGCGGCCTGGATCCCGGCCCACAGCGCCACCGGCACCGGCAGCGCCGCGATGCCCAGCAGCAACCGCTCCGGCGAGACCATTCCGCTCTGGTGGACGCGGCACTTCGGGCAGTCCCGTACGTGCCGGGCCAGGCGCTTGCGCCACACCGAATCGGCGCTGCCGTCCCAGAACCGGATCGTCTGCTGCAACTCCGGGCAGATCGGCTTCGCACGCAGCGCGCGGACCACCCCGCGGGAAAGGTCGAGCTGCGCCTTCATCCGCTGCACCTTCACCGCGGCGTGCTTCGGGTTCAGCTCCAGGGCGGCCGCCAGCTCGGCCCGGGTCAGGTCGCCGCGGGCCTCCTGCCACCACAGCCCCAGCAGCTCCCGGTCCCGGTCCTCCAGCCAGCGGGTCGCCTCCGCCAGCTCCCGCCGCTGCTCGGCCACCACCAGCTCGGCGGTGGCGCGCTCGGCGAAATCGCCGACCGGGTCCGGCACGTCCACCGGCTCCGGATGGCGGCGCCTCAGAGTCATCTTGCGGGAGCGCAGATGCATCTGGACACGGCGGTACGCGATCGCCACCAGCCATGATCTGAAACGGTCGGGATCGCGGAGGGATCCGAGCCCGTTGATGGCCTGGAGCATGGTGTCCTGCACCAGATCATCGACATCCGGATGCCCGTTCAGCGCCCGGCCGATGATGTTGTAGATCAGCGAAAGGTGACCGGTGATCAGCTGGTCACGGGAGGCGGCACGGCCCCGCTGGGCATCACGAACCAGGGCCGCGATGTCCTGGGCGAACGCGGTATGACTCTCCGTCACCGTCCCGCTTCCTTCGTCGAAGTGGCCCTCCGAAGACCTTCAAATATCGAAGCCTGTGGCTGCCGTCGGCCGGGTTCGTGCCTGCTAGCTGCAACAATGTTCGTCGATTCGTAATCGAGCCGTATCGTGGCACAGCTTTTCGGAACCTGTAAAGCTCGGTCCCGCGAGTTTTGGTACCGCTCCCATGCTGGGGCATCTACTCTCCGCCACCTTCCCCCGAAGCCGGCAGACAGGAGATCCCCATGCCCGGCGCCCGCTCCCCGCGGCACTCGCCGTGGCAGCACCCGGCGGCGCGATCACGTCCCGCCGCCCGCCGCGGCCACCGCTCACCGCGGCCACCGCTCACCGCGGCCACCGCTCACCGCGGCCACGTCCCGCCGCCCGCCACGTCCCGCCGCCCGCCGCGGCCACCGCCCACTGCGGCCGCTGCCCACCGCCCGCCGCGGCCGCTGCCCCACTGCGCCGCCGCCCCGCCCTCCCTGTCGTCCCCCGTCGTCCCTCCGTCCCCGTACCCCGCGTCCCCGTCGTCTCCCGCGGCCGCTGCCCACTGCGGCCGCCGTCCCCGTCGTCCCCGCTGTACCGCCGTACCGATGCCGCCGCCGTACCGCGGCCGCCACACCGCCCCGCCGCGGCTGCCGCCGTACCGCGGCCACCGCCTCCACCTCGGCTACGGCCTTCACCGCCGGAAGCCCTTACCCGTTCGGCCGTATCCCTTCTGCGGGGCGCCTGCTCCGCGAGGCCGGGTTCCGTCGTCGGGGCGGGGCCTTCCTCGGGGGCGGGCTCTTTCGCCCGGGGCTCGGCGGGAATGTCGTACCCGGCGCATAGTCTGCGATCGTGAGGGCGGAGCCGAGCATCCTGCACGTCGACCTCGACGCGATGTTCGCCGCGGTCGAGCAGCGCGACAAGGTCTCGCTGCGCGGGCGCCCGGTGATCGTCGGCGGCGTGGCCGGGCGTGGCGTGGTGGCCACCGCGTCGTATGAGGCCAGGGCCTTCGGCGCCCGCTCCGCCATGCCGATGGCCCAGGCCCGACGGCTCTGCCCACCCGGCACGGCGTATCTGTCGCCACGGTTCGCGGCCTACAAGAAGACCAGCACCGTCGTCATGGGCCTGCTCCGACACGTGTCCCCGCTGGTCGAGCAGGTGTCCATCGACGAGGCGTATGTCGACTTGGCCGCCGCCGACCACGACCTCAGCACGTCCGGGGTGACCGCGCTCGCCCTCCGGCTGAAGGCGGAGATCGCCGAGGCCACCGGCGGCGTCACCGGTTCGATCGGTGCCGCCTCCAGCAAACTCCTCGCCAAGATCGGCTCCGACCTGCACAAGCCGGACGGGCTGACCGTCGTAGCCCCCGGCGAGGAACTGGCCTTCCTACATCCGCTGCCGGTCAACCGCCTCGGCGGCGTCGGCCCGGCCACCGAGCAGCGCCTGCACCGCTCCGGCGTCCGTACCATCGGCGACCTGGCCACCGTCGCGCTGGACGACCTGGTCGACTGGTTCGGCAACGCCCACGGGACGGGCCTCTACCGCCTGGCCCGCGGCGACGACAGCCGCCCGGTGATCAGCGAGCGCGAGGCCAAGTCGGTCTCCGCCGAGGAGACCTTCGACGTCGACCTCACCGATCCGGCCCAGCTCAACCGCGAACTCGACCTGCTCTCCGCCCGCGTCGCCGGCCGCCTCCGCAGCAGCGGCCTGACCGGCCGTACCGTCAACATCAAGGTCCGTTCCCCGGATTTCACCACGGTGACCCGCGCCTTCACCCGAGACCAGCCCACAGACGACGGCCGCCTGCTGGCCCAGCTGGCCCGCCGCCTCCTGGCCGAGGTAAACACCTCAGGCGGCGTCCGCCTCCTCGGCGTAGGCGTCTCCACCCTGGCCGACTTCGCCCAGGACGACCTCTTCTCCGCGGCCGCCATGCTCCCCAACCCACCCATTCCCCCGCCCGCAGCCCCTGTCACTCATCTCCCACCCGGCGCCGCTGCTCACCCCGCTGCCGGTTCCGCTGCCGCTGCTCACCCCGCCGCCGCTTCCGTTGCTGGGCCCGCTGCCGGTTCCGCTTCCGCTTCTGTTGCCGGTTCCGCTGCTCACCCCGCCGCCGCTTCCGCTGCTGGGCCCGCTGCCGGTTCCGGTTCCGCTGCTCACCCTGCTGCCGGTTCCGTTGCTGGTTCCGCTGCTCACCCCGCCGCCGCTTCCGTTGCTGGGCCCGCTGCCGGTTCCGCTGCTCATCCTGATACTGATTCCTTCGCTCACTCCGCAGCCGGTTTCACCGGCCAGGACGGCGATGAGTCTGCTGTTGGTTCCGCTGTTCAAGCGGCTGCCGGGCCTGTTGCGCACCCTGCTTTCGGGTCTGTCGCTCAAACCGGTGCCAGCTCTGTTGATCAACCTGTGGCCGGGCCCGCTTCTCTCTCGTTCGCTGATCCGTCTGGTGAGTCCGTTGCCGGCTCATCCGCAATCCGTCCCGGTGAGTCTGTTGCCGGTTCACCCGCAACCCGTCCGGGCGAGTTTTCTGGCTACTCCTCCGCCGGCCTCGCTGATTCGATGGCATCCGCGCCCGACGCTCCGGCGGCAGTGACGGATCCAGCTTCCGCCGGGTCTCCACCCGCCCACTTCCCTGGTGTGGCCGACCTTCCTGCCGACGCCGGCGCTGCCGTCGATGACCACACCACCACCCCGGGCGATGTAGCGGCCCCAGCACCCGTCTGGCGACCCGGCCAGGATGTGCGGCACGACGATCATGGGACGGGCTGGGTGTGGGGAAGCGGCCTGGGCCGGGTCACCGTCCGCTTCGAAGGCCCGCACACGCACCCAGGCCCGGTCCGCACCTTCGCCGTCGACGATCCGCATCTGCATCCCGCCGACCCACCCGACTGGACCCTTCCACCCACCCCTTGACCCGCAGATCTTGGACGTTTGTCCCCCGGCGGCGGTAGTTGATCGTCCAAGATCTGGGGGGTTGGTGCGGGGCCGTCGCTGGCCGCTTGGTTGCGGTTCTTGGGGGGTTTGCGGTCCGGCGGATGGCCGATCGTCGAGGTACGGGGGAGCGCCGAGGTAAGCGCCTCCGTCCCCTCTTTACCCCGCTGTTCGCGGATCTTGGACGTCCTGCCGCCGGACGCGGTGGTAAAACGTCCAAGATCTGGGGGATGTCGGGGCGGGGCGCCTCCGCCTGCTGCCTGCTCCGCGGATCTTGGACGTTGATCCCCTGGAAGCGGTGGCTAGTCGTCCAAGATCCGGGAAAGCGCTGAGGTGGGCGCCTTCGGCTTCCGCTTGGCTTGCGGTTCTTGGGTGCTTGCGGTCCGGCTGGGTGGCCGATCGTCGAGGTGCGAGTAGCGCCGGGGTGTGCGCCTTCGTCCCTGCTCAACCCGCTGTTTGCGGATCTTGGACGCCTTGCCGCCGGATGCGGTGGTCGACCGTCCAAGATCCGGGGGAGTGCTGGGTGGGGACCTTCGCTTGCGGCTTGGCTTGTTGATGTTGGACGTTTGTCCCCTGGGTGGGGTGGCTGGGCGTTCAAGATCCAAGAGGGCTGGATCTTCGTGCCTGGCCGCGAGGGGGCCGAGGCAACGTCCGCGGCCGGCTGGATCTTCGTGCCTGGCTGCGAGGGGGGGGCGAGGCAACGTCCGCGGCCGGCTGGATCTCCCTGGCTGGGTGGTGAGGGCTGTTCGAAGGTTGTCCAGACAGCGCTCGGGGCCGGCCGGATCTTTTTGGAAGGCGTTGAGACGGCTTCCGCGCCGGCGGCTGGCTGTGAGGGCGAGGCAGGGGGTCAACGGAGTTGAAACGGCTCCTGGAGGCGGCGGAAGGGTGTGGACTGGGGATCGACGGGTACGCCGCATGGGCGATGGCGACCGCCGGGTTGTGCGGATGATGCACGGCCCAGGGGTTGATCCGTACTGATGGATGTGGCGCGGCTTGGCAACCAGGTCGCCGGGGAGTACGAACGGTCCAGGGAGGGCAATCCATATGACCGCAGTTTCCCCTCGTACCGTGCAGGCGCGGCCGTGGCCGGTGCGACGTGAGGTCAGGGGTTCCTGGCTGGCCCGGACGATCCGCACCACCGATGCCAAGCAGATCGGCATCATGTACATGGCCACGGCCATGGTGTGGTTCGTGCTGGGCGGGCTGATGGCGTTGCTGATGCGTGCCGAGCTGGGCCGGCCGGGCATGCAGATCCTGTCGCCGGAACAGTACAACCAGCTGTTCACCATGCACGGCACGATCATGCTGCTGTTCTTCGCGACGCCGATCGTGTTCGCCTTCGCCAACTTCGTGGTGCCGATCCAGATCGGGGCGCCGGATGTGGCGTTTCCGCGGCTCAACTCGTTCGCGTACTGGTTGTACTTCTTCGGCGGGATGATCGCGTTCGCCGGGTTTCTGGTGCCGGGCGGGGCCGCGGACTTCGGGTGGACCGCTTACGCCCCGCTGAGCACGGCGGCGCACTCGCCGGGCGTGGGCGGGAACATGTGGGTGGTCGGGCTGGCGATCTCCGGTGTCGGCACGATCCTCGGCGCGGTCAACATGATCACCACGATCCTGTGCCTGCGGGCGCCCGGGATGACCATGTTCCGGATGCCGATCATGACGTGGAACATCCTGCTCACGAGCGTACTGGTGGTGCTGGTCTTCCCGTTCCTGGCGGCGGCCCTCTTCGCGCTCGCCGCCGACCGGATACTGGGTGCGCAGGTCTTCAACGTGGGGACCGGCGGGCCGCTGCTGTGGCAGCACCTGTTCTGGTTCTTCGGCCATCCCGAGGTCTACATCATCGCGCTGCCGTTCTTCGGCATCATCACCGAGGTCATTCCGGTGTTCAGCCGTAAGCCGGTGTTCGGGTACAAGACCCTGGTCGCCGCCACGATCCTGATCACCATGCTGTCGATGAGCGTGTGGGCGCACCACATGTTCGCCACCGGTCAGGTGCTGCTGCCGTTCTTCAGCCTGCTCAGCTATCTGATCGCGATCCCGACCGGAATGAAGTTCTTCGTCTGGATCGGGACGATGTGGCGTGGGCAGCTCACCTTCGAGACGCCGATGCTGTTCGCCGTGGGGTTCATGGTGACGTTCCTGCTCGGCGGCCTGACCGGGGTGCTGCTGGCGTCGCCGCCGGTCGACTTCCACGTGACCGACAGCTATTTCGTGGTGGCGCACTTCCATTACGTGCTGTTCGGGACGATCGTTTTCGCGGTCTTCTCCGGCATCTATTTCTGGTTCCCGAAGATGTTCGGCCGGATGCTCGACGAGAAGCTGGGGAAGGTGCACTTCTGGCTCACCTTCGTCGGCTTCCACACCACCTTCCTGGTGCAGCACTGGCTCGGCAACGAGGGCATGCCCCGGCGGTATTCGGACTACCTGCCCGGCGACGGTTTCACCACGCTGAACATGGTCTCGACGGTGGGATCGTTCGTGCTCGGGGCCGCCACATTGCCGTTCATCTACAACGTGTGGCTGTCGTACCGGGCGGGCGAGGTGGTGACCGTCGATGATCCGTGGGGGCATGGGAACTCGCTCGAGTGGGCGACGTCGAGCCCGCCGCCGCTGCGCAACTTCGACCGGATGCCGCGGATCCGGTCCGAGCGGCCCGCGTTCGATCACAAGTTTCCCGAGCTTGCGGCCGCTGGGCAGTCCGTCGCCGGGCCGCCGGAGGGCGGGGCGCGCCCGTTCACCGAGGAATCCACCGGAGGAGCGACCTATCCGGAGGACCGTACCGATCGTTGAGATACACGGGTTAACAACCATGTATCCGGAAATTTCGGACAAGACGGTACGTGCGAATGGTGCTTTCTGCGCTTAAGCCCCGTAGCCCGCAAACCGTCACAGGCGATGAGAGATCCGACAACTCACCCCAGTCGGAAGGGATCTCATGCCGATCGCCCGTTCCTCGTCCCGTCCCGCCCACCTCACCGTGGCCGCGGCCGGAATGGCGGCCGCGCTCGTCCTCCCCGTGACGCCGGCGGCCGCGACCCCCGCGACGCCCGCCCCCGAGGGCTGCCATATCGGCGACTTCACCGCCCGGGCCGAGGCCGGGCTCGCCAAGATCACGGTGCTCGACCCGGGCCCGCTGGTGCGGGGCCTGCCCGCCCTCGCCGACGTCCGGCTCGCGGTGTCCGACGGCACCGTGAACAGCGCGGGCCGGCCGTTCAAGACGGTTGCCGGAGGCCGGCACGCCGACGCCAAGCTGCTGGGCATCCCGGGTGGCGGCACCGGGGCGCAGCACATGGCCCCGTCGAGGCAGCCCGGTCCGGTCACCGCCGAGCTGGCCCAGTTCCAGGCGGCCGGGCTCGCCACGGTGAAAGCCGGCAAGGCCACCGCCCAGGCGACCTGGGAGCGGGGATACCAGTGCGGCCGGACCGGGCCGCTGACCAGGTCGGCCGTCATGCTCGCCGGGCTGTCGCTGCTGGACGGCACCGGGCCGGTCCCGGCCATCCTCGCCGACCGGCGCCGGACCGGGCTGCTGCGGGTCGGGCCGAGCGGATCCACCCAGACCGCCACGGACCTCGTGCGGGTGGGGAGGGGCCGGATCGGCGTACGCTCCGCGGCCGGCGCCGCGCTCAGCGACCTGAGCCTGTTCGCCGGCACCCCGCAGGAGATCTCGATCAAGGTGATCAACCAGCCCCGGCTCGAGGTGATCGCGGGCGGCGACCGGGCCGACTCCAAGGTCACCTACAAGCCGGCGGTGCTCTCGGTGACCGCGGCCGGCGAATCGGCGCACGTGCTCAAGGACGTCGGCACGGCGGTCTCGCTCGACCTGCTCGGCGGGATCGAGGAGCGCAGCCCGGCGTCGCTCCAGGTCCGGGTCTCCCTCGGTGACCTGAAGCAGCAGATCAACGGACGACAGGTACGCGCCGAGGCGGCCAGCGTCCGGGTCGAGGTCAAGCTCGGCCAGGTGCACGTGCTGGACGTGACGCTCGGATACCTGTCCGCGGCGGCCTGCGCGCCGGCCGTCGTGCACGACGACAAGCCCTACGGCGAGCACCCGCGCGGCCGTACCTCCCCCACGCCCGCCGCGGTGCAGCCGGTCGGCCGGGTTCCGGCCGCGCCTTCGCCCGCCGCCTCGCCTTCGGCTTCGGTCTCGCCTTCCGGGGGTACGCGTGACGGCCAGCTCGCCCTGACCGGCACCGACGTGACGGCGTACGGCTTCGGCGGCGCGGCCCTCGTCCTCGGTGGACTGCTGGCCCTGCTCCTCGGCCGCCGTGGCCGCCGCAACTGAGGCGCCGTGGCCGCCGCAAACGACGCGCCGCGACCGGAGCGCCGTGGCCGCCGCGACTGAGGCGCCGCGGTCAGCGCACCTCCCTGAGGAAGTCCGCCAGGGTGCGGCGCGGGGTCCAGCCCTGGGCCCGGGCCCGGCCGACGTCCAGGATCACCGCGTTGGTGAGCTGTTCCACGGCGTAGCGGGTCAGCACCGGTGGCCGCCGGGTGACGCGGGCCAGGGTGGTCGCCATGGTCGCGGCGGCGGTCGCCACGGGGATCGGCAGATGGCGGACGCGGACGCCGCAGACCGCCTCGACGACCCGGTCGCGCTGATAGGGCCCGGCGTCCGCGATGTTGTAGGCCGCCGAGGGCCAGCCGGCGGCGGCCAGGCAGGCGTCGGCCAGGTTCTCCACCGCGGTCAGGCTGAGCGGGACGTCCGGGCCGGGGAGCAGCGCCCGCCCGCCGCGCACCACGCGCCGCAGCCGCGGCAGCAGGTGCGGGTCGCCGTGACCGTAGACGGCCCGGGGCCGCAGGACCACCGCGCCGGCCGCCAGGGCGAGGCGTTCTCCGGCCGCCTTGGTCCGGCCGTAGGCGGTCGTCCCGGCCAGCGGATGGTCCTCGCGGATCGGTTCCGGTCCGGCCGGGGCGTAGACGCTCGCGCTGCTCACCCACACGACCGTCCGCGTCCCGGCGGCCGCGAGGAGACGGGCCGCGCCGTCCACGTTCACCGCCCGGAAGGCGGCTTCGGCGACGCGGCCGGGCGGCGGGTCACCCACGGCGGCGGCGAGATGCAGCACGACGTCGGTCCCGGTCAGATCGGGCGGGGTACGGCGGGAAGCATCCCAATACCGGAATTCCCCCACCGGGCCGGGCCGTCGCCCGAGACAGACCACATCGGCCCCCGCCGCGGCGGCCGTACGAGCCACCACACCCCCGCAGAACCCGCTCGCCCCGGTGACCGCGATCCGCGCCGTCACCGGGCCGCCACGATCAGGCTGGACCAGCTGGGCAGGGCGCTGCGGCGGTCGGCGCGGGCCGCCCGTACCTCGGGGCGGTAGCGGGCCAGCGCCGTGAGGGTGTCGGTGAGCTGGAGCCGGGCCAGGCGCGCGCCGGGGCAGGCGTGCGGACCGGCGCCGAAGACCAGCTGGGCGATCCGGGACGGCGCCGGGTCGGTGGGATCGGGGTCGCGGTGGTGTGCGCCGGCCGCGTGCCGCGCCACCAGGATCAGCCGGTCACCGGCATCGACCGGGCAGCCGCCGACGACACCGCCGGCCGCCGCGACCCGGGGCAGCAGCGGGGTCGCCGCGGTCACCCGCAGCAGTTCGGCGGTCAGGGCCCCGGGGGCGGACCCGGCGTACGCCCAGAGATCCGCGTCGGCGCACCAGGCCACCGCGCGCGGCACCCCGGCGACGGTCGTGTTGATCGCGGCCACCGCCAGCATCGCCGCCAGCCCGTCCCCGGGAGGCGAGCCGGCTGGGGTGAGCAGGGCGTTCAGGCGGGCCGCGGCGCGGTGGGCGGCCCGGCGGTGGTGCGGGAGGGTGAGGCCGGGCAGGTGTTCGCGGGCGGCGGCCGCGGCGGCGGTGCGGGCCGCCGCGGCGAGGTCGCGGCCGTCCACGTCGACGCCGAGCAGGGCGGCCGCCGTGGTGCCGGAGAGTTCGGCGGCCACGTCCACCAGGTCGATCGTCCGGCCGTCGGCGAGTGGGGCCAGGCGGCGTTCGAGGACCGCGAGCCAGATCGGGCGCAGCCGGTCCACCCCGTCCGCGCCGAGCGACTCGGCGAGGGAGCGGCGGGAGCCTCGGTGGTCGTCGCCCTCCTGGTCGAACAGCAGGCCGCCGCCGGCCAGCCGCCCGGCCGCCCCGCCCGTGGTGCCCTCCGCGGTCCGGTCCAGCGGGACGCGGGTGAGACCGTCCAGGTAGGCCGTGGGGGAGTTGGCGATCACCGTCCCGCCGAGCCGGAGCGCCGCCCGGCGCCGGGTGGCCGCGAGCAGCGTGAACAGCACCGGGTGGGCGCGCAGATAGACCATCCGGTCCCGGCGCCGCGCCCGCCGCTGCCCGAGGTCGGCGCCGCTCATCGCGCCACCTCCGCTGCGCTCCGGCGTCGCAATGAGTTCATGACTGAGCTGAATGATTCGCTCGCAAGCTCGCTCATCGGACGTGGACCTCCGTCGAGGTGGGTGGGCGCCAGCGGCGGTCCCAGTACCAGAGGAGGGTGCGCCGGGCGCCCCACGCGCGCAGGCGGCGCAGGCTGGCCTCGACGACCACGTTCTCGGCCCGGACGATGCGGCTGGTCTCGCGGCGGGCGCGGTTGAGCATGGTGACGTCCTCGGACCCGTCCTCCAGGCGTTCCCGGGCGGTGCCGCCGCAGCGCTGGTAGAGGTCGGCGGTCACGGCCAGGTTGTGTCCGTGGATCAGGACGTACGGGGTGAGGTACGCCGGATCCCGGTGCGCCTTGCGGTAGCGGCCGTAGAGGGCGGCCAGCCGGACCGCCGCCGGGAAGACGTGGCGTTCCGCCCAGGTGGGGTTCTCGTCGCGGCGGGGGACGCTGCGCCCGCAGACCAGTTCCGCTCCGGCGGTCAGGTGGGCGCGGGCGGTCGCCACCCAGTTCGGGGCCGGGCGGCAGTCGGCGTCGGTACGGGCCAGCAGTGTCGCGCCGGTGGCGATGGCGTGCCGGAAACCGGTGTCGGCCGCGGTTCCGGCACCGGGCGACGATTCGGTGACCACCTCCACCGGGAACGGCGCGCCCACCGCGAACCGGCGGACCACCCCGGCGGTGCCGTCGGTGGACGCGTTGTCGACCACGATCAGCCGGAAGTCCCGGTCGGTCTGGGCGGCGAGCGCCTCCAGTACGACGCCGATCGTGGCGGCCTCGTCGAAGGCGGGCACGATCACCGCGAGCTCGCTCACCGGGCGTCCTCGGTGGACCCGTGCGGTGCTCCGTGAAAAGCGAGGACGGGCAGGAAGCGGGTGCTCATCCCCGTACCCCAGGAGGTTTTCTCTGATGTGGAATGCCGGCGGCGAGCGACGCGGCCGCGCCCCGGTCGGGTTTGCGGGAGCGGCCGGCCAGCGGGACCGGCGCGAAGAGCACGTGGTCCGGGCGGGCCGCGCCCATCCGGCGGAGCGGCTCGCGCAGCGCGGCCTCGACCGCGGGGCGGCTGGCGCCCGGCGCCGTCTCGACCACCGCGACCACGTGTTCGTCGCCGTCGCCGGCGGGCACGCCGACCAGGACCGCGAGGGCGACGCCGGGCACGTGCAGGGCCGGCTCGTAGAGGCCGGGATAGATGTTCTCGGCCCGCCGCAGGATCATGTCCTTGCAGCGCCCGGCCAGGACGACGCGGCGGCCCGTCACCGCCGCCACATCCCCGGTGGCAACCCACTCGTGCGGCTCCGCGCCGAGGTAGCGGTCGCAGACGCCGGCCCCGGCGAGCAGCAGCTGCCCGGTGTCGTCGAGGCGGGCCCGCACCCCGGGCAGCAGGTCACCGACCAGGTCGCCGTCGCCGTCGTAGGCGGCCTTCTCGCCGGACGCGACCGCCGCCGCGGGGAAGACCTCGGTGAGCGCGTAGACACCCCACGCCTCGTCGGCGCCGGCCGCGCGGACCCGGGCGAGCAGGTTCGCCGAGACCGGGGCGGAGCCGCTGTAGACCCGGCCGGTGAACGGTACGCCGGCGTCGAGGGCGGCCCGGATCTGCGGCGGCGTCAGGTAGGTGGCCTGCGGTTTCAGGCCGGTGACCTGCTTCGCGAGGGCGCGTGGGCGGCGGGCCGGCGCGGCGACCGGCGCTCCGGCGGCCAGCGACGGGACCATGACGAAGAAGGTGCCGCCGAGCACCGGGATCCCCGGGCTCGGCCGGACCAGGTCGTGTACGGCGCGCAGGCCGGTGCCGAGGCCGGAGCGGGTGTGCACCACGGCCCGGGGGCTGCTGGTCGTACCGGAGGTGAAGATGATGACCGCGTCGCCGTCGCCGTCGTAGGCCTTGGGGACGGGACCCGTTTTCACCACGAGCGAGGGAGCGTTGCCGGGCAGGCGCGGGCCCACGGTCGCTACCGGCGACATATCAGAAAAATCAGGCAATGATAGGCCGATTCGCCGCGCCAACGGGGCCGCCCAGCCCGCCACCGCCTGCGCCGCGGCATCCGCGATGATCAACGCGGGCGGGGCGAGCGCCAAACGCGCCCGGAGCACATCCGGTCCCGCCGTCGGATCCAGCAGGGCCACCCGGACCCCGAGACGGTAGGCCGCCAGCACCATGGCCAGCGCCCGCGGCCCCGGACGGATCGCGATCCCGAGCGTGTCACCCACGGTGAGACCCCGCGCGTGCAGGGCGGTCGCGTAACGGTCCCGCAGCACGGCCAGATCACCACGGGTCACCCGGCCGACGAGTGCGGGCCGGTCGTCGCCGGCCCGCAGGCCCGCGCTCAGCTCATCGAGCAAGGGGGATCCTCAACATGGTTCTCATCGGGGCCGGGTTCTCATCGGGGCCGGGTTCTCATCGGGGGCGGGTTCTCATCGGGGGTCGGGGGAGAGCGGGCCGCTGCCCCGGTCGAGATACCAGCGGGCGGTCCGCAGCACCCCGTACGCGCGCAGCCGCCGGGTCGAGTTCTCCACCACCATCGACCGGCTGTGCACGATCGATGAGGTGGTCCGGCGGACCCGGTTGAGGAAGAGCCGGTCGGTCGGCGACGGCCGCCGCGGCATCCCCCCGCAGGCCTCGTAGAGCGCTGCCGTGATCGCCATGTTGTTCCCGGCGTGCATCCGGTACGGCGCCAGGCTCCCGTCCCCCCGGTGCGCCGGCCGGATCCGCCCGAACGTCGCGGCCAGCGTCACGAGCAGCGCGAACACCGTCCGCCCGGCCGGACCGTGTTCGTCATGCCGGGCGGTGATCCGGCCGCACGCCATCCCGGCGCCGCCGTCCAGTGCGGCCCGGGCCGCCGCCACCCAACCGGGCCGGGGCAGGCAGTCGGCATCCGTACGCGCGATCAGGACCGCCCCGCCCCCGATGGCGTGCCGGAACCCGGTGTCGACCGCGCAGCCGACCCCCTTCTCCGGCTCGACGATCACGTGCACCGGGAACGGGGCGCACGGCGCGAACGCCCGGACCGCCTCGACCGTCGTGTCGGTGGAGCCGTTGTCGACCACGAGCAGGGTGAAGTCCGTGTCGGTCTGGGCGGCGAGGGCGTACAGGGTGGCGCTGATCCGGGCGGTCTCGTTGTAGGCGGGCACCACGACCCAGAGGCGGGTCATCGTTCCCAGACCATGGTCATGATGCTGACGCCGCCGCCGAGGCCCATGAACAGCACCCGATCCCCGGGCGACAAATACGGAAATGTCCTGTTTAACTGGACACCGAGCGTGGCGCTGGCCATGTTCCCCAGCGAGGTGACGGTGACCTCCAGCCGATCCCGCGGCACCCCGGTCACCTCGACGAACCGCTCCAGGTACGGCAACGTCACCTGATGCACCAGGATCTTCGCGTAGTCGGTGAACTCGAACCCGGTCCGCGCCCGCACCCGGTCCAGGATGCTGGCCCCGATCTTCTCGAACACACCGCGCAGCTTGTGCCCGTCACCGGTGAAGTACGAGTACTCGTCCCCGCGCGGATGCCGTGACCCGCCGCCCGGGATGCCACCGACCGTCCAGTGCTCGGAGAACGTCTCGGTGTCGACGTCCAGGATGCCGCCACGATCCACCGGCTCGACCACCACGGCCGCCCCGGCGTCGCCGAACGTGAACCCGGCGAACGACCGTCGCGCCTCCGCCATGTCCGCCACCCGCGGCCGCATCACCCGGCTCGGCGTCTCCCCGGTCACCACGAGCGCCCGCCGGGACCGCCCGGCCAGGATCATCGACCGGGCCAGGTCGACGCCGTTGACGAAGCTGTTGCAGGCGTTCGTGACGTCCAGGGCGTGCGCCCGGCTGCCGAGGGCGTCCTGAAGGATGTGCGCGGTGGCCGGCTCCACCATGTCCCGGCTGGCCGAGGCGAACAGCAGCAGGTCGATGTCGAGCGGGTCCAGCTCGGCGGAGTCCAGGGCGGCGCGGGCGGCGTGCAGGCCGAGGGTGGAGGCGTACTCGCCGTCGCCCGCGATGCGCCGCCGCTCGATGCCGGTGAGCCGGGTGAGCAGGCCGCGGGGCAGCCGGCCGATGCCGTCCTGGAGCTCGGCGGTACCGACCTCACGCTCCGGCAGATGCGCGCCCACCCCGGTGATCCCTACCCGCACTGTCCCCCCATAGCGGCCGCCGGTCGCTCAGCATGACGGTTCAGTGTCCGATAGGACGACCGTGCCGGAACAGCTCTTCCTGCTGGGAAACCTGGGCACCATGATCACCTATGCGGCGATCGCGGTGGCCATCGCGGTGCCCCTGGCCCGGGCGGGTCAACTGCGCGCCAACCGGCTCGCGGTCGCCACCGCGCTCATCTTCCTCACCTCGGCGATTGGGCACGGGCTGCACGCGTACCTGGCGTTCGCCAACCTGGACCGGGAGGAACACTCCGTGGCGATCGGCTGGCTCTGGGCGCTGGCCTGGTGGAACGTGTTCACCGCGGCGGTCGGCGTGTACTACTGGACGGTCCGCCAGAGACACGCGCCGCTGCGCGGCGCGATCTACACCGGCCCGCACCAGCAGCGGCTGCTCGACGAGGCGGACGCGCACCGGGCCACCCTGGAGGCGGTCGTCGAGCACACCGACGACGCGATCATCGGGCTGACCCTGGACGGCATCGTCACCGCGTGGAACGGCGGCGCCGAACGGCTCTTCGGCTACCCCGCCGCGGAGATCACCGGGCGGTCGGTGGCCCTCCTCGCCGACGAGGAGGGCGGGGTCGAGCAGGCGGAGATCCGGCGCCGGATCATCGACCAGCGGGAGCGGGGCGTCACCTACGAGACGCGGCGCTTCGCCAAGGACGGCACACCGATCGAGGTGTCGCTGAGCGTGGGGGCGATCCGGGACCGTACCGGCCGGCCGGCCGGCATCTCGGTGGTGGCCCGGGACATCACCGCCGTCAAGGAGGCCGCCGAACGCCGCCGGGTCGTCGAGGAGCGCACCCACCAGGCGCAGCGCATGGAGAGCCTGGGCAAACTGGCCGGCGGGGTGGCGCACGACTTCAACAACATCCTGGCGATCATCGTGAACTACACCGACTTCGCGGTCGAGGAGGCGGCCGGCAACGAGTCGCTGGAGACCGACCTCAAGCATGTGCGCAGCGCCGCCGACCGGGCCATCAACCTGACCCGCCAGCTGCTCACCTTCACCCGCGGCGACACCATCCAGCCGCGGGACGTCAACCTCAACGCGGCCCTCGCCGAGGTCCAGGCCATGCTCGAGCGGACCATCGGCGAGCACATCAACCTGATCACCGTGCCGTCCGCCGAGCCGGTCGTGGTGCACGCCGACCCCGGCCAGATCCAGCAGGTGCTGCTCAACCTGGCCATCAACGCCCGTGACGCGATGCCGGACGGCGGAACCCTGGTACTGGAGGCCAACGCCGCCGCCATCGACGGCGACGAGCTCGACATGCAGCCGTCGCTGCCCGCCGGAACCTACGCCCGCTTGCTGGTCAGCGACACCGGCGAGGGCATGACCGCGGACGTGGCGGCGCACATCTTCGAACCCTTCTACACCACCAAGCCGCGCGGTAAGGGCACCGGGCTCGGCCTGTCCACCGTCTACGGCATCGTCTCGGAGGCCGGCGGCAGCCTCAACGTCTACTCCGAACCCGGCGTCGGCACGACCTTCCGCATCTACCTGCCGATGGTCAGGGTCCCCGGCACGGCCACCCCCGCGGCATCACGCCAGGACGATCCGCCGCCCGGATCCGGCCAGACCGTCCTGGTGGTCGAGGACGAGCCCGCCCTGGCCCGGGTGGTCACCCGGATCCTGGCCGGCGCCGGCTACCACGTCCTCACCGCCACCGACGGCCGCCAGGCCCTCGCCCTCTTCCACCAGCACGACTGCGACGCCCTCCTGACCGACGTGATCATGCCCGAGATGTCCGGCCGCCGGCTCGCCGAGATCATCCACGGCACGCACCCCGACCTGCCGGTCCTCTACATGTCCGGCTACAGCAACGGCCTGCTCGGCACCACCCACGTGCTCGACGGCGACATCGCCTTCATCGAGAAGCCCTTCACCGCGAACGACCTCCTCCACAAGATCGCCGAGGTGGTCCCCACGGCCGTCCGCCCCTCCCGCTGACACCCCGCTCAGGTGCCGGAGCGGGGGCCGAAGGAGGCCAGGACCACGGTGAAACGGGCCAGCTCGGACGCCCACGACGAGCGGGGTGTCCGCCACTCGATCACATAGGACCGGCCGCCGCTGCTGGTCACCCGGCGCACCGCCCGCATGACGGTGCCGTCCGGGGCGCGGAACGTGTACTCCCAGACGCCGCTGAGCGGTTCGGGTAGTTCCTGGAGGCGCAGGCGGCGGTAACCGTCCAGGCCGGCGTCACGCTCGGCGTCCTCCAGTGAGGCGACCACGTCGCGGGGCGGACGGGCGAGCGGGGTGATGCCCAGGACGGTCCGGCCCCGGGTGCCGCCGGTGAAGGACAGCCCACCGGCCGTGGGTTCACCGGGCCGCCAGTTCGCGGGGATCGCCACCTGGAACCCGCTCGGGTCGATCCACCAGGTGAAACCGTCCGGGGCCGGTGGCGTCGACGGCACGACGGCGGGGATGCGGGTGGGGACCGCGGACGGCGTACCCGAGCGCTCTCCGCCCTCGGCGTTGGCCGCGACGGCGGTGAGGGTGGCGGCCAGGGTGACCGCCGCGGCGATCACCGGAACCCGGCGGCGGAACCGCGACCGGGACCGCTCCCGCCCGGCCTCGACGATCTTCCGGAGGCGGGCCTCCACCTCGGCCGCCGGCATCCGGCGGTCCGGTTCCCGTCGCAGCAGCCCGGCCAGCACCGGCGTGAGCGGACCGGCCAGGCGTGGCGGCGGTGGCCGGTCCGCGCCGACCGCACGCAGAATCTCGGTGGTGGTCTCCCGCTGGAACGGCGGCCGGCCCTCGACCGCCTGGTAGAGCGTCGCGCCGAGCGACCACAGGTCGGACCGCTCGTCGGAGACGTGGTCGAAGACGCGTTCCGGGGCGATGTACTTCGGGGATCCGAGGATGACGCCGGCGTCGGAGAGCCGCCGCACCCCGGCCGGGGTGACCGCCGGGCCGAAGTCGGTGAGCACCACCCGGCCGTCCAGCCCGATCAGGACGTTGCCGGGTTTGACGTCGAGGTGCAGCACCCCGGCCTCGCGGGCGGCCCGCAACCCGCCCAGTACGGCGAGGCCGATGACCGCGACCCGGGCCGGTGGCAGTGGACCGGACTCGCGGACCACCTGGTGCAGGGACCGGGACGGAAAATACTCCATCACCAGCCACGGCCCGTCCCACGACGGGAGCACGGCGAGGGTGCGGATGACGCTGGGGTGCGCGACCCGGGCGGCGGCCTCGGCCTCGGGGTAGGCCAGGCGGCGGATGAGCTCGTGCTGCGCCGGTGGCAGCCCGGCCGGGACGGTGCAGTGCTTGACGACCACGAACTCCGGCCCCGCGTCGCCGCCGGACTCGTCGGTGGCCAGCCAGACCCGGCTCATGCCGCCACCGGCGAGTGGGCGGACGAGACGGTAGCGCCCGGCAACGACCTCTCCCACCGTCGCCATGCAGTCACCTCGATATGCCTGGTCGGAAGCAGTCTCGACGCTACCGATGAGCCGCCACTCGAAACCGCGTGACGTAACTCTCGGGAGTCGCCTGATTATCCACTGTGACCAGCGGGACGACTGTCTCCCATCCGCCACGCGGAGGAGCGGAGACGGTGTTTACCCGCATCCCGAGTGATGGGGCGAAGCGGGCAACTACCATCGACCGAATGGTGATGCTCGATGTCCGAGGGCTCTCCCACACCTACCCCGACGGCCACCCGGCGATCGCCGGCGTCGACCTGAGCGTGGCCGAGGGCGCGCTGGTCAGCATCGTCGGCCCGTCCGGTTGCGGGAAGTCCACACTGCTGCGCTGCGTCGCCGGCCTGCTGCGCCCGTCCGCGGGCGAGATCCGGTTCGACGGCCGGCCCGTCGACGGCGTACCGGACGGGCTGGCCGTCGTCTTCCAGGACTACGGCCGCTCCCTCTACCCGTGGCTGACCGTCCGCGACAACGTCGCCCTCCCGTTGCGCCGCCGCGGGCTGGCCCGTCCGCAGCGGCGCGCCGCCGCCACCGGGGCGCTGGAGTCGGTCGGGCTCGGCGGATCGGCCGGGAAGTACCCGTGGCAGTTGTCCGGCGGCATGCAGCAGCGGGTGTCGATCGCGCGGGCGCTGGCCTACCGGCCCCGGCTGCTGCTCATGGACGAGCCGTTCGGATCGGTGGACGCGCAGACCCGGGAGGACCTGGAGGACCTGCTGCTCGGCCTGCGCGGCTCGTACGCCATGACGATCCTGCTGGTCACCCACGACATCGACGAGAGCGTCTACGTCGGCGACCGGGTGGTGGTGTTCGGCGGCTCGCCGGGCCGGATCCGCGCCGACCTGCCGGTCACCCTGCCCGCCCCGCGCGAGCAGATCACCACCCGTACGCTGCCCGAGTTCGTGAAACTGCGCGCCGAGGTGGGCCGGTCAATAAAGGCTCCCCGCACCGGCGGAGACCGCGACGTCGAGTAGGAACGGGCCGTCCAGCGCCCGGGCCAGCGCGCCCGGCAGTTCGGCGGCCCGGGTGACCCGCTCGGCCGGGAACCCGAAGCCCCGGGCCAGCGACACCAGATCCAGCTCCGGGAGGTCCACACCGGGCACCGCCGGGATGCCGATCCGGCGGCCGAGCGCGGACACCGCCTCGTACCGCCGGTTGTTCAGCACCACGACGGTGAGCGGCGCCCGGCGGCGGGCGGCCGTCCACAGTGCCTGGATCGAGTAGAGGCTCGACCCGTCGCCGACCACGCAGATCACCCGCTCCCCGGCGATCGCCCGGCCCACCGCCACCGGCAGTCCCCAGCCGAGCGCCCCGCTGCCGGTGGTCAGGTAGCCGTTCGGCCGGGTGACCGGGATCCGCTCGTGGAACGTGTCCTTGTGCGACGGCGCCTCCTCGACCAGCACCGCGTCCGGCGGCCGCAGCCGGTCCAGCACGGCGAGCACCGCGCCCGCGCCGAGCGGGTCGGTGAGCGGCGGCGCCGGCGGGCGGGCGCGGACCGGCGGATCCGGGCGGGCGCCCGGTTTCACCAGCCGGGCCAGCTCCTCCACCCCGGCCCGGACCGTGGTGAGCACGCTGGTCCCGGCGGCCGCCCACGCGGCCGCCGCCGGATCACAGTCCATGTGGAACAGCCGGGTGCCGCCGGCGAGGAACGGCCCCTCGCTGTGCACGTGGTAGGTGAAGACCGGCGCGCCGATCACCAGCACCACGTCGTTGCCGGCGAGCAGCCCGGCGACCGCCGACCGGACCGGCGGCAGGTAGCCCGCGAACAGCGGATGATCCTCCGGGAACGCCGCCCGGCTCGGCATCGGCGCCGCCCACACCGCCGCCCGTACCGTCTCGGCCAGCACCACCGTGGCGGCCCACGCGCCGTCCTCGTCGATACCCGGACCGGCCACGATCGCCGGGGCACGGGCCGCGTCCAGGGCCTCGGCGATCTCCCGCAGCGCCTCCGGTCCGGCCGTGAACGCGGCCCGCACGGCACGTCGCGGCACCGGGTCGGCGGGCTCCTCCCAGTCGTCCTCGGGAACGGAGAGGAACACCGGGCCGCGCGGCGGCGTCATCGCGACACGATGCGCCTCGGCCAGGGCGGTCGGTACGGCCGCGGCACGCTCCGGCTGGTGACTCCATTTGACGTACGGGCGGGGAAAGGCGGCCGGCTCGTCCGCGGACAGGAACGGCCGGGTCGGCAACATCGCCCGGGTCTGCTGGCCGGCCACCACGACCAACGGCACCCGATCCCGGTACGCGTTGAACACCGCACCGAGCGCATGCCCCACCCCACCCGCCGAATGCAGGCTGACCAGCGCGGCCCGGCCGGTGGCGACCGCGTACCCGGCGGCCGCCCCGACCGCCGACGCCTCCTGCAACGCCAGCACGTAGTCGAAGTCGTCCGGCCAGTCCCGCAGCATCCGCAGCTCGGTCGAGCCCGGATTGCCGAACCAGGTGGTCATCCCGGCGGTCCGGCACACCTCGAAGAACGACTCCCGTACCGACGTCACGGCTGTCCCCTCCACACCTGTCGCTCCACCACCCGCAGGCCCGCGTTGAGCGCGTAGCCCAGCATCCCGAGCAGCGCGATCGCCGCCCACACGGTCTCGTAGTCGAACCGGGTCGTCGCCTCCTGCAACCGGAACCCGATGCCGTTCGCCGCGCCCGGCTGCAACTCGGAGAAGACCATCAGGATCAGCGCCAGCGACAGCGCCAGCCGCAGACCGGCGAAGATCTTCGGGAGGCTGGCCGGGACGATGACGTACGCCAGCCGCTCCGGCCCGGTCAGCCGGAACGCCCGGGCCGTCTCCAGATGCAGCGGCTCCACCCGCCGGGCGCCGTCGGCCGCGTTCAGCAGCACCGGCCACAGCACGCTGAACACGATCGACGCGATCTGCGCGCGCGGCCCGATCGAGAACAGCACCACGAACACCGGCACCAAAGTCGGCGGCGGGACCGCCCGGAAGAACTGCAACACCGGATCCAGCAGCTGGAACACCCACCGGGACCGGCCGATCGCCAGCCCGAGAAGCACGCCGGCCAGCGAGCCCAGCACGAACCCGGCGCCCAGCCGCAGCAGACTGGGCAGCACGTCCCCGGTGCCGGCGCCGGCGCGGGCCAGGCCGTACATCTGCCGCCCGATCACCGACGGCGGCGGGAAGAACGGATCCGCGGCTGCCGCCGCCACCACCTGCCAGGCCACCACGCAGGCGGCGAACAGCAGCCAGCGCTGCGCGAAACCCCTCATCGGTACGCCCACCGGAACAACCGCCGCTCGCCACCGGCCAGCAGACCGTTCACGGCCAGCCCGATCAGCCCGGCCCACACCGTCGCGGCCAGCGTGTCGTCGATGCCACCCGGATAGTTCGCCGCCTGCGCGATGAAGATCCCGATCCCGGAGCCGAACCCGCCGAACATCTCCGCGGTCACCGCCAGGATCAGGGCCACCGCCGCCGCCATCCGTACCCCGGTCGCCACGAACGGCAGCGTGGCCGGCAACGACACCCGCAGCAGCACGCTCGGCTCGCCGAACCCGAAGGCCCGCAACGTCTCCTTGGCCAGCGGGTCGACCTCGCGCAGTCCGTACACCGTGTTGAACAGGATCGGCCAGACCGCCGCGTAGACGATCACCGTGAGCCGCATCCCCAGCCCGGCCCCGAGCATCATGGCGACCAGCGGGATCAGCGCCACCGACGGGATCGGCCGGAGGAACTCGACGATCGTGGTGACCGCCCGCCCGACCGGAGGCACACTGCCCAGCAGCAGCCCGAGCGGCACCGCCAGGCCGACCGCGATCAGCAGCCCCAGCCCCCAGGCGGTCAGCGTGGCCGCCACGTCGGCCCGGAACAGCGGGTCGAACGCCAGTTCCCCGGCCCGGGTGAGGATCACCGACGCCGGCGGCAGGAAGTCCCGGTGCACGATCCCGGCCCGGCCGAGCACCTCGCTCGCCGCCACGACCAGCGTGATCCCGGCGGCGCCGAGAACCCACCCGGACCTCGTCAAGGCTGGAACACGATCGTTCCGGCGTCGATCCGGTTGGTCAGCCGCTTCTGCTCCACCATCAGGTCGATCAGCCTCTGCATGCCGGCCGGGTCGCTGGTGGTGGCGAAGTGCGGCATGGTCATCACCTTCGCCACCTCCGGGTCGATGCCCCGCGCGTACGTCGGCAGGATCGCCTCCACCTTCGCCCGGTCGGCGGCGATCGCGGACGCCTTGCGCAGCGCCCGCTGGAACGCGGCCGCCGTCCTCGGGTTCTCCTTCGTCCACGTCTCCAGCGAGAAGTAGCCGTCCAGCGGCAGATCGGTGGCCGGGGCCGCGCCGCCGTCCGCGACCATCCGCGCCCCGAGCTTGCGGACCGCGTCGGTGAGGAACGGCTCCTGACTGTGGATCGCGTCCAGGTCACCCTTCTGCAGGGCGGCCGCCATCTGCGGGAACACCACCTGCCGGTAGTCGATCCTCGACGGGTCGGCCCCGCCCTGCGCGGCGATCGCGTCGAAGGTGATCGCCTGGATGTTGTTGAGCACGTGCACCGACAGGCTGTGCCCCTCCAGGCCCTTGATATCGGTGATCGGCGACTCCGGCATCACCAGCACGCCCATGAACCTCGGCGTGAGCCGGGTCCCCTCGGCCACCAGGTTGATCCGCAGGTCACCCTTGTCGTGCCCGAACAGCATCGACGCGTTGTTGGCGAAGACGATGTCCACATCCCCGGTCTTCAGTGCCGGGTACGCCTGCGTGCTCTGCTGCACCGGCTGCGTCCGCACGGTCAGCCCTTCGGCCTCGAAGAGCTTCTCCTGCACGGCGATGTAGTACGGCGCGTTCACCACCAGCGACAACATCGCCACGTTGATGGTCGGCCTCTCCAGCCCGTCCCCGCTCTGCCGGGGCGCGGGATCATCCCCGCAGGCGCTCAGCAGGGCGAGAACGAGCGGGATGCCGAGAAGCTTCCGGAACCGGCCCATCTCCGCACCATATAGCAGATTGTCGATCCATGGACCACCTCCGGCCCACCCTGCAGACGCCCCGCGATCGCCCGGCCCGCGCTCGCAAGAACCCCGCGATCGCCCGGCCCACCTCCGCAAGGGCCCCGCGATCGCCCGGCCCGCGCTCGCTGGGCGCCCTTCAGCTGCCGATGGACGCGCCGAACCGTGCGGGGAGCGGAGGTGTGGCGTTTTCGTGGCACCCCTGAGTCCTCTTCTTCGGCTGTCCGCGGCCGAATCCGCAATCCCTCGCAGCGGGCCGCGTCACCCGGAGCGATCTTGGTCGATTTGCCACCGTCTCGGGTGGCAAATCGTTCAAGGTCGCACAGCGTCGGCATGCAAAGCGGGCGAAACGGGCACTGTTTCCGGCGAATGCCCCAGTTCCGCCTGATGATGCTGGCCGGGCCGCTCTTTCCACACCGAGGAGAGCCCCCTCCTGTTGCGTCGTTCGCTCGCCTCGTCCTGACCGCCGGGCTGGTGCTCATCGTGGCGGGAGGGATCCAGAACGCACGTCACAAGCGGGCGACGGAGGAGATGAACCGGCGCCGGATGGGTGCGGGCTGGCAGCCATGCCCCATCTGCGGCGGGTCCGGACAGATCGTGGTGGGACGGACCTACTCCTCGCCCGATGCCGGCGGCGGGGACCGCGCCATCATGGACAAGCGCGGCAGTTGCTTCGGGCATGGATGGTTCAGCCCTTCCGTACCCCACACGCCACCGCCGTTGTGATCTTCCAACGCCCCGTGCGCAGGGAGCAGCCGATGATCCGTTCCACCGTCGCGATCGACGCCGAATCATCCCCGCATGCGCGGGAAGCAGTTGGCGGCCGTGACGCTACCGGTCTCCTCAAACGGATCATCCCCGCAGGCGCGGGGAACAGCCACGCGCGTACGCGGCGGTGATCCGCACCCAGGGATCATCCCCGTGTGCGGGAAAGAGGCCCAATAGGGCGGCAGCCGCCGGTCGATCCATGGAGCATCCCCGCATGCGCGGGCAAGCAGGCCGCCGCGATGCTGTGCACGTGGGCCTACGGCGGATCATCCACGCGTGCGCGGGGAGCAACTCCAGCCCTTGGCCAGCGCGTCCTGAATGAACGGATCATCCCCGCGTGCGCGGGGAGCAGGGACAGGCGCATGATGTCGCCGACGTCGCCGAGGGATCATCCCCGCGTGCACCCGGATCAGGAGGAACTACCGCGAGCGCCGTCACCCCGTACCCCGGAAGAGGGGGAAGGAGTAGCACGTGGCCGCAGCGGAGGCAGCGACGGCTTGGTCGTCAGGATGAGGACGTCCAGCCGGGTGTGGGCCCGGCTGGACGTCGCCAGGTCAGACCTGGGCCTCCGCCCCGGTGGGCTTCTGGGCGAGAGAGCGAAGCCGCAGCTTGGTGATCGCGCGGCCGGTGATCTCGACGACCTCGGCGGTGTGGCCGTCGATGGTGACGGTCTCGCCGGGGACGGTGGGGATGTGGCCGAGCCGGGCCAGGAGCATGCCGGCCACCGTGGTGTAGTCGCCGGCGTCGGTCTCCTCGATCTCGACGCCGATGTCCGGCAGGTCGTGGATCGGGAAGGTGCCGGGCAGCAGCATGGCGCCGTCGTCCTCGTGGATCACCGACTGGACGTCGCGGTCGGTCTCGTCGTAGATCTCGCCGACCACCTCCTCGACCACGTCCTCCATGGTGACGATGCCGTCGATGGCGCCGCGCTCGTCGACGACCAGGGCGAGCTGCTGCCGCTCGACGCGCAGCTGGCGCATGGCGTCGGACACCTTCAGCGTCTCGGGCAGGAACAGCGGGGTGAACATGTGGTCGCTGACCGAGCCGTCGGCGGCGATCAGGTCGCGCAGGTGGACCACGCCGAGCACGTCGTCGAGGCCCATCGGCCCGGTGACCGGCGCGCGGGAGTGGCCGGCCTCGACGAGGCGGGCCAGGCCTTCGGCGGCGGGCAGGCCGGCGGGGAGGATCAGCACGTCCCGGCGCGGGACGAGGATCTCCCGCAGGATGCGGTCGGCGATCTCGAAGGCGCCGCTGATGATGGTGCGCTGCTCGGCGGTGATGTCCTGCTGGGCGGCGACCATGTCGCGGATCTCTTCGGTGCTCACCTCCTCGCGTCCGGCGGCCGGGTCGCCGCCGGCGAGGCGGACGACCAGGTCGGTGGACTTGCCGAGCAGCCAGACGACCGGCCGGGAGAGGGTGGCCAGTATGTCGAGCGGCCGGGCCACCAGCATCGCCCAGCCCTCGGCGCGCTGCATGGCGATGCGTTTGGGTGCGAGCTCGCCGATGACCAGGGTGAAGAACGTCAGGACGATGGTGACCAGGATGATCGACACCGGTTCGGCGGCGCCGCCGAGGAAGCTCAGCGGCTCGATCAGCGGCTGCGCCAGCGACACGGCCGCGGCCGCGGAGGCGAGGAAACCCGCAAGGGTGATGCCGATCTGAATGGTGGCGAGGAACCGGTTCGGGTCCCGCGCCAGCTTGGCGAGGGTCCGTCCGGTGCGTGACTGCTTCTCGAGACGCTGCAACTGGCTCTCCCGCAGCGAGATGAGCGCCATCTCGCTTCCTGAGAACGCCGCGTTGAGCAGCACCAGCACCACGACGAGGACGACTTGCCAGCCGTATCCGCCCACGGCGGACATCAACTCCTTCATAAAGAGGCGAAGGTCCCAGGCTATCCGGAGACCCTGAGAACATTCCCAGCGAGATCGGGAGTTAAGCGGCGCTATTACACCCTTTTGCACCGGTACGACCGAGGCGTCCCGCGACCGCAATAGCCAAGATCACATTCCTGGGCAATGTCCGATTGTTTTCCTTGACTACCGTGAGGGCCGGGTGTCGAATCCGGTTCATGCCGCTGAAGAGATACGGGGTATTACGCGCCGCCGTCGTCGACCGCCGCGTGGAGACCACCGGTACTCCGCATTATCAGATTCATCTTCGGGCGGCCGGGACGGATTTCCGGGCGGCTGTCAACGTGCGTTCCCAGCAGAGCCCGCCCGACCTGCTCTACCTGGGCGTCGAGGACTTCCGGCACCCGATCCTGGACCGGGTTCGCGCATTTCCGGACGGCTTCACCGGGATCGAGAGCCGGCCCGGCACGGCGGCGGTCGACTACATTCGCGGAAATCTTTTCGACCGGACCAGGATGCGCCCGGTTCCGGCCGCGGCGCCCGGGCCGGATAATGATCTCGGCGATTTCCTCGATCATCATGTGCGGCGGGCGCTGGGTGATCTCGACGCCCGGGCGTACGTCTTCGGTGAGGCCTGGGGCCCGGAGGCGAAGGCCGACAAGGTGTTCGGTTTCCGGCCCGGCAACGGCATCCACGACGTGCACATGAACCAGGGCAACAACGGCCGGTTCGCCGGTGACGACGGCGTCTTCCAGGACGGCGCGCTGCTGCTGCACTTCCCGGCGGCCGACGAGTGGGTGGCGATCTTCCTGGCCTTCCAGTCGCAGGTCTGGCACACCGACGACATCACCGGCCACCGCGTGCCGGGGATCCCGTCGCCGGGCCCGGCGCCCGCCCCGTCGCCGGAGGAGCCCGACCACCTCGTCCGGATCGTCGCGGCGCTGGTCAACCCGCCCGGCCCGGCGCCCGAACCGGAGAGCGTGACGCTGCTGAACACCACGCCGCGGGAGATCGACCTGGCCGGCTGGTCGTTGACCGACCGGACCGGGGCCCGGCACCCGCTGAGCGGCCGGCTGGCGGCCGGCGCGGTGCTCCAGGTGCCTGTGGCGCCGGCGCAGCTCGGCAACGGGGGCGGCACGCTCACTCTCCTGGACGCCCGCGGGCTCAAGGTGGACGGCGTGGCCTGGACCGGCGATCAGGGCCGGCGCGAGGGCTGGACGGTCGTCTTCTAGGGCGGGGCCCGCCGGATCAGTCCGGCAGGAAGACGCCGTCGAGCACCAGGTCGACGGCGCGGTCCGCGGCGGCGTGGGCGGCCGTCACGTCGGCGGTGGCCTCGGAGACGCTCTGCACCATGGTGAAGAGCAGCACCAGGTCGTCCGGGGTGAGGTCGGCGCGGACGTGCCCGTGGTCGCGGGCCCGGCGCAGTGGCGTGGCGAAGGCGGTGACCAGCCGCCGCATGTAGCGCTGCTGGGTCGCGAGGTCGAAGCGGCGGGCCAGCCGGACCAGGGCGCGCATCCCGATCAGCGAGTGCAGTACGTCGCGCAGCAGGAGGCGGAGCCCGGCCGGGTCGGTGGAGTGGGCGGCGATCCGGGTCTCCAGCAGCTCCATCTGGTAGCCGAGGACCGCGCCGGTCAGTGCGGTGCGGTCCGGGAAGTGCCGGTAGAGGGTGGCCTGTCCGATCCCGGCCCGGCGGGCGATCTCGGGCATCAGGGCGCCCGGCTCCTCGCGGGCCAGCACCTCGCTCGCCGCCTCGAGGATGGCCGCGCGGTTGCGCTGGGCGTCACGGCGACGTGCTGTCGGGGTTCCGTAGATCACTCGCGCCCCCTTGCTACCGACGAGTCACGTTACTAGCCGGTAACGAGAAAGTCACCATCTTCAAATTCTCGGAACCGGTTCCTACGCTGCCGCCACGTTCGCTCCGACCACCGAGGAGTGTTGATGGCGCTTCGTCGTCTGATCACGCTGTTCGCCGCGTTCGCCCTCGTGGCGTCCACTTCGACCATCCCGTCGCCGGCCCACGCCGCCGTGGCCACGACCGGTTTCAGCGCCGTCGACATCACCGGGGACGGCGGCGTCGTCCTCAAGGCCAACGTCATCGCGCCCTCGGCGGCCGGGCGGCACCCGGCCGTGATCCTGCCGTCCAGCTGGGGCCTCAACGACCTGGAGTACCTGGCCCAGGCCCGGGTGCTCGCCGGGCGCGGCTACGTCGTCGTGTCGTACACGCCGCGCGGGTGGTGGCTGTCCGGCGGCGAGATCGACACCGCCGGGCCGAAGGACATGGCCGATCTGTCCAGGGTGGTCGACTGGACGATCGCTAACACCGCCGCCGACCCGGCCCGGATCGGGGCGGCCGGCATCTCGTACGGGGCCGGGATCAGCCTGCTCGGCGCCGCCTTCGACAGCCGGATCCGCGTGGTCGGGGTGCTCTCCGGCTGGACCGATCTGGTCTACTCGCTCTACTCCGACTCGACCCGGCACCGGCAGTCGGCCGGCCTGCTGGAGCTGGCCGCGCAGATCGTCGGCAAGCCGAGCGCCGAGCTGACCGCCATGCTGGGCAACTTCAACGACAACCGGGACGTCGCCTCGGTGATGGCCTGGGCGAAGGTGCGCTCGGCGGACACCTACATCGACGCGATCAACGCGAACCGGCCGGCCGTGCTGATCGCCAACGGCTGGGGCGACACCTTCTTCCCGCCGAACCAGCTGGTCGACTTCTACGGCAAGCTGACCACCCCGAAGCGGCTCGAACTGCGGCCCGGCGACCACGCGATCGCCGAGCTGTCCGGGGTGCTGGGCCTGCCCAACGACGTCTGGACCAGCCTGTACTCCTGGCTCGACGAGCACCTGGCGAACGGGGCGGCGCAGGCGAACCCGATCTACCTGAGGCCGCTGAACGCGTCGGGCGAGACCTACCCGACCTGGTCGGCGCAGACCACCTCGACGGTCCGGCACGGTCTCGGCCGGATCCGCCTGCTGGACGGGACCGGCCTGCTCGGCGGCGCGGTCAGCAGCGGCTGGACCAAGCAGATCCCCACCGACGAGGACACGGTCGCCTCCGGCGGCGTCGTGCTGCTCACCAACGGCGCGGCCGCGATCACCGGTGAACAGCCGGAGATCTGGCTGCCGTTCGTGGATCGTGGGGAGGCCGGCGTCTGGGCGGCCGAGCGGCCGTCGACGGTGCAGCGGATCCGCGGGGTGCCGAAGCTGCACCTGGAGCTGTCCGGCACCGAGTCCCGGGGCACCCTGGTCGCCTACCTGTACGACCTGGACGCGGTCGGCAACGCCAAGCTGATCACCCACGCCCCGGCCACCTGGCTGACCGGCACGGCCGGCGCCCGCAGCGTCGACCTGAGGATGCCGGCCGCCGCCTACGACGTGCCGGCCGGGCACTCGCTGACCCTCGTGGTGGACACCGTCGACCCGCTCTACTACGAGGAGAACGCCGCCGGCGACTCGATCACCATCGGCGGCGGGTCCTACCTGGACGTGCCGATCGGCTGAGACCTGAGCACGGACATGGATCACCGGTCGCTCGGCCGGTGATCCATATCCTTTTAGGACTCCTCTGCCGGACTGGGAAACAGCACCGAATCACGAGTGTCACTGCGGTTTCAGCCCGGGGCCCCGGGCCCGCAATGAACGGCCCATAGCTTGGGGCATCGTGAGAGCGCGATCGGTAATGGTCATCGTCGCTGTCCTGGCAGCGGCGCTCCTCGGGCCGCCGCCGGCGACCGCGGCCCCGCCGGCGGACTTCCAGACCTCGCTCGTGGTCGGCGGCGATCTCGACGAGCCGTCCGGCTTCGAGATCGCCCCGGACGGGCGGATCTTCATCCTGGAGCGGGCCGGGACCGTCAAGATCTTCAAGGACGGGCACCTGCTCGCGACGCCGTTCGCCGTGCTGCCGTCCGAGCCGACCGGCGACCGGGGACTGATCGGCATCGCCTTCGACCCCGGGTTCGGCGTCGCCAACCACTGGGTCTACTTCTATTACACCGGCCTGGACCTGCACAATCGCCTGGTTCGATTCGATGCCTCGGGGGATGTCGGCACCGACGGGCCGTACACGATCTTCCGTACCGAATCGCTCTCCCAGCATCTGCACGTCGGTGGCAGCATCCGGTTCGGGCCGGACGGCAAGCTGTATTTCGCGGTCGGCGACAACGGCTACTCCAGCAACGCGCAGATCCTCTCCAACCCGCACGGCAAGATCCTGCGGATCAACCCGGACGGCACCGTCCCGGCCGACAACCCCTTCGCCGGGCAGGCGGACAAGGAACAGGCGATCTGGGCGTACGGGTTCCGCAACCCGTGGCGCTTCCAGTTCGACAGCGTGACCGGGCGCCTCTACGGCGGCGACGTGGGCGACTACACCTGGGAGGAGATCAACCAGATCGTCAAGGGCGGCAACTACGGCTGGCCGCTCAAGGAGGGGAAGTGCACCGCCGGCTGCGCCGGGTTCATCGACCCCATTCATGTGTACGCCCATGACGGCGAGAGCGCCGCGGCCACCGGCGGACCGGTCTACCGGGGATCGGAGTTCCCACCGGAGTACCAGGGCAATCTGTTCTTCGCCGACTACGCCAAGGGTTTCATCCGCCGCGCCGTGCTGGACGACGCCGGCAACGCCACGGCGGTGCACGACTTCGACGCGCAGGCCGGCGCGGTCGTCGACCTGAAGGTGGCGCCGGACGGCGACCTCTACTACCTGACCTACATCCCGGGACGGCTCTACCGGGTCACCTACAGCCTGGGCAACCACTCGCCGACCGCGAACGCCACCTCCGACGTCGACAAGGGACTGAACCCGCTCACGGTGAACTTCTCCAGTGCGGGCAGCAGCGACCCGGACGGCGACGAGCTCACCTACGCCTGGGACTTCGGCGACGGCGGGAGCAGCACGGCGGCGAACCCGGTGCACGTCTACGACGACGTCGGCGTCTACACGGCCACCCTCACCGTCACCGACAGCGAGGGGCGCACCGGCACGTCCGTACCGTTGATCGTGCAGGTGGGGATCGCGCCGACGGTGACCATCGCGGTGCCGGCGGACGAGTCCACCTACCGGGCCGGGGACGTCGTCACCTACAACGCGTTCGCCCAGGACGCGGCCGGGTTCGACCTGGACGACAACGGCATCCGGACGACCGTGATCCTGCACCACCACACGCACATCCACCCGTTCCTCGGGCCGCTCACCGGACGGGCCGGGCAGTTCACCGTCCCGGACACCGGCGAGTCCTCGGCCGACACCTGGTACGAGATCCGGGTGACGGCCACCGACACCAACGGGCTGAGCACCTCGAAGTCGATCGAGATCCGGCCGGTCACCAGCACGTTCACGGTCGCCACCAGCCCGCCGGGGCTCACCGCCTACCTGGACGGGGTGCCGGTGGAGACCCCGCACTCGGTGCTCGGCGTGGAGAACTTCCAGCGTGAGCTGTACGCCCCGCCCACCGCGGTCGGCGCGGACGGCACCGTTTACCAGTTCCAGGGCTGGTCGGACGGGAAGGCGATCCGGCACACCGTCGCCATCCCGGCGGCGGACACCACCTACACGGCCACCTACGTGCCGTCGCCGCCCTTCACCGCCACCTTCTACGACAACAAGAACCTGGCCGGGACCCCGGTGCTGACCCGCTCCGACCCGCGGATCGACTTCGTCTGGGGCGAGGCCGCGCCGGACCCGGCGGTGCCGGCGAACGCGTTCTCCGCCCGGTGGACCAAGAGGCAGCACTTCGCGGCCGGCCGCTACCGGTTCACCACGGTCTCCGACGACGGGGTACGCCTCTACGTCGACCGGCAGCTCGTGCTGGACCGGTGGCAGGGCCAGTCCGGCACCGCCTACGACTGGATCGGCGACCTCGGCGAGGGCGTGCACACGATCACCCTCGAATACTTCGACGAGGGCGGCGACGCGATGGCCAAACTGGACTGGGCCGCCTCGATCGACCAGCCGTCCGGCGACTGGACCGCCGAGTACTGGAACACGCCGGGCGCCGGATCGGCCCCGACCGTGCCCACCACCACGCCCACGCTGACCCGCGCCGAGCCGAACGTGGACCACGACTGGGCGCTCGGCTCCCCGGACCCGGCGATCACCCCGGACCACTTCACCGCCCGCTACCGCCGCACGATCAACCTCTCCCCGGGCGAGTACGAGTTCACCGCCACGGCCGACGACGGTGTCCGGGTGACCGTCGACGGACTGCGGATCATCGACGCCTGGGCCGACTCCGGCGCCACCGCGCACACCGCCACCACCCTGCTCGGCGGCGGCCCGCACACGGTGGTGATGGAGTACTACGAGAACGGCGGCGACGCGGTCGCGCGGCTCGCCTACCGGCAGACCGCGGAGGCGGCCGATCCGCCCGACTGGACCGGTGAGTACTTCACCGGCATGGACCTCGCCGGACAGCCGGTCCTGGTCCGGCCGGACACCACGATCGGCTTCGACTGGGGTGGCGGCCCACCCGATCCGGCGCTCCCGGCCGACGGGTTCTCGGCCCGCTGGAGCCGCACCGACACGCTGCCCGCCGGGATCTACCGGTTCGAGGGGCAGAGCGACGACGGCATCCGGGTCTACCTGGACGGTGTCCCGATCGTCGACAAGTGGGTCAACCAGAACGACACGTTCCGCACCGACCGGCTCGTGCTCGCCGGGCCGCACCAGATCCGGGTCGAGTACTTCGAGAACGGCGGCGGCGCGATCGCGAAGTTCGGCTACCAGCGGATCGGCGACGTCGGGCCGGTCGGCACCTGGAACGCCGAGTACTTCGCGAACCGCACCCTGGACGGCACCCCGGTGGTGACCCGCGCCGACGACGCGGTCGCCTTCGACTGGGGCGCCGGCAGCCCGGATCCGGCCGTCCCGGCGGACGGGTTCTCCGCCCGCTGGACGCGGACCGCCACCTGGGAGGCCGGGACGTACACGTTCACGGCCACCGGCGACGACGGGATCCGGGTCCGGCTCGACGGGGTCACGGTCGTCGACGGCTGGTCCGACCACGGCCCCACCACCTTCAGCGCCGACGTCGGCATCGGCGCCGGGGAACACACCGTCGTCGTCGAGTACTACGAGGCCGGCGGCGGCGCGGTCGCACGATTCCTAACCGAGAGGGAGTCCCGGTAATGGCGGACATCGCCCCAGTTCGGCTCGCAGCGCCACCGGCGGTCAGCGTCGTGGTGCCCACCCGCAACGAGGCGGAGAACGTACAGCCCTTGGTCGAGCAGCTGAAGCAGGCGCTCGGCGGAACACCCAGCGAGATCGTCTTCGTCGACGACAGCGACGACGACACCCCGGCGACGGTCACCGCACTGTCCGAACGGGACCCGGACGGCGTACGCCTGGTCCATCGCGCCGCGGGTGAGCGGACCGGTGGCCTGGGTGGCGCGGTGGCCGCCGGACTGGCCGAGGCGCGGGCGCCGTGGGTGGTGGTGATGGACGGCGACCTGCAACATCCGCCGGAGACCGTGCCCGCGCTGCTGGCCGCCGGCCGGCGGAACCGGGCCGACGCGGTGGTGGCCAGCCGGTACCGCACGCCCGGCCGCGTGGACGGCCTCTCCGGTGGCTTCCGGCGGCTGGTGTCCCGTGCCTCCGGCACCCTCGCGAAGGTGTTCTTCCCGCGCCGGCTGCGGGCGGTCACCGACCCGATGAGCGGGTTCTTCGCGGTCCGGCGTGAGGCGGTGGACCTGGACGCGCTGCGGCCGCGGGGCTACAAGATCCTGCTGGAGGTGGTGATCCGCAGCCGGATGACACGGGTCGACGAGGTGCCGTACACGTTCCGGCCGCGGGCCGCCGGGGAGAGCAAGGCGTCCTTCCGGGAGGGGGTCCGCTACCTGCGGCACCTGAGCCTGCTGCGGCTGGCCGCCACCCGGCATCCCGCCTCGCCGCTGGGCCGGATGACCGGGTTCGCGCTGGCCGGCGCGGCCGGGACGGCGGTCAACTCGGCGGCGCTGTGGGCGCTCGGCGAGGTGGCCGGACTGCCCTACCTGCTGGCCGCGTTCCTGGCCGTGCAGGTGGCGATCGTGTGGAACTTCGCGGTCATCGACAACCTGGTGATGCCGCCCGGCGAGCACGCGCGGCGCCGCCGGTTCGGCCGGTTCCTGCTGTTGAACAACAGCCTCACTCCCGTACATCTGGGGTTGCTCTTCGGTCTTGTGCAGTGGGGTGGCCTGCACTATCTGCCCGCCAACCTGGTGGCGATCGTCGTGGTGTTCACCCTCCGGTACGCGGTGACCAGCCGATGGGTCTACGGCGCGCCACCGTCCGGGATGGTGACCACGGTCCGCCGGGCCGTGCAGACCCGCCTGCTGCTGGCCGTGCTGCTCACCGCGCTGGCCTTCCCGGCCCTCGTCGCGATCGCCTGGAACGGCCTGTGGACCCGCGGTGACGCGGTGCCGCTGCTGATTCCGCTGGCCGCCGGGGCCGCGCTGGTCGCCGGCCGGATCCGGCCCGGTCCCGCCGAGCCGGACGTCCACGACCGGCAGGTGGACGGCCTGCTCGCCGCGGTCTTCCTGACCGCCGCCGGTACGCTGCTGGCGCTGATGCCATCGCCCGGCTGGCTGGTTCCGGCGGCGCTCGCCTTCCTCGCCGGCTCGGCGATCCTGCTGGTGGGGACGCGCGCCGTGGCCCGGCTGCGGTGGGCGCTGCTGCTGCCGCTGGTGGCGATCGGCGGGGTGATGCCGGCCGTCAGCGGCGCGGTCGACACCGGGCTGCGGGCGGTCGTCACCCTGCTCGGCCGTCCGGCCGGCCCGACCAGCAGCGACGGCGGGCTGGTCACCGCGTACCAGGGCGCCGAACTGTTGCTGCCCGCACACCAGTTGCCCGGCCTGGCCCTGGCCGGTGGGGTGGTCTGTCTGCTGATCAGTGCTGTGGTGATCTTCGGGTTGCGGGGGCGGGCCGTGCTCCGGGCGGCCGCCGCCGCAGCCTTGCTGGCCGCGGTGACCGTCGGCGCGGTCCTGGCCGTGCTGCTGGTGGGCCGGCTCTTCGGTCCCGCCGCGTTCCGGATCGCCCTGCTGCCGGTCTTCACCGACATCCTGCTGGCCGTCGTCGTGGCGACCGTCGTGTCCCGCTGGTCGCCCGGGCCGGAGCGGGCCCCGGCCCGGACGGTTCGCCAGCATCTGCCGCGCGGCCGGTTCGTTCTGGTGGCCCTGGTGGCCATGGCCGTTCTGCTGAGCGCCCAGACGCTGCCGCAGATCGAGTGGATCACCGCCGGGGGTGTCCGGTGAACCCGTTCTCCGCGCGTACCGTGCTGTCCCGGGCGCAGCGTGCCGGGCTGATCGTGGCGCTCGTACTGATCGCGGTGTGGGCGGTGCTGCGCCCGATGGCCGTGCTGCAGACCGTGGTGGCGGTCGTGACCGTGGCCTACGGCGCCGCCATCGTCTTCCGGGTGGTGCTGGTCTGGGCGGCGAGCCGCGGCGAGCACCTGATCCGGGTCACCGACGAGGAGGCCCGCGCGATTCCGGACGCCGACCTGCCGGTCTACACGGTGCTGGTCCCGGCCTACCGGGAGCCGAGTGTCATCGGCCTGCTGATGTCCCACCTCGGCGCCCTGGAATACCCGAAGGACCGGCTCGAGGTGATCCTGCTGCTGGAGGAGGACGACCGGGAGACCATCGAGGCGGCGTCGGCGGTCGCCACCGAGCCGCACGTACGCATCCTGGTGGTCCCCGAGTCGCAGCCGAAGACCAAACCGAAGGCCTGCAACGTGGGCCTGGAACAGGCGACCGGCGAGTTCGTCACGATCTACGACGCCGAGGACATCCCGGATCCGCTGCAACTGCGCCGGGCCGTGGTCGCGCTGCGCCGGCTGGGGGCGGAGTACGTCTGCCTCCAGGCCGAACTCGGCTACTTCAACGTCGACCAGAACCGGATCACCCGGTGGTTCGCGCTGGAGTACGCCACCTGGTTCCGCTCCCTGCTGCCCGGGCTGGTGGCGCTGCGGATGCCGATTCCGCTGGGCGGCACGAGCAACCACTTCCGGGCGCGGGAGCTGCGGGAACTGGGGGCGTGGGATCCGTACAACGTGACCGAGGACGCCGACCTGGGCATCCGGCTGGCCCGCTCCGGCCTGCGCGTCGGGGTGCTGCACTCGATCACCCTGGAGGAGGCGAACTCCGACTTCATCAACTGGATCAAGCAGCGCAGCCGCTGGTACAAGGGCTACCTGATGACCTGGCTGGTGCACCTGCGCGCACCCCGGGCCACGATCCGGCAGCTCGGCTGGCGCGGCCTGCTCTGCCTCAACCTGTTCGTCGGCGGCACCCCGCTCGCGGCGCTGCTCAACGCGGTCCTGTGGGCCACCACGATCCTGTGGTTCCTGGACCGGCCGCCGGTCATGGAGGAGATCTTCGTGCCGCCGTTCTACTACCTGGGTGTCCTCTGCCTGGTCTTCGGCAACGCCACGGTGATCTACCTGAACGTGCTGTCGGCCCGCACCATGGACCGTCCCGACCTGCTCGGCACGGCCCTGCTGTCACCCGTGTACTGGGCCATGATGAGCCTGGCCGGGGCCAAGGCCGCGTGGCAGCTGATCGTCAAACCGTCCTATTGGGAGAAGACGACCCACGGCTTGCACCTCCCGTCTTCGTCGAAGGAGGCGGCCGATGTCAGTTGATGTCGCGACTCGCCCGGTTTTAAAAAGCCGGACATATGCCTATGCGCTGGTCTATCTGGCCATGGCCCTCTGGTTCTGGCAGAGCGACCTGGTCCCCGGCGACTCGGCCAGCCGTGTCGCGAACGCCTACTACACCCTGTTCAGCCGGGATCCGCACCTGGCCGCCATCGGCTTCGTCTGGAACCCGCTGCCGTCACTGATCCTGCTGCCGTTCCTGCCGCTCGGCCTGCTCTTCCCACCGCTCACCCAGCAGGGCCTGCTGGTGGTGCTGATGTCCGCGGCGCTGATGACGGCGACCGTCGCGGTGGTCCACGACGTGCTGCGCCGCTCCGGCGCGCCGCGGATCCCCCGGCTCGTGCTGACCGCCGCGTTCGCCCTGCACCCGATGATCGTCGTCTACTCCGGCAACGGGATGAGCGAGGCCTGCTTCCTGCTCTGCCTGATGCTGGCGGTCCGGGCCCTGCTCATCTGGTTCACCGACGGCCGGGCCGAGTCGCTGGTCCCGCTGGGCCTGGCGGTCGGCCTCGCCTACGGCGCGCGCTACGAGGCACTCGCCCCGGTCGCCGCGGTCCCGCTCATCGTCTTCCTGACAACCCTTTGGCGTACGCCCGGAGCACTCCCGAGACGCAGGGCCCTCGCCCGGACCGACGCCGTGATCGCCGGCCTGCCCGGGGTGCTGGCGGTGCTGCTGTGGGCGCTGGCCGGGAAACTGATCGTGGGCCAGTGGTTCGCCACCTTCTCCAGCCAGTACGGCAACTCGGCCCAGGTGTCCGCGAACGCCACCGGGATCGGCTCGGTGACCGGCGGCGACCTGCCGGCCCGGGCCGGCTACTGGCTCCAGCAGATGACCGGCCTGGCCCCGTTCTTCCTGGTGCTGCTGGCCGCCGCCCTGGCCGTGGCGTGGCGGCGCCGGGACCCGCGGGTGCTGGCCCCGGTCACCGTCCTCGGCTCGGTGCTGGCCTTCGACGGCCTGGCCTTCCTGTCCGGCACCAGTTTCGGCTGGCTGCGCTTCCACATCACGGTGATCCCGCTGACCGTCCTGCTGGCCGGCCACCTGATCGCCCACCTCCACCGCCGGCCGGTCACCGCGGCGGTGCTCGCGCTGGTCCTGGCGTCCGTACCGGCCACCCTGATCACCTTGAACCGCCCGGAGCTGGCCCGCGAGGAATCGGAGTGGCTGACCGCCGAGGGCGCCGCCCGCACCCGGGGCCTGGCGCTGGTGAACCGCCAGGTGGCCGCCGACCTGGATGCGATGAACCTGCCCGACGGCGCCGTCCTCACCGACGCCGCCTACGCCTTCGGGGTGGTCCTGGCCAGCGACCGCCCCGGCCAGTTCGTCATCACCCCGGACCGCGACTTCGCCACGGTCCTGGCCGACCCGCCCGCCCACGGCGTCCACTACCTGCTGGTCTCCGCTCGCGGTGCGGCCGACGCGGTCCGCCTCCGGCACTTCGGCCCGGACCCCGCCACGGTGCCCACCACCGGCGTCCGAACCTGGCACGACCCGGCCGGCAATCTCCAGTGGACCCTGGTCCCCCTCTGACCACGGCGCGGGAGCCATCACACGACCTCGTCATCCGCTGCAACTGCTCCCTGCGCCCGTTTCGCCCGCTTTGCAGGCCGACGTCGTGCGATCGTGAACGATTTGCCACCCGCAACGGTGGTAAATCGTTCAAGATCGCTCCGGGTGGGCGGCGACCGCACGCGGTGTGAGGGTGGCCTCTGTTGCGGGGCGAGCGGCACCTGCCACGAAACAATCGTGGGTGAGAGCCAGGGCGGCGCGTGAGGAGAATCCGGGTCGGATGACGGTGGAGTTTCTGGGTATGCGGCGGCAGATGCGCCTGGGTGTGCTCGATGTCGGGTCGAATACGGTCAACCTGGTGGTGGCCGACGCGGAGTCGGGGCTGCCGCTGCCGGTCCACACGTGGGAGCGGCGGCCGCGGCTGGCGCACCGGCTGCCGGCCGACGGCACGATCGGCGACGAGGCGATGCGGCGCATGATCGCCGCGGTGGGCGAGGCGGCCGGCGAGGCCCGCCGTGCCGGGGTGAACCGGATGTTCGCCTACACCACGGCGGTGGTCCGGGACGCGCCCAACCGCGACGAGGTGCTGGCCGCGGTCGAGAGGGAAACCGGCGTACGCCTCGGCACGCTCTCCGGTGTCGAGGACGCCCGGCTCACCTTCCTGGCCGCCCGGCGCTGGCTGGGCTGGCAGGCCGGCCCGATGCTGATGGTCGACATCGGCGGCGGCTGCCTCGAGGTGGCGTTCGGCCGGGACCGGCTGCCCGAGTCGGCGATGTCCCTGCCGCTCGGCGCCGGCCGGCTGACCCGCGAGTTCCTCCGCGACGCCGATCCGCCCTCGCCGCGGGCCGTCGAACGGCTGCGGCGGCATGTGCGGGACCGGTTCGCCGAGGTCGCCGCCCGTACCTCCTGGGAGTCGCCGCGGACCTCGGTGGCCGCCTCGAAGACCTTCCAGCAGCTGGCCCGGCTGACCGGGGCGCCGCCGCTGCGGCTCGGCCCGTTCGTGCCGCGCGAGCTGACGGCCCGGGCGCTGCGGCCCTGGATCAAGCGGCTGGCCGCGATGCCCAGCCCGAAACGGGCCCGGCTGCCCGGTGTGTCGCCGCACCGGGCCCGGCAGATCCTGGCCGGGGCCATCGTGGCGCACGAGGTGATGCGCCGCCTCGGCGTCGAGTCGCTGCGGATCTGCCCGTGGGGCCTGCGCGAGGGCATCCTGCTGCGCGAACTGGAGGCCCGGCAGGTTCCGCTGGGCAACGCCGCCTGGGTGCCCTGGGACTGAGAGCCGCGTGAAGCGCTGCCGGCTTGACCCCTATCGGTCGAACATTCGTCCTAGACTCCCCAGGGTGATGTGACGCGCACCATCATGCGTCTATGGGTCGACAGGAGGGGAGTGGAACGTGAGCGGTGTTCGATTGCTGGTCGGGACGCGCAAGGGACTGTTCATCCTGACCTCGGACGGCAAGCGCGAGGACTGGAAGGTGGACGGCCCGCACTTCGCCGGATGGGAGATCTACCACGCCAACGGCTCGCCGGCGGACACCGACCGGCTCTGGGTGTCGCAGTCCGGGGGCTGGTTCGGCCAGGTCATCCAGCGCTCCGACGACGGCGGCGCCAACTGGGAGACGGTGGACAACGACTTCACCTACGCCGGCGACGTCGGCGACCATCTCTGGTACGACGGGACCCCGCGCCCGTGGGAGTTCAAACGGGTCTGGCACCTGGAGCCGTCCCGCACCGACCCCGACACGGTGTACGCCGGGGTCGAGGACGCCGCCCTCTACAAGAGCACCGACGGCGGCCAGAAATGGGTGGAGCTCACCGGCCTGCGTACCCACCCGTCGGCGCCGAAGTGGCAGCCCGGCGCCGGCGGCATGTGCCTGCACACGATCCTGCTGGACCCGGTGAACCCGGACCGCATCTACGTGGCGATCTCGGCGGCCGGCGTGTTCCGCAGCGACGACGGGGGCGAGACCTGGCAGCCGATGAACCGGGGGTTGCAGAGCAACATGGAGCTGCCCGACCCGGACGCCGAGGTGGGCCACTGCGTGCACCGGCTCGCCATGCACCCGTCCCGCCCGGACACGCTGTTCATGCAGAAGCACTGGGACGTGATGCGTACCGACGACGCCGGCGCCAACTGGCGTGAGGTGAGCGGGGACCTGCCGACCGACTTCGGCTTCCCGATCGCGGTGCACGCGCACGAGCCGGAGACGATCTACGTGGTGCCGATCACCAGCGACCAGCAGCACTTCGTGATGGACGGCAGACTGCGCGTCTACCGCAGCCGGACCGGGGGCGAGCGGTGGGAGGCCCTCACCGCAGGCCTGCCCCAGGAGAACTGCTACGTCAACGTGCTCCGCGACGCCATGGCGGTCGACACGCTCGACTCCTGCGGCATCTACTTCGGCACGAGCGGCGGCCAGGTGTACGCCTCCGCCGACAGCGGCGACACGTGGCGCGCCGTCGTCCGCGACCTGCCGCCGGTGCTCTCCGTGGAAGTGCAGGTGCTGCCGTGATCCGTGTCATCCTCCCGCCCCACCTGCGCAATCTCGCGCACGTGACCGGGGAGGTGCGGGTCGAGGTGCCCGGGGAGGTGACCCAGCGGCACGTGCTCGACGCGGTCGAGGAGCGTTATCCGATGCTGCGCGGCACCATGCGGGACCGGGCCACCGGCAAGCGGAGGGCGCTGGTGCGTTTCTTCGCCTGCGAGGAGGACCTGTCCAACGAGTCGCCGGACGATCCGCTGCCGGACCGGGTGGTCAAGGGTGAGGAGCCGTTCATGGTGGTCGGCGCGATGGCCGGCGGCTGACCCGGACCCCGGCCTGCCGGGATCGGCGATGCTGGTGGCGGCATACGATCGGGGCATGGCCAGGCGTACCGGGGAGGCGACCCGCGAGGAGATCCGTAACGCGGCGACCCGTCTCTTCCGGGAGCGTGGCTTCGCCCGCACGTCGGTGCGCGACATCGCGGCGCAGGCCGCCACCAACCCGGCGCTGGTGATCCGGCACTTCGGGACCAAGGAGCTGCTGTTCCTGGACACCATGCACCTGACGATCGACGACGAGCCGCTGCTGGACGTCCCGCTGGAGCGGTTCGGCGAGCGTTTCATCGAGGTGCTGCTCGCCGACGACGACATCCGCGGCGTCTACCTGGCGCTGGTGCACGGCAGCAACGAGCCGCAGATCCGGGCCCGCCTCCAGGACATCCACGAGCGCACCTTCGTCGCACCGGTGCGGGCCCGGCTCACCGGCCCGGACGCCGACATCCGGGCCCGGCTGGCCGCCGCGGTGGTCGGCGGTCTGCTCTACGCCCTCTGGGTGGTGGAGGACGAGCATCTGGTGACCGCCGACCGGCCGCTCCTGGTGGCGCACTACGGCGCGCTGTTGCAGCGGGCCCTGAGCCCGCGCGGGTGACCGGTTACTGCACGGACCAGCCGCCGTCGGACGGCAGGACCACGCCGTTGAGGTTCACCCCGTCGTCGCTGAGCAGGAAGGTGATCGACGCGGCCAGGTGCTCGGCCATCGCCACACCCGGGATGAGCTGGAGGAACGGGCCGGTCCGCCCGCGGCCGAACTCGGAGGTGTTCACCGGTGCCATGCCGGTGGCCACCCCGCCGGGCGCCACCGCGTTGGTCCGGATGCCCTGCTGCCCGTACATGAACGCGGTGTTCTTGGTGATGCCGACGACCGCGTGCTTGGACGCCGTGTAGGCGATGCCCGCGGCGTTGCCCCGCAGCGCCGCCTCGGAGGCGACGTTGACGATCGCGCCGCGCCCGGCGGAGAGCATGGCCGGCAGGACCGCGCGGGTGAGGCGGAAGACGCCGTCCACGTTGACCGCGAAGACCTTCTCCCAGACGGCGTCGGACGCCTCGTGGGCCGGGCTGAAGTCGTCGACCACACCGGCGATGTTGGCCAGGCCGTCGATGCGGTCGCCGGCGGCGGCGACGATCCGTTCGATGTCGTCCGACCGGGTGATGTCGCCGGCGACCGCGACGAACGACTCACCCAGCTCGGCCTCGGCCTCCTTGAGCTTCTCGGCGGTGATGTCGACGCCGATGACCCGGCCGCCCTCGCGGACGATGCGGGACGCGGTGGCCCGCCCGATGCCGGAGGCGGCGCCGGTCACGATGACCGTCCGGCCGTCGAACCGGCCGGCGGTGATCCGCTCCTGCCAGCCGGCGCCCGCACCGGACTCGACCGGGGCGACGCCGCCGTTGACCTGGAGCACCAGGTCGTCGATCACCGACTGCGGCATCTTGCCCTGGCTGAGGGCGACCAGTTGCTGGAGCGGGAGTCCGCGGACCGGCGCGAGCGAGGAGGCGTCGGCGCCGCCCGCCGCGAGCAGCTCGCCCAGAGCCGGGCCGCCCACCGGGTGGTCGAGCCATTCACCGACGGTGTTCGCCGCGGTCAGGGGCTTCGGCGCGGTCGTCATAGGGTGTTCCCTTCGGTCAAGGGGAGCGGGAGCGGAAGTCAACTTAGTTTACTTCGGCTCTCCCGGCGAGCCCCGGCCAGGAGCGGATCGATCCGGCGAAACACGCTACGGTCCACCAATGGGACTGCTGGACAGGTTCGCCGGTTCGCCGCGGCGCCGTTTCGCCCAGCTCGCTCTCCGGGTGGCCCGGCGTACCCCCGGCGTGGAGCGTGCGGTCTACCAGCCGGACGACTTCGCCATCGCGATTCACCGGACCGGTGTGGCCGGTCCGGCCCATCTCTACCTCTCCAACGTCTTCCGGGAGACCGCGGACGCCTCGCCGGCGGAACGCCGGCAACAGCTCGAGCGCCTCATCCGGCTGATCGCGCCGCTCCCGGAAGAGGACTGGGACGCGGTACGCGCGAAGCTGCGCCCGGTGCTGCGCCCGGTGACGTTCGGCGCGGCCGGGCCGACCGGGATGCGCCCGCCGCTGTCCCGCCCGGCCATGCCGCACCTGCGCGAGCTCGTCGTGATCGACACCCCGGAGGCGATGGCGTACGTGTCGCCGGACCGCCTGGAGACGTGGGGCGTACCGGTCGACGAGGTGTTCGCGGTGGCCCGGCAGAACCTGGCCGTCATCGCCCGCGGCGCCCTGGACCGGCCGTGGCGCGACAGCACGGCGATCAGCATCCTCGACGACGGCGACGGCTACTTCACCTCGCTGCTGCTGTCGCCGGGCTGGCTGTCCGAGGTGGGGGAGCGGATGGGCGGCCCGGCCCTGGCGTTCGTGCCGGACAGCAACACCCTGCTGGTCACCCCGCTGCCGGACACCGGCGCGGAGCAGATCTACGCCGCCGTGGAGCACTCCTTCGGCGAGGCGGTCCGCTACCTGTCCCCGGTCGGCTACGTGGCCGGGCCGGACGGCCGGTCGGTGCCGTACGCTCCCCCGCCGGGGCACCCGCACCACCGGCCGGCCCGCCGAGCCGACGCGGTGCTGGCGCTCACCGAGTACTCGAACCAGACCGAATGGCTCTCCGACCAGTACGCCAAAGCCGGCGTCGACGTGCACGTGGGCAGCCTGATCGCGGTCGAGCCGTCCGGCGGCGGCCCGGTCGAGACCATCGCCACCTGGACCGACGGCGTCTGCACACTGCTGCCCCGCGCCGACTCGGTGGCGTTCGCCCGGGCCGGCGACGGCATCGACTTCCGGGTGCCGTGGCGGATCGCCGAACAGGAGGCCGGCCTGTGCCCGGAGCCGCTGCTCGCCCCGGCCCGCTACCGGGTCGAGACGTGGCCGTCCGCCGACGTGCTGGACGGGATGCGGCAGCACCGTCTCGACTGAGAATGCTGAGGTTGCCGATCCCGCACGGCGAGGCGCACGGTGGGCGAGAGAGACTGCACGTGGGAACGTGTGCCGCAATGGGGAGGGTCCGGTCACCAACCCGGCCGTGAACGACCGGGCTTGCTGGTTAAGCCGGTGAGCCCGGTCGGTCGCGGTGTGTGTGACCAGCCCGAGTAAACCCTTTGAAAGGGGTGAAACTACGTTGAACATAGGTGCGCAGACCTACGGTCGGGTGCTTCCTCAGCCCGGCCCTCTGGAATCGCGGTCAGTAGACAACCCGTCGGGTCGGGACGAAACAGGGCCACGACACCACTCCCACCCGGGGTGGCAAGCCGGTGTTCAACATGGGCGAGGGGAGACCCCTACCGTGGTTGTTCCGCGGCAGGGGCGTCACCCCGGCGCGGCTGCGGCCGAGCCGGGAGCGGGCGGTAACGCCCACCAGCAGCAAGTGACAGAACCGCGGGTGTTCGTCCTCGACCGCAACGGCCTCCCACTACAACCCTGCACCCCCGCACGAGCCCGGCAATTGCTACGCACAGGCCGAGCCGTCGTACACCGCCGTACCCCATTCGTCATCCGCCTCCGCGACCGTAACCGGCAGGAATCAGTCGTCCAAGGCGTGCAAATCGGAGTCGATCCCGGGTCGCGGTACACCGGCATCAGTTTGTTCACCGGCTCTGATGCCGTCTCACCGAAGCCGGTGGCGGAACCGGCGGTGGTGCGGGCTGGGGTGTTCAGCATCGAAGTCCAGCACCGCGGCAACCAGATCCGGGAGAAACTCACGGCGCGTGCTGCGTTGCGTCGGGGCCGGCGCTCCCGGAATCTGCGTTACCGGCAGCCGCGGTTCGACAACCGCACCCGCTCAGTGGGCTGGTTGGCTCCCTCGCTGCGGCATCGGGTCGAGACGACGATGTCGTGGATCAGCCGACTCCAAAGGTGGGCTCCCGTCGCCGCGCTGCATGTGGAGCGGGTTGCGTTCGACACCCAGTTGCTGCAGGACCCCGAGATCGCGGGTCGCGGCTACCAGCAGGGCACCCTGCATGGCTACGAACTCCGCGAGTATCTCCTCGAAAAGTGGCAGCGGAAATGCGCGTACTGCGGCGTTTCGGGAGTGCCGTTGAACCTCGATCACATCCGGCCGCGGTCGCGTGGCGGCTCGGACCGGGCATCGAATCTGACGCTCGCGTGTATCTCTTGCAACCAGACGAAGGGTAACCAACCGGTGGAGGTGTTTCTCGCCGGCCGGCCCGAGATGTTGGCTCGGATTCTCGCGCAGGTAAGGAAGCCGCTCCGCGATGCGGCGGCTGTGTCTTCGACCCGGTGGGCGCTCTGGAAGTCGCTCACCGTCACGGGCCTGCCCGTGCATGTTGCGTCTGGTGGCCGCACCAAGTACAACCGGCACCGCACCAACACGCCGAAGTCTCACACCCTCGACGCCCTGCACGTCGGCGTTGTGGATGAGGTGACGGGCTGGCCCGTCCGGGTGCTGGTCGCCACGGCGACAGGCCGCGGCACCTACACCCGCACCCGGACGGACAGGTACGGGTTCCCCCGGCTCCGGCTACCGCGGACGAAACTGCATCACGGGTTCCAGACCGGTGATCTGGTCCGCGCTGTCGTGCGCACCGGTGCGAATCAGGGCACGCACGTGGGTCGCGTCGCGGTCCGCTCGACCGGCCGGTTCAACATCCGCACCGCTACTGGCCTGGTTCAAGGAATCGGTCACCGGTATGTCCGGCTGTTGCAGCGCGGCGACGGCTGGACCTACTCCCGCCAGCCCGAACAACAGCCTGCGTGAGCTCGTTACGGCGCCGGAGTATCCACGGAAGGAAATCTGATGACAGCCTTCGACGAGGAAGAGGCCCGTCTTCGGGTGGGGCCACCGGCCGATCACGTGGCCGGTCTCCAGGCGGTCCGGCTGAGCCTCGCCAACGCCGTACGCAAGATGGGTGTGCGCAAGACGGTGCGCAACCTGCGCACCCTGAATCAGCACGACGGCGTCGACTGCATGAGCTGCGCCTGGCCGGACCCGCAGGGCCGCCGGCACACCGCCGAGTTCTGTGAGAACGGGGCGAAGGCGGTCTCCTGGGAGGGCCAGCGGGACACCGTCGGCCCGGAGTTCTTCGCCGAGCACGGACTCGCCGACCTGGCCGGGCGGACCGATCACTGGCTGGAGAAGCAGGGCCGGCTCACCCACCCGATGGTGCGCCGGGACGGCGGCACCCACTACGAGCCGATCTCCTGGGACGACGCGTTCGCCCTGATCGGCTCGTTCTTGAGAGATCTGGACAGTCCGGACGAGGCGGCCTTCTACACCTCCGGGCGGGCCAGCAACGAGGCGGCGTTCGTCTACCAGCTGCTGGCCCGGGCGCTCGGCACCAACAACCTGCCGGACTGCTCCAACATGTGCCACGAGTCGACCGGCACCGCCCTGATGCGCACCATCGGCATGGGCAAGGGCTCGGTCACCCTGGAGGACCTGCACCAGGCCGACCTGATCGTGGTCTCCGGGCAGAACCCGGGCACCAACCACCCGCGCATGCTCACCGCCCTGGAGATCGCCAAACGGGACGGCGCGAAGATCCTGGCGATCAACCCGCTGCCGGAGGCCGGGCTGATCCGCTTCGACAACCCGCAGAACGTGCGCGGCCTGGTCGGCGCCGGCACCCCACTGGCCGACCGGCTGCTGCGGATCCGCTCCAACGGCGACCTGGCCCTCTGGCAGGCCATCGGCCACCTGCTGCTGCTGAAGGGCGTCGCCGACCGGGAGTTCATCGAGACGTCCACGGCCGGGTTCGACGCCTGGGCCGAGCACGTCGCCGGCATCGACCGGGACACCGTGCTCGCCGCGACCGGGCTGAGCTGGGACGAGATCGAGGCCGCCGCCGACATGCTGGCCTCGGCGAAACGGATCGTGCACTGCTGGGCGATGGGCATCACCCAGCACCGCAACGCCGTCGCCACGATCAAGGAGTTCGTCAACGTCGCCCTGCTCCAGGGCATGATCGGCAAGCCGGGGGCCGGGCTCTGCCCGGTCCGCGGGCACTCCAACGTGCAGGGCGACCGGAGCATGGGCATCTGGGAGAGGCCGCCCGCGGTGTTCCTGGACCGGCTGCGCGACGAGTTCGGCTTCGAGCCGCCACGCGCGCACGGCCACGACGCCGTCGACACGGTGCGCGCCTTCCGGGACGGCCGGGCGAAGGTGTTCGTCGCCCTGGGCGGCAACTTCGTCGGCGCCATGTCGGACACCGAGGTGACCGCGGCCGCGATGCGCGACGCGGCGCTGACCGTGCAGATCTCCACGAAACTCAACCGCAGCCACGTCGAGGCCGGGCGGACCGCGCTGATCCTGCCGACGCTCGGGCGTACCGAGCAGGACCTGACCGGCGGCCGGGTGCAGCGGATCACCGTGGAGGACTCGATGTCGGCGGTGCACGCCTCCCGGGGGCGGTCCGCTCCGGTGGGGCCGCTGCTGCGCTCCGAGGTGGACATCGTCTGCGGCATCGCGGCCGCCGCCCTCGGCGACCGGCACGACATCCCGTGGGACGCGTTCGCCGCCGACTACGAACAGATCCGGGAGCGGATCGGGCGGGTGGTGCCGGGCTGCGACGACTACGCCGCGAAGATCCGCGACGGCGGGTTCACCATGCCGCACCCGCCGCGGGACTCACGGACCTTCCCGACACCCGAGGGGAAGGCGGTCTTCACGGTCAGCCCGGTCGAGGTGATGACCGTGCCGGAGGGCCGGCTCGTGCTCCAGACGCTGCGCAGCCACGACCAGTTCAACACCACGATCTACGGGCTGGACGACCGGTACCGGGGGATCAGGCAGGGCCGCCGGGTGGTGTTCATCAGCGACGCCGACCTCACCGAGCTCGGGTTCGCCGACGGTGACGTGGTGGACCTGGTCTCCGAGTGGGCCGACGGCGTCGAGCGGCGGGCCGAGCGGTTTCGGCTGGTCGCCTACGACACCCCGAAGGGCTGCGTGGCCGCCTACTACCCGGAGACCAACCCGCTGGTCCCGCTCGACTCACAGGCCGAGGAGAGCGGGACGCCCACGTCGAAATGGGTGCAGGTCCGTCTGGAACGCGTCTAGACGGAGACGTTGTCGGTGGGGGCCGGGCCGCTCTCGAAGAGCCCGGCCAGGGTCTCCACCCCGCCACCCCAGGCGGCCGCGAGGACGGCGGCGACCACGGCCATCGCCTGGAGCGCGTGCGCGGCCCCGCGGCCGGTCATCGCCCGCGTCAGGTTGCGGCCCACGGCGCGCGGCAGCGTACGCCGCAGGTAGTCCTTCTCCGCGCCGAGTTCCTGGTCCTTCGGCATCAGACCGGCCATCTGCACCTTGCCGCGGCCCTCGGCGTAGCAGCGCCGCATCAGGAACCCGAACGTCGACCGGTCGGCCGGCACCTCGTGGTCGATGGTGGCGTGCGGCACGTACATCCACCGGCCGCCGGCCGCCGCGCTCATCCGCAGGCACAGCTCGGTGTCCTCGGGCCGGTTCTGGTCGCCCAGCTTGCCGAACCCGGTCCGGAAGCCGCCGACCGCCAGGAACGCGTCCCGTCGCACGATCATGTTCGCGGACCAGACGTTACGGATCGGCGCGGTCCTCGTCGGCATCCCGGTGTAGGAGACCCCCACCGCCCAGAGCAGCTCGTCCGGCATCCACGCCGGGCGCGGTCCGGCCCAGGCCGGGATGATGCCCCCGCCGGTGCCGACCACCGACGGGTCGGCGAACGGCGTCAACTGGTACGCCAGCCACTCGGGGCTCGCCACGGTGTCGTCGTCGAGGAACGCGATGAACGGCGTACGGGTGTGGAAGGCCCCGGTGTTGCGGTTGCCGGATGCGCCCCGCGCGTACGCGTTCTCCAGCACGGTCACCCCGGGGAACGTGAGCTTCACCCGGTGCGCCATCTCCGGGTTGTGGTCGACGACCACCACGATCTCGGCCGCCGGGTACGTCTGCGCCTGAGCGGAGGTGATCGTACGGGTGAGCGAGGCCCACCGCTTCTCACTGTGCGTCGGTATGACGATGCTGACGTCGGAACTGCTGTTGTGCTCCAAGCCGTTTGCTCCTGGGCGACGGCGCATGACGCGGTGGGGGGCGCGATTTGCGTACGGGTGCGGACGAGGGGGAAAGGGGATCCGGAATGCAGCATCCTACGGGTAAAAGGCGAACCAATTACACGTAGGTGACGAGGGTGGTCGAGGGTGATGTCCGGAGCCGCGCAGGCCGGTGGCCAGAGCTTTCCCGAGAATCCTGTGGTAGGGCTGTGGATTCTGGGGACCTCGGTGAACGGCGATGTGAGCCCGGTCGCTTTCCCGTCCCGGGCGGGTCCGGAACGAAATAGGATGATCGCCCATGGTGGTGGCGAAAACGGGTGCCGTTGAGCGCATAGTCGCTTGGGCGGCGGCCCGGCACCCACCGATCGAAGGCCGACGGGTCCTCGCGATAGAAGGCCGTTCCGGCTCAGGCAAGACGACCCTCGCGGCGGCCCTCGCCGACCGAACGGGGTCGCCGACCATCCACATGGATGATCTCTACACCGGGTGGGACGGGCTCCTCCCCGGTGTCACGGCCCTGCGCGAGTGGATCCTCGAGCCGCTCGCCGCCGGGGAGCCGGCCGTGTGGCGGCGCTGGGACTGGACCGCCGGCGCCTACGCGGAGGAGCACCGGGTGCCGCCGGGCGGGTGGCTGATCGTCGAAGGGGTCGGCACGGGGGCGCGGGTGCTCACCCCGTACCTCATCGGTCTGGTCTGGCTGGTGTGCCCCACCGCGGAGCGCAAGCGGCGCGCGCTCGCCCGGGACGGCGCCACCTATGCCCCGCACTGGGACCGGTGGGCCGGGCAGGAGGCCGCCTTCCACACGGCCGAGCAGGTCCGCGACCGGGCGGACCTGCTCATCGAGACGTGCTGAATCACTCCTTCATGGCGTATTCGTCGAGGCGGGGGTCGTCGGCGGGGAGGTGGCGCAGGCCGGCCAGCAGGGCGCGGACGGCGGCCGGGTCGCCGCGGACCTCGGTGTCGGCCCAGCTGCCCGGTTGTGCCTCGTAGGAGAGGCCCGACTTCCCCTCGATCAGGGTGTGGCCGTCCAGGGACTCCAGCCGCAGCCCGGTCCTCAGGTCGGCGGCGAGCGGCTCCAACCGGCCGCTGCGGACGTTGACGATCCAGTCTCCGTGGCCGTCGGTGAGGCGGATGTACCAGTCCTCGGTGGGGGTCTCCGCCGGGTAGCGCGGGCCGGTCCGCTGGTGCAGCACCCGCATCTGAGGGACCTGCTCGCCGGACCAGACGACCTGGTCACCGTCGGTGCGGGCGGCGGCCATGATCTTGCGGGCCTGGTCCAAGGGGTAGCCGGAGACCGTCGCCTGCCAGTACTTGCCGCGCTCGTCGGACCACACCCAGGAGATCGAGTCCTGCCAGTCGTAGCGCACCGCCGGGCGGCCGTTGAGGGTGTCGTCGGTGCGGACCGGCTTCGGGTTCATCCCGGCGCCGTCCTCCTCGTAGGAGATCCGGTCGACCGGGCCGTTCACCCACACGCCGCCCCGCATCACGGCCCCGTCGTCGAGGTCGGCGGCCATCAGCGACGGAACGGTGCACGCCGCCGGCCAGGTGGAGGAGCGGGCGAAGACGTTCACCAGCCGCCAGCCGTCGGGGATCACGGTGGGGAACAGCCGGACGGACGCCTTGTCGGGGCGGATCGGCTCGGCGTACCCCTCGATTCCGGCTCCGCAGCTCAGCGAGCCGTCCATGGCGATGGCCGCGGAGATCAGCGGGTCCGGCTCGGGTGACCACAGGCGGGTTCCGGCGACCGTCACCACCACCGCGGCCGTGGTCAGCCCGGCCAGTACCGCCAGACGGCGCCCGTGCCGGCGTGGCGCGGAGCTGATGGCGACCGAGTGCCGCCGGTGGTCGACGGCGGCGCGGATCGCGGCGAGCCGCTCGGCGTCACCGGGTTCGGCATCGGGCGCCGGGTTCGCCGCGAGCAGGGCGGACGGCAGATCGTTGCGGTTCATCGCAGGACTCCCGGAACGGTGGCGGGCAGAACGGCCGGCCCGGACTCTCCGGCCAGGTCGGTCATGACGGTCCTCAGACGGCGGCGGGCACGATGCAGGCGTACGGCCAGCGTGCCCCGGGAACATCCCAGCGCGGCCGCCGCCTCGGGCCGGGTCAGCCCGTCCCAGGCCAGCAGCATCAACAGTTCGCGGTCGTCGGCGGGCAGCCGGTCCAGGGCCCGGCCGACCAGGCCGGACGGGCCGCTGGTGGCGTGCGCGGGCTGGGCGGCGAGCCGGTCGTGCAGGGCCTCGCGCCGCTGCTCGGACCGGCGCACGTTGGCGCTCACCCGCCGGGCCACCCCGAACAGCCACGGCCGGGCCGCCTCCGGGATCTCGCGGAGCCGCCGCCACGCCACCACGAACGTCTCGGCGACCACCTCGTCGGCCTGGTCGCCGTCGACCCGGCGGCGCGCGTAGGCCAGCACGGCCGCGGCGTGTTCGCGCCACAGCCGGTCGAATCTCTCCTCGTCGGGCGCGTCGTCGCCCACTCCTGCCTCCCCGGTCGTCGATGGCTCTCCACCACCGAAGGTGTCCGGCAGGTGGCGGGAGATTACCGGCGTTCCATCAGGGTGATGCCGAGCAGTGGGTAACTCCATCGCCGGGCGATCCGGTAGCCGTCGCCGATCCGGTCCCGTTTGGCGGCCGTCATGTCCTGCAACGGGTCGGCCGGGCTGTCCACCCGGATCACCCAGATCCGGTCGGGTGCGCCGAGGCAGGCGGCGTCCGGGCACTCCCGGGCCTGGAGCCGCCCGGTCAGCCGCTGGCCGGTGGTGGCGAGCACGTCCGGCGGGCGCGGGGCGGGCAGATAGCGCTGGTAGAGGTCGCGGGGCGCCCAGGCGATGCTGTAGTGCGAGTCGGGGAAGACGGCCACGTCGCCGGGCCGGTAGAGGGGGCGGATCACCGCGGCGATGCGGGCGGAGTCCTGACCGTGGCCGGCCGGTTCGCGGATGTCGAGCTGGGCCGGGTAGCCGAGGAAGGCGGCGAGCGCGACGACGGCGGTCAGGTGGGTTCGGCCGGCCTGAACGGCGGCCCACGCCGCGAGCACCACCAGGGCGGGGACGGTGATCAGCACGTACCGGGCCACCCACACCGGGGTGAACAGTCCGGCGGCGAGGAGGAGCGCGATCGGGACGAGACCGGCGCCGACCAGGGCGCGCTGAGACCACGGGCCGAGGATCGCGAGTCCCAGGATCAGGCCGCCCACGACGGCCGAGACGAACAACTGCTGCGGGAGGTTGCGCACGGTCTGCGGGCCGACCAGGGCGATCCAGGAGATCTGCGCGGATTGTCCGGCGGCCGACAGGCAGAGGGCCAGCGCCGGAAGGCTCCCGGCCAGCGCGGCGGGCAGCCACCGCCGTGGCAGACGCCATCCGGCCAGGGCGTGCCCGGCGATCATGAGCAGGCCGCTGAGCGGATGGCACAGGCCGGTCGCTGTGACCGCCGCCGCGTAGACCGCGGCCCGCGCGACCGTCGGCCGCTCCAGCAGGCGGACCAGCGCCAGCAGGGCGAGCGCCGCGCCGAGCATGACCAGCGCGTAGGGGCGGGCCTCCTGCGCGTACCGGGAGGTCACCGGCAGGACCGCGAAGAGCAGCCCGGCGCCGAGCCCGGCCGCGTCCCCGCCGGCCCGGCGGCCGAGCGCCACCACCACGAGGGCGGTCAGGATCATGGCGAGCAGCGAGGGGAGGCGCAGGGCCGTCGTGCCGGTTCCGGCAATCGCGGCAAAAGCCTTCAAACCCGCATAGTACGGCGTGAGCACCACGTCAACCGCATCGGCGAGCCGCCACAGCCGCTCCCAGCTCAGCCGGACCGCTCCCCAGGTGGCCAGCTCGTCCGCCCAGAGCGCCGCCCCGGTCAGCCGCCACCCGCCGAGCATCGCCGTGACCACCGCCGGAAGGGCCCACACCAGCGGGGTCGTCACGCGTTTCACCGGACGACCCTAGGAGCGGCCGCCCCGCGGCACGACGATCGCCACCCGAACAGTCCGTGAACGTCAGGTGGGCGCCGGGGCCGTGCCGGTCAGCCCTTGACCGCGCCCGCGGTGATGCCGGCGACGAAGTGGCGCTGGAGGAAGGCGTACGCCAGCACCATCGGCAGCGAGGCGACGACCACACCGGTGAACAGCAGCGGGTAGTCGGTGAGGTATTCGCCCTGGAAGCCGAGCAGTGCCAGGGGGAGGGTGCGTTTGCCCGGCTCGTCGATGAACAGCAGCGGGTAGAGCAGATCGTTCCAGTGCATCACCAGCAGGAAGATCGCGGTGGCGGCGAGGCTCGGCGCGGAGACCGGTACCGCGATCCGCCAGAACGTCGCCCACGGCCCGGCCCCGTCGATCTCGGCCGCCTCGTACAGCTCGCCCGGCAGCGTCCGCATGAACCCGGCCAGGATGAACACCGCCACCGGCAGGGTCACCACCACGTTCACCAGGATCAGGCCGGTCAGGCTGTTGCGCAGGCCGAGCCGCTCGAACTGCACGTACTGCGGGATCATCACGGCCTGTGCCGGGACCGCCAGGCCGATCGCGAAGATCCCGAACAGCAGCCGGGACGGCCACCGGGGCAGCCGGGCCACCGCGTACGCGGCCAGGCTCCCCAGCAGCAGGGTGAGCGGCACCGACACCGACACCACGAGCACGCTGTTGCCGAGCACGCCGAGCAGGTCCTGTTCGGCCAGCACGGTGGCGTAGTTGTCCAGGGTCGGGTCAGTGGGCGGCCCGAACGGCGCGGCGAACAGGTCCGGGGTGGTCTTGAGACTGCCGCCGACGATCACCAGCAGCGGCACCACGATGAGCGTCGCGTAGACGCCGAGGATCAGCCGTCTCATCCGTGCACCATCCGTCCGGCCCGGTTCTGCAGCCAGGTGACCAGGGCGATCGCCACCATGAACACGATCGACTCGGCGGCCGCGTAGCCGAGCTGCGAGTTGGCGAAAGTGGTGTAGATCCGGGTGGACAGGATGTCCAGCGCGGACCGTGGCGGATTGCCGGCCAGGCCCAGGATCAGGTCGAACGCCTTGAACGACTGCACCGTGGTGTAGGCGATCACCAGGGTCGTCGCGGGCGCCACCATCGGCCAGGTGACGTGCCGGAACTGTTGCCAGCGCCCGGCCCCGTCGGTCTTCGCGGCGTCGTACAGCTCCGCCGGGATCTGGTTGATCCCGGCGATGTAGACGATCATCATCTGCCCGGCGTGGAACCAGATCTGGGCGACCGCCACCCAGAGGATCGCGGTCTCCTCGTCGCCCAGGTAGGCGCTCTGCAACGCGTCCAGCCCCACCGTGTCCAGGACGGCGTTGGCCAGCCCGAAGTTCGGGTCGTAGACGAATTTCCAGATGAACGCGACCGACACCGAGGACAGCACGGTCGGCAGGAAGAACAGTGCCCGCAGCACGGTCGACCCGCGGGTGCGGGCGGCCAGCAGCACCGCGAGCAGCAGTGCCAGGGCGGTCTGCCCGAGCACCACCACCAACAGGAACTTGAGATTGTTGGTGAGCGCGTTACGGAACAGGTCGTCGTTCGACACCACCTCGGTCAGGTTGGACAGCCCCACGTCGGCGAAGGTGGGGCTGTAACCGTCCCAGTCGGTGGTGGCGTACCGCAGACCCTGTACGGCGGGGAGCAGGAAGAACCCGCCGTACAGGGCCAGCGCGGGGACCGCGAAGAGCAGGAGACGGAACTTCATTTCTTCTTCTGGTCGATGACCTTCTGGGCCGCCTCGGCGGCCTCCTCCGGGCTCTTGCCGCCGGCCACCTGTACGGTCGCGTTCTCCACGGCGCCGCGGATGTCCAGGTTGGTGAACTGGAAACGCGGTGCCAGGGCGGTCTTCCTGGTGAGCCAGGGGGCGAGCGCCTTCAGGTCGGCGTTGGTGTACTCGACGCCCTTGACCGTGACGTGCTGGGCCGTGCCGTTGGCGTACACCCCGGCGACCGCCGGGTCGGACAGGTGCTCGATCCAGGCCAGCGCGTCGTCCTGCCGGGCCGACCGGGTGTTCACGCCGAGGATGAAGGTGGCGTTGAAGACACCCTCGTACTTCGCCTTGTCGGCGGTCGTGGTGATCGGCGCGAGCAGGTCGATCGGGAAGGTGGCGCCCAGCTTGCGGACCCCGGCGATCTGGAACGAGCCGGTGGCCAGCAGGGCGGCCTTGCCCTGGGCGAACAGTGCGAGCGCCGCGTCGCTGCTGGTGCCGGTGGCGTTGTCCGGGAAGTAGGGGCGCAGCTCGGCGTACTGCTTCAGGACGGTCAGGAACCAGTCGTCGGTGACCTTGTGCTCGCCGGTCTCGATCTTGCCGAGCGCGTCGTCGGTGGGCGCGTTGTTGACCACCAGCACGTTGAGCAGCTGGCCGGCGTTGGCCGCGTCGCCGCCCGGCCAGGCGATCGGGGTGACACCCTGGCTCTTCAGCCTGTCGGCCAGCGCCAGGAAGCCCTGCCAGTCCTTCGGGGCCTCGCCGATCCCGGCCTTGCTGAGCAGGTCGGTGTTGGCCAGCGGGGTGTTGAACACCAGCTGATACGGGATGCCGAGCTGCTTGCCCCCGGTGGCGCCCGCGGTGATCAGGGACGGCTCGTACCCGGCGAGCACCGCCTTGCCGGTCAGGTCGGCGGAGACCCCGGCCTTGGCGATGTCCAGGAACTGCGCGCCGCGGAAGGCGGTGAAGGCGTCCCCGATCGAGCCGCCCCGCAGCTTCTGGAGAGCGGTGCTCTGGTAGTCGTTGGACGGCGAGATGTCCTGACGTACACCGAAATTCTTTGATTTTTTGAACTCAGCGATGATCTGCTCGAAGACCTCCTTGTCCTCGGCACGCCAGTGGGCGAAGGACAGGTCGCCGCCGCTCCCGGTCGTGGGCGCGGGGTCGCCGCCCGGCCCGGCGCAGGCGGCCAGCAGCGAGGCGGCCCCGGCTCCGGCGGCGATGCGGAACAGGTCCCGGCGATTCATGATTGTCACTTCTGTTCAGCTCCTGTCAGGAGGCCGCGTCGGCGCAGTTCGGGCAGCAGGCCCTCACCGGCGTGGTAGGCCTCCTCGAGGTGGGGGTATCCGGAGAGGATGAATTCGTCGATGCCGAGGTCGTGGTACTCGGCGATCCGGTCGGCGACCTCGGTGTGGCTGCCGACCAGGGCGGTCCCGGCGCCGGGACGGACGAGTCCGACCCCGGCCCAGAGATTGGGGTAGATCTCCAATTCGTCGCGGGTGCCGCCATGGAGGGCGAGCATCCGCTGCTGGCCGACCGAGTCGGCCTGGCGCAGGGATGCCTGCGCCGTCGCGATCTGTTCCGGGGTCAGGGCGTCGAGCAGCGCGTTCGCCTCGGCCCAGGCCTGCTTCGACGTGTCGCGGGTGATCACGTGCAGCCGGATGCCGAATCGTCCGGGGTAGCCGAGTTCCCGCAGCGCGGCGATCTTGGCGGCCACCGCCGCGGGCGGTTCGCCCCAGGTCAGGTAGACATCGGCGTGGTTGGTGGCGACATCCAGGGCGGCCCTCGACGAGCCGCCGAAGTAGATCGGCGGGGCGTCGAAGCCGCGTGGCGCGTGCGCGCCGGCCACATGGAAGTGCTCACCGTCGAAGTCGAACGGGCCGTTCCAGGCGCCGCGCAGCACGGTCAGGAACTCGCCGGTCCGGGCGTACCGCTCGTCCTTGCCCAGCCAGTCACCGAAACGTCGCTGCTCGGCGGAGTCGCTCCCGGTGACGATGTTGAGCATCAGCCGGCCGCCGGAGATCCGCTGGAAGGTCGCGGCCATCTGGGCGGCCAGGGTGGGCGACAGCGAGCCGGGGCGGAAGGCCACCAGGAACTTGAGCCTCGTGGTCTCGCGGGAGATCGCCGCGGTGGTCAGCCAGGCGTCCTCGCACCAGGTGCCGGTGGGGGTGAGCACACCGGTGAAACCGTTGCGCTCGGCGGCACGTGCGACGTCGATCAGGTAGTCGATACCGGGCTCGCGCAGCGAGGCGCCGTCGGTGTGCGTGCTGCGGCCGCCACGGTCGTCGACGCCCACGATGGACCGGCTGTCGCCGGTCGTGGGCAGGAACCAGTGCAGGACAACGGGCATGCCGGAGATATTTTCACATCTCCTATGGGACAACAAGGTGATCTAGATTATGTGCACGTTCTCATACAAGCGGTCGGCGGACCGGATTTCGCGAACGGCGGGGGACGGGCGTCCCCCGCCGTTCGACCGCCTTACTGGACGACGAAGAGCAGGAGGTTCGGGGAGCTGGTGCCGGGGCTGGTGACCACGCTCGGGGTGGCGTTGGTGGTCAGCGCCGAGGAGACCTGGGCCGGGGTGTAGCTCGGGTTGCGGGACAGCACGAGAGCCGCCGCGCCGGCCACGTGCGGCGACGCCATCGAGGTGCCGCTGATCGTGTTGGTGGCCGTCGTGCTGGTGTACCAGGACGAGAGGATCGACGAGCCGGGCGCGAAGATGTCCAGGCAGCTGCCGTAGTTCGAGTAGCTGGCCCGGGCGTCGGTGCTGGTGGTGGCGCCGACCGTGATGGCCGTGGGCACGCGGGCCGGCGAGTAGTTGCAGGCGTTCGCGTTCGAGTTGCCGGCCGCGATGGCGTAGGTGATGCCGGCCGCGATGGAGTTGCGTACCGCCGTGTCGATCGAGGTGCTGGCGCCGCCGCCGAGGCTCATGTTGGCGACCGCCGGCTTGACCGCGTTGCTGGTCACCCAGTTGACGCCGGCGATGACCCCGGCCGTGGTCCCGGAGCCGGAGCAGTTGAGCACCCGTACGCCGACCAGCTTGACCGCCTTGGCCACGCCGTACGTGCTGCCGCCGACCGTGCCGGCGACGTGGGTGCCGTGGCCGTTGCAGTCGACCGCGCCGCTGCCGACGGCGTCGTAGCCGGCCGTGGCCCGCCCGCCGAACTGGCTGTGGGTGTAGAGGATGCCGGTGTCGATGATGTAGGCGGTCACGTTGGAGGCGGTGACCGGGTAGGTGTAGGTGGTGCTCAGCGGCCGGGCGCGCTGGTCGATGCGGTCCAGGCCCCAGGGCGCGTTGCTCTGGGTGGCGGCCAGCGAGACCACCTGGTTCTGCTCGACGTAGGCCACCTTCGGGTTCGCCGCCAGCCGCTTGGCCTGGGCCTCGGTGAGGCCGGCCTCGTAGCCGTTGAGCGCCTTGCCGAAGCTGCGCTTCACGGTGCCGCCGTACGACCTGGTCAGACCGGACTCCACCGCGCCCGACTTGAGCACCACGATGTAGCTGCCGGGGATCGCGTCGGCGGTGCCGGCCAGCCGGATGGTGCCGGTCGCCGGTGCGGCCGCGGCCGGTGTTCCCGTCGCCACGACCGCCGTCGCCAGTGCGAACAGACCAGCGGCCAGGATGCGGCCGCCACTGCGTCGAATCGCCATGATCTTCCTCTCTCGCGCGCGCCGGCGGCGAGCAACCGAGGGATCGATGCCCATCGCTCGACTTCTTCGGTGAGCGTACGGGCGTCAGGCGTTCACACCTAGATATTGAAATGTATATATTCTGTTGTCGCCTGGCCGCGGTGCCCTCAGGCGACGGCGGGCAGCACGATCCGGGCGACCGTGCCGGACGGCGTGCCGGTGACGGTCAGCCTGCCGCGATGCGACTCGATGATGTTGCGGGCGATCGTCAGACCCAGACCCACCCCGGGTACGGCGTGATCGCGGGCGTGGCGGCCGCGGTAGAAGCGGTCGAAGACGTACGGCAGCTCGTGCTCCGGGATGCCGACGCCGGTGTCCACGACCTCGACCCAGGGCTGCGGCGTGGTGCCGGTCCGGACCGTGATCGCCCGGTCCATCGGGGTGAACAGCAGCGCGTTGCGCAGCACCTGGGTGATCGCGTCGGCCAGCCGGGGCAGGTCCGCCCGGACCGGTACGGCCGCGCCGGTGTGCAACCGCGGCTGCTCGGCGCGCAGCGCGATCAGGGACCCGCAGGACTGGAACGCGGCCTGCACCACGGCGTCCAGCTCGACCCGCCCGGTCGGCGGCGGCAGCGGCGCCTCCCCCGGCCGGGTGCCGGCCAGCAGGTGGTCGACCATGCGCATCAGGCGCTCGCCGTTGCGGTGGATCGGGTCGATCAACTTGCGATAGGCGGCCAGCTCCTCCTGGTCGCCGAGGATCTCCAGATAGCCCTGGATGGAGGCGACCGGCGTACGCAGCTCGTGGCTGATCGCCGACACCAGGTCGTCCTCGCGCTGCACGGCCCGGGACAGCTCGTCGCCCAGGTCCGCCATTCGCATCCGGTCCCGTATCGAGGTCAGGTGGACCGCCGCCTGCCCGGCGAGGGTGACCAGGTTCTCCACCTGGCGGTCGTGGAGCACACGCGGCCTGTCGTCGATGACGCACATGGCGCCGAGCGTGTGCCCGTCCGGGTCGATGATCGGCGCGCCCGCGTAGAACCGGATTTTCGGCGTCCCGGTCACGTTCGGCGCGGCCGCGAAGCGGGGGTCGAGGGTGGTGTTCGGCACGATCAGCGGGGTGCGGGCCGGGATCACGTGCTTGCAGAACGACAGGTCCAGCGACGTCTGCTCGTCGGCCAGGCCGGTGCTGCCGGCGAACCACTGCCGGTCCCGGTCGATCAGCGAGACGGCGGCCATCGGGGTGTCGAACATCGATGCGGCCAGCCGGGTGAGGTCGTCGAGCACGGCGGAGCGGGGCCGCCCCAGCACGCCGTACGAGTACAGCGTGGCCAGCCTGGCCTTTTCGTCCTCGGCGGGGGATTCGTGGCGCACGCCTGTACTTCGGCGGTGGGCCGATGGAGCTGAGCTTTCGGGGGTCCGTGCCGCCGTGTTCACCACGAGGGTGATCACGGCGGCGCGACGTCCGTTGCGGGCCTCAGCCGACGGCGGCCCGGCGTGCCGTGTAGTCGCCGCCGCCACCGCGGTGGCCCGGGTACGGGATCAGGTTGTCCGGCTGCTCCTCGTACGCCGGCTCGGCCCAGCGGCGGCCGGCGCTCTCCAGCGGGTCGCTGTCGTAGGCGGACCGGCTGTGGAAGCGCTGCGCGTACTCCATCATGCCGTCGACCAGGCGGTCCACGTCGGCGGCCGGGCGCACCACGAGGCGCATGAACTGGCTGGTCATGCCGAGCTTGTTGCCGCACTCGCGGGTCATGATGCCGTGGTTGGCGACCAGGTAGTCGCGCAGCGCCACGCCGGACCACTCGTTCGGCAGCTTGACCAGGAAGAAGTTGCCCTGCGAGGGGAACACCGTCATGCCCTGGATGCGCTGGAGCTCGCGGCCCATCGAGCGGCGGTCCCGGCTGAGCAGGCGCAGGCTCTCCTCGTACTCCATCTCGTGTTCCTGGATCATGTGGACGACCTTCTCCGCGAGGGAGTTGAGGTTCCACTTCGGCAGCATCTTCGCGATCTTCCCGGAGATCGCCGGGTTGGCCAGCATGTAGCCGAAGCGGATGCCGTGCAGGCCGAAGTTCTTGCCGAGGCTCTTGAGCACCACCGCGTTGGGGCGGATCACCGCGTCCGGGCCGACCGAGGGGTAACGCTCGGCGTCGGAGAAGTCGATGAACGACTCGTCGACCACGACCAGGTCCAGGTCGCTGAGCGCGTCCATGAAGCGGATCACGTCGCGCCGCGGGATGTAGTGGCCGTCCGGGTTGTTCACGTTGCAGACCACCGCGACCCGCGACTTGCGCTCCCGGATGAACTCGACGTACTCCTCCAGGTCGAGCCGGAAGCCGTCGCGCTCCTGGAGCGGGAACATGTCCACCCGCTTGCCGGTCTCCATCGGCTGGTCGGTCCACCGGCCGAAGGTGGGGATCGGGATCGCCACGCTCTCCTTGATCATCAGGTGGTCGATCCAGGTGATCAGCTCGGTCGAGCCGTTCGCCATGGCCACCGTCTGCGGGTGCAGGCCGAGCACGCTGGCCAGCTTCTTGGTGATGGTGGCCGAGTCGCTCGGGTAGTACTTGAGGATGCTCTTGAGGTCCCGGGTGAGCTCGTCGAACATCTCCGGTGTGGGGAAGTAGGGGTTGCACGGGATGCAGAAGTCGACGATCTCCACGCCTTCACCGGCGGCCCGTGTCACGTCGAAGTACGACGCGCTGTGTGAGCCCTTGTGCAGCATCGACGTATCGATTCCGGTCCGTGCCACAGTGATCCTCCCGAACCCCTCGGTGATGGTGCCGCCACCGAGTACGGGGGAGCCCTCCGGATCGTTCACAAAATCATCAATGCGCTGTGAGGCTTAACCCTCAGGTAAGGAAACACAGGAAAGGAGACCGCCCGCCACCGATGATCAACTTGCTCGTTCTCCCTCCAGGTGGCTGTCGTGACAAGGGTGGTGGAAATGCGCGGTTTGATCAGGATCTGCCTGGGCGGTGTCGTCGTGCTCGGGGCGGTGATGACCGCGAGCCCGGCGTACGCCACACCGGGGCACGGGGTGACCGTCAAGGTGATCGGGCAGTGGACCGTGAAGGACACCGGCTACGAGCTGCGCGAGATCACCATCCGGCCCGGCGGCGCCACCGGCTGGCACCGGCACCCCGGCCTGGTCTTCGCGAACGTGCGCGCCGGCACCCTCACCCACCGGATGTCCGACTGCGTCACGGTGCACCGGTACCGGGCCGGGGAGGATCTCATGGAGGCCCCGGAGGAGCCGCGCGCCCACCTGGGTGAGAACCGGGGCAGCGAGCCGCTGGTCCTGGACGTCGTCTACGTCTCCCCGAAGGGTGTCCCGCTCTCCGTCGACGCCCCGGACCCCGGCTGCGCGCGATAGCCCCCGAACCACCCGTTCGCCCTCTCCACCGACCCGGGAGCCCAGGTCGGCCTGCTCGACCAGGGCGTCGGCCACCACCCCCGGCAGGGTCACGCGGCCGGGTCCTGGCGGGGCAGCGTCACGGTGAACCGGGTGCCGCCCGCCGGCCCCGGTTCGGCGGCGATCGTGCCGCCGTGCGCCTCCACGATCGCCTTGGTGACCGCCAGGCCCAGCCCGGTGCCCTTGATCTTGTGATCGATCGCGGTGCTGGCCCGGAAGAAGCGGGTGAACAGCTTCGGGTACTGCTCGGGCGGGATCCCGATGCCGGTGTCGGTGATCGTCACCGTCACGGTGTCGGCGTCCTCCCGGGCGCCGACCGTGACCGTGCCGCCCAGCGGCGTGTACTTGATCGCGTTGGACAGCAGGTTGTCCAGCACCTGCCGGAGCCGGGCGGAGTCCCCGGCCACCATCGGCAGGCTGTCGACCTCGGTGACCAGGTCCACCGGCGCACTGAGCCGGTGTTCCTCGACGGCCTGGCGCAGCAGCCGGTCCAGGCGCAGCGGCCGCGGGTCCAGCACGGTCGGCCCGCTCTCGAAACGGGCCAGGTCGAGCAGGTCCTCGACCAGGCGCATCAGGCGGGCGCTGGTCCGCTCGATGGAGACCAGCTCGGTGCGGCCGGCGAACTCCGGCTCGTCCAGCAGCGATTCGGTCCGGGCCGCGATGATCGCGATCGGGTTGCGCATCTCGTGGCTGACCACGGCGACCAGTTCGTCCTTCATCCGGTCCAGCTCGCGCAGCCGGCGGACCTGCTCCTGCTCCTTCGCCAGCAGCAGCTCACGCTGATCGGCCAGCTCCCGCCGTTCGGTGACGTTGGTGCTGATCCCGTCGACGTACAGGTGGCCGTCCTCGTGCCGGGTGACGCCCCGGGTCCACACCCAGCGCGTCCGGCCGTCGTACCCGATGATCCGGCATTCGAACTCGGCCGGCTCGCCGGTGCCGATCCGCTCGTGGTAGGCGAGGAACGCCACCCTGTCGTCGGGGTGGATCCGTTCGGCCAGGGTGTCGGCCATGTCGGCGTCGGTGGGCAGGGCGCCGCCGAAGACGCCGGTGGCCCCGGGACTGGAGTAGACCGACCGGACCGAGCCGTCCGGCATCATCTCGACCGTCCAGAAGCAGTCGTTGACCTGCTCGATCACCCGGTTGAAATCCCGCCGCGCGGCGGCCAGGGCGAGGGTCAGGTCCTCGGTGCGGCGACGTTCCACGAACCGGCCGATCTGAGCCGCGACGTCGCGCAGCATGGCCAGGATGTCGTCGTCGCGGGCGCCGTCGATGTCGGTGAAGAACGCCAGGACCCCGGTCACCCGGGCGCCGCTGTGCACCGGCATGCCGATCGTGGCCCGCAGCCCCAGTCGGTACGCGATCGGCAGCCGCCCCGCCTCGGGGAGATCGTGGAGCAGGTCGCTGCTCCAGATGTCGGCTCCGGTCGCCCACACCGCCCCGGGCAGTCCCTGCCCGATGCCGAACGCCAGCGGGGCGTCGCCGGTGAAATCGGCCAGGTCGGCTCCGGGCCGGACCCACGAGCTGACCCGGTCGATGCGGTGCCGCTCCTCGTCGACCTCCCAGTACTCGCCGCAGGCCCAGTCCAGTTCGGCGGCGATCGCGGCGGCGGCGGCGATCGCGGCGTCCCGGGCCGAGGTGGCCTCGGACAGCGCGCGGGCCACCGCGTACCGGCAGCGGTGCAGCACTTCGGCCCGGTGCGCGTCGGTGATGTCGTGCATCGCCACCACCGCTCCGAGCCGGTGACCGTCGGGGGAGTCGATCGGCCGGGCGTTGGTGAGGAACCAGCGCGGCGGCCGGCCCGGGGCCATGACCGTCATCTCCTCGTGCGAGACGATCTCGCCCGCGAAGGCGCGGGCCAGCGGCACCTCCTCCGGATCCATCGGGGTACGGCCGTCGGCCCGGAAGAGGTGGTAGGTGCCCGCCCACGACTCCGGGCCGATCGGCTGGTGCCCGAGCCCGTGGATCTCGCGCATCGCGGAGTTGAACTGGGCCAGCGTGCCGTCGCTGTCACAGGCCGCCACCCCGGTGTCCAGGCTGTTCAGCAGCGCCTGGAGATAGGCGCGCTCCCGCTTGAGCTCGACCCCCGCGGTGGTACGGGCGGTGATGTCGTGCAGGAAGGCGTGGTGGACCGGCTTGCCCCGCTCGTACTGCGTCTGAAGGGTCATCTCGACCGGGAACTCGCGGCCGGACCGGTCGACGACGGTGAACTCGAGGCGCCGCCCGGCGAAATGGGAGGTCCGGGACCGGCGGGCCCGCTCCAGGCCCCGTTCGTGGGCCTCCCGCATCGGCGGCGGGATCATCAGCTCGGTGGCCGGGTGGCCCACCGCCTCGGCGGCGGTCCAGCCGAAGAGCTGCTCGGCGGCCGGATTCCAGGCGATGATCACGCCGTCCGCGTTCATCGACACGAAGGCGTCGTGTGCGTTGTCCAGGACGGCCCGCAGGCGGCCCGCGGCGCGCAGGGCCTCGTCCCGTTCGGCGCGGAGGGCGGCCATCTCCCGGGCGTACGGGTCGGCGCGCGCCGGGCCGTCGGTCCGGCCCGGTGCGGCGACCGGCTTGTTGTCACGCCCCATCACAGAAACCGATCGGCAACCCGGCGCGACCGCTGAGGGAGATGGGGATCGGACGTGACGACGGTCTCCATCGATCGGGAATTATCGATCCCTGAGTGCGGTTGAGCGGGTCACGAGAGGCCGACCGGGCCCTCAGGGAAGCGGAGAGAGTGATCAAAATGGGTCAGCAGAAGATCATCGCGGTCGTCGGCGCCACCGGTGCCCAGGGCGGTGGACTGGTCAAGGCGATCCTGGCCGACCCCAGCGGTGAGTACGCGGTCCGGGCCCTCACCCGGGATACCACCTCGCCCCGCGCGCAGGAGCTGGTCAAGCTCGGCGCCGAGGTGGTCCAGGCGGACAACTACGACGAGCAGAGCCTGGTACGGGCGTTCACCGGGGCGTACGGCGCCTATCTGGTGACGAACTTCTGGGCGCACATGTCCGCCGACCGGGAGCTCGAAGAGGCCGCCAACCTCGCGAACGCCGCGAAGCAGGCGGGTCTCCGGCACGTGATCTGGTCGACGCTGGAGGACACCCGCGACCACATCCCGGTCCACGACGACCGGATGCCGACCCTCCAGGAGAAGTACAAGGTCCCGCACTTCGACGCCAAGGCGGAGGCCGACGGCCTGTTCCGCGCGGCTGGGGTGCCGGCCACCTTCCTGCGCACCACCTTCTACTGGGAGAACCTGGCCAACGGCTGGGGCGCCACCCGCGACGCCGACGGCGTTCTCACCCTGAGCCTGCCGATGGGCGACAGCCGGCTGGCCGGCATCGCGGTCGAGGATATCGGCGAGACGGCCTACCGGATCTTCAAGGCCGGTGACGAGTACGTGGGCCGGACCGTGCACATCGCCGGCGAGCACCTGACCGGCGAGCAGATCGCGGCCGGACTGTCCCGGGCCGTCGGCGAGCGGGTCGTCTACCGCCCGCTGACCCACGACGCCTACCGTGGCCTCGGCTTCCCGGGCGGCGACGAGGCGGGCAACATGCTCCAGTACTACACCGAGTTCGAGGACTACTTCACCGGCGTCCGCGACCTCGACGAGGTCCGCCGCCTCAACCCCGGCCTACGGACCTTCGACCAGTGGCTCGCCGAGAACGGTCACACCATCCCCACCGCATGACATAGCGGTACGAACCACCGCATAAGATGCGGGCGTGCTGATTCGGGACCTTGCCCCACGTTGTCTCGCCGTGGTCGGCGCGCCCTGGTTCAGCATCGCCGGATTCACGGTCATCGTGCTCAACGCGGCGTGCCTCGGCCTGGAGACCTACTCCGGGATCGAGGCCGCCGCGGGCCCGCTTCTGCGGCTGATCGAACACCTCTGCGTCGCGGGTTTCCTGGTCGAGCTGCTGATCCGTTTCGGCGCCTGCCTGGACCGGCCGTCCGCGTTCTTCCGCGACCGGTGGAACCTCTTCGACATGCTCATCCTGGCCGCCCCGCTGCTGCCCGGCGTCCGGGAGAACGTGACCCTGCTGCGCCTGCTCCGGCTGGCCCGGATCGTCCGCGCCTTCCGGCTCTTCCCCAGCCTGCGGGTCATCCTGGTCGGCATCCGGCGCAGCCTCCCCGGCCTCGGCAGCTTCCTGCTGATCACCGGTTTGGTCCTGTACGCCTACGCCATGCTCGGCTGGATGCTGTTCGGCACGGCCCAGCCCGACCGCTACGGCACCGTCGGCCAGGCCATGCTCAGCCTCTTCCTGCTGCTGTCCCTGGACGACATCACCAACATCCTCCAGTCCGGCCGCGAGATCACCGGCTGGGCGGTGCCGTACTACGTCTCCTTCATGGTCACCGCCTGCTACCTGCTCACCAACCTGCTGGTCGGCCTCGTCCTGACCGCCCTCCAGGAGGCTCACGAGGCGGAACGCGCCGCCGCCGACGGCAAACACCGAGGCGCCCCCATCCCGGCCGACGACTCTCCCCAGCGCCAGATAGCCGTCCTCCGCGAGGCCCTCGACACCCTGGAACGCCAGCTCGAACGAGCACCCGAGGTGCCATCACCCCGCAGTTTTCGTTGAGAATTCGCGAAAACAGGTCTCTATCCGCATCATAGACGCGGGTAAGCTGGCACTGTGCTGATCCGCTTCGAGGTGTCCAACTTCCGTTCGATCGCCGAGCCGGTCGAGCTGTCGATGGTCGCCATCGATCGGGACCGGGACGCGGCCCGTGACCAGCCACGCCTTGGCGAGAGCCTGCTGACCCGAGCCGCCGTCTACGGGCCGAACGCCTCCGGAAAGTCCAACCTGCTCGCCGCGATCACCTGGCTCCGTGATGCGGTCGAGCTGTCCCTCCGTGAATGGGGCGACGACATCCCGGTCGAGCCGTTCCGGCTCGGGGCGGAACAGTCGGGCTCCAGTGAGTTCGTGCTGGAAGCGATGATCGACGGAGTTCGATTCGAGTACGCATTGGAGATCGGCCCTCAAGCGGTCATCTATGAGGCGCTGTTCCACTATCCGGAGCGGAAACGCCGCCGGATCTTCGAACGTGAGGGTCTTCGCCTCACCTTGCAAAGGGGTCTTGGAGCTCTCTCCGGCACCAGGGAGTTGCTTACCGATCGGACCTTGGCGCTTTCCGTGGCCAGACGCTTCGACGAGCCCTCGGTCACCCGCTTCTCCGACGAAGTGATCCGGATCCGTTCCCAAGGAGTCCGCTCGAACTCGCATGGGTCGCTCTTGGCAAAGCTTCGGGGATGGGTCGATGGGCAATTCGACATCTGGCATGTGGGCCGCTACGGGCCGGTCGACGACGCTTCACTCGCAGAACGTGAAAAGGCCGTGGCCATGTTGCGCCTCGCTGATCTGGGTATCGAAGATGTCGAGGTTGTCGACGGCCCGTTTCGTTTGCCCGATTCGATTGCTTCTTCGACTGCTTCCCTGAGGTTGTTGCACAAGAGCGCGGTGGGCCGCACGGCATTCGAGCTGCGCGAAGAGTCGGAGGGGACGAGGACCTGGTTCGGGTTGATCCCCTCCGTGCTGACCGCGCTTCGGCACGGCTCGCTCATGGTCTTCGACGAGCTGGACGCCAGCCTCCACCCGACCCTGTCGGCCGAGCTGCTCAGACTCTTCGCGGATCCCACGATCAACCCGCACGGTGCGCAGCTCGTCTTCACCTCGCACGACACCAGCCTGCTGAATCACCTCAACCGTGACGAGGTGTGGCTGACCGAGAAGCGCCCCGACGGCAGCACGCGACTGGGGGCCCTCGCCGACTTCGCGGGTGAACGGGTCCGTAGGTCGCAGAACCTGGAGAACGCCTATCTCCACGGCCGTTTCGGCGCCCTACCGCAACTGGATCAGACCGAGCTCCTGCGCGCGCTCGGGCTGATCGGTTGAACGCCCGGCGAAGAGGCGGCAAACCTCTCGGCCGGACCGCCGGCAAACGCCCCGAACTGCGTACGGTGGTCGTCTTCTGTGAGGGCAGGAATTCCGAGCCCGACTACGTGAACGGGCTGAAACGCCTGCCGCACGTCATTCGCAACACCGCTCTGAACATCGAGATCCACCCGAAGCAGGGCACCCCGTTGACCCTGGTGAGGATGGCGGCCGAAAGGTTCAAGGATCCCGAGGTCGATGAGTGCTGGTGCCTCTTCGACGTGGAATGGCCGAAGCACCATCCACATCTGGCGGAGGCCATCGACCTGGCGAAGCGCGCCGGGGTCAGGTTCGCGGTCTCGAATCCCTGTTTCGAGCTCTGGTTGATGCTCCACCACGCCGATCACACGCAGTTCCTCGACACCGCCAGAGCCGAGAGCGAGAGCCGGAGGCTGGACGGGCGCAAGGGCAAGAGCATCGACGCCGCCGCGTACATGCCGTTGCGGAAGGCGGCGGCCGAGCGGGCCGCGCGATTGGAGAAGCGGCATCTGAGAGATCGAACGACGTTCCCCGGCGACAACCCGTCGTCGGGGATGTTCCGTTTTCTGGACGCCGTCGAAGGGGACGGAGCCATCCCGGCAGATGGCTAGCCTCCTAGGATGCCGTTGCGCGAGCGGTAGGATGTCGCTCCGTGACTGAGGAGATCTCCATCGCCCGGGCCGCTGATCGGGAGCGGGTTGTCGCATCGCTGGTGGCGGCGTTTGCCGAGGATCCCGTACTGCGGTTCATCTGCCCGGATCCGGAGGACTATCCCGCTCAGGCGGCGGTCTTCTTCGGCCACCTCTTCGACAAGCGGGTGGGCCGGGGGACGATCTGGACGATCGGCGGCGGGGCGTCGGTGGCGATCTGGGAGCCGCCCTCCGGCGGTGACGTCCCGGCCGCGGAGATGGATCTGCCCGCCGATGCGCTGGCGCGGGTGAAGGAGTACGACGAGGCGGTTCACCTCGCGCTTCCCGGGGAGCCGTTCTGGTACCTGGGTGTGCTCGGCACCCACCCGGCGAGCGCCGGCCGCGGTTGGGGCCGGGCGGTGATGGCCGCCGGTCTGCGCCGGGCCGCTGAGGACGGACTTCCGGCGGTGCTGGAGACCAGTAAGCCCGCCAACGTCGACCTCTACCGCCGGGCGGGCTGGCGGGTCCTGAGCGAGTTCAGTTCCCCGTTCCCCACCTGGATCATGACCCGGTAGAGCTCCTTCGTGGTCGAGGTCCGGCTCTCAGTGCTGTTTGGAGGGGCCTGATGCGGCGCTGACAGCCGGCTGGGGGTTCATGCGCCGGGTGGCGGTGAACCAGATGGTCAGGATCAGGATGAGTTCGCCTACGTTGCCGATCCAGAAGCCGGCTACCGCGGCCGCGGCGGCCGCGAACATGGCGATCGATCCGATCAGGAGCCAGGGCCAGCGGGTGCGGGCCAGCAGGAGGGCGCCGATGGCGATCAGGATGAGGATGGTGGCCACCGCCGGGATCGGGGGGCCGTGGGCGGCGGCGTTGGTGTAGCGGAGAGTGCCGGCGTAGCGGGTGGGCTCCAGGTCGAGGGTGACGATGTCGAGCCAGATGCCGATGGTGATCAGCAGGACGGTCACCGCGCCGAAGGCGGCCGGTGCGGTCGCGCCGGTGAAGAAGCGGACGTCGTAGCGGCGGGCCAGGCCCACGCCGACCATGATCAGCAGCGGTACGAGGACGCCGTGTGCCGCGTACCGGGGGAACGAGAGGGCCTCCAGGGTGTCGCCCTCGCCGACCGTGGCGCCTATCGCGATCACCGCGTTGTCCCAGACCAGGCCGAGAAGGACCAGGGCCAGGAGGGCGAGCGCCCAGTCCGGCTGCCGGCGGCGCAACGCGATCACCATGCCGAGCATGACCGTCTCCGCCACGGTGATCAGGCCGAAGAGCGTACTGAGCATCCGTGGCCCCTGTTCCATTGAGGGAAACGATGTTCCGTCAACGTAGACGGCGTGCCGCGCAGAGGCAAGCCGGTCGATGATCATAATCAGAGCCCGGCGTGGTAGCGGCTCCTACCGCCGGGGGAGTATGTCCATCGGGGGTTCATCCGCCGTTCCCATGAACTTCACAGGAGTCATCGAGCTTGCTCTGTCGTTGCTCCTCGTAGATAACAGGCATGAATCGACTGCTCGGTGACGATCACGCCGGTCACGCCCTGCGGGCTCCCAGTAGCCTGCACTCGTTCAACCGGTACGAGATCAAGTACCTGGTGCCGAGTGAGCAGCTGCCCGGGCTACGGGCGGAGCTGGCCGGGCGGATGGACTCCGACAGCCACGGCGCCGACGGCGGGTACGGGGTGTGGAGCACCTACTACGACACCCGTGACCTGCGGTTCTACTGGGAGAAGATCGAGGGCCTGAGGTTCCGGCGGAAGCTGCGGGTGCGTCACTACGGCGACCGTACGAACGTCGGCGACGACACGACGGTGCACGTCGAGATCAAGCAGCGGGTCAACCGGGTCACCCAGAAACGGCGGGTGGCCATGCCGTACCACCTGGCCCGCGACCTGTGCGACGGCCGGCGGATGGTCGAGCACGACCCGCCGCAGACCGCCTTCCTCGAAGAGGTCCTCGAACTGATCTCGCTGCTGGACCTGCGGCCGGTCGCGATGACCGGCTACCAGCGGGAGGCGTACGTCGGCCGGGACGCCGACGTGGGCCTGCGCGTCACCGTCGACTCCCGGATCCGTGGCCGGGACCGGGACTTCGACTTCGCCGCGGACGCGGAGAACCGGCTGATCGTGCCGGCCCGGCTGTCGGTGGTCGAGTTCAAGGCCAACGAGCGGGTCCCGTACTGGCTCACCGACCTGGCCGCGCGGCTGAACATGTCGGTGGTCCGGGTCTCCAAGTACTGCCAGAGCGTCGAGGCGTTCGGCCGTGCCCCGCGGTCGATCTTCCACATCCCTGATTCCGAAACCGTTGAGGTCTGACCCATGCCATTCGAAGTACAGGATCTGTCCGGCACGTTCAGCGTCGGTGACATCGCGATCGCGCTGTCGCTGTCGTTCCTGCTCAGCGCGTTCATCGCCTGGGTCTACCGGTTCACCCACCGCAACGTGTCGTACTCCCAGTCGTACGTGCAGACGCTGGTCATCCTCGGCATGCTGATCGCACTGATCATGCTGGTCGTCGGCTCCAACATCGCCCGGGCGTTCGCGCTGGTCGGCGCGCTGTCGGTGGTCCGGTTCCGCAACGCCATCAAGGAGACCCGCGACGTCGGGTTCATCTTCCTGGTGATGGGCGTCGGCATGGCCGCCGGCACCCGCTTCTACACGCTGGCGATCGTGGCCGCGGTCGCGATCAGCCTGATCATCCTGGTGATGTACCGGTTCAACTGGTTCGCCGCCAACGTGCAGCGCCAGGTGGTCAAGGTGCAGGTCCCGCCGGACGGCAACTACACCAACAACATCCAGGACGTGCTGATCGGCCTGACCAGCGAGTTCGAGCTGGTCAGCATCGAGTCGATCCGGGGTGGCGCGCTCACCGAGCTGATGTACACGGTCCGGTTGAAGAAGGGCACCGAGCCGGGCGAGCTGATCACCAAGCTGGGCGAGCGGACCGGCGGGCAGCGGGTCACCGTCCTGACCGGGTACGACCAGACGGACCTGTAGATGCTGCCCCGGCGGATCGCCCACCGGATCCCGGTACGGGTCCGGCACTACTGGAAACTGCTGGCCACCTGTGCTGCCACGCTGCTCGCGTTCGCCGTGGTGTTCAGCACGGTCCGGGTCGCGCCGCTGGTCACGAGCGCCAGCGACGAGAGCGGCGACGAGGTGTCGGTGAACATCGCCGGCACCACCGACCTGTTCGACGCGACCAGGGCGCACACCATCAAGATCACATACCGGACCGAGGCGTACGAGGAGCTGCTCGACTCGTTCTGGAAGGACGGCGAGAAGGAGTACCTGGAGGCCGACCTCACCATCGACGGCACCACCGTCCCGAGCGTCGGCATCCGGCTGAAGGGCAACTCGACGTTGCAGGGGATCACCCGCGACGGCGAGGCCCGGCAGGGCGGGTTCGGCGGCGGCCGGGGTGCGATGCCCCAGGGTGCGATGCCCCAGGGCGGGCTCCCGGAGGGCGGCGGCGGCTTCCGCATGGGCGGAGGTGGCGGGCGTACCTCGCTCAAGACCGAGGAGCCGGAAACCCTGCCGTGGCTGATCCGCTTCGACGAGTTCGTCGAGGGCCGCCGCTACCAGGGCCACCGCGAGATCGCGGTGCGGGTCGGCGGCATGGGCGGCGGCGCGGCGGTCCTCAACGAGGCCGTCTCGCTCAACGTGCTGGCCGCGGCCGGTGAGGTGACCCAGCGGTACGCCTACACCAGCTTCACCGTCAACGACCGCCCGGCCACGGCCCGGCTCATCGTCGAGCACCCGGACGAGAACTTCGCCGACGCGATCGGCGGCAACGGGGTGCTCTACAAGAGCATGGCGTCCAGCCAGTTCACCGACCAGGGCGACGACCCGACCGAGTACGCCGACGACTTCAAGCAGATCAACAAGAAGGGCAGCCAGGACCTCCAGCCGGTCATCGACCTGATCCGCTGGGTCAACACGGCCGGCGACGCCGAGTTCGACGAGCACCTGGACGAGCACGTCGACGTGGCGTCGTTCGCCCGGTACGCGGCCATCCAGAACCTGCTGGTCAACTTCGACGACATGGCCGGTCCGGGCCGCAACTACTACCTCTGGTACGACCTGGACGCCAAGAGGTTCTCGGTGGTCGGCTGGGACTACAACCTGACCCTGTCCGGTTCCGCCACCCAGGATCCGGCCGAGTCGGTGAGCATGGGCGGCGGCGGCATGCGCGGTGGTGGCGGTGACTTCCAGCCGCCCGAGGGCATGGAGCTGCCGCAGGGCGGTCAGATGCCACAGGGTGGGCAGATGCCGGGCGGTGGGCGCGGTGGGTTCGGCGGTCACAAGCTCAAGGAGCGCTTCCTCGCCAGTGCCGCCTACAAGGACACCTATCGGAAGGCCTACAAGGAACTGTTCAACAAGATCTACGGGAACGCGTCGGCGCTCAACGCCCTCGACGCGATCACCGAGGTGATCGGCACGGTCGACGGGGCGAACGCGGAGTCCACCGCCACCGACGCGGAGAACCTGCGCACGCTCATCCGGGAGCGCACGCAGTTCCTGGTCACCAACGAGATCATCACCGGCTGACAGGAGGCGCTCGGGTCCATCGTGGGCCCGAGCGCGCTTTCGGCGTACAAAATCCGCTCTCAAACGGGGTTTTCGAGGCCGAGCAGGCGGTCGAACAGGCGGAGCCGGAACACCACGGTCAACGTCAGGTACCAGAGGACCAGCGTCGGCAGCACCACGAAGAAGACCGCCTTCGACGGCCCCATCAGGCCGAAATACTGCCACAGCAACGGTACGCAGAGGACCGCGCCGAACGCCACCATCAGGCCCAGCACCAGCCACGACGGCCGTTTGTCGCCGGTCGGCTCGGTCCACGCCGCGAACACCCGGGACCGCGGCGCCAGGAACAGGATCAGCAGAAACGACGCGAAGCAGAAGAACGTCGACAGCCCGGTCTGCGCCAGGATGGTGGCGGAGGCCTCGGTGAAGTCGGCGTCGACGCCGTACGTCAGGCCGGTCGTCCGCTCGAACTCGTGAATGATCCGCTCCGGGGCCCGCCCGGAGCCGAAACCGTGCGTGACAAGCGTGTAGAACACGGCGTAGATGGCCGTGCCGAAGGTGGCGGTGACCACCGCGGCCGGCGCCACGAACCGCACCAGGTTGCGCAGCAGATGCGGGTCCGGCTTGGTGGGTTCCGCCCAGAAGGTGAGGAACACCGTCGGGATGCCCACCGTGAACAGGGTCAGGCCCACCTGCGTCGGCGAGTACGGGAAGCTCAGCCCCAGCATCGTCACCGACAGGATGACCAGCCCCTGACTGGCGACCCGGGACAGGAAGACGTAGAGCGAGATCCCGATCCCGTTGATGATCCGCCGGCCCTCGTACTGCGCCGGGGACAGCGCCGAGAAGTCGTCCTCGACCAGCACGATGTCGGCAACGTCCCGGGTCACCGTGCTGCCGCTGCGCATCGCCACGCCGACCTGCGCCTGTTTGAGGGCGCGGGCGTCGTTCACCCCGTCGCCGACCATCGCGACGTACCGGCCCTGCCGCCGCAGCGAGCGCACGATCCGCTCCTTGTGCTCCGGCGCGACCCGGCCGAACACGCTGGTGCCGGCCACCAGCCGGTCCAGCGCCGGGTCGTCGAGGTCGTCCAGGGCGGCGCCCGTGACCGGCTCGTCCCCGGTGATCCCGGCCCGGGCGGCGATCGCGGCGACGGTACGCGGATCGTCGCCGGACAGCACTTTCAGCTCCACCCCGTCGGACCGGAAACGGGCCACCGCCGCGGCCACCTCGGGACGCAGCTCGTCGGCGAGCACGGCCAGCGCGACCGGCTCCAGCACCGGCAGGCCGGGCCGCCCCGCCGCGTCGCGCAGCCCACCCTCCGGATCCTCGGCACGTGCCAGCAGCAGCACCCGCAGCCCCTGCCCGGTACGGTCGGTGATCTCGCCGGCCGGCACCGGGCGCAGCAGCCGCCCGGCCAGCGCGTCCGGCGCGCCGAGCACCCACGCGCCCTCCTCGGCGACCAGGCCCGACCAGCGCAGCGACGACGAGAACGGCACCTCGTCGCGGACCTCCCAGACCGGCCCGCTCAGCGCCCCGGAGAGCGCCATGGCCGTCAGGTTCGGGGTGGTGGCGTTGTGGGCCAGCCCGCCCAGCGCCCCGGCGGCCATGGCGTACTCGTGATCGCCCAGCGGGACGATCTCCGCCAGCGCCAGCTGCCCGGTGGTCAGCGTGCCGGTCTTGTCGGTGCAGATCACGTCCACGCTGGTCATCGACTCGACCGCGTTGACCTGCTGCGCCAGGGCGCCGGTGCGGGCGATCCGGACCGCGCCGGCGGTGTAGGCGAGCGCGATCAGGAAGAACAGCCCGTACGGCACCAGCCCGGACAGCACCGCGGTGATCTGCACGACCCGCAGAACGCTGAACCCCTCCAGCGCCGCCTGCGCCAGGATGGCCCCGCTCATCAGCACGGCCAGCGCCATCACCAGCCGCACGATGAACTCGATGCTGCGCTGCAACGGCGTCTTGTCGGTGGTGGCCCGCCGCGCCTCGGCGGTGAGCCGGCCCGCGTAGCTGTGCACGCCCACGTCCCGGGCCAGCTGGTGACCGTCGCCGGCCACGCACAGGCTGCCCGAGCGCAGGTCGTCGCCCGGATGCTTGACCACCGGGTCGGATTCACCGGTCAGCAGCGACTCGTCGGCCTCCAGGCGGCCGCCGTCGAGCAGCGGGCCGTCGACCACGATCTGGTCGCCGGGGCGGACCCGCAGCACGTCGCCGCGAACCACCTGGTCCGGGGCGACCTCGGTCTCCCGGCCGTCGCGGATCACCAGCACCCCGGCCCGGTCCAGCAGTTGCAGCCGGTCCAGCTTGCGTTTGGCCCGGATCTCCTGGGCCGCGCTGAGCACCGCGTTGATCAGGCCCAGGCCGACGCTGATCAGCGCGTCGCTGTAGCGGCCCAGCACCAGCAGCGCGGCGCCGATCACGAACAGGATCAGATTGAAGAACGAGAAGACATTGGTACGCAGGATCTCGGCGTAACCGCGCGATCCGCCCTGTACGGCGGTGTTCGCCTCGCCCCGCCGGCGCCGTGCCTCGGCCTCCGCCCCGGTCAGCCCTTCGGCCGGAGCGAGCATCAGCTGTTCCATTCGATCGCAGTCCCCGCGCCTGACCGTACATTTCGGCAGGCCGGCGGCGATCGGTTTCGCCGGGATCAGTCCGGTTCCGGCAGTTCCGCGAGCTGTGCCGCGATCCGCTGCGCCTCGCTGTCGTTGCCGACCTCCCGGAACCGCTGCTCCGCCTCCACCCAGGCGGTCCGGGCCCGCGCGTGGTCGCCGGCGAGCTGATGGGCGGCGCCGAGCGCGGACAGGCACAGCGCCACACCCCAGGGCTCGTGCAGGATCCGCAACATCCGCAGCGAGGCGAGCAGGTGGGTGACCGCGTCGGTGGGCCGGTCCTCGGCCAGGCGCAGCTCGCCGAGTGCCCGCAGCGCGATCGCGTGCTGCGCCGACAGCCCACCACGCTCGAAGATCGCCAGAGCGCGCCGCAGCGCGGACCCGGCCCGCGGATCGCCGCGCCGGGTGTGCAGCTGCCCGAGATCCAGCAGCGCCCACGCCTGCCCGGAGTCCTGGCCCAGCCGCCGGTACCGTTCCAGCGCCTCCTCGAACGCCGTCTGGCTCGCGGCGAAGTCACCCGACTCGCGGTGCACCACACCCAGACCCCGGTAGGCGAACGCCTCCACATCGGGCAGCCCGTGCCGCTGGGCCAGCTCGAGAGCCGCGGTGAAACAGTCCCGTGCCTGCTCGATGCGGTTCTGCTCGCGGTGCATCACACCCAGCGAGCGCCACGCCGCCGCCTCGGCCGCCGCATTGCCGGCCCGCGCGGCCCGGACCGCGGACTCCTCCAGCATCTCCCGTGCGACCACATGATCACCGAGCCGCCGCCGCAGCGTCGCGACGAGCACCATCGTGTCCACCTCGGCGCGCGGATGACCGAACGCGGTGAAGACGGCCCGCGCCGACCCGGCCAGGCGCAGTGCCCGGTCCAGGGTGATCTCCTCGTCGGCGAGGGCGCGGCAGGCCAGGCCGTACCGGATCACCGCCGTCCCGAGCCGGTCGTCCTCGCGCTCGCAGACCGCCAGCGCCGCCCGGTGTGCCGCCAGGTACTCGTCGTTGTGGTCACGCTGGTCGAAAAGGTCCCGTGACACCGACGTGAGCCGCCACGCCACGCCGCTCAGCCCGGCCGCGGCCGCCTGCCGGACCGCGGCGACCAGGGCCGCCCGTTCGCCGGCCAGCCAGGCGAACGGGTCGCCGGTCAGCTCCTCCACCTCGGCCGGCGACAGCGCGACACCGCCCTTGCCCTCGGTCTCCGCCATCGGGCTCAGCAGCCGGTACGGCAGGCGCGCGGCCGCCGCCCCGGCCAGCGTGAGCCACTCCCGCAGGGCCCGTTCGACGCTGTCCTGCCGCTCCCGCGGCTCGTCCTCCTCGTCGGCGTGCGCCCGTGCGAACAGCCGGATCAGGTCGTGGAACCGATACCGGAAGGCGCCCACGGTCTCCAGCAGGTGGGTGTCCACCAGTTCGTCGACCAGATCCTCGGCCCGGTCGTACGGCACGTCCAGCAGCGGGGCGGCGACCCAGGCCGCGAAGTCCGGGGCGTCGAGCAGAGCCAGCCGGCGCAGCGCCCGCCGGCCCTCGGCGCTGAGGTCGCGGTAGCTGGCCGCGAAACTGGCCCGGACCGCGAGGTCGTCGACGGCCAGCTCGTCGAGCCGCAGCTGTTCGTCCGACAGCCGCTGGGCCAGCCGGCGCAGCGGCCAGTGCGCCCGGACGGCGAGCCGGGCGCCGGCCACCCGGATCGCCAGCGGCAGGAACCCGCACCGGCCGGCGATCTCCGCGGCGATCGCGGGTTCCGCGTCGACCCGGGCGGCGCCGCAGATCCGGCCGAGCATCCGGACCGCGTCGTCCGGGCCGAGGACGGTGAGCGTCACCCGGGCGGCGACGGCCAGGCCGCCCAGCCGGCGCCGGCTGGTGACCAGCACCGCGCAGGTCGCCGAGCCGGGCATCAGCGGGCGCAGCTGGGCCAGGTCCCGGGCATCGTCGAGCACCACCAGCACCCGGCGGCCGGCGAGCAGGCTGCGGTACAGGTCGACCCGCTCGTCCAGACCGGACGGAACGGTCCCGCCGGTCACCCCCAGCGCGTTCAGGAAGCGCCCGAGCACCTCGGCCGGCTCGGCCGGCGCCGGATGCACGCCGCCCAGCCCCGCATGGAGCACGCCGTCGGGGAAGAGGCTGTCCAGCAGGTGCGCGACGTACAGGCCGAGGGTGCTCTTGCCGACCCCGCCGGGCCCGGTGATCAGCGCGACCGGGAGCGCGCCGCCGGGCGCCGGAGCGGACAGCGCCGACCGGAGCCGCTCCACCTCGGCGCCACGCCCGGTGAAGTCGGCGACCACCGGCGGCAGCAGCGCGGGCCGGGCCATCGGCAGCGGCGACTCACCGGCCGCGGCCGGGTCGGGACGCAGCTCCGGAGCGTGCCGCAGGATCGCCGTGTTGAGACGCCGCAACTCGGTGCCGGGGTCGGCGCCGAGGGCGGCGGCCAGCCGGTCACTGAACGTCTGGAAGAACTGGAGCGCGTCGGCGTGCCGGCCCGACCGGTACAGGGCCAGCATCAGCTGCGCGGCCAGCCGCTCCCGGGTCGGATGCTCGGCGGTCAGGATGATCAGTTCGCCGGTGATCTCCGCGTGCCGGCCACGATCCAGTTCGGCGTCGACCATCAGCTCGGTCGCGGTGAGCCGCAGCTCGTGCAACTGGCCGCCGACCCGGTCGCGTAGCCGGTCGGAGGCGTCCCCGGCCAGGATCGGGCCGCGCCACAGGGCGAGCGCCTCCCGCAGCACGCCGGCCCGGCCGACCGGATCACGCTCGGCCCGGCCCCGCTCCACCAGGGCCCGGAACCGGAACGCGTCGACCAGCTCCGGATCCACCTCGGCCAGGTAGCCGTTCGACGTCCGGACCAGGCGCAGCGCGGGGACGGCCGGCGTACCGAGGGCGGTCCGCAGCCGGGCGACGTGACTGTGCAGGGCGGCCCGCGCCGACGGCGGCGGATCGTCGTCCCACAGCAGGGAGAGCAGCCGGTCGACGGGAACCGCGGTGCCGGCCTCCAGCAGCAGGACACCCAGCAGGCAGCGCTCGCGGCGGCGGCCCGGAACCACCGGTTCGGGATGCTCCGCCACCAGCGGGCCGAGCACCGCGAACCGTGCGGTCAGCGCCGGCAAGGCGTTTGGCAAGGCGTTTGGCAAGACATGGTCCGCATCGTACAAACCACGGACATCGACCGATGTCCGTGTGTTTTCGGGGGCGCTCTGTCGCCCGCGACCAGGAACGAGAGGAGACACCCGTGCGCGCGATGCGAACCGTTGCCGACCGGATGCTCACCATGTTCGTGCCGAAGGCGACCGCGCAGGCGGCCTGTTCCGGTAGCTACCAGTTCTGCCACACCGCCAGGGACGCGAACTGCAGCTACCAGTACGGCCAGGACATGCGGGCCATCTGGAAGTGCACCTACAAGCCCAACTGCACGGACACCTGCTCCAAGACGAGCCTCTGCTGCGGCTGATCCGAGAAGACGCGTGCCACCGCCGCACGGGGGCGGTGGCACGCGCTCCAGCGACATCTACCGGGGGTGCCGATGAGCCTTCAACTCTTCTGCCAGATCGTTCTCGGCCTGACCTTCGCGGCGGCGGTGGCCGGCAAGGTGCGCTCCCGGGCCGCGTGGCGAGCCTTCGCAGGTTCGGTCGGTGACCTGGGGCTCGTCCCGGCCGCCGCGGTCCGGCCGCTGGCGGTGCTGACCGTGGCCGCCGAATCGGGCGTGGTGGCCGCCATGGCCGTGCCCGGCCTGGCCCGGCCCGGGTTCCTGCTGGCGCTGGCCCTGCTGGCCGCGCTGACCGGTGGCATCGTCGCGGTGCTGCGGGCCGGCCGGCGGGCGGACTGCCACTGCTTCGGCGGGACCCCCGAGGCGTACGGCCCGCTGCACGTGGTCCGGAACCTGCTGCTGCTGACCGTCGCCGGGCTCGGCGCGGTCAGCGCGACCCCGGAGACCCTCCGGCTCGCCGAGGTGCTCCCGACCGTGCTGGCCGCCGTGCCGGCCGCGATGGTCGCCGTCCGCTTCACCGAGATCTTCGCCGTCTTCGACACCCCTCAACCCACATCCCGGAGTTGAAACCATGGCAGCACAGCTGAGCGTCACCGTCGTCGTCGGCGTGGTCGCCGTTTTGAACCTCATCCTGACGGTCGGCGTGATCCGCCGGCTGAAGGATCACGAGCAGCGTTTCACCGAGTTGTCCGCCGACGACGGGGCCTCGAACGCGCAGCCGTCGGTGGGCACCGCGGTTCCCGAGTTCACCGCGGCCACCACGACCGGTGGCAAGGTCACCGCCGCCGACCTGCGCGACGGCGGTCTCATCGGCTTCTTCTCGGTGGGCTGCCCGCCCTGCGCCGAGCAGCTTCCGGATTTCACGCGCTTCCTGCGCGCCATGGACGACACGCCCGCACTGATCGTCATCGAGGCGCCCTCGCCCGCGGACGCCGCCGCGTTCCTGGAGGTCACCGGAGATCTGCCGGTGGTCCTGGACGGTGGTGACGGGCTGTGCAAGACGTTCGAGGTGAACCGGTTCCCGTCCATGGCGCAGCTGAGCGGGGGAGCGGTGGCCGCCAACGCGCACACCGTCGCCCGGCTGCTGACCCAGGTTTCCGGGTGACCGCCCCGGCGCCGCGCGAGAGCCTGTGGCGTGATCTGACGCTCGCGACCCGGCTCGCCTGGGCCGCGTCACGGGCCGGGCTTCTCGCCTACCTGGTAGTGCTCGTGCCGCAGGGACTCGCGCCGGTGGCCGTCGCCTGGCTGACGAAGACGCTGCTGGACGGCATGGCCGCCGGCCGGGGGCTCGCCGTGCCGCTGCTGGCCGCCCTGGCGGTGGCGCTGCTGGCCACGACGGTCGCCGGCGACGTCGGCCACTACTTCGCCAGCCGTCTGCGCCGGGAGGTCGACCTGCTGGCACAGCGCAACCTGTTCCTGGCCGCCGGGCGCCTGCCGGGGCTGGCCCCGTTCGAGGACCCGGCCCTGCACGACCGGCTGGACCTCGGCGAGCAGGCCGCCCAGACCGCGCCGTCGCAGGTGGTCACCGGCGCCGCCGAACTCGGGCAGGCCGCGATCACGCTGACCGGCTTCACCGTCGCGCTGATCGCGGTGGACCCGCTGATCACTGCCACCGTCGCGCTGGTCGGGCTGGCCACCCTCCTCGTCGAGGCGCGGCTGGGCCGGGCCCGGGCCGGGCTGGCCTGGCAGCTCAGCCCGGCCTGGCGGCGGGCGTTCAGCTTCCAGGTGCTCCAGACCGACGTGCGTGCCGCCAAGGAGATCCGCGTCTACGGTCTCACCGGATATCTGCACGACCGGATGGCCGCGCTGCTGCGGTCGGCCACCGACGCCGAGAACCGGCTCGACAGCCGGGTGCTGCGCGGCCAGGCCCTGCTCGCCGTCTGCGCCACCGGCTCGATCGCCTTCGGCCTGGTGATGGTGGCCCGGCAGGCGTCGGCCGGCGCGGTCGGCGTGGGTGGGGTGTCGTTCGCCCTGGCCGCGCTGCTCGGCGTGCAGACGATGATCGCGGTCATGGTCCGGGTCGCGGCGGGCGCGTACGCCGGACTGCTGCTCCTGCGCCACTACCGGGACGTGGCCACCGACGCCGGGATCGCCGACCCGGTGCGGATTCCGCAGCCGGATGCCGTGGAGAGACCGGCCCCCCGCCTCTCTGACGGCATCCGGCTGCGGGACGTGTGGTTCCGCTACGACGAGCAGCACCCGTGGGCCCTGCGCGGGGTGGACCTCACCATCCCGCGGGGGCGGACCGTCGCGATCGTCGGCCTCAACGGCGCCGGCAAGAGCACCCTGATCAAACTGCTCTGCCGGTTCTACGAGCCGACCCGCGGCACGATCCGCTGGGACGACACCGACCTGGCCGGCCTGCCCCCGGAGGCCCTGCGCCGCCGGATGACCGTGGTCTTCCAGGACTTCATGGAGTACGACCTGACCGCGGCCGAGAACATCGGCGTCGGCGACCTGTCCCGGATGGACGACCTGCCGGCGCTGCGGGCCGCGGCCGCCCGGGCCGGGGTCGACGACCGGCTGACGGCGCTGCCCCGCGGCTACCGGACCCTGCTCACCCGGATCCACGCGGACTCGGCCGACCCGGACAGCACCGGCGTGACCATGTCCGGCGGCGGCTGGCAGCGGATCGCGATCGCCCGGGCGCTGCTGCGCGACGACTCCGACCTGCTGATCCTCGACGAGCCCAGCAGTGGGCTCGACCCGGAGGCGGAGGCGGAGTTGCAGCGGCAGCTGCGCGCCCGGCGCGACGGTCGGACCATCGTGATCATCTCGCACCGGCTGAGCGCGGTCCGCGAGGCCGACACCATCGTGGTCCTGGCCGACGGGCGGATCACCGAGTCCGGCGCCCACGACGAGCTGATCGCCGCCGGCGGCCGGTACGCCGAGCTGTTCGCCCAGCAGGCCAGCGGGTACGCGCCGGTACCGCAGGGGGCGTGATGGTGTTCGCCCTGGCCCTGACCGCCGCCGTGCTGCTGGCCGCCGTCCTGGCGGCGCGCCGGTTCCTGGTGGTGACCGTGGAGGGCATCAGCATGACGCCGACGCTGCGACCCGGCGACCGGCTGCTGGCCCGCCGGATCAGCGGCGCCGCCGTCGAACGTGGCGCCATCGTGGTGATGCGGCCGGACGGCCACCCCGGCTACTACCTGAAACGGGTGGCCGCGGTGGCCGGCGACCCGGTGCCCGAGGGCATTCCGGCGGACGCGGCCACGGTGCCGCCGCGAACCGTGGTGCTGCGCGGCGACAACGCCCACCACAGCCTCGACTCACGGGTCTGGGGCTGCGTGCCGGTCGAGCGGATCGTCGCCGTCACGGTGCGCCCGATCGATCGCTGACACCACTGGTGGCGGGCCGTTACGCGGCCCGCCGCCCGGCATTAACTGTCCGGTCTCCCAGCGCTCATAGCGTCGGCTCGAATACGCCCGGCCCCCTGCGTAAGCGAGTCGACATGCCTGCTGAACCGGACGTCAGCGTCGTCATCCCGACCTGTGACCGGCCGCTGCTCGCCACCCGGGCGGTCCACGGCGCCCTCGGCCAGACCCACGGCGACCTCGAGGTCATCGCGGTGGTCGACGGCCCCGACCAGGCCACCGTCGACGCCCTCGCCGAGATCGGCGACCCCCGGCTGCGGGTGGTCGTCGTCCCGGAGCGCCGCCGCGCCCCGAACGCCCGCAACGTCGGCGCCGCCGAGGCCCGCGGCCGCTGGACCGCGCTGCTCGACGACGACGACGAATGGCTGCCCGACAAGATCGAGGTGCAGCTCGCGCTGGCCGCCGGTTCGGCCGCCCGCTACCCGGTGGTCGCCAGCCGGCTGATCAACCGCACCCCGCGCGCCGACTCGGTCATGCCCCGCCGCCTGCCCGCCGCCGGGGAGCCGCTCAGCGAGTACTTCTGCGTCCGGCGCGGCCTGTTCTACGGCGACGGCTTCATCCAGACGTCGACGATCATGGCGCCCACCGAGCTGCTGCGCCGGGTGCCGTTCACCGTCGGGCTGCGCCGCCAGCAGGAACTCGACTGGGCGCTGCGGGCGGTCCGCGAGGACGGTGTGGAACTGCTCTACGCCGAACAGCCGCTCGTGCTCTGGCACCAGGACGAGGACCGCGACCGGATCAGCCTGCACAACCCGTACGAGCAGCAGCTCGCCTGGCTGCGCGCCAACCGGCACCTGTTCACGCCCCGGGCGTACGCCGCCTTCACGCTCAGCGTGATCAGCTCGATGGCCGCGCCGTCGCGCGAAGGCCGGCACTTCCGTGAACTGCTCGCCGAAGCCCGCGAACACGGCGACCCGCGCGCCCTCGACTACCTCACCCACCTCCAGATCTGGGCCCTGCCGCCGGCCCTGCGCCACCGGCTGCGCGACCTGATCGTCGGCCGCCGTGACCCGGCCCCCGCCCCGGCCACCACCGCCGAGCCGGTCGATGTCGGCTGACGGCCGCCGGGTCGCGATCTGGCGCAGCGCCATGCTCCCCGGCTCGGAGACGTTCATCCGGGCCCAGGGCGACGCGCTCACCCGCTGGCAGCCCACCTACATCGGCGCCGTCCGCGCCGGGTCCGCGCTGTCCCGCCCGGACGACGTGATCACCTTCCCGGACGGCGGCGGCGACTTCCTGCGGCTGCGGCTCACCGGCGCCTCACCCCGGCTGCGCGCCGTCCTCGCCGAGGCCCGCCCCGACCTGGTGCACGCCCACTTCGGCGGCGACGGCTGGCTGGTCAGCCACAGCGCCCGCCAGCTCGGCACACCGCTGGTCGTCACGGTGCACGGCCACGACGTCACCAGGCAGCCGCAGGCCCCCGGACTGCACGGGCTGCGCTACCGGCGCAACCTGCGAACCGTCTTCGACCGCGCCGCCCTCGTCATCGCCGTCTCCGACGTGATCCGCACCCGCGCCGAACAGTGCGGCGCCGACCCGGCCCGGATCCGCGTCCACCACACCGGCGTACCGGTTCCGCCCACCCCGCCGATCGTCCCGAAACGCTGGGACGTCGTCCTCGTCGGCCGGTTCGTCGCCAAGAAAGGCGTGGACGACCTGCTCACCGCCCTGTCCACGCTCACCGCGCCACGCCCGCGCGCCCTGCTCATCGGCGACGGCCCGCTGCTGCCCGAGATGCGCGCCCTCGCCGAACGCCTCGGCGTCGACGCCACCTTCGTCGGCACCCGGCCACCCGCATCGGTCCAGCAGCACCTCGCCGAGTCCCGGATGCTGGCCGCGCCCTCCAAGACCGCGCCCGACGGCGACACCGAAGGCCTGCCCACCACCATCCTGGAAGCCGGCGCGCTCGGCCTGCCGGTGGTGGCGACCCGGCACAGCGGCATCCCCGAGGCCGTCATCGACGGCGAGACCGGCCTGCTGGTCCCGGAAGCCGACCCCCGATCGCTCGCCGCCGCCCTGGCCCGCCTGCTCGGCGACGCCGGCCTGCGCCGCGGCCTCGGCGCCCGGGCCCGCTCCCACGTGGCCACGAACTTCGACCTCAATGTCCAGACGGCCCGCCTGGAAGACCTCTACGACCAGGCCGTCCACACGTCACCCTCGCTGCCGGGTCGTCCTTAGACGCGGTTTCGGTACGGCCTGCGCCGCCCCGCCGAACCATGACCGTCCCGCGGCGCACCCGCGAGCCCGCCGCGCCCGCACGGCCGTGCCGCGCGCTCCGGGCGTGAGCGTCACCTCACGCTCAGCACGCCGCTGTCGTGCGATCTTGAACGATTTGCCACCGCCTCGGGTGGCAAATCGTTCAAGGTCGCACGACAGCGGCGTGCAAAGCGGGTGAAACGGGCGCCTGTTTCCGGCGTTCAGCTGTTCGGCCGCAGTCGGGTGAGGACGGTGCGGGCCAGGCGCTTTCCGCCGCGCATGCCGCCGAGGACGGCGGTCGCGGCGCGGCCCGGAGTGGTCGCCCGGAGCACGGCGATGATCCGATGGGCACGGGACAGTTCGGCGCGCATGGTCGCGGCGCTCTGTTCGTACCACTCGATCTGCGCCCTGGCCTCGGAAAGCTCCCGCGCCAGACGGTCGTGCGCCGCACTCAGCCCGCGGAAGGTCGCCGGCACAGGCCGGGGCGCCGGATCCGGATCGCGGCCGGTCATGGCGGCCAGCAGGCCGGCGGGCCAGCGGTCGGCCAGGTTCTCGTCGTGCAGCGCGCCGGCGAACCGGCTCAGCGCGGCCTCCGGGCCGGTGGGCGCGGCCAGCGGATGCAGGCCGCCGTCCGCGGTCACCAGGATCGCGTCGGCGGCCACCCCCGCGGCGTCGCCGGACTGCCAGGCGGTCAGCAGCGCCCGCAGCTCGGGCAGGTCGCCGCGGCGGGCCACGGTCAGCAGGACGTCATGCAGGCAGCGGCCGGTGGGCAGCGGCTCGTCCGCCCCCTCCGGAAGCCAGCCGCGCGCCGTCCGCCGCAACGCCAGCAGCGTCCCCGGTTCGCCGCCGGTCGGGGCCGACGGCGTCTCCGGCTTGTTGCGGGGCTCGGCCGACGGCGTTTGCGGCTTGTCGCCGGGCTCGGCCGGCGGCGTCTCCGGCTTGTCGCCGACAGGGGCCAGCAGAACGTCCGGCAGGGGAGTGGGATGGTGGCCGGGCCGGGCGGCGGCCACGAACCAGGCCGGGGCCAGCGCGGATGCCAGGCGGTGACGCAGCAGGGCGGCCGCGAGTGGGCGCGGATCGGCCAGCAGCGGCCCGGACGGACGGCCGGACCGGCGCAGCGCCGAGGTGAGCAGGCCCGCCAGTTCCGGGTCGGCGAGGGCGGCGTCACTCACCAGCACGGCTGGGTTCCGCGGGGACGGGTGTGCGGCGTACCCCTGCGCCGGAGTGAGCCCCGCGGCCCGCAGCCGCTCCCGCAGGTCGTCGAGTCCCACCGGCCGCGTCGGGTCGTCGTCGGCCGGAGAGGCCCAGTCGGCGTCGCCCGGTTCCGTCGCGGCCGCGTAGAGGCGGTGCAGGCCGGCCGGGTTGGCGCAGCCCAGCAGCAGCCGTCCGCCGGGACGCAGCACCGCGAGCAGCAGTGCCAGGCCGGCGGCCCACGTCAGGTCCCCGGTCTCGGTCGAGCCGGCCCGGTCCAGGCCGTCCAGGGCGATCACCGTGTCGTACGCCGGAACCGCCGCCAGCTTCGGCAGGCTCCCGCAGCACACCTCGACGCCGGGGCGGTCGGCGTACCGGGTGGCCAGCGCCTCGGCGTCCGGCACCCCGCGTACCAGCACGGTGATCTGCCGGGCCGGGACCGCGTCGATCAGCTCCGGCTCGTGCGGCCCGACGATCAGCGTGTGACCCCGCGCCGACGCGGCGAGCCGGCGCAGCACCGGCCCGCCGGCGGGGTCGCGATCGGACCAGTGCGGCATCTCGCCGCCGAGCAGAAGGGCGGTCATGCGGCGGCCTCCCGGCCCTCGGACGTCCAGCGGAACAGCAGGCGCAGCTCGGCGGGGGAGAGCAGCCGGTCCGCGCCGAGCTCGTCGACGGCGGCCGCCCGCGCGGCGTCCGGGTCGATCGAGGCGCCGTGCAGCCCGGCCCACTGGCGGCGGATGCGGGGCCGGCCGCCGAACAGGTCGCGTTCGTCGCGCAGCTGCATCGGGTCGCCGTAGACGGCGGGTTCGCAGCCGGCCAGGATGCCGTAGAAGATCGCGCTGCACAGCCGGTTCGACGCCACCCGGCGGTGCCGGCGCTGTTCGGCGAGCTGCCGGTCGAGGAAACCCGGGTCCAGGTTCTTCCACCAGCCGCCCCGGTAGCCGTGACAGATCACCCGGAACCCGGCCCGCTCGTAGCGGCGGCGCACCCCGGCGGTCCGGTACTCCTGCCAGTACAGGCAGACGGTGACCGGGCCGGCCTCGGTGTCGCGGATCTCGGCGATCAGGCGGTCGTGGTCACCCTGGACGTGCTGACCCTCCCAGCCGTGGAACGGGTACCAGATCGTCCCCTCGCGCGCGGTGTCCGGCGCGGGCGTCATCTCCACCAGGTACGCCCACGGGGCGCCGGTCACATGCACCGGACGGCGCCCCATCGACCAGGCCCGCCGCCGGGTGCGCTCACTCCACACGAACGACGGCACGCCGGGCGTGAACTCGTGGTCGGGCGCCATGCCGTCCCCGATGTTCCAGCCGTGCTGGAGGTACCCGCGGATGCGCGGAGGATCGGGCGACTCCGGCAGGCCGCAGTACCGGGCCATCACCGCGGAGTGCCCGTAGTAGTGGTTCGCGTGGTGCACGTCCCATCCCAACCCGGACAGGTGTGCACCACGCGAACACCAGGCGATCAGCCGGTGACGGCGACCAGTTCCTTGAGGTACGCCTGGTAGCCGTCGGCGGTCGGGTGGTACGACTCGGACAGGTCGTCGCGGACCGAGTGGATCCACGGCTCCTTGGTGCACGCCTCGTGACCCTTGAACGCCTCGCGCACGTCGACGAAGGTGAAGCCCTGGTGGGCCGCGACCCGCGCCTTGATCAGCTCGTCGAGGGTGTCCGCGCCGGCGTTCAGCGCCTTACGGTGCGCGTCGGTCAGCGAGTCACAGGACACGCCGGTCCTCCCCGGGTCGGCGACCAGGTGCGGGTAGCCGGCCACGTACACCTTCGCGTTCGGTGCCCGGGTGCGGATCGCCTGGTAGAGGGTGTCCAGCCGGTCCGGCATGGTGGTCTCGAACGAGGCGGCCGCCTTGTCCACCGACGTCTGGCAGGTGGCGCCGTCACCGAACATGCACTGCTGGAGGACGGAGAACCAGTTCGCGTCGTTGCCGCCGACCGTGAGGGTCACCCAGCCGGTGCTCTCGTCGAGCTCGGTGAGCTGGTTGAACTGGACGTCGTCGATGACGGCGCCGCCGCACGTGGCGTCGGTGACCGCGCCGAACGGGGTGGCCGCGCGGGCCTTCACCCACAGCTGCGGGTAGCCGCCGTCCTTGCTCTGCTTGCATTCGCTGTCGCCGTAGTTGCCGGCGCCGACACCGGCCGCGTACGAGTCACCGAGCGCCACGTAGTCACCGGCCTCCACGGCCTTCTCGGTGGCGGCGCCCTCCGCGCCGGAACAGGCCGAGACGGTGACGGCCACCAGTAGCGCCAGCCCACCGGCGGCGGCCGCGGTCCAACGTCGGTTCAATGCGACTCCTTAAGATGGTTGATCCCCGCGATCATGCCTGATCAGGCCGATCCGGCATACTGCGGAGCTGTGACGCAGCCGCGAGAACCCCGCCTGGAGATCGAGTACTGCACCCAGTGCCGCTGGCTGATGCGCGCCGCATGGACGGCCCAGGAACTGCTGACCACCTTCGCCACGGAGCTGGGTGAGGTCGCCCTGGTGCCGGGTGTCGGCGGCGTCTTCGAGGTCCGGCTGGGCTCCGAGACCCTGTGGTCGCGCAAGGGCGAGGGCGGTTTCCCCGAGTTGCCGCATCTCAAGCGGCTGGTCCGGGACCGGATCGCTCCGGAGCGGAGTCTGGGCCACTCCGAGGGTCACAAGGCCGATTAACCGTCACAGTTGTGGGGTGAAGATCCTCTCGCGCTGGGCTCTCTACGTCCCGATCCTCGCCTTCGTGACGCTGGTCCTGACCTGGGGCCGTGACCTCCCGCCACCAGGCGTGATCATCGTCGCCCAGTTGCTGGCCGGCGCCGTCCTGGCCGCGGTGCACCATGCCGAGGTGGTCGCGCACCGGGTCGGCGAGCCGCTCGGCTCCCTGATCCTGGCCGTCGCCGTCACCATCATCGAGGTGGCCCTGATCGTCACGCTGATGATCGGCGGCGGCGACAAGGCGCAGTCGCTGGCCCGGGACACCGTCTTCGCCGCCGTGATGATCACCTGTAACGGCATCCTCGGGATCTCGCTGCTGGTCGGCGCGATCCGCCGCCGGATAGCGGTCTTCAACCCGGAGGGCACCGGTTCCGCCTTCGCCACGGTCGCCGCGATCGCCGTGCTCGGCCTGGTCCTGCCGACGTTCACCACGAGCCGGCCGGGACCGCAGTTCTCGCCCGCCCAGCTCGGCTTCGCGGCCGTCGTCTCGCTCGCCCTCTACCTGCTGTTCGTCATGGTGCAGACCCGCCGGCACCGCTACTACTTCCTGCCGATCACCACCGAGGGGGAGGTCATCGACAGCGAGGAGCACGTCGCGCCGCCGACCAACCGGACCGCCCTGGCCAGCCTCGGCCTGCTGCTGGTCGCCCTGATCGCGGTCGTCGGCCTGGCCAAGGGGGTCTCGCCCACGATCGAATCGGTGGTGGCCGGCAACGGCCTGCCACAGGCCCTCGTCGGTGTGGTGATCGCCCTGCTCGTGCTGTTGCCGGAGACCATCGCGGCAGTCCGCGCGGCGGTCCGCGACCGGATACAGACCAGCCTCAACCTGGCGCTCGGCTCGGCGATGGCCAGCATCGGCCTGACCATCCCGGCGATCGCCGTCGCGATGATCTGGCTGGAGGGCCCGCTGCTGCTGGGCCTCGGCGGCACCCAGCTCGTGCTGCTCGCGCTCACCTTCGTGGTCGGCACCCTGACCATCGTGCCCGGGCGGGCCAACATCCTCCAGGGCGGGCTTCACCTGGGCATGCTGGCGGTGTACCTGTTCCTGGCGGCGAGTCCGTGATCAACCGGAAAAGGTAGATTCCCCCGGTGACCGAAACGCAGGAGCGCGAAAGAACAGCCGACGCCCCGGCCGGTGAACGGCGAAGCCGGGGAATCAGTTCGGTGGAAGCGCTCGCCGCGGTTCTGGTCCTGCTGGTGATCTTCCGGGGCCGGCTGTCCGGCCTGGTCTCCGGCGAGCGCCTGCAAACGTGGACCACGGTGTTCGTCTCGGTCCTGGTGCAGGCCGTCCCGTTCCTGGTCTTCGGGGTGCTGCTGTCGGCGGTCATCGCGGTGTTCGTGCCCCGCTCGTTCTGGGCGACGGCGCTGCCCCGGCACCCGGCGCTCGCGGTCCCGGCGGCGAGCGTGGCCGGGGTGGTGCTGCCCGGCTGCGAGTGCGGAGCCGTACCCATCGCGGGGTCCCTGATCCGCCGTGGGGTGACGCCGGCCGCCGCGCTCGCGTTCCTCCTGGCCGCCCCGGCGATCAACCCGATCGTGCTGACCGCGACCGCGGTCGCCTTCCCCGGCAACCCGGAGATGGTGGTGGCCCGCGGCCTGGCCGGCCTGGCCGTCGCGGTGCTGATGGGCTGGCTGTGGCTGCGGCTCGGGAAGACCGACTGGATCCGGCTGCCGCACCGGCCCGACCTGGACGGCTCCAGGGGCCGGGCGTTCTGGGCCGCCTGCCGGCACGACGTGGTGCACGCCGGCGGGTTCCTGGTGCTCGGCGCCGCGGCCGCCGCCACGATCAACGTGATCGTCCCGGAGGCCTGGCTCCAGACGCTGGCCAGTCACCCGGTGCTGTCCGTGCTGGCGCTGGCCGTCCTCGCCGTACTGTTGTCGATCTGCAGCGAGGCGGACGCGTTCGTCGCCGCTTCGCTGTCGCAGTTCTCGCTCACCTCGCGGCTGGTGTTCCTGGTGGTCGGCCCGATGGTGGACCTGAAGCTGATCTCGATGCAGGCCGGGGTGTTCGGGCGCGGGTTCGCGCTGCGGTTCGCGCCGGCCACCTTCGCGGTGGCGGTGCCGGCCGCGGTCGTGGCGGGAGCGGTGCTGCTGTGAACCGGCAGGCGCAGGCGGTCGTCCTCTTCCTCTTCGGCGGCGCGATCCTCAAGGCGTCGTTCACCGACCTCTATCTGCGGTACGTGAAAGAGGGCCTGCGACCGTTCCTGATCGCGTCCGGCGTGGCCCTGGTGGCGGCCGCGATCATGACCCTCCGGTACGAGTTCCGCGGCCCCCGCCCGTCCCCGGAGGACGACCACGGGCACCATCACGAGCCGCGGGTGGGCTGGCTCCTGGTCCTCCCGGTACTCGCCCTGCTCCTGGTCGCCCCACCGGCCCTCGGGTCGTACACCGCGGTCCGGTCCGGCACGGTCCAGCTCAACGCCGAGTCCGACTTCCCGCCACTGCCCGACGCGGACCCGGCCCCGGTCGCGCTGATCGACTACGCCTCCCGGGTGATCTACGAGGACGGCCGCAGCCTGGCCGGCCGCCGCGTCCAACTGACCGGTTTCGTCGCCCGCGGCGAGGACGGCTCACCGATGCTGGCCCGGATCGTGGTGAGCTGCTGCGCCGCCGACGGCCGCCCGATCAAGGTGGGCCTCACCGGCGGCCCGATCATCGACGTCCCCTCCGGCACCTGGCTCCAGATCACCGGGAAACACAGCGGCAAGCGGGCCAAGGACCCCGTCAACCAGGCCGACGTCGCGTTCCTCGAGGTGGAGCAGTGGCAACCGGTCGACCCACCGAAGCAGCAGTACGAGTGAGGTCCGCGATCAGCCTGGGCGTGGCCCTGCTCGCGGCCGGGGCGCTGCTGGCCGGAACCCTGCCGGAGCCGCTGCCCGCCAACCCGGACGCGGTCGGTCGGCCCTCGCTGGCCCAGGCCTGGCCCGATGCCGCCCGCGCCGACCTGCCCGGGCTCACCGTCGAGCCGCTGCTGTTCCTGGACGCCACCACGGTCGTCGGCACGCGGGCGAGTGCGGACGCCGTACACCTCGTGGTGGTGAAGGACGACGTCGAGCGCGAGTTGCGCCGCCTGCCGGCCGCCGACGAACCTCGCTTCGAAGGCCTGACCGTCGCCGGTGACGAGATGCTCTGGACCGAGGCGGCCGGTGACCGGCCGGTCGAGGTGTGGGCGGTCCGCCGTGAGGGCGGCGTGCCCCGCCGGCTGACCGCGGACACCGGCAACACCCTGTTCTACGGCAACCAGTACGACCTGGTGGTGGCCGACGGCCGGGTGCACTGGGCGGCCGGCGAGGGCAGCGCGGCCACTGAGATCCGGTCCGTCCCGCTGACCGGCGGCACGGTCGAGATCCGCGAGGAGAAGGGCCAGTGGGCGCTGTCCGCCTGGCCCTGGCTCACCGACGACACCGGCAGCCAGTCCGGGACCGTCCGGATGCGGAACATGACCACCGGCCGGGAGGTGCGGGCGCCGGTCTCCGGAGCCGAATGGGCCATGTGCAGCCCGGTCTGGTGCCGGGTCATGGTGATGAACGGCGACGGCCTGGCCCGGATGGACGCGATGCGCCCGGACGGCGCCGGCCGCCGCCGGATGGCCGGCCCGGAGGCCCAGGCCGCGGTGGGCGACGTGGCCGTGCTGGACCGGTTCGAGATCCTCTCCGAACCCGGCCCGGAGTCCGACCTCACCGGCGTGGCCGGCCTCGTCGTGCACGACCTGACGACCGGGCGGACGGTGACCCTGGCGGCCGCCGCCGACCTGGCCGCCACCAAGGACGGGATGCTCTGGTGGTCGACCGGTCAGCAGGAGGCCGCCGTCTGGCACACGCTGGACCTGCGAACGGTCTAGGCGCGCTCGCGCAGGCTCAGCAGCGCGTCGGCCAGCAGGAACGCCGCCAGCGGGATGCCGAACCAGGGCAGCGCCCAGCCGATCGCGAAGACCACCGGCACGCCGGCCACGATGGCCCACGCCGGCAGGCCCAGCCACGCGCCGCGGGCCGGTGCGGAGCCGACCAGGGCGGGACGGTCGGCCCGGGTCGGGCGGCGCTGCCACCACATCCGGTAACCCCACAGGATCACGCAGAGCAGCCCGATCGCCAGCGCCGCCAGCAGGATCTGGTTGACCGGCCCGAACAGGATCCCCATGTGCGCCTGCACGCCCAGCTTGGACAGTTGCGCCAGCAGCGGCCAGTCGGCGAAGTCGCTGCGCGCCACCACGGTCGAGGTGGCCGGGTCGACGGCGATCCGGTCCAGCTGAACCGGCCAGGTGTTGTCGATCCCGGCGACGGTCCAGGCGGCGCCGCCGGTCTCCGGCAGGCTCAGCTCGACCGGGCCGGTGAGACCGCTGTCCCGGGCCACCTTCAGCACGGTGTCGGCCTGCGCCGGGTCGACCGCGACCGGGGCCTCGCTGCCGGCGCCGTGGTGACCACCGGCCGAGGCGGAGACGCCCGGCACCTCCAGGCCGGGCCGCTGGGCGTCGAAGGCGGTCTGCACCGTGTCGAACGAGGCGCCCGCATAGCGTGACCAGGTGAGACCGGTCGCCGAGAGGATCAGCAGGCCGAGGCTCAGCCACAGCCCGGTGGCCGCGTGCCAGCCCCGGGTCCGGCGGACGCCCTTCTTCGCCGACAGCTCCGGGGCCAGCATCTTGCGGACGCTGCGGCGGCGCCGCCACCACAGCACGATGCCGCCGAGGGTGAGCACCCACAGCCAGCTCGCGGCGATCTCCGAGTAGTGCCGGCCCAGGTCGCCGAGGTGCAGGTTGCGGTGCAGGTCGTCCAGCCAGGTGGTCATCGGGGTGGAGCCCCACCAGGTGGTCAGCTGTCCCTGGACCTTTCCGGTGTGCGGGTCGACGTAGACGGTGTGCTGGTTCTCGCCGAGATCCGGCTGGGAGAACACCACCCGGGTGCTCTGATCATCCTCGGCCGGCTGGACCGCCGCGATCGTGCCGTCCGGGTGACTCGCCCGCGCCGCGGCGATCTGCTCGGCCAGCGGGAGGGTGGGGCCGGTCGTCGTTGCGGCGGTCAGCTTGTCGCCGTACAGGATGGTGTCGATCTGTGGGGTTGCCGTGTAGAGCAGGCCGGTCAGGGCCGCCACCACCAGGAACGGGGCGACCAGCACCCCGGCGTAGAAGTGCAGGCGCAGCAGCAGCGCGCCGAACGCGGACGGCCGGCGGGCCTCGCGGGGAGGTGCCGGCGGGGTCACCGGCTGTTCGGTCAGTTCGGGGGTCACGGCCATACGGCTGTCCTCGGCATTCGGTGAAGGGGTGGGGCAGCGTCGCCGGTTGGTCGCCCCCGGGGGCCGGGAAGTTCCCAGGAAATCTTCGGGAACCAGGCCGCGGCATCCGGCGACTAACGGGCATGTCGACTGTCACCACCCGGGCTCGCCTGAGGCCGTTGCTCGTCCTCGCCGCACTGCTGCTGGTGCTCGTGCCCGGCACTCCGGCGTGGGCGCACAACGCGCTGGCCGAGGCCAGCCCGGCCAAGGGCGCCACGCTGAAGAAGTCGCCGGCCGAGGTGAAGCTGCGGTTCCTGCAGAAGCTGGACCCGGAGCACACCACGATCACGGTGAGCGACGCCGGCGGGGCGAAGATGGCCACCTCGGCGCCGAAGGTGAACGGCGCCACCGGCACCGTCACCATCGGCGAACCCCTGGCCGACGGGGTCTACACGGTCGCCTACCAGGTGGTCTCCACGGACGGGCACCCGGTGAAGGGGTCGTACGAGTTCACCGTCGACGACCCGGCGCCGCCGATCAGCGCCGCACCCTCCGCGGCGGCACCCGCCCCCGTTGCCAGCACCACCACGACCAGCGCCGTGAGCCCGCCGCTGGTGGCCGCCGAGGAGTCCTCGAACACCGCTACCTATGGTCTTGTCGCCGGCGTCGCGGTCGCTCTTGCCGCGATCGCCGCCTTCCTGTTCATCCGTCGCCGCAAGGCATGAGAGGTTCCCCGATGAAGCAGACCGCATTGCGGCGCGCCGCCACCGTCACCGCCGTCGCGGCCGCGTTCGTGTTCGGCCTGGCCGGCCCCGCGGCCGCCCACGTGACGGTCAACCCGAGCACCGCGACCCAGGGCGGGTACGCGAAGGTGTCGTTCCGCGTGCCGAACGAGAGCGACACCGCCTCCACCACCAAGCTGGAGGTCAACCTGCCGGTGGACAGCCCGGTCGGTTCGGTGTCGCTCAAGCCGGTGCCGGGCTGGACCGCGGTCGCCGAGAAGTCGAAGCTGGCCACCCCGCTGAAGGTGCACGACCACGAGATCAGCGAGGCCGTCACCAAGATCACCTGGACCGCGGCGTCCGGCTCGGAGATCAAGCCGGGCACCTTCCAGGAGTTCGACGTCTCGCTCGGGCCGCTGCCCGAGACCGAGCAGATGGTCTTCAAGACGCTCCAGACCTACTCCGACGGCACCATCGTCCGCTGGATCGACGAGCCCGCCACCGACGGCACCGAGCCGGAGAGCCCGGCGCCGGTCCTCAAGCTGACCGCCGCCTCAGCCGCACCGTCCGCCGCCGCCCCGGCGCCCGCCCCCGAGGCGGCCGCCCCCGCCGAGGACGACGGCAACGCCATGGCCTGGGGGATCGCCGGCCTGGTCGCGGGTCTCGCCGGCCTGGTGATCGGGCTGCTCGCCTACCGCAAGGCCGCTCAGGCCACGACCCCGGCGCCCTGAATCCGGGTGTAGATCGACAGCGGGTGGTGCGGCTCACGCCGTAGCCCCGCTGTTTTCTTGGAGAGGGCTTCTTCCAGCCGGCCGAGCCGGGCGAACCATCACGATGCGGCAAGCGGCTCTAGCCCGCCCGGTAGGCCGCCTCGACGTCCTCGGGCGCGCGCATCCGCCAGGCGTCGGTCACCAGTTCGCTCAGCCGTTCGGGTGACACCCGCTCCAGCCGGACCATGACGAGCGGCAGGCCGTCGTAACCCGGCGTGGTGAAGAACATGGTCGGCTCGCCGAGCACCAGCGCCTGCTTCTCGGCCTCGTCCCCGACGTAGAGCACCGCGATGTCGGTACGGATCACCCGCGGTTTTCCGGGTAGACGTTCCGGATATGACCAGACGAAACCCTTGCCGGCGACCCGGAAGTCGAAGCCGTCACTGTCGATCTCCTCGACCTGCGGGAGAGCGAGAGCCAGCCGCCGTACGTCATCCGCGTCACTCACGGTGGCCATTCTGCAACATCGCCCCCAAGGGATGCCTTGCCTACGGGCTAGGTAGGCTCCTATTATCCGATCCAAGAAGTAGGAATTGACCCTCCCTCCCCTGGCGGTCGGCACATGCAGAAGCTCATCCTCCTCGCCCTGGTCGGGCTCGGCGCCCAGCTGGTCGACGGCAGCCTGGGCATGGCCTACGGCGTCACCTCGACCACCCTCCTCCTCGCGATCGGCACCAACCCGGCGGCCGCGTCCGCCACGGTGCACCTCGCCGAGATCGGCACCACGCTGGTCTCCGGCCTCTCGCACTGGCGGTTCGGCAACGTCGACTGGAAAGTCGTCCTCAAGATCGGTGTCCCGGGCGCGGTCGGCGCCTTCGCCGGCGCGGTCGTCCTCTCCGGCATCTCCACCGAGGTCGCGGCGCCACTCATGGCGGTCATCCTGCTGGCACTGGGCCTGTACGTCTTCCTGCGCTTCACCTTCCAGGGCCTGCCCAAGGGCCAGCTCGGCAAGCCGCTGCGCAAGCGGTTCCTCACCCCGCTCGGCCTGGTCGGCGGCTTCGTCGACGCCACCGGCGGCGGTGGCTGGGGCCCGGTCGGCACCCCCGCGATCCTGGCCAGCGGCCGGCTCGAACCGCGCAAGACGATCGGCTCGATCGACACCAGCGAGTTCCTCGTCGCCGTCGCCGCCAGCATCGGCTTCATCTACGGCATCGGCAGCGAGAACATCGACTACGGCTGGGCCTTCGCCCTGCTCATCGGCGGCGTCATCGCCGCACCCATCGCCGCCTGGCTGGTCCGCCACATCCCGCCGCGGGTGCTCGGCGCCGCGGTCGGCGGCGTCATCATCCTCACCAACACCCGCTCCCTGCTGCGCAGCGACTGGATCGACGCCCCCGACAACGTCCGCTACGCCGTGTACGGCGTGATCTACGTGGTCTGGGCGGCGGCGATCGTCTACTCGGTGCTGCAGTACCGCAAGCACTCCTCCGAGGACGCGCAGATCATCGCCGAGGCGGAGGCCATCGCCGCGGCCGGCGACACCCCGGACGAAAAGGACAAGGCGCCCGCCAACGTCTGACCATCGATCGTACGAAGAACGGGTCCCGCCACCAGGCGGGACCCGTTTTCGTGTGCGGCTCAGTCGGTGGCCACCTGCCACGGCCTCCGGGGGTTGATGACCGATTCGCCGACCTTCGGCCACTGGTTCCCAGGCATGCCCTCCGAGTCGGCCAACTCGGATTTGAAGGTGTTAATGGCGATCTCGAACTGGGAATACGCGTCGTAGATGATCGGCGCGGCTCCCGCCAACATGGTGATCGCCCCGGCCGCCGCGGCGACGACGATGGGCGGCGCTGCGGGAGCGCCGACCACGCTCCCCGCGGAGACCGCGGCCGCCACGATCCCCACGACGACCGTCACCAGCGCCGCGCCGATGGCGAGAAGGAACACGATCTGACTGTGGGCGAGTTCGTGAAGCTGACCCTTCACCGAGGTCGAGAGAGGCATGAATGATTGGGTGGCCAGGCGCTGCGCCTCGGCCGACCGCTCGTAGGCCCGTGCCGCGGATCCGGAGAAACTGTCGACAGCGGCGCGCTCGCTCGGCGCCATCTTCGCGGCCAGCTCGCTCAACTTCTGACCCACGTCGGTCTCCCACATGTCCCCGATGCGGAACAATGCGGGCGGATATCCGGGTTCGGTCAGAAATCTTTGAAGCAGGTCCATGAAGTCGTTGGTGAGGTCGGCCGCTTGGCGGAAGCCGGCGATGATGGCCTCGGAGACCCCAGGGATGTAGATGAACTTGAGCGCTCGATTGAGTCGCTCCTCCAGTAGCTTGAAGTTGCTCTGGACGTCCTCGATGCCGCGTGAGATCGCCTGGTTGGCATCGTGGAATGCCTGTTCGAACGTGCCCGCACCGGCTGCGGTCATCTTCCTACCTCCCTGGTGGGTCGTTGGTGATCGGGCCGATCGCCTCGCCCAGGACGGCTCCGAGACCGGTTGCCGCTTCCCGGTCGGTCTCGTCGATCTGGTCTCTCGCGTTACGCAGGGCCAGTGAGAGTTCCTCCATCTCGAGGTACCCGTCGTTGAGGCTGGTGGCCACGAACGCTCGGAGTTCCTTATACGTGGCGAGAACGCCCAGTTCGACGCCGACGATGCCGAACTCGAAACCGCTGAGGCCGAGGCTCTCCGCGGACCGGGCGGCGTCGCCGACGGTCCGGGCGGCGGCGAACCAGAACTGGGAATCACTGTCGAGATCCTCGAGCGCGGCCCGCACCTCGCCGGGACCGGGTAGATCTCCCATCCCGACACCTCCTCGTTTCGTCAGTCACCGGTTACACGGCGGATGAAGTTCTCTGGATCGCGGGCCAGTCTCCGCACCTCGTCGAGATGCGGTGTGCGGGTGGACGTGGCCTCGTCGTCCGCCGCGATCGCCCGGTAGGCCTGCCGGCAGGCCGCCTCGATCTCGTCCGCCACCTGCCGGCCACTGGCCTCCGACCGCAGCCAGCGTTCGTCGATCTCCACCGTGGTGAGGTGGCTTCCGGTCAGGGTGATGGTGACCCGGCCGGAGTGGCTCCGGCCGGTCGTCGTGCGTTGGGCGGAGGCCTGCACATGCTCGGCATAGGCGCCGATTTCGGCGAAGGCTTCGGTGACCGTCCGCAGGAGGTCGTGCAGCCGGGGATCCGGAGCGCCATCGAACCGCGGCCGGACCGCTGGTCCGGTCGGTCCGGCCGCCGGCCGGGCCGGGGGAGGAGGCCTGCGCACGTCCTCGGCCCAGGCCGCCGCCTGCTTCGCGAGAGCGTCTCCGGCGGCAGCCAGGACGGCCGGCGCCACAGCCTCGGGAGAGAACCGACGGCGCCAGTCACGGTGGATCTCCACAGCGTCCAGCCGCCCGGTCTCGTCGACCCGCACCTCCACCGTGCCGGTCTCGTCCATGCCGATCGCGGACCGTGGCTCGCGAACGAAGGACTGGGCCGCGCTCTGCAATCGCCGTAGATCGTCCAAGCCGCTCATAGGCCCCACCCCCCGAATGACGTCCAACGCGGAAATTACCACGGCAGACCTATTACGTATTGACATACGCTTTTGATCTTTCTCCGGCTCACGGGTGCTGTGCCGTTCTGATTCAATGTCGGGATGCAACCGCGATCCGGCTCCGTGTCCCAGAGCTTGCCTCTCTTCATCATCGTGATTTCACTCATGCCGCTATTCCTGATTTGTGGTGGCTTCTTGGCTTGGTTTCTTGTCCTGCCCAGCTTGCAGGGCGGCGCACGATGGGAAGCGGCAAACCCGAGTTGCCCGGTTCTGGACACAGCGATTGCCGCCCGTCTGGGTGTCGCCACTCAGGCGGAGAAACCGGTGTTCGATCCGGACGCGACAACGCCCTTCGCCTCGTGCGGCTATGGGGCTGCTGGGACGGCGGACGTGACCCTGGCTGTGGCAGTAGAGGTCACGACGCCCGGAGCGCTGCAGGACGCGCACGACAAGGCCTTGGACGAGTTGGAGGAGAGCGCGAGGCGGCTGAACCCGATCGGGGCGCAGCAGGCGGATCAGATATTCGGTGAGCCTGACGTAGTTGAGAGGCTGGAAATGGTCAGTGTGGTCGACAATGCGGTGATCGAGATCAAATTCGATTATCCCGACGATCAGCCTCTCGACGCTGCCGCGAAAGCGGCTCTTCGTGATCCATTGCAGTCCGTTACTGATCAGGCTGTTGCTAATCTTGGTTGATCAATTCCCGGGGGTCAGAGATCGGGGGAATCCGCCGGCGCCATGATTCGCAGCGCGTTCGGGTCGACCGCCACCCGCAGCGGCGTCTCCCCGCACGGCTCCCCGTCCACCTCCACCTGCGCCGGCCGGTCGGTCTCCAGCCACAACTCGCCGACCGCCAGGAACGGCTGCTCCCGCAGCGTCCGCCGGTGCCCGGTCAGGGCGTTGCGCGCCGTCTCCCGCAGCAGGTGGAACTTGCCCGACCCGCCGACCGGATAGGCGACCAGCAGGCGGTCGTCGGCGTGGGCGTCGGCGGTGATGGGGCGCCCGGCGTGGAAGCCGCCGTTCGCAACGTACACCTGATGGGTCTTGAAAATGATCTCCCGGCCGTCGGCGCGGACCGTGGCCCGTAGCGGGCGATGCTTGGTGAGCAGGCCGAGTGCCGTGATCGGGTAGGCGATCCGGCCGATCGCCCGCTTCAGCCGGCTGGGCACGTTGATCATGATTTCGGCGGAGAGGCCGACGCCGACGTGGTTGGTGAACGGCATGTCGCCGGCGATGCCCAGGTCCACGTCGATGACCTTGCCGTCGACGAGAGTGGCGATCGCCTGGTCCAGGCCCGGCTCGATCCGGACCGTACGCGCGAAGTTGTTCGTGGTCCCCAACGGCAGCAGGCCGAGCGCCACATCCCGGTGCGCCAGCATCCGGCCGGCCGTGCTCATGGTGCCGTCCCCACCGCCGGCGACCAGCAGATCCGGCTTGTGGGCGAGCGCGGCGGCCAGCGAGTTCTCCAGTTCGCCGGGCCGGTCCACGGCGTACGCCCCGAGCAACTCGAACCCGGCGGCCAGCAGGCGGGCGTGCGCGTCGGCGTACAGTTGCCGGCCACGACGCGACCGGGCGTTGACCACGAGGGCCGCCCGCCGCTCGCGCCGGATGTCCTCGGTCAGCTGCTGCTTCGTCCGCACCGGCCGACCCTACCGTTACGAGATCACGAGCGGCTCACATGGACGGCCGCATATCCGCGCAGCACGAACGTCCGCGGTGGCTTCGGTGGCGCCGCCAAGCGCAGCCCCGGCGCATGGTCGAGCAGGGCGGCGAGCGCGGCCCGCAACTCGATCCGGGCGAGCGGCGCGCCGAGACAGAAATGCAGCCCGGCGCCGAACGTCATGTGCGGGTTCGGGTCGCGGCCGGCGTCGAACCGGTCCGGCTCCGCGAACACCGCCGGATCCCGGTTGGCCGCCCCGAGCAGCGCCGCCACCTCGGCCCCCGCCGGCACGGTCACCCCGCAGATCTCCACATCGGCCGCCGCGGTCCGTACGAACAGCTGCGACGGGGAGTCGTACCGCAGCATCTCCTCCACAGCGCGCGGGATCAGCGCCCGGTCCGCCCGTACCCGCGCCAGCTCACCCGGATTCCCGAGCAGCGCTACCACACCGTTGCCCAGCCCGTTGACGGACGCCTCGTGCCCGGCGTTGAGCAGCAGGATCGCCGAAGCCACCAGTTCCTCCCCGGTCAGCCGGTCCGACCCGTCCCGGATCGCCACCAGGTGACTGACCAGGTCGTCCTCGGGTTCGGCGGCGCGTACCCCGGCGAGATGCTCCAGATATCCGGCGAACTCCCGGCAGGCCTCCAGCGCGTCGGCCTCCACCTGCGGGGTGCGGCTGACCTCGTACATCCGCACCATCGCCGCCGACCACGGCCGCAACCGATGCCGATCAGCGGCCGGAACCCCGAGCAGCGCCGCGATCACACTCACGGCGAGCGGCTCCGCGAAGTCCGCCAGCAGGTCGAACTCCCGCCCCACAGCCCCGAGCAGCCGCTCCGCCTCCCCGGCGACCGCCGCCCCGAGCCGCTCCACATGCCCCCGCGCGAACGCCTTGGCCACCAGCGCCCGCAGCCGCGTGTGCACGGGCGGCTCGTTCTCCATCATCTGGTTGCGGTGCAGCGTGTTGAACGGCTCGAACACCCCCGCCGGCTCCAGATCCACCCAGAACCGCCCCAACCGCCGATCCCGCAACACCGCATCCACGGCCGCATGCCCGGCCGCCAGCCACCGCCCACTCCGCTGCCGCCCGATCGGCGCCGCCTCCCGAAGCCGCGCCAGCACCGGATACGGATCACCCACAAACGCCGAATCCCCGAAGTCGACCTCCACGCCATCCACTTTCTCTCACCCTTCGTTTCCGGGACGCACGTGCCTTTTCCGGTACGCACGTGCCCGCCCCCGAAAACAGCGACCGCCCCGCCCGCTCCAGGCGGCCTGCCTGCAACTCCAGCCCGTGCCGCCCGCGCCGGGCGATGCTGCCCACTCACCCTCCCTCAATACCGGCTCCCCGGACATCCCTGCCCGGGGAGCCGGCCCCGGCCCTTCCCCGGCCTTCGTCTGCCGGCCTTCGCCGCCACCCGGCCGCCACCCGGGCCGCCGCCAGCCCTCGCCTGGCCTCTCCGCCCACCTGTCGTCCGCGCCGGCGCCCGCTCGACCTGCCCGCCCGGCCCTTGCCCGGCCGCCGCCCGCAAGCCTTTGCCTGTCGGCCTTGGCCGCCACCCGGCCTCCCAGCTCGGCTGTTGCCTCCCTGCCCGGCCCGGCCCTGCCCGGCCCTGCCCGGCCCTGCCCGGCCCTGCCCGGCCCTGCCCGGCCCTGCCCGGCCCTGCCCGGCCCTGCCCGGCCCTGCCCGGCCCTGCCCGGCCCTGCCCTGCCCGGCCTCCCAGCTCGGCTGTTGCCTCCCCGCCCGGCCCTTGCCCGGCCGCCGCCCGCAAGCCCTTTGCCTGTCGGCCTTGGCCGCCACCCGACCCCCGCCCGGCCGCGGCGCATCTGCACGACGTGCCCCGTCGCGAGGCCGATGTGTCGGATGCGGCGTGGATCGCCGACCTTGTCGAGCACGGCCCCGCCCTGTCGGTGACCGTGTCGAGGCCCGGCCGGCAGCGCAGGCCGCACCCTCGTTCCGCAGCCGAGGATCCCTTGGCTTGCGGGCCTTCGACCCGTGCCGCCGCGCGCTCGGTGGCCGAGCGAACTCGCGAGAAGCAGCGGTGCGCTACGAGGTGAGTCCTGAGCCGCCCGGTAGCCACCCAAGAGGGTTCCGTTCGCGGCCCCGTACAAGCGGAGGCGATCACCATCATCAAGTTCCTTGACCGCGGGATCGGTCCGAGCCGGGGTGCCGGCGGGCGGTGTTGAAACAGAGGATTTCGGCGCGCATTGGAAGGAGGCTCATCGCGGGCGAATTTGGCATGATCGTCTTCCTGGTGGGGCTTACACTTCCTCGCGTCGGCGCAGGAGAATTGAGGTATGCCGCAGCTCCAGTTGTTCACCAAGGAAGAGATTTCCGAAATGCGTGACAGGAGCGCGCGCCGGAACCATTCCCCAGTCGCCGAACAATTCCGTAGCGAACACGATCGTCACCGCGCATGGGGTCTACGCAGGCGTCACGCCGAGCGCCTCCGCCGAATCCGCACCCGCGACGAGGCGGCTCAGTCGCCCGACCGCGCGCCGGCCAGCAACAGGGCCACCCGCCCGAACACGACCACCTCGCCGCGCCCGGCCACGACCACCTCGCCGCGCCCGGCCACTCCATCGCGCCCGGCCGAGACCACTCCGCTGCGTCCGGCCGAGACCACGCCGCTGCGTCCGGCCGCGACCATCCCGCCATGCCCGGTCGAGGCTCAGCCCATACTGGAACGGAGCGGCACGCACCCGGGTGAACGGTCGGCAGCACGAGGTCGGCCGATCAGTGACGGCATGAACCAGCCCCATGACTATCGAGCGGAGCCGCGACTCGAGCGGTCGAAGAACACCTCACCTCCGGGACGCACGGCTGGCAGGCTGGCAAATCAAGTGCCTGAGCTGCCCGAATGCGCCGAGGGTGTGGGCACTCCGGAGTCCCGCGCCCAGCAGATCCGTACACCGGGCCAGCGGGCGGACATCGCTACCGCCGACGGTCCTTCCGCGGACGAACTCGTTGATCAGCTCATTGCCCCCGCTGAACGGAACGGCCGGCGGCTTGGACGTAACCGCCCTCCGGCTACACCCGGCCCACCGCTCAACCCCTCCACCATCAAGTTAGGCCAATCGTGCCCGCCTGCGGTCAAGCCCGCCAACCACAACCGCGCGCCCGGTGGAGGTCGCCAACCACAACCGCGCGCCTGGTGGAGGTCGCCAACCGCGACCGCGCGCCTGGTGGAGGTCGCCAACCGCGACCGCACGCCGGGTGGAGGTCGCCAACCGCGACCGCACGCCGGGTGGAGGTCGCCAACCGCGACCGCACGCCGGGTGGAAGTCGCCGATCATGGCGGCCCACGAACCGACGTCGCGTGGCCGCGTCAGCCACGTTCGGCTGGCCGGGCCGATCCGGCAATCGGTCAACGGGATCGGGAGTCCGCTTTCGGTAGCCTTTCTGAACTGGTGGAGGAGGCGACCAGGAATGGGCAGCTGGAGCCGTTCCGCCCTTCGCCGTCGTGCCGATACATAGCCGACGCCAAGTCCGGTCCGAATTGTTCGCGGTCATCGACGACTGGCGACCGGGTGCGACTGGAAGGCAGAATTCGTTCCACTTTTCCGCTGCCGCATGGGAATTCTTCGCCACCGAAACAAACCGCCTCCGAGTCGATTCGGTCTCGTCGACCGCCCGGTTCGCTGAGCCGGCCGGGGGCGCCCACGGTCTGGGGCGCGCTGGGCGGCCCGGCCAAGCGGCTGGAACTGTTCGCCGGCGCCGGGTTCAGCGACCCGATCCTGGCCGCCGACACCGGGTTCAACCTGGTGGTGGGCGCTGTGAAGGGCTTACGCCGGAGTTCTGGTGGTGGGCGCTGTGAAGGGCTTACGCCGGAGTTCTGGTGGTGGGCGCTATGAAGAGCTGACGCCGGCGCCCAGGGCGGTGCGTACGGTGTTGACCAGCTTCTCCCGGTCGAATGGCTTGGCCAGGATCGTCGAGCCCGGCTCCAGGTTGTTGCCCTGCTCGTCGAAGAGCGAGTCGGCGTACCCGGAGACGAAGACGACGCAGAGGCCGGGCCGTCGTCCGGCGGCGATGCGGGCCAGTTGGCGGCCGTTCATGCCGGGCATCACCACGTCGGTGACCAGGGCCGCCACCTCGCCGCCGTGCCGTTCCAGCAGGCGCAGTGCCTCGCCGGCGTCGGGCGCGGTGAGCACCCGGTATCCGGCGCCGCTGAGGATCCGGGCGGTCACCTGGAGCACCGCCTCCTCGTCGTCGACCAGCAGCAGCGTCTCGCCGCCGGCCGGATCCTGCGGTGCGGTCTTCGGCGGCGGGGCCGCCGGGATCATGCCGGCCATGGCGGGCAGGGTGAAGGTGGCGGTGGTGCCCTGCCCGACCCGGGATTCGATGGTGAGCTGGCCGCCGGCCTGGCTGACGATGCCGTGCGCCGTGGACAGGCCCAGCCCGACCGTGCCGGTGGTCGACTTGGTGCTGAAGAACGGCTCGCAGCAGCGTTCGAGGACGTCGGAGTCCATGCCGGTGCCGGTGTCGCGGACCTCGACCGCCGCCCGGTCGTCCTGCGCCGACGTGGTGATCGTGACGGCGCCGCCCTCCGGCATCGCTTCGGCGCTGTTGCGGACCAGGTTGCGCAGGACCTGGGTGAGCTGTGCCGCGTCGGCTTTGACGGTGGGCAGTCCGGTGCCGAGGTTCAGCCGCAGGACGGTGCCCGGTCCGGCGGCGGCCCGCAGTGACGTCTCGCATTCGCGCAGCAGCGCGTTCATGTCGAGGGCGGTGGGCTGGTTGACCTCGCGGCGGCCGAAGGCGAGCAGTTGCTGGGTGAGGCCTTGGGCGCGTTCGCCGCCTTTGACGACCTGGGCCAGGTCGTCGATCAGGCTTTCCGCGGTGTCCGCCGGGATGCGGCCGTCGTCGCGGCCGTCGTTGATCGACTCGATGGCGAGGTTCACGTAGCCGAGGATCGCGCCGAGGATGTTGTTGAAGTCGTGTGCCGTGCCGCCGGCCATCCGGCGCAGGGCGTGCAGGCGTTCGGCGTCGCGGGTCCGGGTCTCGTCCTGCCGCCGCTCGGTCTCCTCCCGCAGCCGCTCCTCGGCCTGGGCCACGTCGGTGACGTCGTCGACCATCAGCACGCCGCCGGTCAGGCCGTCGTCCCCGTCGTGGATCTGCCGCAGGTGCACCCGCAGCGAGAGGATCTCGCCGTCCGGCCGGGTGATCCGGTGGGTGAACCGCAGTTCGGTGTCGGGACCCGCGCCGTGCAGCAGTTCCAGGGCGGCGTTCTGCGCGGGCCGGTCCAGGCAGGCCAGCCAGCCCTGCCCGAGGAGACGGTCCATCGGGGTCTGGAGGATTTCGGCGAAACGCGGGTTCACGTAGTCGGCGTGGCCGTGCCGGTCGATGATGCCGATGCCGACGGGGGAGGCCACCGCCATCGCCTCGAACCGGCGTTCGGTGTCGTGCAGCGCCCGTACCTTCTCGATGAGTTTGGCGTTGACCGCGTGCAGATGGGCCTGGGTGAAGTCCTCGCCCGTGTCGAGGTCGACGGTGACCGGCCCGGCGGCCAGCGCGGATTCGATCGCGTCGAGCAGGGTGCCCGGTTCTTCGGAGCGCAGCACCACCTGGCTCACGCCGCAGGCCTCGGCCAGCGGCCGGGTCTCCGGTTCCAGGTAGTTGGCGGTGTAGAAGATGACCGGTGCGGAGGCGGCCTCCCGGTCCGGGTCGGCACGCAGACGGTGGACCAGTTCCAGGCCGTCGATGCCGGGCATCAGCACGTCGGAGACGACCACGTCGGGGTGATGGGTGTGGGCGAGCCGGAGCGCGTCGGCGCCGTCCTTCGCCTCGATGACCTCGTGACCCCGGAAGCCGAGCAGCAGGCGCACGATGTCCCGGTTGGCGGCTACGTCGTCGACGACCATCACTGTCGCCACGGAGGCTCCCTCAAGAAGAGAAGCATTTGATCAGGATATGTCCGTAATAAAGGTTAAAGCATGTACGTTGATGCTGAAACCGATTCGGATCTTCGGGGGTACTGCCGTGCTGGGGAGGGCCGTCTCTCTGGTGGCCGCCGGAGCGGCCACGGCCTGGGGTCTGACGAGGGCCGCCCGTCGGCTCCGGCGCCGCCTGGACCGCTACCACTACCTCGCCGAGATCCTGAACCAGACCGGCACACCGGCGTTCGTGAAGGGCCTCACCGGGCGCTACCGGCTGACCAGCGCCGCCTACGACCGGCTCCAGGGCATCCCGTACGGCGGCGCCACCGGCCGCTACGACCGCGAGGTGCACCCGCCCGCCCGGCTCGGGGAGTTCCGCCGCCGGGACCGGGCCGCCCTCGCCGCGGACGGCCCGGTCGCTTTCGAGGACATGATTCCCGACGCCGGCCGGATGCGCCGGTTCGTCACCACCCTGTACGCGCTCCGCGATCACCACGACCAGCCGTACGCGATCTTCGGGGTGAGCGCCGAGGTGACCGACCTGACGGTGACCGAGGCCGGCCGCCTCACGCAGGCGCACGAGAACGCTCAGCTCGCCGCGATCGTCGAGGCCTCGCAGGACGCGATCGTCAGCAAGTTCCCGGACGGCACGATCAAGACCTGGAACCCGGGCGCCGAGAGGCTCTACGGCTACACCGCCGAGGAGATGATCGGCAGCGACATGAACCGCCTGCTCCCGCCGGACCGGCTCGGCGAGGAGCGGGAGCTGCTCGCCCGGGTGCTCAGCGGCCAGGCCCTGACCCGGTTCGAGACGCGCCGCCGGCGCAAGGACGGCGCCGTCATCGAGGTGTCGCTGAGCATGGCGCCGATGCGCGACGCCGACGGCGCGGTGATCGGCGCCTCGACCGTGGCACACGACATCACCGCGCGGGTCCTGGCCGAGCAGCGCCGCCGGGTGGAACGCGAACAGCTCGAAATGATCATGCAGGCGGCCAGCGACCCGTTCTTCACGATGGACGCGGCCGGCGAGATCACCGAGTGGAACCGGCAGGCCGAGCACGTCTTCGGCTGGCGGCGTGAGGAGATCCTGGGCCGGGACCTGACCGGCACGATCCTGCCGGAGCGGTACCACATGGCGCTGCTGCGGCTGCTGGGCGGCCGCCTCGAATGGCTGCTGGACCGGCCGACCGAGATGGCCGCGCGGCACCGGGACGGTCACGAGATCCCGGTCGAGCTGACCATGTGGTGCATCCGGCACGACCACAGCCCGCACTACCACGGCTTCGTCCGGGACATCACGGCCCGCCGGCAGACCGAACAGGCCCTCGCCGAAGCCCGCGACCAGGCCATCGAGGCGGCCCGGCTCAAGTCGCAGTTCCTCGCCTCGATGAGCCACGAGATCCGTACGCCGATGAACGGTGTGATCGGCCTGACCAGCCTGCTGCTCGGCTCCCCGCTGGACGAACGGCAGCGCCGGTACGCCGAGGGCATCGGCGCCGCCGGATCGGCCCTGCTCGCGGTGATCAACGACATCCTCGACTTCTCCAAGCTGGAAGCCGGCAAGGTGCTGCTGGAGGACGCCAACTTCCAGGTGGCCCGGCTGATCGCCGAGGTGGTGGCGCTGGTCGCCCCGCCGGACACCCAGAAGGCCGTCACCGTCAGCGCCGACTGCCACCCGGAGCTGCCCGCCACCGTCTGCGGCGACCCCGGCAAGCTGCGCCAGGTGCTGCTCAACCTGGCCGGGAACGCGGTCAAGTTCACCCCGCGCGGCCGGGTGGAGATCACCGCGGCGCTGGACCGCACGAACGTCGCCGGCCCGGACGCCGTACCGATCCGGTTCGAGGTGCGTGACACCGGCATCGGCATTGAGGCGCTGGCGCGGGAGCGGCTGTTCGAGGCGTTCACCCAGGCCGACGCGAGCACCACCCGGCGGTTCGGCGGCACCGGCCTGGGCCTGGCCATCAGCCGCGACCTGGTCGAGCTGATGGGCGGCCGGATCGGCGTGGAGAGCGTGCCGGGGGAGGGCAGCACCTTCTGGTTCACGGTCACCCTGCGGACCGCCCGGGAGGGCCTGGACCTGGTCGACCGGCACAGCCTGGACGGGCTGCGGGTACTCATCGTGGACCCCGACGAGGACGACCGGACCGTCCTCACGGAGCAGCTCAGCGCCTGGTCGATGGATACGACCGGGGTCCGCGACGAGGACGCCGCCACCCGGGCGCTGGCCGAGGCGGCCACCGCGGGACGCCCCTTCGACCTGATCATCACCGACGTCGAGAGCACCCCGGTGGAGCGGCTGGTGCCGGCCGGCTGCCCGGTGCCGAAGACCGTCCTGCTCGCCGCCGACCCCGGTCACCTGCCCAGCGAGCCGGACCAGCGGGTGTCCGGGGTCTTCGCCAAACCGCTGCGGCAGGCACAGCTGTTCGACGCGCTCGCCGGGGTGCTGAGCGAGGCCGACGGCGACGGCGTGGTGGGCACGGTCGCGGCGAATCCGCCGGGCCGCGGTCACCTGCTGGTGGTCGAGGACAACGAGATCAACCGTACGGTCGCGCTGGGCATCCTGGCGAACCTCGGCTACACGGCCGACGTGGCGGTCAACGGCCGGGAGGCGGTGGACCGCGCCCTGAACCGTGACTACCAGGCCGTCTTCATGGACTGCCTGATGCCGGAGATGGACGGCTACCAGGCGACCGAGGAGATCCGCCGTCGTGAGCCGTCCGGCCGGCACGTGCCGATCATCGCGCTCACCGCCAGCGCCCTGGCCGAGGACCGGGCCCGCTGCCTGGCCGCCGGCATGGACGAGCACCTGGCCAAGCCACTCATCCCGGCGGACGTGGCCCGGGTGCTGGAACACTGGTCACAGCCGGCCCCGCCGGACTTCGCCGAGGTGACGGCGGAGATCGAACGGCGGCTGGACCACCTGCGCGGACCCGACCCGGCGGCCACCGCCGGCGCGCTGGCCGGACTCCTCGCCGCCCTCTCGGCGAAGATCCCGGAACACCTGGACCGGATCGAGCACGCCCTCGCCTTCGAGGATCCGGGCACCACCCGTACCGAGGCCCACCAGCTCATGGGGGTGCTGGCGAACCTCGGCGCGGGCCCGGCGACGACCGCCTGCGGCCGGATCGAGTCGGCGGCCCGCGCCGGTGACCTGCACGCCGCCGTGGTCGCCTTCACCGCGGCCCGCCCACTGATCCTGACGGTCCGCGACGCCGCCGATCAGATCCGGCGGCGCCCGCTGCCGACGCGCTCCCGGCGGTCGGCGTAGAGGCTGGTCACCGTCACGGTGGCCAGGGTCAGGCCGATGACGGCGAGCGACGCGTCGGTCGGGATGTCCGGTACGCCCGGCCAGGCACCGTGCGCCCAGTGCAGCACCAGCTTCACGCCGATGAAGGCGAGGATGACCGCGAGCCCGTAGTTGAGGTGCCGCAGCCGGTCCAGGACGTTGTGCAGCACGAAATACAGCGCCCGCAGGCCGAGCAGGGCGAACGCGTTCGTCGCGAACACCAGGTACGGGTCCTCGGTCACGCCGTAGACGGCCGGCACCGAATCGACCGCGAAGACCAGATCGGTCATGAAGACGGCCACCACCACGAGCGCCAGCGGGGTGAGCGCGCGCCGGCCCCGCTCCACCACGGTCAGCCGGCCGCCGTGATAGTCGCCGGTCACCGGCATGAGCCGTCGCATCAGCCGCACGCTGCGCATGTGCTCGATGTCGACCCGGTACTGCTCGTGGCGCATCGCCTCCCGGAACACCTTCACCGCGGTCGCCAGCAGCACCGCCCCGAACAGCAGGAACGCCCACGCCCCGCTGCGCAGCACGACCGCGCCGGCCGCGATGAAGACGGCCCGCAGCACCAGGGCGCCGGCGATCCCGTACAGCAGCACCCGCTGCGCCAGCCGCGGAGGCACCGCGAACGCCGCCAGCAGCAGCATGAAGACGAACAGGTTGTCGACCGACAGCGACTTCTCCACCACGTAACCGGTGAAGAACTCCACGGCCGGGCGTCGTCCGTACACCTGCCAGAGAAGGACCCCGAACGCGGCCGGAAGCGCGAGATAGAAGAGTGACCAGCCGACCGCCTCGCGCATCCCCACGTCGTGGGGGCGATGGGTGATCGCGAAATCGGCGATGAGCAGGCCCAGCAGAACGGCGACGCTGATCGCCCAGAGCTGCGGAGACGCGATGGACGGAAGATCGAGCACGGGGCCCCCTCGGACACGTGTCATCGTCCGAGGTCTCCCTCACCCGCCGCACCCTGCACGCCGGGCGAACGCACGAGGGCACGTCCGCGTGCCCGTGGTGACCGCCACGCTCTCGTGGAGGTACTCCCCTCGGGGGCAGCATAGGCAGACCCGGCCCGGCACACCATGCCAACCGTGGATTCCGCCGAATCGGTTGACGACCGCCGCCACCGGGGGGACGGTGGGATTCCGGCTGCTCAACGCAGTCGCCGGCGGCCCCGAGGAGGTCCGCGATGTTCGTCGAGACAGTGCTCGCCGGCCTGCTGATCCTCTGCATGCTGATCAGCATGGCCGCGCTGTCGGCACCACATCACCGGCGCCGTCGCCGGCGCCGGCACGGATGACAGGCTCGGCTCGGATCAGGTCGCGCGGGGGCGCGGCTCAGATCAGGTCGCTCAGGGTCGCGGCGAAACGCGCGGGCGCGCGCAGATGCGGAAAACCGGGCCGTTTCGCGACTCGCGCCGGGACTCCCTTGGAAAACCAGCACCGGTACGAGTCCCGCAGCCGCCGATCCCCGCGCGGCACCGCGAACTGGCGGTACGCGGCCGGCACCCCGGCCAGGTCGGCGCCGGCCTGATGCTGCTCCGGGCTCTCCGGTGGCGCCTCGGCCGGCTCGTCGAAGGTCAGCACGGCCCGGGTCGCGTAGGCGGCCGCGAACGCCTCCGCCAGCAGCGCGCCCTCGCCCTGGCCGACCAGCACCGGGGCGCGGTGCAGCTCCAGGTCACGGACCAGCACGGCCAGATCCCGGGCCAGCGCGTCCAGATCGTTGTCGCCGCGGGCGGCGGACTGGCCGTGGCCGGGGAGATCCACGGCGATGACGGTGCACGGGCCGGTCAGCTCGGCCGCGACCGGCCACCAGATGGTGCGGTCGTAGAACAGGCCGTGCAGCAGGACCACCGGGCGGCCGAAGCTGCCCCAACGGTCGTAGACCAGCAGATTCTTCGGAGTTCCGTAGGCGTGGGTGGTGCGGCGCGGGGGTTGAGGATGCACGGCGTGGGGTCTTCCTGAATCGGGGGGAACCCAAACATGCAGTGTCATCCCGGGGTACACCAAACATTCCTCGAAATTGATCTTTTAGAGTCCCCCGTCCGTACCGTTTCAGGTTCCGCCGCCTAACGTGAGCAGGCATGGCGTTCGTTCTCGACACCGCGGCCCTGCCCGCCACCGAACGTGTGGAGGCCGTGCACACCGCGATGATGTTCGCCTCCGCCCCCTGCCACGTCATCCACGAGAACCCGGCCGGCCCGGTACACGCCCGGATGGAGGTGTGGGACCTCGGCGACACCAACATTTTCACCTGCCGCTCCTCCGGCCTGCGGCTGCTGCGCACCGCCAAACTGGCCCGGCAGGACGCCATGCCGGTGATCTCACTGGCCGTCCAGCGGGAGGGCTACGGCCGCCTCGACCAGCACGGCCACCAGCGGGTCACACCGTCCGGCGAACTGCTCGGCGTCGACCTCTCCGGCGCCTACGACTACTCCTGGTCCGGCGACGGGGCGGCCGGGTGCGTACAGATCCCGCTCGACCAGCTCGATCTGCCCCTCGACGCGATCCGTGAGGCGCTCGGCAACCTGCGGGCCAGCCCGCTCTACCGCCTGGTCACCGCCCACATCGCCACCCTGTCCCGGGACCGGGCCCGGATCACCGCCGACCCCACCGCCCCCACCGTGGCCGCAGCCACCGTCGACCTGGTCCGGGCGCTGCTCGCGTCGGCCACCCGCAGCGAACGGCACACCCGCCGCGCCCTCGCCGAAACCCTGCTCACCCGGATCCGCGCGCATGTCCGCCACCACCTGACCGACCCCGGCCTCACCCCCGCCCGGATCGCCGCGGTCCACAACATCTCCCTGCGCCAGCTCTACAAACTCTGCGCCGGCGCCGGCCTCAGCCTGGAACAGTGGATCATCAACGAACGCCTCCGCGGCGCCCGCCACGACCTGCTCCACCCGGGCCACCAGCACCAGCCGGTCACCGCGATCGCCCACTCCTGGGGATTCCGCGACGTCACCCACTTCACCCGCCGTTTCAAGGCCCGCTACGGCCTCACCCCCTCCCAGCTGCGCCGCGCCTCGGCCGACGCCCGTCGCCCCGGCATTTAGCGCCTTTCTTGTACGCGTGTTCTTGTCCCGCCTTTTCAGGGCCGTCCCGTCCGGTCGGCGCGCGCTTGCTGCCCGCTCCGGCCTGTGCCGCGCCCGCCGGGCGGAGATCGGTACCCGGGCGCCTGCCACCCGCTGCTTTCGGTCCCGCTGGGTGGGTGGTTGCGGTGTTGCCGGCCGGGCTGCCGGGTTGCCCTCTGCGGTAGCGCCGGTCGCCCGGTGCGGTGGTCCCGCTCTTGCTTTCCAGGCGCGGGGGTTGCCTGCTCGCGGCCGTTGCGCCGGTCGCCCTCAGTGGGTGGTCGCGGTCTTGCTTCCCATGCACCGGGGTTGCCCACTCCCGGCCGTTGCGCCGGTCGCTGCGGGTGGGTGGTCACGGTGGTGCTTCCCAGGCGCCGGGGGTTGCCTGCTTGCGGCCGTTGCGCCGGTCGGGCTGGGTGGGTGGTTGCGGTGTTGCTTCCCAGGCACGGGGGTTGCCCGCTTCCGGCCGTCACGCCGTTCCCTCTGGGCGGGTGGTCGCGCTTTCACGAGGGTGGGCGCGCATGGTGGTGTTGTGGTCGCCTGCGTGCCCTATCGGGGCGATGGCCGCTCATGCGGCGGCTTTCGTGCGCGCTCACCGCCGAAAGCCCGGCCGGCCGGCACTCCGCGTGAGCGAGGGACCCGGTTCACCATCTCTTGTGGAAGATCGAGGTGGCCTGAGGGCCTCTTTCCCGGTTGTTGCCGGGGTGGATGTCACGTCGCTTGTTCGCGTGTTTCCCGTCTTTGCCGCGAGGTTAGGCCGGTCATCGTCGGCCGCGCGAGTCATCCGCAGGAATCGATGTAGATCTCGGGTGATCGTCACCGAACGCGGGATCTTGCGCCATTGTGGCCATCCGGGAGTCTCCTTCTTGGGCGTTCGCGGTTCTACGTCAAGCGCCCGGTCGGGCGAACCACCAAATGGAGGGCGCCGTCCGCCGCGCTGGACGGAAATGGGGCTTTCGCCGGAAGCAGGTGCCCGTTTCGCCCGCTTTGTGTGCCGCTGTTGTGCGATCTTGAACGATTTGCCACCCGAGGCGGTGGTGAATCGTTCAAGATCGCTCCGGGGGGCGCGTCCTGCTGGCGAGGGATTGCGGATTCGGCCGTGGGCGGCCAAGAAGAAGACTCCCGGATGTATCCGATAACCCAAGGTCTTCCAGCAGAAATGGATCATGGGCGATGATTGGCCGCCGGACAACAGCCAGGAATCAAGATCGGCCCGACAGCCGCCATCGCCCAAGATCGCCGGCGGGTCGGGGGTGACGCCGCAGCCATCCGCATGCGCGACTCGACATCGCGGCCACCCACAACCGAGAAACAGGCTCCAGAACAGCACGGATGTACCACTGCACCCTCACGTATCCAAGATTGCGGTCACGGTGAGTGACTTCCGGTGGCTCCGTGGCGCGACCGGTATCAAGCGCCACCACCCACCCGACGCGACCGGCGGGACGGCCGGGAGCAGCGCCTCGGGTGCCTGGCGATCATCACCGCAACCACCCGCCTGGCGGGATCGGCGGGACGGCCGGGAGCGGCGTCCAGGTTGCCTGGCGATCACTACCGCAACCACCCGCCCAGAGGGAGCGGCGTGACGGCAGGTAGAGGGCAGCCCCGGGGCAAGCACAAACCGCAACCACCCACCCGGGGCGAGCGGCAGGAACATGCGGGAGTGGCCAACCGGTCCACGCCCGGCGGGGGCGGCACAGGCTGGAGTGGGCAGCGAGAAGGGCCGGGCGGGCGGAACGGGACGAATGGGAACGGGACGGCGGCACGCGTACAAGAAAAGGAAGCGGAAGAGAAACGCGGACCTCGACCACGGACGATCTTCAGCGGCCGGTGGTGCTGAAATGCATATAGTCCTTCAACGTGGTCCAGTGGCCGCCCCATGTGAAGCCCTCGCGGGTGAAAGCGGTGACCGCGCCGTTCGCGTGCAGCATGCCTGGGTGGTGGGCGTCGCGGGCCAGCCAGGCGGCGCTGTTCGGTGGGTCGAGGTAGTTGCCGCGGATCATCGGGTTCTGGCGTGGGTTGATGTCGACGGCCCGGCCGTACGCGTGCTGTGACCAGGTTTTCGTCCCGGCCACGTAGCGGCATTCGTAGCCCTTCGTGAGGACCGTCTCGTCGGGGACCACGGCCGGTGGCATCGCCATGATCGGGAAGCGGCGGCGGTAGAGGGTGGCGAACGCCCGCTGGGTGGGGCGTGTCAGGGTGCGGTGCATGGTGAGGTGGCCGTCGTGGGCGCGGCCGTCGAAGCCGAGGTAGCGGACCCAGATGCGGCGCAGGTCGGTGGCGCGCAGCGGGCAGTGTGCCGGTTCGGGGGCGGTCAGCGGCTCGATGTGGGTGCGCCAGCGGGGCAGCGGCGCGGCGGGTGGGGTGAGCCGGAGCATGCCGTCCACCGAGAGCGCCGTCCGGCCGTTCCATCTGCGCAGGTCGGCGACGCTGTGACCGTACCGGGCGGCGACGCCGGAGAGGGTGTCGCCGGGCCGGACGACGTGCACCGGCGGGCCGGGCGGGAGCAGGAGCAGGGCGGTGAGCAGTCGGATCACAACCGTCCAGTCTTCCCGTCCGGGGCGTTCTCAGCCGGACATGACGCGGTTGCGGCCGGCCTCCTTCGCCCGGTAGAGGGCGTGGTCGGCGCGGGCCAGCAGTTCGTCCAGCGAGGTGTCGCCCTGGGCCAGGCTGGTCAGGCCCACGCTGATCGTCACGTGCAGGGGGCCCGCCTGCGTGGGCACCGGCTCGGCGGAGACCGCCAGGCGGATCCGGTCGGCCAGCTCTTCGGCGTGGCCGCCGTGATCGGGCAGGACCGCGGCGAACTCCTCACCGCCGTAGCGGCCGAGCACGTCGGAGTGGCGCAGCCGGCTCCGGATCCGGGCGGCCACGGTACGGATCACCTCGTCGCCGACGCCGTGCCCGTGCGTGTCGTTGATCGCCTTGAACTTGTCGATGTCCAGCATGACCGCCGCCAGTTGACGGCTGTTGCGGGCGGCCGCCTGCACCAGGGCGCCGGCGATCGCGTAGAAGTGCCGCCGGTTGTGCTGACCGGTCAGCTCGTCGGTGGTGGCCAGTTCCTGCACCCGGCTGAACAGGCGGGCGTTCTCGTACGCGGTCATGCCCTGGGTGGCCAGTGCGGCCGCCACCTGACGGCTGGTGCCGTCGAGCCCGGAACCGCCGAGCAGCACCAGCCCGACCGGGCCGTCCCGTCCCACCAGAGGGACGGTCAGTGCCCTGGGCGCGCCGGCGAGCACGCGTTCGCGTACCCCCGCCGTCTCTTCCAGACCGAGCAGCTCGGGCGTGTCGCCCGGGGTGATCCGCACCGTGCTCCCGACCGCTTCGACGGGTGTGGCGCCGACCACCTCGATCACCTCGCCATCGGTGCTGATCAGGCATCCGGCTGTCGCGCCGAGCTGGGCCCGCAGCGTGCCGCACAGGTGCCACAGCAGCCGGTCCGGCTCCAGGATGGCGCTCATCTCGGCCAGGCTGGCCCGCAGCATCTCGGCGAGCGCCTGCTGCTGCCGGGCGGCCTGCACCTGCGAGTGCAGCTGTGCCGCCCGCGCCGTCTCCAGCGACACGGCGACGTGGCTGCTCACCGCGGTCAGCACGGCGACGTCGTCGTCGGTGAAGACGCCCCGGGCGAGCCGGCTGTCCAGGTAGACGATCGCCACCATCCGGCCCTTGAACTGGACCGGGGCGATCAGGATGCTGCGCAGCCCGTGTACCACGGCGCTGCGTGAGCCGAGCGCGGCGCCCTGCTCGGTGCCGGCGACCACGAGCGGCTCCCCGGCGCCGGCGACCCGGCGGACCAGCGTGGACGCGTACTCGTCGGTCTCCGGAAGATCACCGGAGGCGTCCCGGCCCGCGTACCGGACCGGTTCGCCGGCCTCGTCCAGCAGGAAGAAGACCGCCCGCTCGGCGCCGAGGATGCGCAGCATCTCGTCGAGCGCCACGCTGGCCAGCTGCTGCGGGTCCAGGATCGTCGCGGCGGCCGTGCCGACCTGCTGCAACGCCTCCAGATGCCGGTTGCGGCCGGACGCCGGGCGGCGGTCCGCCACGGTCCGTCGATGGGTGCCGGCGCCCTCGTCGACGCCGAACTCGGCACGCGTCTGCCGTCGCCGCTGCTCCCAGCCGTGGAAGAGCGCCATGGTGAGCGCGAACCGGGCCTGCCGGTCGGACTCGTTGGCCATGCCCATGGCGCGCATCGCCCGGGCCCGGATCCGGAACACCTCGTACTGGATGAACGGCGCGTCCACCTTCCGCAGCCGCCGCTCCGCCTCGTCGGCGATCCGCAGGCAGCGCTGCGGGTCGCCGGCCGCCAGGTACCAGGACGCCTTCGTGGTCAGGTGCACACAGCGCAGCAGCGGGGTGCCGCCGACCCGGCCCAGGTCCCGGACCGCCTTCTTGGCCACCGCGAGCCGGGCCGGCCGGTCGGCGTCCGAGGCGAAGCGGAACTGGATGAGCCGGCCGTGCGCCTGGTACATGTAGATCCACTTGTGCTGCGGCAGCAGTTCGGCGCGGCGCAGCTTGAGCGCGTGGAACTCGGCGAGCACCTCCTCCAGCTGCGGCCCCACGTCGCCCTGCTCGATCAGCAGGCAGGCGGCGGCGGTCAGCATGTTGGCCCGCTGCACCCGGGTGCCGGTGCCCGGCGGGAACGCCGTGTGCAGCCGCTTCAGCGCCGCCGCGGCCTCACCGAACCGGCTCTGCCCGGCCGGGATCATCACACTCAGCATGCCGAGCGAGGTGCCCAGCACCTGTTCCTGGTCGGGCAGGTTCCGCATGCCGCGCTCGTACTCGCGGGCGCTCTCCTCCACGTAGCCGCGCAGCAGGTAGCGCATCGCGAGGGTGGCGTAGCCGGGGATCAGTTGGGCCGGAACGTACCAGCGAGCGTTGCGGGAGGTGGTCTTCTCCCAGATGCTGCCGTCGTCGACGCCGCTGATCATCAGGGCGCAGCCGTGCATCCACTCCACATAGGCGCCCAGCCCCGGGTCGTCCAGCCCGGCGGCCGCCTCGGCGGCCCGGCGCAGGCAGCGTTCACTCGTGGTGCGCAGCTTGACCACCGCGGTCACGTAGCCGATCAGCGCGTAGACGCGGACGTACTCGGGGCACGGGCCCAGCCGGTTGACCGCGTACACGGCCCGCAACGACAGGGCGCCGGCCTCGGCCAGGCGCAACCCGAGCCCGGCGGCATAGCCGCCGGCATCCAGCACGGCGGCGAGCACGGCCAGGTGTTCCCGGCGCCGGCCACGTGCGGTTCCGAAACCCACCCCGGTACGCCGGACGAGCCCACCCACGAACGCCACCAGCAGCGACGTGAGGAGCAGCAGCAGCCCCCGGCCCCCCAGCGGTCTGCGCAGTTCGGCCAGCGCGGCCCGGGTCGCCTCCAGAGCCCGGTCGTCGTCCCAGACCGTGTGGTACAGCTCGATGCGGGTGGTGAGCAGCCGGGCCCGCCACAGCCGGTCCGTCTCCCCGGCCAGCGCCCGGTCCAGCACCTCCCCGGCCAGCTCCAGCCGGCCCGCCCGCAGGTAGGCCTGGGCCAGCGAGTGCAGCATCCCGGTCTCCGGCGCCGGGTCCCCGGCCACCGCCTCGGTCAGGTAGCGGATCGCCTCGTCCGGCGACTGGTCGGCCAGGGCACGGCGGCCGGCCAGCGCGGCGCTGCGCCGGCGGTCCCCGGCCGGGACCTGGTCACCGGCCCGGCTGTAGTGACGGGCCACCGCGTACGCGTGCCCCTCGTCCCGCAGCTCCTCCGGCAGACCCTCCAGAGCCCGGGCCAGATCGGCGTGCACCCGCCGCAACCGGTCCTCGTCCAGCCGCTCCAGCAGCACGTCGCGCAGCTGGGGGTGGATGAAGGCGTACCAGCCGCCGGGCCGTGGCTCCAGCACGTGCCGGTCGGCCGCGGCCGTCAGCGCGGCCAGCATCCGGTCCGGATCGCCGACCGCCAGCAGCGTCGCGGCCCGGAACCGGACCCCGGCCACCGCGGCGATGGCCAGGCAGTCGAGTGTGCCGTCCGGCATCGTGGTCAGGCGGGTGGCGAGCAGGTCGAGGACGTCGGCGACCGGCGGCAGCGCGTCCGCCCCGGCGAGGTCCAGCTCCCAGGAGCCCCACACCGGGCGCAGCAGACCCGCGTCGAGAAGCCGCAGCAGGTAGCTGACCACGGCCAGGGGCGTGCCGTCGGTCCGCGCCGCGACGTACCGGACCAGCTCCCCGGTCACCTCCGCGCCGGGCAGCCGGGACGCGATCAGATCGGCGACCGCCGGCCCGTCCAGCGGGTTGCAGTCGACCTCCAGGGTCCCGGCGCTGTCCAGCCCCGCGGCCGGGTCGCCCGCCCCGTCCGGGGCGGTGAGCAGCACCAGCGCCGGCAGCCCGGCCAGGTCGGCGGCCAGCTTCTCGAGCAGCTGCCGGGAGCCCGAGTCCAGATGCTGCGCCTCGTCGATGACCAGCATCAGCCCACCGCAACGGGTGGCCAGCTCACTCAGGAAGGTGGTGCCGGCGCCGAGCACGTGCTCGTCACCGCCGGCCGGCGCGACGTCGGCGCCGGGGGCGCTCAGCTCGCCGGAGATCCGGGCCAGCAGACGCGGCCCGGCCGCCGTGGCCGCCTCCCTCACCAGCCGCTCGACCGCGGTGCGCCGGGCCGTGGGCAGCCGGCGGACCCCGGCCAGCCAGTTCCGTACGGCCTCCCGGACCGCCGACAGCGGGGTCGCCTCCCCGGCCCGGCAGGTGGCCCAGAACAGGGGGAGCCCGGCGGCCTCCGCCTCGGCGGCCAGTTGCTCGGCGAGCCGGGTCCGGCCGGAACCGGGCCCGCCGCGGATCACCGCCACCCCGCCGTGCCCGGCCAGTGCCCGTTCCCAGCGGCGGGTCAGCCGCTCCGTCTCGGCGGCCCGGCCGCGCAGCGGCCACGCGCCCACCGCGGGCTGCTCGGCGGCCTCCCCGCCCGGACAGCCGCGCAGGGCGTCGAGCAGCGACCGGGCGTCCTGGAAGCGGTCGTCCGGATCCTTGGCGAGCAGCCGGTACACCACCTCGGCCAGCGCCGGGCTGATGCCCGGGCGCGGCACCGCCAGGTCCGGGACCGGGGCGGCCAGGTGCAGGCGCAGCAGCTCGCCGACGTCGTCGGTCTCGAACGGCAGTCGCCCGGCCAGGCACTCGTAGAGCACCACGCCGAGCGAATACAGATCGGAGCGGCCGTCGACCGGGCGCTTGAGCATGCCGGACTGCTCCGGCGACGAGTACAGGAAGGTGCCGACCGCCTGGTCCGGCGACCCCGTCTCGCCGAGCTGCGCCAGACCGAAGTCGATCAGTTTGGCCGGCTGGTCCGTGCTGACCATGATGTTGCCCGGCTTGAGGTCCCGGTGCACCAGCCCGAGCCGGTGCGCGGCGGCCAGGCCCCGGGCCAGCCGGGCGGCCAGAGCGACCACCCAGTCCTCGGCCAGCACGCCACCGGACAGCTGGTCGGCGAGCGTTCCACCGGGCAGATGCTCCAGCACCAGAGCCGGTACGCCGTCCAGGTCGCCGACCGCGAAGACCCGCACCACCGCCGGATCGTCGATGCAGGCCAGCAACGACGCCTCACGGGCGAACTCGGTCCGGATCCGCGGATATTCGGCGGGGTCGGCGAGCGGGCGCTTCAGCGCGTACCAGCGGTCGCCCCGCCGGGCGCGGTGGACCATCGTGAACGCGCCACGACCGAGCTCGTCGACCACCTCGAGGCCGGTCAACCCTGTATCCGTCACGGGAACCTTCACTTCGTGTCCGGCGTCACGAAAACCTCTTCGGCCGGAAACGGTCATTGCTGAACGAGTCTCAGAGCGTCGCTGCCAGCTTCTGCAGCGCTTCTTTGGCCCCGGCGGTCAACGGCTCACCGTGACCGGGAAGGATCGCCTTCACCTCCAGGCCGGCCAGCTTCTTCACCGACGCGGCGGCCAGGGTGGCGTCCGTCGTGTACTGCGGCGCGGAACCCTCCAGCCCGTTCTGGTTGCGCAGCGCGTCGCCCGTCACCAGCACCCCGGTCCCCGGTTCGAAGACCGACATGTGCCCCAGGGTGTGCCCCGGGGTGCCGATGATCTGCAGGCCGAAAACCTCGTCACCATCCTTGAGCGGGGTCAGCGTCTCGCCCGCCGCATCGATCGCCGCCACGTCCGCCTCACCGGCGTACAGGGTGGCGCCGACCAGCGGGGCGATCGCGGCGAGCCCACCCGCGTGGTCCTGATGCTGGTGGGTGAGGATCACGTGTCGCACCGAGTCCCACCCCAGGCCGGCCGCCTTCAGACCGGCCTCCACCGACGCCTCCGAACCCGGGGTGCCGGTGTCCACGACGGCCACCTCCCCGCCACGGACCAGCAGGTAGACCGAGACGAACGAGAGATCCACCCGGCGCCAGTCGCCCACCAGGCCCGGCGGTGGAGCGGCCGCCGACGGCGTCCCCGCCGGATCGGTTCCGGAACACCCCGTCACGGTGTTCAGCACGGTCACCCCGAGGACACCGGAGCCCCCGGTCAGCAGCAGTCTGCGGTTGAGACTCATAGAACATCCTTAGCGCATCGCGGGCGCGGTCGCACACCGGACAGCAGGACGCACGGAGCCGGTTTCGCCGGGCATGCTGGTTTTCCCGGGCCGGAGGCGGGCACCGTGAACTGGTACCGCCCGGTGCTCCCTCGGGACACCCGATTCTGAGCAGGGGGATCTCGTGTTACGGCAACCGACTCCGGTGATCGACGCGATCGTCGCCGAGCACCCCGGCTACCGGCCGGTCACCCTCGACCTGTTCCGCCCGCCCGTCGACGGCCCGCTGCCGCTGGTGATCTGGGTGCACGGCGGGGCATGGCGCTACGGCACCAACAAGCACGACGGGCCCCAGCTCGCCCCGGCCCGGATCGGCGACCGGATCCTCGCCGCCGGGTACGCGCTGGCCCGCGTCACCTACCGGCTCAGCGCCGAAGCCACCTTCCCGGCCCCGCTGCACGACGTCAAAGCCGCCGTCCGCTGGCTCCGCCGCAACGCCGCCGACCTGGGGCTCGACCGGAGCCGCTTCGCGATCTGGGGTGAATCGGCGGGCGGCCACCTGGCCGCGCTCGTCGCGCTCACCGGCGACGACCCCACCGTCGGCGACCACGATCCCGGCGTCTCCGACGCGGTCCGGGCCGGCGTGCTCTGGTACGCGCCCAGCAACCTGCTCACCATGGCCGCCCAGAACCACCCGCACGGCCTCCAGGACCACGACGCCCCCGACTCCCCGGAGAGCCGGCTCGTCGGCGGCCCGGTCCAGGAGATGCCGAAGGAGTCGGCCGCCGCCAGCCCGGCGAGCTATGTCTCCCCGAACGCGCCGCCGCTGCTGCTCGTACACGGCGACCAGGACCGGGTGGTGCCCGTCGGCCAGAGCCGGGAACTGCACGAACGCCTCACCGCGGTGGGCGCCCCCGCCGAACTGCGCATCGTGCCCGGCGCCGACCACTGCTTCGTCGGCGCCGACCTGGCCCCGCTCGTCCACGAGGGCCTGGCCTTCCTCGACCGCCACCTGACCTAGGGCCTATCTGGTGGATCACCCAAGTGCGAGGCGAGGTCCAGGTGGTGGCTGGCGTCGGCCGCGGGAAGGCCTAATACCGGTGTTGTATTTGGCCTTCCCGCGGACGCCGTCAGGCGCCGCCTGGACCACGCCGCAGCCCTGGGTGATCCACCAGATAGGCCCTAGACCGGCGGCAGCCGGCGGCGGGACGTCACGTCCAGCTTCCGGAACACCTTGCGCAGATGGTGGTCGACGGTGTTCGCACTGAGGAACAGCCGCGCGGCGATCTCCCCGTTCGTGGCACCGGCCGCGGCCAGGCGCGCGACCGCCAGCTCCTGCGACGTGAGGGTGCCGCCCGTCTGCCCGGCCGCGTCCAGCTCCCGGGCCGCGCGTTCGGCGTACCCCCGCGCGCCCATCGCCTCGAACATCGCCGCGGCCCGGCGCAACTCGTCGCGGGCGTCCCGGCGCCGCCTGCGCCGCCGCAGCCACTCCCCGTAGAGCAGATGCGCCCGCGCCAGATCCGCCCGGGCCTCGGTCCCACCCAGCAGCGCGACCGCCCGCCGGTACAGCGGCTCGGCCTCCCCGGCCTCGGCGACCAGCGCCCGCGTCCAGGCCAGCACACCCAGCGCCCAGCCGGTGCCCGCCGCCTCCGCCAGGCCGGTGAACCTCGCCAGCGCCGCACCGGCCGTCTCCGGATCACCGCTGCGGACGGCCGCCTCCACCAGATCGGGCAGAACCCGCGCATGCACCCCGAGCACGTCGGCGGCGACCACCTGACCGGCCAGCACCCGGGCCCGCCGATAATCACCCCGGCCGAGCGCCTGCGCCACCGGCCCCTCAGCGAGCCGGTCCGGGCGTTGGCGGACGCCGATCTCGGCACACACCCGCTCCGCCTCCGCCAGCGACTCCCGGACCGCCGCCACATCACCGAGCCGCGCCGACGCGTCCGCCGAGCCGTACAGCCCCGTCACCAACTGCCACCGGGCCCCCGACCGCCGCGCGATCCGCACCACCCGGCGCCAGACCGCGCGCTCCGCACCCGAATCCCACAGCAGAGCCGACAGCGTCGCCGCGGTCAGATGCCGCCGCAACACCACGTCGTCCGGGACGTCCGGCGCCAGCAGCATCCCCACCGCCCGCCGCACCTCGGGCACGGCCGCCGCGCATCCCTCCGCCACCAGCGCCCCGAACGCCCGCAACTGCTGCTCCACCACCGCCGCCCCATCAACCTCGACGGCTCCGCCCACCGGCGCCGTCTCTCTGTTGCCGGGCGGTCGGGCCGCTGCCTCCACGATCTCGGCGAGGCCGGTGCCGGGTCCCGCATTCCCGGCGCGGATCAGATGCTCCACCGCTTCGAGCAGGGCTCCGCGAGCCAGTCGCGGCTCACTCTCCCCGATCGCGCGCGCGGCTTCCAGACAGATCAAAGACCCTTCCGCGTACGCCGCCGCGCGCCCCGACAGCACCACGGCCCCCGCTTCGACGAGCAAAGCCCGCCCGCGGACCACCCCCGCCCCGGGCCCACCGGCAACCTGCGCCGCTTGCGGGCACTCAGCCCCTGGCCGCCACCCGGGCCGGGGCTCCAGGACGGTGCCGGCCGACCGCGGTGCTGGTGGGCGCGTGTCCGTTTCGTGGGCGGTGTCGGCGGGCCGCCATGCCGGTAGGGGCCTGTCTGTGTCGGCGAGTCGCCGTACCGGTGCGGGTGTGTTCGCTTCAGGGACGGTGTCGGCGAGTCGCCGTACCGATAGGGATGTGTTTGCCGCAAGGGCGGCGTCGGCGAGCCGCCGTGCCTGTAGGGGCGCGCCCGCGACCAGAGCGGCTTCGGCCGCGTCGAGGAACCGTTCCGCGCGGCCGGCGCCCGGGGTGAGTTCCGCCGCCCGGGTCAGGAAGGCCGCCCGTGCCGCATATCCGCCCCGCTCGCCGGCCCGGTCCGCGGCCCCGACCAGAGCTTGCGCCACCGTCTCGTCGAGCCCCGCGCAGGATCCGGCCAGGTGCCAGGCCCGCTGGTCGGCATCACCGGCCGGTCCGGTCACGGCGGCGAGGGCGGCATGGACGGCCCGCCGCCGGTCACCGGTGGCTCCGCTGTAGATCGCCGACCGGGCGAGCGGACGCCGGAACACCGCGGTCACCCCGAGTGTCAGTATCCCGGCGGCCACCGCCGATTCGGCCACCCCCGGAGCGATGCCGAGCCGGTCGGCGGCCGCCACGATCCGCGCGATGTCCCCACCGGGCTCGGCCGCGGCGATCAACAGCCAGGTCCGGGTGTCCTCCGGCAGTTCCCGTACCCGTCGCAGGTGGAACTCCTCGATCCGGCTGCCGGCCGGCAACGGATCGGGCAACGACTGCGCCCCGGCCAGCTGATCGGCGGAAAGCTCCCGCCCCAGGTCGATCAGCGCCAGCGGATTCCCGCCGGTCCCCGCCACCAGACGAGCCGCGACCAGGGCGTCCAGCGGCCCGGCCACCACCGACCGCAGGACGGCGGCCCCCTCCGCGGCGCCCAGCCCCGCCACCTCCAGTACCGGAAACCGCCCCCACCCGGCGGGCATCTCCCGAGCCGCCAGAATCAGTCCCACACCCGCCCTGCCGCCCTCAGCCCAGCGCGCCGGCATCCGTCCACCCCGGACCACGGCGACGGCGGCGCCCGGCAGCCGGCGGGCGACCGCGGCGAGCACCGCAAGGGACTCCCGGTCGAACCAGTGGGCGTCGTCGGCGTAGCAGAGCACCGGGCACTCGACAGCGAGCCCGTCGAGCAGCGCGGCGACCGCCCCGACGACCGGTTCCGGCCCGGTGGGCGGATCATCGGCCGGCCCGAACGCCCCATGCAGCGCCCGCAAACCGTCCGGCGGCAGGATCGTCGAGGCGAGAGGCAGCACGGGGATCAGCAGCCGGTGCAGCGCCGCATAGGGAAAGCCGCTCTCCGCCTCCACCCCCGCCACCCGGATCACCCGCAGGCCGGAGGCTCCGGTGACGGCCTCCTCCAGCAGTGCGGTCTTACCCGACCCCGGATCGCCCACCAGCACCAGCGCGTCGCCGAGACCCCCATGCAGCGCCCGGATGAACTCCCGCAGCGTCCCGCATTCCCCGGCCCGTCCCTGTAGAGCCATGACGCACCGAAAGCTATCGGCCCTCCACTCCCGATCCGCTGGCCCACTGTGCAGCCCTATCGGCCCACAGTGCACACCTGGAGATCTTGCTCCGCTTCCGGTTCCTTTCCTGTACGCGTGTCGTCGCCCCGACCTATCAGGGCCGTCCCGTCCGGTCGGCGCGATCTCACTGCCTGCTCCGGCCCGTGCCGCGCCCGCCGGGCGCAGATCGGTGCCCGGGCAGGCCGGGCGGGTCGCCACGTCCTCGTGTGCCGCCGCCCCCGCTTTCGGTCACGCTGGGCGGGTGGTCCCGCTCTTGCCTCCCAGGAGCCGGGGTTGCCCACTCCCGGCCGTTGCGCCGGTCGCTGCGGGTGGGTGGTCGCGGTCTTGCCTGCCAGGCGTCGGGGGTTGCCTGCTCGCGGCGGTTGCGCCGGTCGCCCTCGGTGGGTGGTCGCGGTCTTGCTTCCCAGGCACCGGGGTTGCCCACTCCCGGCCGTCACGCCGGTCGCTCTCAGTGGGTGGTCGCGCTTTCACGAGGTTGGGCGTTCCGCAATCCCTCGTCCAGCGGACGCGTCACCCTGAGCGATCTTGGTCGATTTATCACCGTCTCGGGTGACCAATCGTTCAAGATCGCAGAGCGTCGGCATGCAAAGCGGGCGAAACGGGCATCTGTTCCCCGCGAAAGCCCCGTTTCCACCTAGCGCGGCGGATGGCGGCACCTTCGCCGAATGCGCGACTCGACATCGCGGCCACCCGCAACCGAGAAACAGGCTTCAGGGCGGCACGGATGTACCACGCATCTGCCCATGCCCAAGATCGCGGTCACGGTGAGTGACTTCCGACGGGCTTCCCTGGCGCGACCGGCGTGACGGCCGAAAGCACCACCCCGGATGCCTGGTAAGCACCACCGCAATCACCCGCCCGGGGCGACCGGCGTAACGGCCGAAAGCACCACTGGCGAGCACCACCGCCACCACTCGCTCGGAGGGAGCGGTTAGCGCCTCGGTGCCTGGCAAGCACATTCACCCAGCGTGACCGGAAGTAGGGCAGCCGTGTTCCCGGCGGCGCAGGAGGGAGGGCACCGATCTCCGCCCGGCGGGGCGGCACGGGCCGGAGTGGGCAGTGAGATCGCGCCGACCGGACGGGACGGCCCTGATGGGGCGGGACGGCGACACGCGTACGGGAAAGGAACCGGAAGCGAAACGCGGACCGCCACCACGGGCCGGCACCGAAGGCCGGCTTCGAAGTGGTGCTGGAGGGGTCAGGGGACGGCCAGGGCGGGGGCGGCGGCGAGCCACTCCAGGCCGAGACGGGTGTCACCGGCGATGGTGACGGAGAGCTGGTCCGGGCGGCGGCGGTCGCCGACCAGGCGGCAGAACTCGACGATGTCGGCGGTGACCTCGGCGTCGGGCACGAGCGACGGGGGCTGGGGCGGTGTGGATCCGGGCGGCGGCGGGGTCACCGGGACGGTCCACGTGCCGCCGCCGGGTCCGGTGAGGTGCAGCCGGACGTGGCGGCCTTCCGGCGCGGTGACCCGGGTGGCGGTGGCCAGCGGAAGGGTCCGGACGGCCAGGTCGGCCATCGGGTTGAGGTGTTCGGGCAGGGGTGTGACGGTGGGCCGGGCCAGGACGCCGCCGATGTCCTCGCTGTGGATCCACGTTTCGAAGGCCCGCGCCACCAGGGCGTCCGGCACCGGCATGTCCCAGCCGACGGCGATCGTCCCGGTCGGCGCGGGGACGGTGAGCAGGGCGCCGCACAGGGCTTCTGCCTGGGCGCGCCAGGTGCGCCGGGCCTGCTCGGCGGTGCGGGTGCGGGCGAAGTTCAACACCTCCCGGGTACGGGACTCCGGGTCGGATCCTGGCGCCAGCGGCGGTTCGACGGTGACTCCGAGGGCGGCCGCGATCAGGCTGTCGGTGGCGGTGAGGTGGGCGAGCAGGTCGTGGACGCTCCATTCGCCGTACGCCGCGATCCGCCCCCAGTGGTCGTCGTCGAGCCCGGTGAGCAGCAGGTCGAGGGCCGCCACCTGGGCCGCGTACGGCTGCGCGTACTCCGGGGCCGCGGGAGCCGGACGCCGCCGGACGGGCGCCGCGGACCGCAACCGGGCGGCGAGCCCGGCCGGGGGCCGTCGATGCGTGCCGCCCAGTTCGGCCGCGGTCTCGCGCAAGGTGCGTGCCTCGCCGGCGCAGATGTCGCAGTCGTCGAGGTGTTCGCGGACGAGGCCGTCGTCGCCGGGCGGGCAGGCGTCGAGGGCCCACGCCCCGAGGAGGGGCGCCACGATCTCGTGACTGTCGGTGCCGGTCATCGCGTCACCTCCGCCGGGCTCGGGTGCCGCGCAAGTCCGTCTACAAGCTTGCTCATTGTGCCTCCGGGCCGTGAGCGTGATTTCCACTCAACGCCACGGTCAATCGCCGTAACCCTTCGCGGAGCCGGGATTTCGCGGTGCCTTCGGGCAGGCCGAGTTCGGCCGCGACCTCACGGTAGGTGCGTCCCTGGAGGTAGGCCAGGGAGATGACGGTGTGCAGGTGTTCGGGCAGGGTGCCGAGCGCGAGCCGGAGCCGCCGGGTGGCGTCGGCGTCCTCGACCTGGTCGCCGACCGGGTCGCCGCGGCTGAGGGCTTCCGCGCTGAGTTTGCCGTCCTGGGTGGAGCGCCGGTGGGTCTCCTCGCGCCGGACCAGGTCGACGGCCCGCCGGTGGGCGAGCATGGCGAGCCATCCGCGCAGGCTGCCCTTGGCCGGGTCGAAGGCGAGCGGCCGCTGCCAGACGGAGAGGAAGACCTCCTGGGCGACGTCTTCGGCGGCCCGCTCGTCACGGGTGACCCGGACGGCGACGGTGTAGACGAGCGCGCTGAACCGTTCATACAGCTCGCTGAAGGCGTCCTCGTCGCCGAAGACCAGCCGGTCACGGAGCCGGGTGTCGTCGGCGAGGACGGTCTCCTGTCGCACCAAGGCGCTCACCCCGCAACACTCTAGCGGCCGGGGTCCAGTTAATCGACGGAAACCGATTCGGCTCGTGGTTCGGGGACGACGGCGGGCCGGTCGGCGAGTTGTTCCCGCAGGTAGTTCCAGAACACCGCGAGCATGGCGGCGACCGGTACGGCGAGCAGCGCCCCGACGATCCCGTAGAGGCTGCTGCCCAGGGTGACCGCGAGCAGCACCACCCCGGCGTGCAGGCCGAGCCCGCGGCTCTGCACCATCGGCTGGAGGACGTTGCCCTCCAGTTGCTGCACCGCGACGATGATGGCCAGCACGATGAGCGCGTCGGTCCCGCCGTTGGTGACGAAGGTGATGACCACCGCGACGAAGCCGGCGAAGAGCGCGCCGACGATCGGCACGAACGCGGTCACGAAGGTGAGCACGGCCAGGGGCAGCCACAGGTCCACCCCGAGGACGAACAGTCCGATGCCGATCAGCACCGCGTCGATCATGCCGACCAGCGCCTGCGAGCGGACGAACGAGCCGAGCGCGTCCCAGCTGCGGCCGGCGACCGCGGGTACGTCGGCGGCGAGCCGGCCCGGCAACTGGCGGCTGAGCCAGGGCAGGAAGCGCGGCCCGTCCTTGAGGAAGAAGAACATCAGGAACAGCGCGATGATCGTGTTGACCAGGCCGTTGAAGAACGAGCCGACGCCGTTCAGGGTGGCCGTGGCGATGCTGCCGACGCTCGCCTGGAGCTTGTCGACCGCAGTGTTCAGGTACTCGTTGGCCTGGTCGTCGCTGATGTTCAGCGGTGGCCCGGCGGCCCAGTCGCGCAGTTCGGCGATGCCGGCGACGACCTGGTCGGCCAGCACGCCGGACTTGGCGCCGACCGGCACCGCGATGCCGACCAGCGTGCCGATCGCGACGACCAGGAAGAGCAGCGTGACCAGGGTGGCGGCGAGCGCGGGCGGCCACCTGTGCCGGCGCAGGAAGCGGGCCGGGGGCCAGGTCAGCGTGGTGAGCAGCAGGGCGATGACGACCGGCCAGATCACCGGCCAGGCCTTGCCGAGCAGCCAGAGTGTCACCCAGGTGGCGAGCAGGACCAGCAGCATCTGGAGTGAGATGCTCGCCGATGTGCGCAGCGCGCCTCGCGCCTTCCTGGAATTCAGACCGGGTCCCATGTGATCACCCTAGGGACCCGGCGCACGGGACCGCGCGCCGAGGCGTGCGGTCCCGTGGGGGAGGGTCAGAGGTTCAGCGCGAACTTGACGAAGTCGCCGGCCTTGAACTGGCCGGTGGCCGGGGCGATCGGCGTGGTCGGCCGGAAGTCCGGGTTCCGCTTGAGGAAGCCCTCCTTGTCGGCCTCCAGGATGCCGAGGATGACCTCGGTGACGACCCGGCCGCCGACCGGGCCGAGCCGCTCGCCCGCGTGGGTGAGCTCGGCCTCCTTGAGGATGTAGAACCAGAGCGGGGCCTTGCCCTGCCAGCCGGCGTTGTCCGGGTCGGGCAGGCCGAGCTGGGCGTTGGTGAGCGGGGTGACGCCCATCCGCGCGGCGACGTCCTGACCGGCCGGCAGGCCCAGCCGGACACCGCGGATCAGGTTGCGCTCGGCCAGCGACGGCACCCCGTCGCTGACCACGGTGGTGGGCATGTTGAACAGCGGCAGGGAGAGCTTGCCGTCGATCCGGCGGGCCGCGTTGCGGGGGGTGGCGGGCCGGCCGGGCACGTCGAAGAAGTGCCACCAGTCGATCTCGAGGCGGGCCGGCAGCGGACGGTTGCCGCGCAGGTCGGCGCCCGGCTGGCCGAAGATCGCGGCCGCCGAGACCCCCGCACGGTTGTTGAGCAGGTACCCGGCCCGGATCATGCTGTGCCCGAAGCGGTACGCCGCGACCGAGTACTCGATCGGCATCATCGGCCGGTGGGGGTTCTTCGGCTTGTAGAACTCCCGCTTGACCTGGCCCTTGTTGTTGAGGAACCGGCCGACCACCTCGGAGCCGGCGACCTTGTCGAGGAAGTCGTGGATGATGACCCACTGGAAGTGCCAGCGGGTGATCCGCTGCGCCTCGGCCAGGTTGCTCGCCAGCCCTTCGGACAGCACCCGGTTGTGGAACTTGGCGAAGGCCAGGTGGAGCTGCGCGACGATCAGGTTCTCGTCGTTGCGGGCGTCGCCGAGGATGGCGCTGCCGTCGGCCCGGCGCGGCAGGTCGTCGACGCCGTTGGCGTTACGGACGATCTTCATCCGGAGACCGTCGGCCTCGTACAGATCGGGATCCTGGGACGGGCCCCGCCCGTAGAGCGAGCCGAGATCGAACACCGGGGTGTCGAAGTTGGTGAGCGCCAGCGGATCGGCCTCCGCCTCCGCCAGCGGGGTCCGGTCCAGCGTCATGTCGTGGTCGATGAACTGGCCGAGGAAGGTGAACCCGGCGGGGATGCGCGGGTTGTCCAGGTCGGCCGGGTTCGGCAGGGTGGGCTCGCCCATCTGCGCGGCGAGGCTCCGGAGCAGGTCCTCCGGCGGAGCGTACGCCTCGGTGTTCTTGAACATGATGCCGAAGCGGCCCTCTTTGTCGCGGCCGGCCTTCACCGCGATCTCGCTGCCCCGGGTGCCGGCGCCCGCGTGTTTCCAGTCGTTCGGCGCGCCGGGAGCGTCCGGGGCGGCGGCCGCCGCGGCCGTCGCCGCGACACCGGTGGTGCCCACGGTCGCCGCGACCGCGCCCGCTGCGGTGCCGGCGAGCAGCGTGCGCCGGTCGATGTTGCTGTCTGCCATGTGTGCTCCTTCTGCCGGGGGTGCCAGGAAGGTAGCCACGCACACGGGTCGATTGCGACGTCGAAGGACACCGCACGACTAATACCGACTGGACGGCTTAATCCGACTCGGGAACCTTTGTTCCGGACGAGGGAGACGGCCGCAACCCGCGCTGCCCCACGACGTTGGGCATCAACGCGGTCGCCACGAGCACCAGGAGGGCGGTTCCGGTGGCACACCACATGATCGCGGTGAATGTGTGCGGCACCACGGTGGTGGCCGCGACCAGCACCGCGCAGCCCGCCCACATGGGCGCCGACGGCCATCGGGATCCGGCTGCCACCTGCGCGTTGACCAGCACGAACACCAGCGCGTAGAGGGCGCCGGTGGCGGCGAAGACCGGCGCGTACCGGCCCAGTCCGGCGTAGTCCGGGCCGCCGGCCGCCCCGAACGCCAGCCCACCGGCCAGCGCGGACGCGGTCACCAGGACGGCGCCGGACGCGGTGACCAGCCCGACCGCGACGAGCAGGGCGCGCCTGCTGCCGTGCGCGAGCCGGGGGAGGGCGAGCACGGTGACCACCTGGGGCGCCCAGATCGCGCCCTTGGTGAGAACCGTGCCGACCGCGTACGCGCCCGAGGCGGCGGCCGGCAGCAGCGCGCGGGCCAGCAGCAGGTCGGCGTAGGAGACCACGAGCATCGCGAGGGTCGCCGAGCAGGCGGTGAAGACCTGCCTGGCGGTGATGCCGAGCCCGGTGGCGGTACCCGCGGAGGAGCGGGTCAGCAGGATCAGCGCGACCGGGATCAGCAGGGCGGTGGCGGTGCCGATCAGCATCGACCCGGTCAGCCCGGCGCCCAGCAGGAGCCCGGCGCTCAGGCCGCCGTACCGGCCGACGGCCTGCACGGCCATGCCCACGGCGAGCAGCAGGAACCGCTCGTCGCCCTGGAGCTCACCGAGCCAGCGGCCGGCCGCCACGATCGCTCCGGTGTAGACGGCCAGCAGCAGGATCACCGTGGCCGGCACGTCGAGCAGCGGGCCGGCCACCGGGGTCAGCAGGGCGACCAGGGCGGTGCACACGGCCGCGGTGAGCCATCCGGCCCGCTGGGCGCCCGCGCCGGGCTGGCGGACCCGGTGCACGGCCACCGCGATCTGCAGGCCCATGCTGGGCACGGCCGCGATGCCGGCGATGGCCAGCACGGTCGCGAGCGCGCCCAGGTCAGAGGCTTCGAGGGTACGGGCGCCGAGCACCGGGACGAGGTAGCCCAGAGCGCTGGCGACCGCGCTGGCGATCGCGACCGCGGCCGCCCCGGCGCCGATCCGCCGGGCCGTGCCGCCGGCCGGAGCCGCTACAGCCGTCCGTCCTCGACCGCCTGCCTGATCCACGGGATCACCTCGTCCAGCATCGTGTCGAGGCCGGTGTCGGCGCTGAAGCCGAGCACCTCGCGGGACTTCGCGACGTCCGGTACGCGCATCGCGACGTCGTGCGCGAACGGCTCGTCACTGACGTACCGGAAGGGGGTGTCCGGGCCTTTGATCTTGCGCCAGATCACCTCGGCGAGCTGGAGCACGGTGGTCGACTCGGCGGTCGAGAGGTTGAAGTCCTCGTTGAGGGCGGCCTCGTGCTCGATAGCGGTGGCGATGCCGCGGGCCAGGTCCCCGCCGTAGGTGTAGTGCCGCACCTGGTCGCCGGCGCCCAGGATGTGCAGCGGGTCCTGACCCTTCAGCACCTTCTGCACCAGGTCCGGGACGACGTGCGACATGGCCAGCTTGACGTTGCCGGACATCACCTCGGTGGAGCCGAGCGCCCGCCCCTCGCCGATGCCGACGCAGTTGAACGGCCGGACGATCGTGTACGGCAGCCGGTACTGGTCCCAGGCGGCGCGGGCGTAGTACTCCACGGCCAGCTTCTGGAAACCGTAGGACGACATGGGCGGCGGCACCTCGTGCTGGTCGCCCTCGCGGCTCGGCCAGCGGTCGGTGGACTCGAAGACCATCGACGACGACACGTACGTCATCTTCTTCAGCGTCCCGGCCTGGTGCGCCTTGATCGCCGCATCACAGGAGGCCGCCATGATCCGCTCGTTGGTGGCGAGCAGGTCGTACGCGTACGCGTGGAAGTAGGAGATCCCGCCGATCATGGCGGCGCCGGCGACGAAGTGGTCGCAGCCCTCCAGCAGCTTCGTGACCAGCTCGGTGTCCCGGGCGTCGCCCTCGGTGAACCGGTAGTTGGGGTGGTCGTCGTAGCTGTGCGACACCGGCCCGTACTTCGAGAAGTTGTCGAGCCCGACGACCTCGTGCCCGCGGCCCAGCAGTTCCTCGACCAGATATCCGCCGATGAATCCAGCCGAACCGGTGACCAGCACCTTCATGCGGGCGTGTCCTCCCTGTCAAAGTCCGCCGGAGCGGGAACGGGCCTCTTGTCCGCCCAGCGGGCGGCCATCTGCTCGTCCGACATGCGCCGGCCGAACGCGAAAAAGTACCAGCGCAGGTAACTCGGCATGAACCGGCCCACGTCGAAGTGCGACTCCCCGAGCTGGCGGTCGAGCCAGATCGTCGGGAGCTCGGCCACCGGGCGGCGCAGGCGGGTCGCCTTCGCGGTCAGCTCGATGCCGATCTCGAAACCGGTGTTCGACTCGATGCCGACCTCGCGGACGAAGTCGGTGTCGTACGCCTTGAAGCTGTTCGTGGCGTCCCGGGTGCCGACCCGGGCGAACATGCTCAGCGTCTTCCCGGCCCACCGCGACGCCATCCGCTTGAACCGCGGCCCGCCCACCTGCTGCCCGCCGGGCATGTAGCGGGACGCCGCCGCGACCACCACGCCGCGGTCGACCAGCCGGGCCAGATCGTCGATCTGCCGAGGGTCGTCGCAGCCGTCGGCCATCGTCACGACCGCCACCGGGGCGCGCGCCGCGTCGATGCCGAACCGGATGGCGTTGGCCGGGCCCCGGCCGTACGTGTTCAGCACGGCCCGCACCCGCGGATCGGTCTGGGCCAGCTCGTCGACGAACGGCACCGTGGTGTCCTCGGGCATGTCGTGCACGACCAGGACCTCCGCGGGCAGCATCACCTCGCGCAGGATCCGCTCCAGGTGGCGGACCACCTCCGGCCCCTCGTTGTAGACCGGGATGACCACCGAGATCCGTGGCGTCACACCCGCACCCCCGTTCCGGTCAGGCCCCACATGTCGATCACCGGTTTGTCGGTGTCGAGATCGGCATAGTCCGGGTGGGGTGAGGCGATCACCAGGAGATCGGCCCGTTTGAGGACGTCGTCGAGCGGAAGGAACCGGTCGTCCTGGACGTACGGGTCGGTGCAGAGGGTCTCCCGTGCCTTCAGCGTGAGGATCTTCCGCAGCTTGTACGCCAGGCTGTCCCGCGAGTCGTCGCTGCCGCCCTTGAACGCCATGCCGAGGATTCCGACGCTCAGCTCACCGAGGTCGAAGCGGTCCTCCAGCCGGGACACCAGGTACAGCGGCAGACCCTCGTTGATCAGCATCGCCGAGTGGCCGAGCACGAAGTTGTTCCGGTTGAACGCGGCCAGCTGCATGGTGTCCTTCAGCAGGCACGGCCCGGCCGCGAAGCCCGGCATCGGCAGGTCGGCCGCGCGCGGGTAGTCGAACGACACGGCGTGCCGGATCCGGGCGAAGTCGAGGCCGAAGTCGTTGGCCATCATCCAGAACTGGTTGGCCGCCGCGAACTTGAGGTAGCGCCAGGTGTTGGTGAACAGCTTGGCGAGCTCGGCCTCCTCCGGCTCCAGCCGGACGATCGAGTCGGTCAGGTTGCGGAACAACCTTTCCGCACGGTCAAGAGCCTCCGGGGTACGCGCGGCGACGATCTGCGGCAGCGTGAAGAGCTCGGTCATGGCCCGGCCCTCGGCGATCCGCTCCGGGCAGAAGGCCACGTCCACCTGGAGCCCGCGGCTCTTCAACAGCTTCTCGGTCAGCGCCGTCACGCCCGGGTAGACCGTGCTGCGCAGGACGATTAGCTGACCGTCGTGCAGGTGCTCCACGCAGCGCTCGATGGCCCGCGGAACCGCGCCGAGGTCCGGGTTGAGGTGCTCGTCGACCGGGGTGCCCACGACCACGACCAACGCGTCGGCCAGCCCGACGCTCGCGGGCGAGGTGCTGGCCCGCAACCGGCCGGCGGCCAGCGCCTCGGCCAGTGGCCCGGCGGCGCCCTCCTCCGCGAACGGCATGTCGCCGGAGTTCACCCGCGCCACAGCGGTTTCGTCGATGTCGTACAGCACCACGGACAGACCCCGCGCGGCGAGTGCGATACCCAGCGGGAGGCCTACCCGGCCACACCCGCCGACCACGCAGACGTCCACGCCGAGGACCTCATCTACCTCGGTCATTTCGCCTCACAATCCCCGCCAGGCTCTGGCGTAGAGGCAGGTTACTCGTGAGTCAACCTCGGGTCTACCCATGCGTAGCGAAGGGGCTATCGTTCGTCACCATGGCAGGCACGCCGACCACCACACTGAGCTCGCGGATCGCCGCGCTGCTCCCCGCCCGCGCCGTCGCGGCCGCGGTGCGCACCGCCTATCCGCGGGTCGAGCCGGAACTCGCCCGGCTGGCCTCCTACGCGCCGCACTGCGCCACCGCGGTCGACGTCGGGGCCTGGTACGGCCCGTGGACCCGCGGGCTGCGCAGGATCGCCGACCAGGTGGTCTCCGTCGAACCTGTGCCGGAGCTCGCCCGCCATGTGGCCGGCGCCTTCCCGGACGTTCGGGTGATCGAGGCGGTCGCGTCGGACCATCCCGGCACGGCCCAATTGTTCCTGCCGACCGGCGGTCCCGGGGCGGGAACCTCGTCGGTCGAGCACGGCGACGGCCCGACCGCGACGGTCCAGCGGATCACCATCGACTCGCTCGAGCTGACCGGTGTCGGGTTCATGAAGCTGGACGTCGAGGGCCACGAGATGCCGGCCCTGCTCGGCGCCGAGCAGACGATCAAGCGGGACCGGCCGTTGCTGATCGTCGAGCTGGAGGAGCGGATCCAGCCGATCCAGCCGGTGCTCGACCTGCTCGCCGGCTGGGGCTACCGGGCCTTCGTGATGCCCGGCCGCGAGTGGCTGCCGCTGGAGAGCTTCGACCTGCTCACCCATCAGAAGGGTGCGCTCGCCCGGATCGACCAGAGCTTCGTGCGGCGGGTCATCCGGCCCGAGCCGCGGTACGTCAACATGCTGCTCTTCCGCCCGGAGCCGGAGTGACCGCGGCCGCCGTGCCCGCGACCCGGGCCTGGCGGATCGATCCGGTCCACGCCGTCGCCGCGGTGCTGATCGCCGCGAGCGTGGCGTGGCGGGCGCTGATCACCCGGCGCGGTTACCTGACGATCGACGACTTCCCGATCCTGTCGCAGGCCGACGCGTCCGGGCTCACCCCGGGCCACCTGCTCTCGCTCTACAACAACCACCTGATGCCGGGCGGCCGGCTCATCGTGTGGATCGCCGAGCGGATGACCGGGTACGAGTACTGGCCGTACGCCGCCCTGATGATGATCGGCCAGCTGGCGGTCGGCATCACCTTCTACCGTCTGCTGCGGCTCATGCTGCCGGCCGGGTGGGCGCTGCTCGTACCGTTGACGCTCTTCCTCTTCAACCCGCTGACCCTCGAGGTCACCGCCTGGTGGGCGGTCGGGGTCAACCTGCTGCCCATGCAGCTGGCCATGATCCTGGCGATCGGCGCCCAGGTCCGCTACGTGCGCACCGGCGCGAACCGGCACCTCGTGGCGCTCGGCGCCGCCGTGCTGTTCGGGATGTTCTTCTTCGAGAAGGCGCTGTTCGCCATCCCGATGGTCTTCCTGGTGACCCTGTTCCTGTACGCGCCGGGCGGCCCGCTGCGCGCCGTGTTCACCACGATCCGCCGCTGGTGGAAGTCGTGGGCCGTGCTGACCGCGGTCGCCCTCGTCTACCTCGCCGCCTACCTGGGCATGTCGACCTCCGGCTCGACGCTGCGCCGCCCGTCGTCGCCGGCCGAGGTGGGCGCCTTCTTCGCCCAGTACTTCGGCGAGTCGCTGTCCCCGGCCCTGTTCGGCGGCCCGTGGACGTGGCTGGGCGCCGGCGACGGCACGCCGGTGGTCGCCCCGCAACCGGCCGCCGTCTGGGTGTCCTGGGCACTGACCGCGGTCCTGGTGGTCGGCACCGTCTGGTGGCGCCGGTGGGTCGCGGTCCGGGCGTGGAGCCTGCTCGTGGTCTTCACCGCCCTGGCCGGTGGCCTGATCGCGGCCACCCGGCTCGGTTCGGCGCTCAGCGGCGTGGCCGGTCTGGTGCCCCGCTACCTCGGTGACGTCCTGCCGCTGGCCGCCCTCTGCGTCGGCGTCGCGGTGTGCGGCCTGCGGGCCGTCGACGACACCCCGCAGCCGCCGGACCGGAAATCCGGCCAGCTGTGGTTCGTGGCCCTGGTCGTGCTGATCGCCAGCAGCGTCTACAGCGGCGTCGGCTTCGACGCCGAGTGGCGGCACAAGATCGGCCGCGACTACCTGAGCACCGCCGAGGCCGACCTGGCCCTCGCCGAGGCCGGCACGGTCTTCATGGATCAGCCGGTTCCGGAGGCGGTGGTGCCGAGCATGTCGTATCCGTGGAACATGCAGTCGAAATTCTTCGGCCCGCTGGAGAAGCCGCCGATCTTCGTCACCGAGGCCCGCAGGCTGTCGATCTTCGACGACGCCGGGCACGTCCGCCCGGCCTGGGTCGACGGGGTCTCCGCGAAGCCCGGCCCGGTCGCCGGCTGCGGCTACCGGGCCACCGGTGGCAAGCCGGTCACGATCGAGCTGGACGGCTCGGTGCAGGACTACTGGCAGGTGGTGCGGATCAGCTACCTCAGCGACCGGGACACCAGCGCCAGCATCCAGGTGGGCCGGCACGTGCCGCGCTCGTTCGACATCCACCGCGGCCTCAACGCGATGTTCCTGCTGATGCTGGTCGAGGGTGACGAGGCCGAGCTGAAGGTCGACGATCCGGCGGCCAACCTGTGCACCGACGAGATCGACATCGGCGCGCTGGTGCCGCAGCCGGTGGGATGAGCGTGCGGCCCCGCCTCGTCCCGCACGCGGTCGCGGCGGCGGTCACCGCGGTGGTCCTCGCGCCGCTGGCCATGCCCGGGTACGCGCTGCGCTACGACATGGTGTTCGTCCCGCGGCAGGCGCTGAGCTGGGAGATGATCGCCCCGGCCGACGCCCTGCCCCGGGCCGTCCCGCTGGACGCCGTGGTGGCGCTGGCCAACCTGGCCGTGCCCGGCTGGCTGTTGCAGCGGGTCGCGCTGGTCGCGGTGGTCTACCTGGCCGCGCTCGGCGCCGCCCGGTTGCTGCCCTCCGAACGGACCCTGCCCCGGGTGGTGGCCGCCATCGGGTACGCCTGGACGCCGTTCCTGGCCGAACGGCTGCTCCTGGGCCAGTGGGCGCTGCTTCTCGCGTACGCGATGATGCCCTGGCTGGTGAAGACGGCGCGCGACGTGCGCGCCGGGCGCCCGAACGCGCTGCCCCGGCTGGTGCTCGCGGCCGCGCCCGCCGCGGTGACCCCGACCGGCGGCCTGATCGCGCTGGTCACCGTGGCGGTGCTGCTTCCGCTGCGGAGCCGTCGCACGATGGCCGCCCTGGCCGCGGTGGCCGCCCTGAACGCGCCCTGGCTGGTGTCCTCCCTGGTCAGCGCGGCCGGCGGGGTCAGTGACCCGGAGGGTGTCGCGCAGTTCGCGGCCCGCGCGGAGAACTGGGCCGGCCCGGTGGTGGCCCTGCTCGGCACCGGCGGCATCTGGAACGGCCAGACCGTCCCGGCCAGCCGGACGACCGTGCTGGCCCCGCTGGTCACCCTGCTGATCCTGATCGCCGCCGCGGCCGGGGTGGGCGAGCTGCGCCGCCGGCTGCCGGACGTCGCCGGGCGGCTGCTGATCCTGGCCGCCGGTGGGTTCCTGCTGGCCGTGGCCGGAGTGGTGGGCCCGGGCGTCACCCTGCTGGAGTGGCTGGTCGTGCACGTGCCCGGCGCTGGGCTGCTGCGCGACGGCCAGAAGTTCCTGATCCCGTACGCCCTGGCGCTGGCCCTGTGCTTCGCCCTCGGCGTGGAACGGCTCGCGGACCGCCTGGCGGCCCGCTTCGAGCCCACCGCCGGCCGGATCCTGCTGGCCGCCGCCCTGCTGCTGCCCCTGGTGGCCCTGCCCGACCTGGCCTGGGGCGTCGGCGGTGCGCTGCGGCCGGTGCGCTACCCGGCCGACTGGGCGGCCGTGCGGGCCCGGGTGGAGGCCGCCCCCGGCGAGGTGCTGTCGCTGCCGTTCGAGGGCTACCAGCGGTACCCCTGGACCGACGGTGTCGTGGTGCGCGACCCGGCGCCCCGCTACCTGGACGTGCCGGTGCTGATCAACGACGCGCTGCGGGTCGGCCCGGTCCTGGTCGACGGGGAGAGCCCTCGGGCCACCGCGGCCGCCGCGATCCTGGCCGCCGGCCGCCCGGCCGCCGAGATCGGCACCCACTGGGTCCTGGTCCGGCGGGGGAGCGGTGAACCGGACGCGAGGGTGCTCTCCGGACTCCGGCTGGTGTACGACGGCCGGTATCTTCAACTCTGGGAGAACCCATCGACTCCTGCCGTTGTCCGGTCGGCCGATCCGGGCCGGCGGGCCGCGGCCCTGGCCGCCCACCTGCTGGCCGCGATGGTGCTGGTCGGCGCGATTGTTCTACTGCGACGGAGAAGCCGATCAACCGCTCTCCCTAGTGCTACTGGGCAGTAGATCGTGATACGGTCCGCGCACCCACGACTCCGGGGAGGAAAGATCATGGCCAAACTGGCCACGTTCGTCATCGCGACGTTTGCCGGGGGCATCCTCGGCATCGTCGGCGTCGTCGCGGCTGTCGGTGCCGCGAACCCGTCGGCCGACACCGTCGCCAGCGTTAGCAAGACCGACCCGAAGCAGGGTGAGGCGGTCTACGGCGTTCGCTGAACGACAAACAGAAAGCCGGCCGGTTCCCTCGGGAACCGGCCGGCTTTCTCGTGTGCGGGGGTGGGTCAGGCGACGCGCTGATCCGCCGGGGCGGGCTCCTCACCGGACAGCTGCCGGGCCACCACCCCGCCGAAGGTCTCGCCCGCCTTCTCCCAGGTGAACTGGCTGGCGTGCGCGGCCGCGGCGACGCCCATCCCGCCGCGCCGCACGGCGTCCAGCAGCAGCGCCCGGACCTGGAGGAAGAAGTCGTACTCGTTCTCCACGAGCACGCCGGTCTCCCCGTCCACCATGGCGTCGGCGACCCCGCCCGCCGAGCGGAACGCCACCGACGGCGTGCCCCGGACGCCGGCCTCGACGATCGTCAGGCCCCAGCCCTCCTTGAGCGAGGGCGCCAGCAGCAGCCAGGAGCCGCAGAGCAGCTCGTGCTTCTCCTGTTCGGAGACGAAGCCGGTGAACCGCACCCGCTTCTCGATGCCCAGGTCCTCGGTGAGCTGCACCAGCGGCTCGTCCCACCAGCCCTGCCCGGCCACCACCAACTCCACCTCCGGCAGCTCCAGGGCCAGCAGGGCGGTCGCCCGCAGGGCGAACTCGACCCGCTTGTGCGGCACCAGGCGGCCCAGCACCATGAGGCTCGGATGCGGGGTACGCGGAGCCGGCGGCTCGGTGACCTCCGGGGTGCCGTTGTGCACGACCGCGATCCGGTGCCGGTCGACGCCCAGGCCGACGAGCTCCTCGCGGGTCGACTCGGAGACCGTCACGTACTGGCAGTCGCGGTAGACCCGGACGGCCAGTACGGACTCGATCCACCAGCCGACGCGGGCCAGCCGCGGGCCGAAGACGACCGGCCACTGCTCCCGGTGCACGTGGTGGACCAGGGCGATCACCGGGACCCGGGCGTACAGCCGGCTGAGGAACGGGATGCCGTTGCCCACGTCGATGATCAGATCCGGTCGGCCGAGCCGGCGGCGGGCCAATGGGCCGATGCCGAGCAGGCCGATCAGGTAGGTGATCGCGGCGAGCAGGTAGACAGTGTGTCGTCCACCTCGGCGGATTATCCGCACCCCGTCTGGAGTAGTCTCCTCCGCCGGAGCGTTGCCGTGCGCCTGGCAGAGCAGTGTCACCAGGTAGCCGCGGCGGACGAATTCCGCGGCCACCCGGTCGAGGAACAGCTCCGAGCCGCCCCCCTCGGGGTGCTTGGTGTCACGCCAGTTGAGGAACAGGACGTGACCGCCGCTGAGCTCCGTCATGGTCTACTCTGCCACCCCTACTAGCGAGTACGATTCGCGGTCGCGTCACAGTAGGGCAGCTCAGGGAGCCACCGCAACGGTCGCACCACAACGGGAGGAGGCGCGTGAGCGAGGGAAGCCTCCGCGCGCGACCGGAGTTCTGGCCGGTCATGATGCTGAGCATCACGTTGATCGCGGTTCTGGCCGGGTGGTCCGGATTTACATATATCGATCGAACCAGAAGCGATCCGGACTGCGCCGAGCGGACCTCGCTACGGGTCGCGGCGGCGCCGAGCATCGCGCCGCCGGTTCGCCAGATCGCGGCGCGGCTCTCCGCCCGCGACCGCTGCCTGGACCTGGTGGTCGAGGAACGCGAGTCGGCCGAGGTGCTGCGGGCCGTCGCCCGGACCGCTCCGGACATCGTGGACCCGCTCGCCGCCTCGCCGTCGGCCTCCGCGAGCGCCGCCGCCGCGGCCATGGCCGCGGCGCCCGACGTCTGGGTGCCCGAGTCGACCCTCTGGCTGCGCCGGGCCCGTGCGGTCGGCGCCTTCCAGGTCCCCGCCGAGGGGGTGTCGGTCGCCACCACCCCGGTGGTGCTGTCCCTCGACCAGAAGACCGCGACCCGGCTCCAGAAGCGCAAGGGCGGCCTGGCCTGGCAGCGCCTGGTCGGCGCCGCGCGGCTGCCGGTCCCGGTGGCGCTGCCCGACCCGGCGACCAGCCCGCTCGGCTTCGGCGCCCTGGTCGGCGTCAAGGCCGTCGCCAAGAACCACGCACCCACCACGGTCGCGATCATGCGGCGGCTGGCGCGCTACACCGTGTCGACCGCCGGTGAGGCAGCCCCCGACCCGGTCGGGCCGGGGGCGAAGGAGACCGCGGTGATCAGCACGGAACAGCAGGTGCTGTTCGCGGACGCGGGCGGCAAACGGCAGGTGGCCGTCTACCCGGCCGCCGCGGTGCCCGGCCCGGACTACCCGTACGCCGTGCTCACCTCCGCCGAGCAGGCCCGCGAGTCGGCCACCGCCCTGCTGCGCGGCCTGCTCGCCGCGGACGGCGCCGCCGCCGTCACCGGGCACGGCCTGCGCACCCCGGACGGCACCGCCCCGGAGGGCATCCCGGCCGCCACCAAGGTCCGCTCGGCCGCCTACCCGCCGGCCGCGCTGCCCGCCGAGAACGACGCCGAGACCCTGCTCAACACCTGGGGCGGGGTGCACATCAGCGCCCGCATGCTGGCCGTCTTCGACATCTCCGGCTCGATGGCCGAGGTGGTCCCCGGCTCCACCGAGACCCGGATGCAGGCCACCGTGAAGGCCGCCCAGGACGGCGTGCAGCTGCTGCTGCCCACCACCGAGCTGGGCGTCTGGGAGTTCTCCACCGACCTGGACGGCAAGCGCGACTACCGCGAGCTGGTGCCGGTCGGCCCGATCGGGCCGCGCCGCGACGAGATCATCCGCAAGGTCGGCAAGATGGAGGTCGAGGAGGGCGGTCACACCGGCCTGTACGACACCGCCCTGGCCGCCTACCGCGACGCCACCCGCAACTGGACGGCCGGCCGGATCAACATGGTGCTGATCCTGACCGACGGCCGCGACGACAACGCCAGCGGCGTCAAGCGCGCGGAACTACTCCGTGAGCTGGGCGAACTGGTGGACCGGAAGCGACCGCTGCCGATCCTGTTCATCGGCGTCGGCCCGGAGATCGACAAGAGTGAGCTGAACCAGATCGCGACGGCCACCGGCGGGCAGGTCGCCCTCACCGACAAACCTTCCGGAATCCGGCAGATCTTCTACACTGCGCTCGCCGAATTCAGCTGCCTGCCCCCGGAGTGCCGCCGATGACCACCGCCCTCCGGGAGCGGAGCACCCCCGTGCCCACCCCACCGACGATCGGTCCCCGCCGCCACCTGCTGGCGATCGGCGGCGCCCTGCTGCTCATCGCGCTGTCGTTCCTGCAGCGGCCGGGCCGGACCACCTTCGACACCAAGCTGGACCTGGCCGAGAACCCGATCGGCTTCATGTCCCGCGCCCTGCACCTGTGGAACCCGTGGGCCACCTCCGGTGAGCTCCAGCAGCAGGCGTACGGCTACCTGTTCCCGATGGGCCCGTTCTTCGCGGCCGGCGACCTGCTGGGCCTGCCGCCGTGGCTCACCCAGCGGCTCTGGTGCGCCCTGCTGCTCTGCGCCGCCTACCTCGGCACCCTGCTGCTGGCCCGGGCCATGCGCATCGGCTCCGACACCGGCCGGGTGCTGGGCGCCCTGGCCTACGCGCTGGCGCCCCGGATGCTCACCGAGATCGGCCCGCTCTCCTCCGAGATGCTGCCCGTGGTCATGGTGCCCTGGGTGCTGCTGCCGCTGGTGCGGGTGGGCCGGATCGGGTCGCCCCGCCGGGCCGCCGCGCTCTCCGGCCTGGCCGTCCTCTGCATGGGCGGCATCAACGCGGCCGCCGTGGTGATGGCCCTGGTGCTGCCCGGCCTCTACCTGATCACCCGGCGCTGGGACCGGCGCCTGCTCAAGCTGATCGCCTGGTGGAGCGTGGCGGTGCTGGGCGCCACCCTGTGGTGGATCATCCCGCTGCTGCTGTTCGGCCAGTACAGCCTGCCGTTCCTGGACTACATCGAGTCGTCCGCCACCACCACCGCGATCACCTCGCTGTTCCAGGCGACCCGCGGCACCAACCAGTGGAGCGGCTACATCGTCCAGGGCGAGCCGTGGTGGCCGGCCGGCTGGACGCTCGTCGACAACCCGGTGCTGATGGCCGTCACCGCGCTGGTCGCGGCGGTCGCCCTGACCGGCCTGGCGCTGCGCGGGCTGCCCGAGCGGCGGTTCCTGGTGCTCGGCGCGCTGACCGGCCTCACCCTGCTCACCATGGGCTACGTCGGCACCCTGGACAGCCCGCTCGCGCCGATGATGCGTGAGCTGCTGGACGGCCCGCTCGCCCCGCTGCGCAACGTGCACAAGTTCGAGCCCAACCTGCGGCTGCCACTGGCGCTCGGGCTGGCGTACGCCGCGAGCCAGGCCCTGCGGCTGCGGAAGTCCTGGCGGCTGCGGATGCCGGCCGCCCCGGTCGTCGCCGTGCTCCTGGCCGTCGCCGCGCTGCCCGCCTGGACGCTGCTGCTGCGCCCCGGGCCGGGCTGGTCGGAGATCCCGTCGTACTGGCGCAACGCCACCACCTGGCTCAGCGACCAGGACGACCAGGCCCGCACCCTGCTCCTGCCGGGTTCCGGCTTCGCCCAGCACACCTGGGGCCGGACCGTCGACGAGCCGATCCAGCCGCTGGCCGGGGCGCCCTGGTCGACCCGGCACCAGATCCCGCTCGGCTCGGAGGGCAACATCCGGGTGATGGACGTCGTCGAGCAGGTCCTCGAACAGGGCCGCGGCTCGGCGGCGCTGGCCCCCTTCCTGGCCCGCTCCGGCTACCGCTACCTGCTCGTCCGGCACGACCTGGACCGGTCCGCCGCGGGCGCCCCGCCGATCGCGGTGATCCGCCGCGCGCTGGCCGGGTCGGCCGGCCTGAAGCCGGTCGCCCACTTCGGCCCGCTGGTGGGCGCGGGCGGCGCGAGCCCCAGCCCGGTCGACACCGGGGTGTCGGTGCCGGCCATCGAGATCTTCGAGGTGGACCGGACCGTCTCGCAGGTGTCCGCCACCGCGATCACCGACGTGCCGGTGGTCAGCGGCGGCCCCGAGTCGCTGCTCGGCATCCTGGAACAGGGCCTGATCGACGGCGCCCAGCCGACCGTGCTGGCCGGCGAGGCGGACGGCGACCTGGGCCTGGCCGAGGGCGAGTCGAAGGCCCGCCCGATCGTCACCGACGGGCTGCGCCGCCGTGAGCTGAACATCGGCCGGATGCGCGACAACGTCAGCCAGACCCTCACCGAGGACGAGAAGACCCGGCAGGGCCGGGTCCGCAGCGACTTCGTGCCGTTCGCCGCGAAGGGCCATCAGACGGTCGCCGCCTACCAGGGGATCCGTTCGGTCCAGGCGTCCAGCAGCGCGAGCTTCGCCGACTCGATCGGCGCCACCGACCCGTCCGGGCTGCCGTTCGCGGCCCTCGACGGGAACGCGGCGACGGTGTGGCGGTCCGACCCGTACCAGCCGGGCGCCGGACAGTGGATCGACGTCGAGCTGGGCACCGCGAAACGGGTCACCGCCGTCACCGTCGACTTCTCCGACGACCTGCGGATCTCGGCCCCGGTCGCGCTGGTCCGGCTCACCACCGACCAGGGCATCGTGGACCGGCCGGTGCCGGCCACCCCGGGCCCGCACACCCTCTCCACGCTGCCCGGCCTCACCACCGGCGTACGCGTCACCGTGCTCGCCCTGCGCCAGGGCTACGAGGGCGGCGTCGCCCTGCGTGAGCTGGGCATCCCCGGGCTGGCCGCGGAGCGGGGCCTGCAGACGCCCGCCGACATCGTGTCGGCCGTCCCGCCGGCCTACTCCTTCGAACGCGCGATCCAGCAGCGCGGCGCCTGCTTCCCGGCGTCCACCGAGGCGGGCGGCGCGATCCACTGCGACCAGTTCCTGGCCCGGCAGGGTGAGGAGCCGCTCGGCATCGACCGGTACTTCACCACGCCGGTGGACGCCGCCTACGACCTGCGGATGACCGCCGTGGTGCGGCCGGGAGCGAACGTCCCGCTGGCCCTGCCGGTCACCGCCACCGCGTCGACGGTGCTGACCGGCGACGTCACGGCCGGCGCGCACGCCGCGATCGACGGCGACCCGGCCACCGCCTGGCTGGCCGAGCCGACCGACGAGAACCCGGCGTTGTCCCTGTCCTGGACCGGAGCGCGCCGCCTGGACCGGATCCGGCTGGTCGTTCCCGAGGCGCCGGCCGCCGCAGTGCCCACCCAGGTGCTGATCCGGGCGGGCGGCAAGGAGACGGCCGCCGAGGTCGGCACCGACGGCCTGGTCAGGTTCCCGCCGGTCACCACGAACCGGGTCGAGGTCGTGGTCACCGGCACGCGCAAGGTGATCGCCGACCCGCGCGGCCAGGGCTGGGCGGCGCCCGCCGGGATCGCCGAGATCGAGGTGCCCGCGCTGGCCGGGCTGTTCACCGCGGCCACCGACCGGACACCGCTGGCCGCCGGGTGCGGCACCGGCCCGGCCGTGGAGATCGGCGGCCGCGGCTACCCGACCGCGGTGTCCGGCACGCTCGGCGACGTCCGTGCCGGCCGCCCGATGAGCGTGGCGGTCTGCGACGACTTCGCCACCGAGTCGGTCCAGCTCACCAAGGGCGACCAGCACCTGCGTACCACGCCGTCGGCGGCCTTCGTGATCGACTCGGCGACGCTGGTGCCGGACGGGACCACGATCGCCGTTCCGGCGGTCACCCCACGAGCCGTGACCGTCGAGTCATGGCAGCCCACCCGGCGCACCCTCACGGTCGCGGCCGGCGCGGCGTCGCTGCTGGTGGTGACCGAGAACCACAACGCCGGCTGGACCGCCGTGCTGAACGGCGAGACGCTGCGCCCGGTCCGGGTCGACGGCTGGCAGCAGGCGTTCGTGCTCCCGGAGGGATCCGGCGGCACCGTGATCTTGCGGTTCACCCCGGACGAGCCGTACCGTACCGGTCTCGCGGCCGGAGCCGGCTGCGTCCTGCTGGTCGTGCTGCTCGCGCTGATACCGGTGCGCCGGCGTGCCGTTGCGGTCGCCCGTCCGCAGGCCCGGGTGTTCACCGCCGTCCCCGGTGGGGGCTGGTGGATGCTCGTGCCGCTGATGGCGCTGGTCGTCCTGCTCGGTGGCGTGGCCGGAGCGACGCTGCTGCTGGTGGCGCTCATCGTGCGGCAACTACGGCCCGGGGTGCTGCCCGGGCTCGCTTTCGCGAGCGTCGCCACGGCCATCGGGGTGGCGGTCTCCGGGCGTCTGCTCGGGCACGGGCAGGAGTGGGCGTACGACCTCGGCGTGCAGTTGGCGATGCTGGCGGCGGTCTGCGCGGTGGCGGCGTCGGCCGCGCCGTCGGCCGGACACCGGGAACAGGAGATCTCAGTGCACGACATGGAAACCGACCCGCACCGGGCGACGCTCGGCCGGTCGGTCCGCCTGTTCCGGACGTTCCTGGTCGAACAGTCCGACCCGGACCGCTTCTACTCGCTGCTGGCCGAGGACTCGGTACGCCAGCTCGGCGCCTACGCCGACCTGAACGGCGCCACGGTGCTGGACGTCGGCGGTGGCCCCGGCTACTTCAACGCCGAGTTCGAGCGGGCCGGGGCGGCCTACTTCGGCCTCGACCCGGCGGTCGGCGACTTCGCGGCGGCCGGCGCCAAGGTGAGCGGGATGGTCCGCGGCAGCGGCACCGCCCTGCCGATCCGTACCGGCTCCCTGGACGTCTGCTACTCGTCGAACGTGCTGGAGCACGTGGACGAACCGGAGGCGATGCTCGACGAGATGGTCCGGGTGACCCGGCCGGGCGGCACCGTCTTCGTGTCCTTCACGCCGTGGTGGTCTCCGCACGGCGGTCACGAGACCGGACCGTTCCGGCACTGGTTCGGCGGCGACCGGGCCCGGCGCCGCTACCTGCGGGTGCACGGTCACGAGCCGAAGAACCGGTTCATGGAGACGCTTTTCCCGGTCAGCGCCGCACGGATGATGCGCTGGACCCGGGCCGCCCGCCGTGCCGGAGCCGTCACGGTGGTCGATGTGATCCCGAGGTATCACCCCTGGTGGGCCCAGTGGGTCGCCTCGGTGCCGGTGCTGCGGGAGTTCCTCACATGGAATTTCACCGTCGTGCTGCGGCGCGAGGGTGAGTCCGTTTCAACAACCGTTCAGGAAGATGTGGCAGGGGTCTCGCTTCCTGATGTGACTCTCTAGTAACCTCCTGCAAGCTCGGCATACATCATTCCTGCCGCATTCCGTTTCCACCTCGTGGAGGACATATGAAGTCCCGCGTCATCGGCACCGTGCTGTTCGGTTTCGGCGTCTTGGCGTTGGTGTTCGCCGGCGGCCTCGCCTTCGTCGTGGCACCGACCGTCAAGCAGCTCCCGTACGACATGGAGATGACCCAGTCGATCGCCGAGGCGCCGAACGCGACGTACCTGCAGATCGCTGACGGCAAGGCCACCATCGAGACCGGCGACCTGCGTTCCACCGTCACCGTTCAGACCGACTCGGACGAGACCGCCAAGCTCACCGGCGACCTGGACGGCACCGCCCTGGTGTGGGTCGCCGGCCAGCAGGTCGAGAACACCGAGGGTGAGCTGGTCAGCGCGTACAGCACCTCTCTCGCCGTGGACCGCAAGACCGGTGCGGCCGTGAAGTGGGACGGCCAGTGGCTGGACACCGGCGGTCAGCGTGAGGCTGTCGACTACAAGGGCCAGATCTACAAGTTCCCGTTCGGGACCGAGCAGAAGACGTACGACATCTTCGACCGGGACATCCTGACCGCGAAGCCGGCCAAGTTCATCAAGACCGAAGAGATCCAGGGCGTCGAGACCTACCAGTTCACCCAGACGCTGGAGAACGAGACCCAGGTTCTCCCGGAGGACCGCGTCAAGCTGCTGCTCGGCCAGCTGCTGCCGACCGCCACCTCCGGCTCCGTGCAGTACGGCAACGTCCGTACCGTGTGGGTCGACCCGGTCACCGGCGCGTACATCAAGGTCCAGGAGCAGCAGAAGAAGACGCTGCTCGGCAACGACGGCAGCTCCAAGGTGCTGCTGGACGCGACCTTCGTCTACTCCGACGCCACCGTCACCAAGTCCGCGGACACCGCCAAGGCGAACCAGTCCAAGCTCAGCCTGGTGGGCGTCTGGGGCCCGATCGGCCTGGGCGTGCTCGGCCTCATCCTGGCCGTGCTCGGCGCGGTGCTGATGCTCCGTGGCTCGAAGACGGCCGCCGCCAACGGCGTCCCGGCCCAGTGGTCCGGCGCGCCGCGGCACGCCGCCAAGTCGGGCGACGAGGCCGGCGACGAGGCGGAGGCGACCGCTTCCGCCGAGAAGAGCTGACACCACCCGTACGACGAACGAGCCGTACCCCTGGGCCGAAAGCCCGGTGGTGCGGCTCGTCCGCTTCTGTGGCGGCGGCCACTCACAACCGCTTCCCGGACGACTGTGACGTGCGGGTAATGCTGGATGCGCTTTCAAGTGACCAGGTGGAAACCGGGGGTTTCTACTTTTGGGGCGAACCGAAAGGGGTGCCTCTGTGGCTGCCGATGTCACCAAGGTACGAACCGTGTGCGGGTATTGCGGCGTCGGTTGTGGGATGGTGCTCGACGTCGCGCGCCAGGATGACGGTCCGTTGCGGGTGATCAAGGCGAGCGGGGACCGGGACCACCCGGCCAACGCGGGCCGGCTGTGCACCAAGGGTTCGACCAGCGCCGACCTGCTCGCCGCGGGCGGCCGGCTGGACACCGCGCTGATCCGCGCCGACCGGGGCGCCGCGCCCGCGCCGGTGGGCGCCGGCGCCGCGATCAGCGAGACCGCCCGCCGGCTGCGCGCGATCATCGACGAGCACGGGCCGGACGCCTTCGCCATGTACGTCTCCGGCCAGATGACCCTGGAAGCCCAATACCTGGCGAACAAGCTGGTCAAGGGCTACATCGGCACCAACAACATCGAATCCAACTCGCGGCTGTGCATGGCCAGCGCGGGCACCGGCTACAAGCTGTCGCTGGGCGCGGACGGGCCGCCCGGGTCCTACGACGACCTCGACCACGCCGACGTCTTCCTGGTGATCGGGTCGAACATGGCCGACTGCCACCCGATCCTCTTCCTGCGGATGATGGAGCGGGTCAAGGCCGGCGCGAAGCTGATCGTCGTCGACCCGCGGCGCACCACCACCGCCGAGAAGGCCGGCCTCTTCCTCCAGATCCGGCCCGGCGCCGACCTCGCGCTGCTCAACGGCCTGCTGCATCTGCTGCTGGAGAACGGGCACATCGACGCCGATTTCATCGCGGCGAACACCGAGGGCTGGGCGGCGATGCCGGAGTTCCTGGCCGACTACACCCCGGACCGGGTCGCCGAGCTGACCGGCATCCCGGAGGCCGACATCCGGACCGCCGCCGAGTGGATCGGCGCGGCCGGGAACTGGGTCAGCCTCTGGACCATGGGCCTCAACCAGAGCACCCACGGCACCTGGAACACCAACGCCCTGGTCAACCTGCATCTGGCTACCGGCGCGATCTGCCGTACCGGCAGTGGCCCGTTCTCGCTCACCGGGCAGCCGAACGCGATGGGCGGCCGCGAGATGGGCTACATGGGCCCCGGGCTGCCCGGCCAGCGGTCGGTGCTGGTGCCCGCCGACCGCGAGTTCACCGAGAAGGTGTGGGGCGTGCCGGCCGGGACACTGCGTACCGAGGTCGGCCGGGGCACCGTCGACATGTTCGAGCAGATGGCGGCCGGGCGGATCAAGGCCTGCTGGATCGTCTGCACCAACCCGGTCGCCTCGGTCGGCAACCGGCGGACGGTCATCGCCGGCCTGGAGACCGCCGAGCTGGTGATCACCCAGGACGCCTTCGCCGAGACCGAGACCAACGCGTACGCCGACATCGCCCTGCCCGCCGCCATGTGGTCCGAGGCGGACGGCATCATGATCAACTCTGAGCGCAACCTCACCCTGGTCCACCCGGTCGTCCCGGCGCCCGGCGAGGCCCTGCCCGACTGGCGGATCATCGCCCTCGTCGCGGCCGAGATGGGTTACGCGAGTGCCTTCACCTACGCGAGCGCCGAGGAGATCCTCGAGGAGATCAAGACCTTCAAGAACCCACAGACCGGGTACGACCTGAGCGGGGTGACCTACGCGCGCCTCGGCGAAGGGCCGGTCCAGTGGCCGGCGGCGCCCGGTGGCCCCGCCCGTAATCCCATCCGCTACCGCACCGCCGACGGTGGCCTGCGGTTCGCCACACCCGGCGGGAAAGCGGTCTTCCACGCCCGGCCGCACGTCGACCCGGCCGAGATGCCCGACGACGACTACCCGTTCGTGCTCAACACCGGCCGCCTCCAGCACCAGTGGCACACCATGACCAAGACCGGCAAGATCGCCAAGTTGAACCGGCTCAACCCGGCGCCGTTCCTGGAGATCAACCCGGTGGACGCCGAATGGTTCGAGATCGCGGCCGGCGACCTCGTCGAGATCGCCTCCCGGCGCGGCCGGGCCGTCCTGCCCGCCGTCGTCACAGACCGGGTGCTGCCCGGCAGCTGCTTCGCCCCGATGCACTGGAACGACCTCTTCGGCGAATACGTCAGCGTCAACGCGGTCACCAGCGACGCCGTCGACCCGATCTCCTTCCAGCCGGAGCTGAAGGTGTGCGCGGTCTCCCTCACCCGAATCGCCGCCGCCCCCACCCCACCGTCCGCACCCGGCTCGTCCTCGGTGCCGGCCGGGCCGGTCGGCGGGGCGCCGTCGCCCGCTCTCGTCGGTGCCGCCGCGGTGGGCTCGGTACTGCCCGGGGCGCTCGGGCAGACGCTCGGCATCGACACGGCGCCGCCGGAGCTGACCGAGGACCAGCGGCGCTACCTCGCCGGCTTCCTGGCCGGGGCCTCCAGCCGGCCCGGACCGGCGGTGCTGCCCGCCGGTGCGCCGTTCGACCACGCCACCGCCATGTGGGTCAACGGACTGCTCGCCGGAGTGCTCGCGCCCGTACCCTCGCCGGGTCTGTATCCCGCCGCCGAGCCGGCGGCGGACCGCCTCCAGGTGCTGTGGGCCTCGCAGACCGGCAACGCCGAGGACTTCGCCCGGACCGTCGCCGGCCGCCTCGCCGGAACCGGGCGGGAGGTGACCGTCCTCGGCATGGACGGGCCCGCCGCCGACCTGCTCGACCCCGGAGCCGACCTGCTCGTCGTGACCAGCACCTTCGGCGACGGCGACGCGCCCGACAACGGGACCACCTTCTGGGACTCGCTCACCGGCGACGGCGCGCCCCGGCTGGACGGGCAACGGTACGCGGTCCTCGCCTTCGGAGACTCCAACTACGACGACTTCTGCGGCCACGGGCGGCGGCTCGACGAGCGGCTGGCCGAGCTGGGCGCGGTGCGGCTGGCGGCGCGTGCCGACTGCGAACCCGACTTCGAGGAGACCGCCGACGGCTGGCTCTCGTCGGTCCTCGCCGCCCTGACCACGGGGTCGCCGCCGGCCGTGCGGACCGCTCAGGCCACGATCGCCGTGACGGCCGCGGCCGCGACCCCCTTCCCGGTTTCGGTGTCCGGCTCGGGGGGCGTGCCGGCCGCCGGGCCGGTGGCGACCAAGGCCGCGCCGCTCACCGCCGCGCTCGTCGGCAACCGGCTGCTCAGCCTGCCCGGGTCGGCGAAGGAGGTGCGACGGTTCACCTTCGACACCGGGGGACTGCTCGACTACCAGGCCGGGGACGCGCTCGGTGTGTGGCCGGTCAACTGCCCCGAACTCGTCGAGGAATGGCTCCACGTCACCGGCCTCTCCGCCGACGCCCCCGTCGAACTGGACCGGATCGGCACGCGGCCGCTCGGCGAGGCCCTCAGCCGGCACCTGGACATCACCCGGGTCACCAACGACCTGATCCGCTTCGTCGCCGAACGCGGCGGCGCCGGCCACCTCAAGACCCTGCTGCGCCCCGACAACAAGGGCGAACTGGCGAAGTGGACCTGGGGCCGCCAGGCCGTCGACGTGCTCGCCGAACACCCGGTCGAGGCGGGCGCCCAGGAGTGGGCCGGAGTCCTCAAGAGGCTGCAACCCCGGCACTACTCGATCAGCTCGACCCCGCTCACCGATCCCGGCCGGGTCAGCCTCACCGTCTCGGTCGTCCGCTTCGACAACCATCGTGGCCGGTCCCGCAAGGGCGTCTGCTCCACCCACCTGGCCGACGCCGCCGCCGGCGCCGAGGTCCCGGTCTTCGCGCAGCGGGCGCCGCACTTCCGTCCGCCCACCGACCCGAACACCCCGATGATCATGGTGGGCCCGGGCACCGGTGTCGCCCCGTTCCTCGGCTTCCTCGAGGAGCGGCAGATCACCGGCGCCCCCGGCGGCAACTGGCTGTTCTTCGGCGAACAGCGCAGCAGCACCGACTTCTACTACGCCGCCGAACTGGAGGAGCTCCGCGCCGACGGCATCCTGAGCCGCCTCGACACGGCGTTCTCCCGCGACCAGCGGGCCAAGGTGTACGTCCAGGACCGGATGCGCGAAAAGGGCGCCCAGCTCTGGGCCTGGCTCCAGGCGGGCGCCCACTTCTACGTCTGCGGCGACGCCAGCCGGATGGCCCGCGACGTCGACCGCGCGCTCCACGACATCGCCGTTCACCACGGCCGCCTCACCGAGGAGGCCGCCACCGCCTACGTGAAGCAGCTCGCCACCGACAAGCGCTACGTCCGCGACGTCTACTGACCCACCGCCGGCCGGGGCTACGTCATGCGGGTGACGGCGTCGCGGAGGCGGGCCAGGTCGCGGCGGCGCTGTTCCATCGTGGTGGCGATGCCCACCAGGAGCAGGCCGCCGACGGCCAGCGGCACCCACCGTGGCACCAGATCCCAGACCTGGATCAGCTCGTGCAGGGCGACCAGCAGCAGGGTTCCGCCGCCGACCACCACCGGGGCCTGGAGGCGGGCCCGGGCGCCGGCCAGCAGGATCAGCAGGGCGCCGGCGCCGAGCAGCAGGCGGCGCAGGTACTGCGGATCGTCGGCGTCGCTCGCGGCCACGACGTAGAGGGACGGCAGGATGGCGGCGCCCAGAGCCGAGCCGTAGGCGGTCCAGGAGGAGAGGCCGGACCGGTAGCGGCGGGCGAACCATCCCGCGATCAGGGCCAGGACCGCCGCCGGGAGGGTGTAGATCTCGACCGTCTCGACATCCCTCGAGGACAGCAGCAGCCACCAGCCGAGCAGGGCCACCGAACCGGCCGCCAGGGCGTACCGGAACCTGGTCCGCCGGGTCTCGCCCGGCCGCAAGGCGCGGACGGTGAGGGCCAGCGCCCACAGCTTGCAGATCAGCGCGGCCCAGCCCAGGCTCTCGGTGAGCGTCAGAGCGACCACCGCCGAGGCGTGCCCGACGACGAACGGCGCGATCGCCTCGGCCGGGCGACGGGACGCCAGAACCGCCTCGAGCGCCACGATCAGGGCCGCGGCGGCCAGCACGAACAACGGTGGTCCGGCGGGCTCCAGATCGGCGGCGACCGCGATGGTGTACGCGACGACCGTCAGCGAGATCGTCCCCGCGGCCCAGCCGGTGATCCGGTCGACCGGCCGCCGGCCGGCCAGTCCGGCCACCGTCGACGCGGCGGCCACCAGCGTGAACGCCGCGATCGTGGCCCCGTGGCCCGCCGCGGACCCGGCCAGCCCGGCGGCCACGAGCACTCCGAACAGGATGGTGAGCAGGTCGCTTGCCCGGTGCCGGACCGGGGCGAACGCCACCGCCAGCATTCCGGCCAGACCGGTGACCAGGGCGGCGATCGGCACGGCCGGCCAGGCGGCTCCGGCCGCCGCGAAGATCAGCGGCACCAGCAGCGCCACCAGCGGCGCCGCCGCCCGGACGGCCACCATGAGCGGCGAGCCGCCGCCCACGGTCCGCGCCGCGCCGGAGGGGTCCTCGGACGGCGCCTCGCTGCCGGTGTCCGCCATGGCCCCGGCGAGGCGGGCCAGGAGGAGGCCGGTGAGTGCCGCCGCGAGCGTGGCCCCCGCGAGGGCCGCGACCGAGGACCAGGCGACCGGTGACTGCCGCGGTAGGACGCCGGACCAGACGCCGTCATCGAGGGCGGTCCACGGCTCCAGGACGACCACCGCGAGGTCCGGGGCGATCAGGACGAGCAGCGCCCCGGCCGGAAGCAGCGCGGCGATGGCGGCCGCACCGGAGGAACGGACCGCCGGCAGCGGCAGGAGGGCGACGACGAGCAGGAGGCCGGCGGTCGCGTACAGGGCGGAGGGATCGGCGCCGGGCAGCGACCAGAACGGGGCCGTGGCGGCGGCGAGCAGGGCGACCCCGACGGCATTCGGGCTGTAGCCGGGCAGCCGCCGTGTCACCGCGTGGGCGGTCAGGCAGAGCAGCACCGCGACGGCGAGCGACACCCGCACCCGGGCGGTGACCGGTACGTCGGCCGCGTACAGGGCCAGCCACACGGCCGGCGGGACGGCGAGCAGGCCCGCCGTGACGGACCCGGCCCCCACGTCGGCGGAGCGCGGGGTGTTGCGCACGGCGACGGCCGTGCCCAGGCCGAGGAGGGCGATCGCGCCGCACACCGCGGCTTCGGCCCCGGCCTGGCCGAGGCCGGTGAGGATCGCGTGCAGGGCCGCGAAGACGCACACGGCGACGCGGGGGACGGCGTCCTGGAGGGTTCGCGAACGGGCCGCGAGAACCAGCGCCACGGCGGCCACGGCCATCCCGGCGACGGCGGCCGCCCACCAGGTCAGACCGAACACCGGCGGCGCCAGCAGGGCGGCCCCGAACAGGGTGGTGAGGGCCAGGTCGGGGTGGGTGCGGCGGGGGAGGAGCAGGGCGTACGCCACAGCGGTCAGCACCAGCGCCACGAGCAGGTCCCGGCCCGGCCCGGTGACCGCGCGGTCCCACGGCGCGGCGAACACCGGCGTGGCCGCGGCCATGCTGCGTACCGCCCCGCTCGCGGCGCCGAGCAGGACCGTGACGGCCGCCGGACCGCCGGCGACGAGCGCGCCCACCCACGGGCCGCGGCCGGCGACGACCGGGAGCCGGGGCTTGAGCAGCGCCGCGACGCCGGCGAGGAGCAGGGTGACGACGGCCAGTTCGGTGACCGGCCAGCCGGTGCCGGGCATGGACCACGCCCAGCCGGTGGCGGCGACCCCGACGGTGATCAGCGCCAGCCCGGCGGTGATCGCCTGGGCCAGCGGGATCCGGGCCAGGACGGCCCAGCCGGCCAGTGCCAGCGTGGGCAGCACCAGCACGACCCCGGCCACGGCGACGTCGGCCGGGGCGTCCTGGACGATCAGGTGGACGAGGGCGACGCCCCCGGCGGCCACGGCGGCGAGGGCGCCGCAGACGTGGGCCAGCGAGCCGACCACGTCGGTGGCGAACCGGGACGGCCGGATCCGCAGCACGGCGATGTCGAGCACCAGGGTGCCGGTGAACGCCAGCGACCATCCGGCGAGGTCGGCCTCCGCCGCGGCGGCGAGCAGCGGGAGGACCGGCTGGGCGAGCAGCAGCGCGGCGATCCGGGGCCCGTGCAGGCGGGTCGGCCACGAGTAGCCGAGTGACACGAGGGCGCTCACGGTGAGGACCGCGGCGGCGTACCCGGTGGGTTGAAGATCGCGCACCCGGAGGAAGTCGACCGCCCAGGCCGCGTATCCGTCGAGAAGGATCATGAGCAGGCCGACGGCCGCGAGCGTCTCGGCGGCGGCCGTGAGGCCGCGCCGGACCGCGAACGGGGGCACCGCCAGGACCGCCACGGTGGCCCCGGCGAGCAGCAGGGCCCGCCCGGTGACGCCGACCTGCGCCCAGGCGACCGCCGTGAAGACGGCCGCCGCGACGACCAGTAGCAGACCGCCGAGGGTGAAGAGCACGTTCTGCACGGTGAGTGTGCTCAGACGCGGCTCGGCGGGTGCCGGCGGCGGCGTGAACGAGGGCGGCGGCGCCGTCACCACGGGAGCGCGCCGGGCGACCACCCGCGCGGCGAGCGAGGCGCGGCGGCCGCGGGCGTCCTGGATGCGCCGGTCGAGGTCGGCCACCAGGGTGCGGGCCGCGTGCAGCTCGCGCTGGAGGCCGTCGAGCTCGCCGTCTATTCGGATGACCTCGGCGGCGTCCGGGTCGGGGCCGGCGCCGCAGGCGGGGCATCCACCGTCGAGGGAGGCGGGTGCGCCGCAGTGCGGGCACGGATAGGTGGTGGTCAAGGCGCATCCCGGTTCATCTGGAGTGGGAAGGACAGCTTCGCGCATCGATGCAAATCCGTGAACGCATGACGTCACGCCGATCGGGTGGTCACCCGCTAGGCGCTTACCCTGCGCCGTCACTCTCGGATACGTTCGGTGACAACCAGCCCGCGTCCCATTCTTGCTGGCGGCGGGTGTCTTTTTCAAGATCAAAAACTCTTCGGCGTACGGGTGAGCGGCACCGAAGCCGTGCACCGGCTGAACCCTGCCCCCGTCACGCCGGTAGTAGAAGACGAGAACCGTCGCACCACCGAGGAGGCCCAGTGTGAGCGCCGCCGACCTGATCCTGATGGCCGACCGGATCCACACCATGACCGGATCCGCGGCGCCGACCGCGATCGCCGTGGCCGGCGGCGTGATCGTCGCACTCGGCGACCGTGCCGACGCGCGCGACTGGCGCGGCCCCCGCACCGAGATCCTCGACCTGGGCCCGGCCACCATCACCCCCGGCCTGGTGGACGGGCACTTCCACCCGGTCATGGGCATCGGCCTCACCCGGGGCGTGGACCTGTCCGGCGTCCGTACCCTCGACGGTTTGAAAGCGGCGCTGAAAGCCGCCGCCGTGGCGCCCGGCGGATGGATCGAGGGTTGGGGCCTCGACCCGAACGCCTTCGAGGGCACGCCGATCACGCACGCCCCGCTGGTCGAGGCCGCCGGTCCGGACCTGCCCGTGTTCCTGCTGCTCTTCGACGGGCACTCGGCGCTGGTCAGCCCGCGCGCACTGGAACTCGCCGGGATCACCGGGCCGCGGGAGTTCCCGTCCGGCGCCGGCGTGGTCTGCGGCGCCGACGGCCGGCCCACCGGCCACCTGCTCGAACTCGACGCGTTCAACCTGGTCCGCCGGATCCTGCCGGCGGACGACCCGGCCGCCCGCCGGGAACGGTTGCGCGACCTGCTCGACCGGATGGCCGCCACCGGGCTGACCGCGGCCGACGCCATGGACTTCGAAGAGGACTCCCTGGAGCTCTTCCGGACCCTGGAAGACGACGGCGACCTGCCGGTACGTTGGCGGTGCGCGCCGTTCGTGATGCCCGGCGCCGGCGCCGACGGGCTGGACGACGTGATCGCCCGGCAGCGCCTGAGCGGGCGGCGCTGGCGGGTCGAGGGCGCCAAGTTCATGATCGACGGGACCATCGACGGCGGCACCGCCTGGCTCGACGAGCCGGACACCCACGGCGAGTCCACCGCCTGCCTCTGGCCCGACCCCGCGGAGTACGCCGCGGCCGCCCGCCATCTCGCCGGCAACGGCGTCCCGATCGTCACCCACGCCATCGGCGACGCCGGAATCCGGTACGTACTGGACACCTACGCCGGCCTGCCGCGAACCCGGGCGCCACACCGGATCGAGCACCTGGAGACCATGCCGTCCGACCTGATCGGACGGTTCGCCGAACTCGACGTGACCGCCGGCATGCAGCCCACCCACTGCACCCACTACACGCGCGCCGACCACACCGACAACTGGTCCACCCGGCTCGGCAAACGCCGTGCCGACCGCGCCTTCCGGGCCCGCGATCTGCGCGACCAGGGCGCCCGCCTGACCCTCGGCTCGGACTGGCCGATCGCCCCGTTCGACCCGCGGGCCATCATCGCCGCGGCCCGGCTGCGCCGCCCGGCCGGTCACGCCGACGTCGAGCCGATCCTGCCGGAACAGGCCCTCACTGCCGAGATGGCCCTGGAGGGCTACACCACCGAGGCGGCCACGGCGGCCGGCCGGTCCGGGCGGCTGATCCCCGGGCAGCGGGCCGACCTCACGGTCTTCGGCCTGGACCCGCTCACCGCGAGCCCGGACGAGTTCGCCGACTCCCCGGTACCCCTCACCGTCGTCGACGGGACGGTCGCCCACCGATCACAGTAGACCGCTTCAGCCTCCCTCGGCCCAGCCGGTTCTTTCTCCGCGCGTTGCTCTTCCGCACGTTGCTCTTCCGCGCGTTGTTTCTCTGCGCGCTGGTCCTTCTCCCCGCGCCGGTCCCTCTGGCCGCGCCGGGCCTTGTCACCGTGCCGGGTGGGTGCGGATCCGGTCGGCCTGGTCGACCTGCATGCGGCGGCCGGCCTCCAGGAAGCCGGTGATCAGTTCGAGGTCGGCGTCCGAGTAGCCGGTCAGCAGGCGGTGCCCGGCTTCGGCGATCGGCCCGTAGATGCGCCCGACCGCCTCGGCGGTGGCCGGGGTGACCGTCACGACGGCACGGCGGCGGTCGGCCGGATCGGTGTCGCGGCGCAGGTGGCCGGCCGCCACCAGGCGCTGGATGGCCGCCGTGGTGGCGGCCGGGCTGAGGTGGGCGGCCTCGGCCAGCGTGCCGGCGGTCATCGCGCCGACGGCGCCGATCAGGCCGATGATCCGTAGGTCGGTGCGGTTCACGTGGAGCGCCGCGGCGGCCGCGTCGTCGACCTCGTCGGCGGCTGCCCCGAATGCCGCGGCCGCATCCGCGGCCGCCTGCCGTGGGCCGGAATCCTGCGGGGCGGCCGGGGGAAACGAGCCCCAGCGGCCGGTCACGGGCGATTGCTTCGACACTCGAAGGAATATACCGTGGAGAAAAAGCTTCGATCGTCGAAAGGATTTGCCATGGGCCCGACCGAGGTACTGCGGCTGCCGCGCTGGCTGCCGTTCGCCAACCGGGTGGTGCGTGCCCTCAACCGGCTCGGCCTGCGGCTCGGCACCATCCACGTGCTCACCGTCCCCGGCCGCACCACCGGCGAGCCCCGCTCCACTCCGGTCTCCCCGCTCACCGTCGGCGGCCGCCGCTACGTCGTCGCCGGCCTGCCGAACAGCGACTGGGCCCGCAACGTCCGTGCCGCCGGGCGCGGCGAGCTGGCCACCGGCCGCCGCCGGACCACGGTCACCCTGACCGAGATCGCCGACCCGGGCGAACGGCGCGCCGTGATGCGCGCGTTCCCCGTCGAGGTCCCGGGCGGTGTGCCCTTCTTCATCAAGCTCGGCCTGGTCCGCAGCGGCGACCCGGACGAGTTCGAAGCCGCCGCCGACCGGGTCGCCGTCTTCGAGATCAACTGAAACCCGGCCCGGACACTCGGTGCTGTCGAAGTCGCAGGCGGCCCGCAGCCGACCCACCTCCTGCCGAGGTCGAGATCGCCTGGCGCCAGGTCCGGGCTGTTCGGTGTTCTCGGAGTCGCCAGTGGTCTGTGATTGGCGGAAGGTGCCTGCCGGGGTCGAGATCGCCTGGTGCTAGGCCTGGGCTGTTCGGTGTCTTCGGTGTCGTGGGTGGTCTGTGGTTGGCGGAAGCCGCCTGCTGCCTTCGGGATCGTCTGGTATTCGGCCCGGGCTGTTCGGGGCCGTCGGGGCCTGCGGTCGGCGAAAGCGGCCCGCCGACGTGAGGGGTGGAGGAAAATTCATGTAATGGGGGTATTGAAGAGTTTCTCAACCATTGTTGCGCTTTCCGTGGGTCTCGGCCTGTCGGTCGCCACCGTTCCGGCCACCCCGGCCGTGGCGGGGCCTACCGTCGAGCCGGGCTCGGATCTTGAGGAATTGCTGCTCACCGAGGAGGACCTGCCGTGGGGTTACACGGGCCAGGAACTGCCGGACGCCGCCGAGCTGTTCCATGACGTGATCGCCGGATACGACGTGGACCGGGATGTCTGCGCCGTGCCGGGCGTCGCGTCGATGGCGGACATGCCGGACCATCGGCCGTACGCCGAACCGGCGGACCTGCGTGAACCGATGAAGGCGCACGAACCGGCGGACCTGCGTGAACCGGTGAAGGCGCACGAACCGGCGGACCTGCGTGAACCGATGAAGGCGCACGAACCGGTGGACTTGCGTGAACCGGTGAAGGCGCACGAACCGGCGAACATGCACGAACCGGCGAACATGCATGAACCGGTGGACATGCATGAACCGGCGAACATGCATGAACCGGCTGAGGGGGAGCAGGGCGAGAGCGCCGCCGCTGTCTTCGTCAACGAGAGGAAGGGGCTGTTCGCCCTGGAGCTGCTGGCCGACACCGGTCAGGAGATCGCCGTCGACATGGTCAGCGACACGATGGACGTGCTCGAGGAGTGCCCGACGATCGAGCAGGAGGGCATCGACCTGACCATGTCGCCGCTGAGGTGGAAGCCCCGCCTCGGTGACGAGTCGGTCGGCCTCTCCATGGTTCTCCGGGTCACCGATGGCGACGTCGAGATGGCCCTGTACGGCAAGCTGGTCGTCGTCGCGCAGGACGACCTGTCGGTGACGGTGGGTCTGGTCGGTCTGCAGGAACCGCGCGAGCGGGACCTCAAGAGGATCGCGAGGGCGGCCGTGCAGAAGATCGAGGACGTGGAGCCGGCCGGTCCCTACCTCATGGACCGCACCGAGCCGGGGCGAAACCCCTGAGAGCGGGATCTGAATCGGAACTGTTCGTCTGACTCGATCAGTGGTGGGTACCCTCGTGCCGCGCGGCACGGGGGTGCTCACCCTTCTGTCCTGGAGGGGCGGCGGCGGTAGATCACATCCTCGGTCAGTTCGTCGAAGGTGCCCAGGTTGCGGAGGGTGCCGGTGGACGGGCCGACCAGGGTGATCGCGGCGCCGTCGCGGAAGACCAGGTCCAGGCCGTGTTCCTCCTCCCAGTCGCAGTCGCAGGCCACCCGCACGTAGACCCGGCGGTCGTCGTGCGAATCACGGACGACCAGGGGTTCGGTCCCGAGTGTCACGTAGTCGAGGACCTGGCCGGGGCCGGGGATGTCGGCATACAGCTCGTCCTCCTCGCCGCAGGCGAGGACCTCCTCGATGATGTCGCGGTAGTACTCGAAGATCGCGGGGGCGGCCGCGGTCAGCACGGTCCGGTCGAGGGCCAGGAACGCGCCGATCGCGGCGTGGAAATCGGGGCCGCCGTCGTAGCCCTCGACCGCGATCCGGCACAGCGCGCCACCCAGCACCGGCACCGGCACGGGGGCACTGCGAAACGAGCCCAGGTGCTCGTGGTGCTCGACCGGGCCCAGTCCGGGGATCTCCATCGCGACCACCATAGCGCGCGAGAATGATTACCCACCATGGATCACTCTGCGTAGTCATTGGGCGGGAGGATCCGTTGTGAACGGAGCGTGAGCATCGATCGGAGACCGGTTAGCGCCTCGTCGAGAAAATTTTCCAGGCGTGGCACACATGGTCGCTGAGCTGCGATGAAGTCGGGGCTTTTGCGGTCCTGCGGGAGGGGTCCGCGAAGTTTGCGTTGAACCGTCCGGCCGCCGGATCCCGTATGGCCCCCCAACCGATGACATCGACATCCAACGACGAGGAGTGATTATGAGGGCGCGCTCGTACCGACGGAACCCGGGCAGTCGGCGGAAGACGATCGGCGCGGTGGTGGTCGCGGGAGTGTTGGTGGTCAGCGGGGTGACCGGTATGCAACTGGCGTCGGCCGGCACCGAGAAGAAGGCCGCCGATCTGGTGAGTGTCGACGGTCAGCAGTTCGACATCTCGCAATGTGCCGAGCTTCAGGTCAACGCGGGCAGCGTGATCTGTGACGGCGAGCCGCTGGCCCCGGTGGAGGCGCAGGCCCCCGAGGAGGCGGCCGCCGATTCGGCCGTCGCGCTCGAGGCGGCGTGCGACACGTTCGCCGCCGATGTGGCCGCGGCCGCCGGTGAGGCCGGTGCCGAGGAGGCGGCGGAGGCTGCCGAGGACCCGGCCGCCGCGAAGGCCGAGAACCGCGCCCTCGCCAAGAAGTACCTCAAGGTCCTCAAGGCCGCTGGAAAGGCCGGCAAGGGCGGAAAGGCGGGGAAGGGCGCAGCCGAGGAGGGTGCCGCTCAGGAGGGTGCCGCTCAGGAGGGCGCCGCTGAGGAGGGCGCCGCTGAGGAGGGTGCTGCCGGTGAGCAGGCCGGTGCTCAGGATGCCGCCGCGGTCGCCGTGGCCTCCGCTCAGCAGGCCCTGCTCCAGTCCTGCCTGGCGCTCGCCGACGCCAAGGCGGTAGCCGCCGCGGGCGCCGGCGCTGCCGATGAGGGCGCCGCGGATGAGGGCGCCGCCGCTGAGGAGGGCGCCGCCGGCGAGGGTGCCGCTGAGGAGGGCGCTGCCGGCGAGGGCGCTGCGGATGAGGGTGCCGCCGATCAGGGTGCCGCCGGCGAGGAGGCCACCACGACCCGGGGCCGCTGACCCCCCGAGAGCCGTGACGGTGGCCCGGGCGAAATGGGCGGAGCCCGGGCCACCGTCACGCGGCTCGCGGCGGGACTCGGCAGATCCGTACGAGCACATCGATTTTTGCCGTAACCGCGACGGACTCCCCTCGTTGGACCGATATGGGGCGTCGAATCGTCGCGGCCTTGGTCTGGGCCGTGGTCCTGGCCGGAACGGTGTCGCCCGCGGTGGGCGCCGAGGCTGCCGACCCCACCGGCGTTGCGGCCCGGCTCGACCGGCTGACGCTGGAGATCTCCGGGAACGTGGTGGAGCGCCGGGCGCACCTGCTGGTCAACTATCACCGGGTGGAGGGTGGCATCGAGGCCTGCATGCGGGCTCTCGGAAAGTCCTACCAGCGCCACCCTTATGTGGATTTCTACCGTGATTTCACCGATGCCGATCTGGGCTTCGGCACCGGCTACGGCACGGTCTTCGACTCGCCGACCGACCGTGGCCGGATCCAGGTGCTGAACGAGCAGGCTGCCACCCGGGTGTGGGAGTCCGGCCTCTACGACTACGCCACCCCGCCGGCGCCCGGCCTGGACGGTTGCCGGGAGCGGTTCGGCAACCGCGATTACCAGGACCCCGACCCGCCGCATCCGGCCGTCGACCGGCTGAGCGGCTTTCCCGAGCTGGTGGCGATCGTGAGCCGGGATCCGGGCGTGCGCGACGGCATGCGGCACTATCCGAAATGCATGAAGCAGAGGTACGGGTACGACGTGCCCGGCGAGCGCACCGATCTCCTCTTCGCGCCCCGCCTGGATCCACCCCCGAATCCTGGCTGGGATCAGGCGGTCGCCGAGATCGCCGCGGTGCACGCCGCCGATGCCGACTGCCGGCGCCCGGCCTACGGCATCGCTGTCCGGATCGTCGGCGAGCACCTGGACCACTGGGAGAAGCGGCATCGGTCCGAACTGGACGCGATCCGTGCCGCGTGGCGTCAACGGGTGAGCGAGGCCGCGCGGTATCACAACTGACCATGGCGATCCGGCAGGCGACCCCCGGCGACGCCGCCGCGCTGGCGGTGGTGCACGTGCGCACCTGGCAGGCCACGTACGCGGGTCACGTCCCCGGCGACTACCTGGACTCCCTGGATCCGGCCGAGCGGGAGCCCGCGTGGCGCAGCCGGCTGGCCGGGATCAGCCCGCCGGCGGCGGTGCTGGTGTGGGACGACGACGGCGGTGTGCCGGTGGGGTTCGCCGCGCTCCGGGAGAGCCGGGACGGCGAAGCGGGCGTCGGCGAGATCGCCGCGATCTACCTGCTGCCGGAACACTGGGGACGCGGGGCGGGCCGGGCGCTGATGGCCGCCGCGCTGCGACACCTCGCGGGCGCCGGTTTCGGTGAGGCGACGCTGTGGGTGCTGGGTTCCAATGTGCGGGCGCGGCGGTTCTACGAGGCGGCCGGGTGGCGGCCGGACGGCGCCGGGAAGGTCGACGACTCGTACGGTTTTCCGCTGGCCGAGGTGCGTTACCGCCGCGGCCTGGACGATCAGGGTTTGCGGCCGACCGCCCCGTAGACGGCGACCTGGTCGGGTGCGGGCCGCTGGTGTGCCGGGACCTCGGGGAGCCATTCGGAGACCGGCACGATGCCCGGTCCGATCAGGCCCAGTCCGGTGAAGAACTCGGCGAACTCGGCCCGGCTGCGCGGCCTGCCGCCGGCCGGCATCGTGTCCGGCGTGCCGTGGTCGAGGGTGATGTTGGTGGCGGCCAGGTAGCTGCCGGACGGGAGCGCGGCGAGCAGTTCGCGGACGATCTCCCGGGCCCGCGCGTGGTCGGGCAGGAGATCCAGTACGGCGATGAGGATCAGCCCGACCGGCCGGTTCAGGTCGAGGGTCTCCTTGAGCAGCGGGTGGTCGAGGATGGCACCCGGGTTGCGCAGGTCCTCCTCGATGAAGGTCGCGGCGCCGGCCGGCAGCGCGCGGGCGTGTACACCGATCTTCGGGTCGTTGTCGACGTAGACGACCCGGGCGTGCGGCACCCGGCGCTGTGCGATCTCGTGGGTGTTGCCGCCGCTGGGCAGGCCGGCGCCGATGTCGAGGAACTGGCCGACCCGCGCCTCTTCGGCCAGGAACCGCACCGCACGCTGGAGGAACGCCCGGCTCTCGCGGGACGGTGGCTCGGTCACCGGATGTCCTCCGTTCCGTATCGAAGTGGGGCGATCGCGCCGACCCTATCGCAGAGATCCAACCGGGAACCTGTTAACACGACGGCAATGTTCATGCCGGGCTGACAGTGGGCCACAGGGCATTCAAAGACTCCGGTGTTTGCATGGGCGGGCAAACCCCCACCGAGCGGCATATCGGAGGACAGATGACGACCTATCAAGGGCGCCCCCTACCCCATCCCGAGGAGGAGGTGTTCGACCAGGGCCTCGGCTTCGACATGGGCACCCTGATGGGCCGGCGGAAGCTTTTGCGGGCCTTCGGCGTCGGCGCGCTCACTCTCGGCGTGGCCGCCTGCACCTCCACGACCTCCTCGTCGCCGCAGTCCACGTCCGCCGCGACCACCGCCAACTCGTCGGAGATCCCGGACGAGACGGCGGGACCCTATCCGGGTGACGGCTCGAACGGGCCGGACGTGCTGGAGCAGAGCGGCATCGTCCGCAGCGACATCCGGTCCAGCTTCGGCGACGCGAAGGGTACGGCCGAGGGCGTGCCGATGACGCTGGAGCTGACCATCCAGGATCTCGCCAACGGCGGGGCGGCCTTCGCCGGGGTGGCGGTCTACGTCTGGCACTGCGACCGGGCCGGCCTCTACTCGATGTACTCCGAAGGGGCCACCGAGGAGAACTACCTGCGGGGCGTGCAGATCGCCGACGACTCCGGGAAGGTGACGTTCACCAGCATCTTCCCGGCCTGCTACACCGGACGGTGGCCGCACATCCACTTCGAGGTCTACCCGGGCCAGGCCGACATCACCGACAGCACCAAGGCCATCGCGACGTCCCAGGTCGCCATTCCGAAGGAGTACTGCGACACGGTCTACAAGGAGAAGGGGTACGAGGCCTCGGTCACCAACCTGGCCCAGCTCACCCTGGAGACCGACAACGTCTTCGGTGACGACGCCGGCGCGGAGCAGTTGGGGACCGTCACCGGTGACGTGGGCAGCGGGTACACCGTGGCGCTGACGGTCGGGGTGGACACCACCACGACTCCGGCCGGTGGAGGGGCGCCTCCCGGTGGCGGTGCGCCTCCCGGTGGCGGTGCGCCGGGCGGTGCTCCGCCGAGTGGTGCGCCGGGCGGCGGTGGCCCGGGTGGTGCTCCGCCGTCGGGTCCGCCGCCCGCCTGATCGATCCGTCTCATCCCTCCGGGGTGACGACCGATTTCGATGCCCTCGGCAGGGTGGGCCCATGGCACGCTCAGGGCGCCCCGGAGGCGCGGTTCCCCTCATCGGTCTTCTGGTGGCCATCGCCGGCGTTGTGCTCCTCATCGCCGGCGTGGTCACGTACGCGGTGGTCAGCTCCACCCTTTCGGACCAGCACATCACGGTGTCCGAGGACGCCGACAACTTTGCCGGACAGCACGTCGACCAGCCATGGGAGGCGTACGCGGAGGCCAGTGTCATCGCCGAGCACGCCTCCGAGATGGCGGACGGAAAGACCTACGCCGAGCTGCCCCGTGACGATCCCCGGCGCGAGTCGGTGATGACCGCCTCCTTCCTCCAGGCCTCGCTCTTCACCTCGGTGGTGGCGTTCGGGGTGGCGGCGCTCGCGGCCGGTCTCGGCATCCTGTTCGTCCTGATCGGCATCTCCCTGCGCCGGGTCGCCCGGGCGCCGGCGGCACCGTGACCGGCCTCTCCTCGCCGGGGTCGCGACTAGTTGGATTCTCGACTAGTCTGGATCGCGACGAGGAGGGGCCATGGGTGTCGATCCGGAGCCGGAGGCCGGCTGGGTGCGGGCCGTTCTCGAGATGGCGGTGCTCGCCGCGCTGACCGAGGGCGACCAGCACGGCTATGCCCTGGCGCAACGCCTCGCCGGGCAGGGGCTGGGAAAGGTGCGCGGTGGCGTGCTCTATCCGGTGCTCAACCGGATGGAGATCGACGCCGTCGTCGAGTCCAGCTGGCATGCGGGGCAGGGCGGTCCGGGGCGGAAGGTCTACGCCATCACCGCGTCCGGGCGGCATCGGCTGTCCGGGCAGCGGGTGGCGTGGGGCCGGTTCGCCGACAGCCTGACCCGCTATCTGGAGCAGACGGCGGAGGCGACATGACCACGTTCGACGACTGGGAGACCTCGGCCCGGTGGGAGATGGGGGAGCGTGGGATCGGCTATCACGAGGCCACCCCGCTGATCGAGGAGGCGCGGGAGCACCACGCCGCGAGCGGGCAGGACCCCTGGGCGGCGCTCGGGCCGCCGGCCGAGTTCGCGGCGGACGTCGCGGCCGCCCGCCCGGCCGATCAGGCCCGGCGCGACACGCATGGCAGGGAGCCACGGGACTACCTCGGTGACGCGGTCTTCGGGCTCGGTGTCATCGGCGTCCAGATCGCCGTGGTGGGCGCCATCGTGGCCGGCGGACTGACCATCCCGGTGACCGTGGCCGGCCTGACCGGGGTGGTGACGGCGAGCGCCGCCGCGCTGGTCGGCTGGGCGGGGCCGGGCGCGCTGCGGGCCGCCGGGCATCCACGGCTCGCGCCGTGGGCGTTCGTGGTCAGCGCGATTCTGATCATGCTGGCCGGGTTCGCCTTCGTCACGCTGCCGAAGGAGCGGATCGGCGAGGTGCCGGCGCTCCTGCTGCTGGCCGCGTCGGTGGCGGTGTGCTGGCTGACCACCCGGCCCGGCCGCCCGCGGGCGCCGCGGCGTGGTGACGCGGTGGACGGTCCGGAGGACGCCGAGGCGTGGTTCACCCGGCTGCGCGCCCTGCTGGTGGGCCGGTTCGACATCGCACCGGCACGGGCCGGGGAGTTGGTGGCGCAGGCCCGTGCCCACGTGGCGGCCACCGGGTCACGGCCCTGTGACGAGTTCCCGTCCCTGGCGGGCTATGCGCACGATCTCGCCCAGAGCGAGCCGGATCGGCCGGGCCCCTGGTGGCGTGGTGACACGGCCCGCCTGCTGGTGACCGCCGGCGTCGGCATCGTCTTCGCGGTCCAGACCGTGGAGGCCGCGGTGAACGGGGTCTGGTGGGTGACGGTCTGCGGCGTTCTCGCCCTGATCGCGATCGGTTTCGAGCTGCGTGACCGGCTCCGGGCGAAGCCACTCCGGGCGGCGCGACCACGCTGACCCCGGCGGCGTCAGAGGACCTTCGTGCCGTACATCTCGCCCAGCGGGTCGGCGATCAGCTCGATGCGGGCGCCGTCCGGGTCGCGGAAGTAGACCGAGACGCCGCTGTGCACCGTGTGCTCGACACCCGCGTCGGCCAGCCGCTGGACCAGTTCGTCCCAGCGTTCCGGGGCCACCGAGATGGCCATGTGGTGCAGACCGCCCAGCACTTCGGCGTAGGGGCCCAGGTCCAGGCCGGGCAGGTCGAAGAAGGCCAGCAGGTTGCCGTTGCCGATGTCGAAGAAGAAGTGTGACGAGCCGGGGTAGTCCCGGTTCTCGATCAGCTCGGTCAGCGGGAAACCGAGCAGATCCTGGTAGAAGCGGACGGTCTGCTCCACGTCGGCGCTGATCAGGGCGGTGTGGTGCAGGCCGCGGGCGGTGGAGGGTGGCCGCTCTGCGGCGGGCCGCAGATGCTCGTCGCGGATGCGGTGACGGGCGGCTTCGAGGGCGGCGAGGTCGGTCATCCCTGGATCTTGCGCTGCTCAGGGCCCTGGCGCCGACCGGATGGCCGACATTGGGCAGTCTTCGCGAAATTACGGTCGCGGCGGTTCCGGAAACGGTTCGGACTCTTGACAGATAATCAACGACGATGGATGAATGTGTTCGACCCTGTTCGTCTTTGCGGGGTTCCGGGTGTCCTCCCGGTTCGCTTACGTTCGGCCCGTCCCCATCCGTCTCCAGCGCCGCGGACCGGCCCGCGACCCGACGGTCGTGCGCCGGGCCTTCGGCGTGCCCGTTCCCGAGGAAGTCCGATGCGCCGATCCGTCGTACGGCCGCTCGTGGCCCGTGCCCTCGCCGCCCTGACCGTGGGCGCGAGCGTGCTCGTGGCCACCGCCGCGCCCGCCGCGGCCGTCGTCCCCAAGACACCGCCGCTCAGCACGCCGTGGACCAGCCAGGTGTCCACCACCAACCCGCTGCCGGAGTACCCGCGACCCCAGATGACCCGCCCCGACTGGCAGTCGCTGAACGGGGAGTGGCAGTTCCTCAACCCGGCGACCGACAGCGCCGGCAACGTCAACCGCAACGCCGCGCCGCCGATCGGGCAGACCCTGCCGGAGCGGATCCTGGTGCCGTACCCGGTGGAGTCCGCCCTCTCCGGGATCATGCGCAACGACAACCGTGACCTGATGTTCTACCGGCGCACCTTCACCGTCCCCGCCGGGTGGGCCGGCCGCCGCGTCCAGCTGCACTTCGGCGCGGTCGACTACGAGGCCACCGTCTGGGTCAACGGCACCCAGGTGGCCACCCACAAGGGCGGCTACGACCGGTTCGAGGTGGACGTCACGCCGCAGCTCAACGGCGGCGCCAACGAGATCGTCGTGCGCGTCTACGACCCCACCGACGGCCGCGGCGAGAAGCAGCCGATCGGCAAGCAGACCAACAACCCGAGCGGCATCTTCTACACGCCCGTCTCCGGCATCTGGCAGACCGTCTGGCTGGAGCCGACCCCGGTCTCGTCGATCTACTCGGTCGACATCTATCCCAACATCACCGACAACACCGTCCGGGTACGGGTGTTCACGCGCGGAAACGTGTCAGGGCACAGCGTGTTCGCCGAATCGATGGCCGGAACCACCGTGGTCGGCACCGCGACCGGCGCCTTCACCGACTTCACCGTCCCGGTGCCGAACGCCCGCCGCTGGTCGCCCGACGACCCGTACCTCTACAACCTGCGGGTGTCCCTCCGGACCGGCGCGGGCGCCACGGTCGACCAGGTGACCAGCTACTTCGGCATGCGCGAGATCGGCACCAAGCTGGTCGACGGCGTGCTGCGGCCCACCCTCAACGGCGAGTTCGTCTTCCAGGCCGGCACCCTCGACCAGGGCTACTGGCCGGACGGCCTCTACACCGCGCCCACCGACGCGGCCCTCCAGTCCGACCTCCAGAAGCACAAGGACCTGGGCTTCAACATGGTCCGCAAGCACATCAAGGTGGAACCGGCCCGCTGGTACTACCACGCCGACCGCCTCGGCCTGCTTGTCTGGCAGGACATCCCGTCCACGCCGCCGTTCGACGCCAACCGGACGGCCGCGCAGATCGCCGAGTTCGAGACCGAGGCCCGGGAGATCATCGACGAGCACCGGTTCTCGCCGGCCGTGGTCACCTATGTGCCGTTCAACGAGGGGTGGGGTGAGTGGAATCTCGCCGACACCCAGCGGGTCACCCGTGACCTGGAGGCCTACGACCCGACCCGCCTCATGAACCCGCACAGCGGCTACAACTGCTGCGCCTCCAAGGGCGACCCCGGCACCGGCGACATCATCGACTGGCACATCTACACCGGACCGGACGCGCCCCGGCCCAGCGCCACCCGGGTGTCGATCCTCGGCGAGTTCGGCGGGCTCGGGCTGCGCACACCGGGGCACGAGTACAGCCCCGACGGACAGTTCTTCGCGTACGAGCAGATGTCCAGCGCGGCGCAGCTCAACGACCGGTTCACCGGCATGATCCGGGACTCGCAGCGGCTGATGACGAGCAAGGGGCTGTCCGGGTTCGTCTACACCGAGATCACCGACGTGGAGGGGGAGTACAACGGGCTGCTCACCTACGACCGGCAGATCCAGAAGGTGGACACCGCCCAGGTGCGGGCGGCGCTGACCGAGCTGATCCGGGCGTCCCGCAACCAGAACGCGGCGGTCCCGCTCACCCTCGGGCACGTGCGGTCGTTCCAGGTCACCACGGCCGGGCACACCGACCGGTACCTGCGGCACTCGGACTCGTTCGCGCGTACCGACGTGATCAGTGGGGACTCCGCCCGGCAGGACGCGTCGTTCCGGACCGTCGCGGGGCTCGCCGATCCGCGCTGCCACTCGTTCGAGTCGGTCAACTTCCCGGGCCGCTACCTGCGGCACGCGTCCGGGCGGGTGCGGATCGACGCGAACACCGGTGGAAGCTTCGCCGCCGACGCCACCTGGTGCGGCCGTCCCGGACTGGCCGCCGGCGGCACGTCGTTCGAGTCGTTCAACTACCCCGGGTCGTACCTGCGGCACCAGTCGGACCTCGTCCACCTGGCCGCCAACGACGGGTCGGCGCTGTTCGCGGCCGACGCCACCTGGAACGTCACCAACCCGGCCCTGTGGCGCAGTTCGGTGCTCCTGCCCTACGACGTACGGCGCTCGCTCCAGGTCACCACGTGGGGCTTCACCGACCGTTACCTGCGGCACGCCGACAGCCTCGGCTGGACCGAACCGGTGACCGCCGGCAGCTCCACCCTGCTCAAGGCGGACGCCACGTTCACGCTGCGCCACGGGCTGGCCGACCCGTCCTGCTACACCTTCGAGTCGGTCAACTTCCCCGGCCAGTACCTGCGCCACGCCTCCAGCCGGATCCGCCTGGCCGCCAACGACGGGTCGGCGCTCTTCGCCGGCGACGCCACCTTCTGCGCCCGGCCCGGCCTCGGTGGCACGGGCGTCACCTTCGAGTCGATCAACTTCCCGGGCAGCTTCCTGCGCCACTTCGACGCCCAGGTCTCCATCGCCTCCGGCGCCGGAACCGGCTTCGACCGCCCGATGACCCTGTCCGCCGACAGTTCCTGGACCGTAGCCAACCCCTGGACCCCGTAACCGATTCCGCCCTCTCACGGCCAGCCGCCCTCCCGGCTGGCCGTGAGTGCTTTCCGTGCATCGGGGGATTCGGCGGATCGGCGGGTGGGGTGGTGGCCGCGCGCATAGGGTCCGGGCATGGACGTGCGGGGAGCGAGAGCCCACGTCGCCCGGATGGTGGGCAACACCTCGGTGTTCGTGGGCCTGCTGATCGCTCTGCTGGAGGCGTGGGTCGGCATCGGGCCGTCGATCGGGCCGTGGGTGTTCGCGGGGCTGTTCGTGATCATCGGGGTCGGGCTGCGGCTCGAAGCGGCGATCCTCGACCATCACTGATCACGGGCCGAGGGTGAGTTCCGCTCACGCCGCAGCGGGCCCCGCGGCCGGGCAGCCGCGATCAGGTGGCGGACAGCCGCGGGAGGTGTGGCCGCGGTCGGGGTGCTCACGTCCGTACCGGAAAGCAGGGGTCTCGGAAGTCGCGTTTGCGCGGGTCATCGGGGCGGGGGAATCCGGAACCGCAAGAGTCTTTTCGGGCTGGTCCCAGGAGCGTGTCCGAGCGGTAAAATGGACGCTCGTGGGAGCGCTCCCAAAGCGCTTCCACGCCGACCGGCGGAGGGCCGGGCGGGACCGACGGCGACGGTGGAGGACCTGTTGCGCTACGGGTATTTCGACGATGAGCAGCGTGAGTACGTCATCGACAGGCCGGATACGCCGTTGCCGTGGATCAATTACCTCGGCACGGACGCGTATTTCGGCATCGTGTCCAACACGGCGGGTGGCTACTCCTTCTACCGTGACGCCAAACTGCGGCGGCTGACCCGCTACCGCTACAACAACGCGCCCCTCGACGTGGGCGGACGGTACGTGTACGTGCGCGACGACGCGACCGGCGACTACTGGTCGCCCTCCTGGCAGCCGACGCCGGAGCGTGAGCTGGACGGCTACGAGTGCCGGCACGGGCTGTCCTACACGAAGATCGGCTCGGCGCGGAACGGCATCCGTGCCGAGACGCTGTACTTCGCGCCGCTGGGGGAGACCCTCGAGGTCTGGCGGGTGCGGGTCACCAACGAGCGGACCGAGGCCGCCGAGGTGTCGCTCTTCTCGGCGATCGAGTTCTGCCTCTGGGACGCCCAGGACGACAGCACCAACTTCCAGCGCAACTACTCGATCGGCCAGGTCGAGGTGGTCGACGGGGTGATCTACCACAAGACGGAGTACCGCGAACGCCGCGACCACTTCGCCTATTTCGCCTGTTCGGAGCCGCTCGCCGGGTTCGACACGCAGCGTGAGTCGTTCCTCGGCGCGTACCGCGGCTGGGACCGCCCGGCCGTCGTCGAGGCCGGCGCGGCGAAGGACTCGATCGCGCACGGCTGGCAGCCGGTGGGCAGCCACCACGTGAAGCTGGCGCTCGAGCCGGGCGAGACCCGCGAGGTGATCTTCGTGCTCGGCTACGCCGAGAACCCGAAGGACGACAAGTTCGACCCGCCGGGCTCCCAGACGGTCAACAAGACCCGCGTCCGGCCGGTCATCGAGCGCTGGTTGCGCTCCGAGACCGTCGAGAAGGGGTACGCGGACCTGCGCGCCTACTGGGACGGGCTGCTCGGCGGCCTGCGCGTGACCACTCCGGACGGCGACACCGACCGCATGGTCAACATCTGGAACGCCTACCAGTGCCTGGTCACGTTCAACATGAGCCGCTCGGCGTCGGGTTACGAGTCGGGGATCGGCCGGGGCATGGGCTTCCGGGACTCCAACCAGGACCTGCTCGGGTTCGTGCACATCCTGCCGGAGCGGGCCCGGGAGCGGATCCTGGACATCGCCGCCACCCAGAAGGCGGACGGCGGCGCCTACCACCAGTACCAACCGCTGACCAAGCGCGGGAACAACGACATCGGCGACGGCTTCAACGACGACCCGCTGTGGCTGATCCTGGGCGTGGCGGCGTACCTGAAGGAGACCGGCGACCTGGCGTTCCTCGACGAGCCGGTGCCGTTCGACAACGAGCCCGGCAGCGAGGCCCCGCTCTACGAGCACCTGCGGCGGTCGCTGCGCTACACCCTGGACCGGCTCGGCCCGCACGGCCTGCCGCTGATCGGCCGCGCCGACTGGAACGACTGCCTCAACCTGAACTGCTTCTCGGACACCCCGGGCGAGCCGTTCCAGACGACCGAGAACGCGTCCGGCGGGGTCGCCGAGTCGGTGTTCATCGGCGGGCTGTTCGTGCTGGCGGCCAAGGAACTGGCCGGGATCGCGGCGCTGCGCGGGCAGGACGGCGAGGAGGTCGTCTACCGGGCGGCGGCCGAGAAGATGGCCGGCACGGTCACCGAGCACGGGTGGGACGGGGCCTGGTTCCGGCGGGCGTACGACTTCTACGGCAACGTGATCGGCTCCGGCGAGAACGACGAGGGGCAGATCTTCATCGAGCCGCAGGGCATGTGTGTGCTCGGCGGGGTCGGCCTGGAGGACGGGCTGGCGGCGCGGGCTCTGGACAGTGTGGCCGAGCGGCTGGCCACCCCGCACGGCATCGTGCTCCAGCAGCCGGCCTACTCGGGGTACCGGATCGAGCTGGGGGAGATCTCCTCGTACCCGCCGGGCTACAAGGAGAACGCCGGCATCTTCTGCCACACCAACCCGTGGATCATGATCGCCGAGACGATGGTCGGCAACGGGGACCGGGCGTTCGACTACTACAAGCGGCTCAACCCGTCAGCGCGGGAGGCGATCAGCGAGGTGCACCGCTGTGAGCCGTACATCTACGCCCAGATGATCGCCGGTAGGGACGCGCCGACCCACGGCGAGGCCAAGAACTCCTGGCTGACCGGCACCGCGGCGTGGAACTTCGTGGCCATCACCCAGTGGATCCTGGGTATCCGGCCGGACTTCGGCGGCCTGCGGATCGACCCGGTGCTGCCCGGTGGATGGCAGGCTTTCGAAGCGGTTCGATCGTTCCGCGGCGTCACCTACGAGATCAGCGTGCGGGGGACCGGCCGGGTCACCCACCTGCTGGTCGACGGCGAGCGGGTCGAGGGCAACCTGATCCCGCCGGCCGCGCCGGGCGCCGTGGTCCGGGTCGAGGCGGTCGCCACCGCATGAGTGGTGGGGTTCGGCCGGCAACCGGCCGAACCCCACCCACAGCTATCGGGGCAGTCGCAGGCCGGACATGCCGCCGTCGACCGCCAGGGACATCCCGGTGGTCGCGCCGGCCGCCGGGCCCGCCAGATAGAGGATCGCGTCGGCCACCTCGTCCGCGGTGACCAGCCGCCCGGTCGGCTGCCGGGCGGCCAGCCGCGCCTTCTCACCCTCCGGATCATCGGTACGCGCGAGCAGCCGCCCCACCCACGGCGTGTCCACCGTGCCCGGCGCGACGCAGCACACCCGGATCCCCTCGCCCACCAGGTCGGCGGCCATCGCCAGGGTGAGCGCGTGCACCGCGCCCTTGGACGCCGAGTAGAGCGCCCGCTGCATCAGCCCCGCGGTGGCGGCGATCGACGACAGGTTGACGATCGCCGCGTGCCGGCTGCGCCGCAGGTACGGCAGCGCGGCCCGGCTGGCCCGTGCCACCCCGGTCACGTTGACGTCCAGCACCCGCGCCCACTCGTCGTCGCCGTTGCCCTCGACCGGCCCGACCGAGCTGATCCCGGCGCTGTTGACCAGGATGTCGATGCTTCCGTGGGTGGCGGCGATCTCGGCCATAGCCGCCTCCAGGGAGGCTCCGTCCCGTACGTCGGCCGGAACGATGCCCGGCCCGGGGGTCAGGTCGACGGCGGCGACCTTCGCGCCCGCCTCGGTGAACCGTCGCACGCAGGCCGCCCCGATCCCGGAGCCGCCGCCGGTGACCACGGCGACCAGGCCGTTCACCCCTTCACCCCGCTGCGCTGCCGGCCCAGCCCGTCGATCTCGGTCTCCACCACGTCACCCGGCCGCAGGTACGGGAACCGCCCGGACAGGGCCACCCCCTGCGGCGTCCCGGTGTTGATCAGGTCCCCCGGTTCGAGGACGGTGAACTGGGACAGGTGCCAGATCAGGAACCCGACGTCGAAGATCATGTCGGCGGTGCTGGAGTCCTGCCGGGGATCGCCGTTCACCCACGACCGCAGCCGCAGCGGGAAGGTCAGCTCCTCCGGCGTGACGAGCCACGGCCCGAGCGGGTTGAACGTCTCGCACGACTTGCCCTTGGACCACTGCCCGCCGGAGCGCTCCAGCTGGTACTCGCGCTCGGAGACGTCGTTGACCACCACGTACCCGGCCACGCAGGCCATCGCCTCGGACGGGGAGGCCAGATAGCGGGCGGTCCGGCCGATCACCACGCCCAGTTCGACCTCCCAGTCGGTACGCGTGGACCCCGGCGGCAGCAGGATGTCGTCCTCCGGCCCGACCACGGTGTTCGGCGCCTTGTAGAAGATGATCGGCTCGTCCGGCGGCGCGGCGCCCGACTCGGCGGCGTGGGCCGCGTAGTTCTGCCCGACACAGAGGATCACCCCCGGCCGGGCGATCGGTGGGCCGACCCGTCCACCGTCCACGTAGGCCGGGGGCAGCGCGGCCGGATCGCCCTGGTAGCCGCCGGACGCCAGGAACGGGGCGTCGATGTCGGCGGTCACCGAGGACAGGTCGTAGAGCGCTCCCCCTGAGGACAGGATCGGGCGTTCCGCGCCGGGTGGGCCCACCCGCAGGTATCTCAACACAGCTCCCATCGCTTGTTCACGGCACCGGCACCTCGGGGTCGAGCAACCACGCGGCGACCAGGTCACGCCAGAGACCGCCGGGGATCTTCACCGACGCCATCGCCGCGGCGTCCGCGGCCTCCTCCGGCGAGCGCATGCCGACCAGCACCGACGCGACCGCCGGGTGGCCGAGCGGGAACTGCAGGGCCGCGGCGCGCAGGGGTACGTCGTACCGGTCGCAGAGCCGCTCCATGGCCTGCGCGCGGGCGATCACGTTGGGAGCGGCGGGCCGGTAGTCGTAGGTGGCGCCCGGCACCGGATCGGCCAGCACACCCGAGTTGTAGACGCCGCCGACGATCACCGAGACGCCGCGCCGCTCGCACTCCGGCAGCAGGTCGGCCAGCCCGGACTGGTCCAGCAGCGAATAGCGCCCGGCCAGCAGGAAACAGTCGAACTGGCCGGTCCGGGCGAACGCGGTGAGCATCGCCGACCGGTTCATCCCGGCGGACACGGCCCCGATCACGCCCTCCCGCCGCAGCCGCACCAGGGCCGGCAGCGCCTCGCCGGCGGCCGCCTCGAAGTGGTCGTCCGGATCGTGCAGATGCAGCACGTCGATCCGGTCCACGCCCAGGCGTTCCCGGCTCTCGTGCAACGACGCGTACACCCCATCGGCGGAGAAGTCCCAGGTCAGCACGGTCTCGCCGGCCTCGGCCCAGATGTCGGCCGGATCCGGGCGGCCGGGCGTCAGGCGGCGGCCGACCTTCGTGGCGAGCGTGTAGCCGTCGCGCGAGTGCTCCCGCAGGGCGGTGCCGGCCCGCCGTTCGGAGAGGCCCGCGCCGTACAGCGGGGCGGTGTCGAAGAACCGCACTCCCCGCTGCCAGGCCTCGTCGACGGCGGCCACCCCGGTCCGGTCGCCGACCGCCGAATACAGGCCGCCGATCGGCGCCAGCCCCATGCCGAGCCGGGTGACGGTGACATCGGTGCCGCCCAGCGGCACCCTCGCGAACGGATCCACGGAACGGGTCCTCTCGTAGATCCGACGGGACCTACCGAACTGTTTAATGCTTGTCGATGCGGTAGTCAAACACCGACATAGAGTCATGTTCCGTGAACAGTTCGATGATCTTGGGGGCGGCCGGCATCCTCGCCGCGGCCGCCCTGGCACAGGCGGCCACCGGTTTCGGCTTCTCCCTGCTGGCGGTTCCCCTCCTGGGACTGGTGGCCGGACCGGTGGACGCGGTCGTCGGCTCGTCCGTGCTGGCCTGCCTCATCAACGCGGTCGCGGTGGCCCGCGACCACGGCGCGGTACGGTGGCGGACCGCCCGCACCGTGCTCGCCGCCGGCCTGGCCGGGCTGCCGTTCGGGCTGCTGCTGCTCACCGTTCTCCCGGCCCGGTCGCTGACCGTCCTGATCGCGTTCTGCGTGCTCGCCGGCGCCGCCGCCATCTGGCGTGGCCTGCGGATCCGCGGCGGCCGGGCCGCCATGCTGACCTCCGGGTTCGTCTCCGGCCTGCTGACCACGGCGACCGGCGTCAACGGCCCGCCGATGGCCGCCGCGTTCAGCGCCATGGGCCTGCCGCCCCGGCAGTTCCGGGCCACCCTCGCCGCCATCTTCATGGTGGTCGGCCCGCTCGGTGTCGCCGGGTTCGTGCTGGCCGGCCAGTTCACCACCCGGGCCGGCGTGATCGCGCTGGCCGGGCTGCCCGCGGTCGTGGGCGGCTGGTGGGCCGGTGACCGGCTCTTCGCCCGGCTCACCGACCCGGACCTGTTCCGCCGGGTGGTGCTGGCCGCGCTGTGCGTGGCATCGCTGATCACCCTGGCCCGGGCCGTGACGGCCTGACTCTCATGACCGGGCGCCCGTCTGTGGTCGAGGTCCGCGTTCCCCTTCCGCTTCTTTCCCGGTACGCGTGACGTCGTCCCGCCTCACCTGTCCCGTCCCGCCCGGTCGGCACGCGCTTGCTGCCCGCTCCCGCCTGTGCCGCCCCCGCCGGGCGTAGATCGGTGGCCAGGCCGGCCCCCTCTTTCGCCGCCGGTCACGGCCGGGGCGCCGGCTCCCACCCTCGGCGGACCGGGTCACGCTGGGCGGTTGGTTGCGGTGGTGCTGGCCAGGCACCCGGGTTGCCGCTCTCGGCCGTTGCGCCGGTCGCTGTGGGCGGTTGGTTGCGGTGGTGCTGGCCAGGCACCCGGGTTGCCGCTCTCGGCCGTTGCGCCGGTCACGGTGATCGTCATCCGCGGTCCCGTCGGGGCCGGCGGCCGCACACGCAAGTCGCCGCATGTGCGGGCACCACCGTTATAGGGCAGGTAGGCGACCACGACATCGCCAGCGTGTGCGCCAACCCCCGCCCATCGCAGTGACGGCCGTCCACCCGACGGCTTTCGTGCCCGCTCACCCCACAAACCCGCCTGGCCGACACTCCGTGTAAGCGAGGGGCCCCGCCCACCGGCCCTTGTGGAGGATCGAGATGGGCGGAACGGCACCGATGTTCCACGCGCCTCCACGCACTCACCGCCATGCTCACGGTGGGTGACTCTCGGTGGATTCCCGTGGCGCGACCGGCGTCAAGCGCCACCAACCACTCGGCGTGACCGGCGTGACGGTCGGGAGCAGCAGCCCGGTTGCCTGGCGATCACTACCGCAACCACCCGCCTGGCGTGACTGGTGTGACGGTCGGGAGTAGTGGCTTGGGTGCCTGGCGATCACTACCGCAACCACCCGCCTGGCGTGACTGGTGTGACGGTCGGGAGTAGTGGCTTGGGTGCCTGGCGATCACTACCGCAACCACCCGCCTGGCGTGACTGGTGTGACGGTCGGGAGTAGTGGCTTGGGTGCCTGGCGATCACTACCGCAACCACCCGCCTGGCGTGACTGGCGTGACGGCCGGGAGTAGCGGCTCGGGTGCCTGGCGATCACAACCGCTACCGCCCGCCCGGCGCGACCGACGGCACTGGAGGGAGTCGCCCGGGCACCGATCTACGCCCGGCGGGCGCGGCAAAGGCCGGAGTGGGCAGCAAGATCGCGCCGACCGGACGGAACGGGACAGATGAGGCGGGACGACGTCACGCGTACCGGGAAAGAAGCGGAAGCGAAACGCGGACCTCGACCACGAAGGATCTAGCGCAGACCGGGCAGGACCTTCGCGCCGAACGTCTCGATGAACGGCATCAGGTCCTGACCCACGTGGTGCAGGTAGATGCGGTCGAAACCGAGATCGGCGTACCCGCGCAGCAGTTCGGTGTGCCGGCCGAGGTCGGCGGAGATGTTCACGACCCGTGCCACCCGGTCGACCGTCACGTGCTCGGAGACCACGTCGAACTCCTCGGCGGTGGCCAGATCCCAGCAGACCGGCGGGTCGAAACAGTTGCTCCGCCACTGGTCGAGGGCGATCGCCTCGGCCTCCGTCTCGGTCGGCGCCCAGCTCAGGTGCACCTGGAGGCAGAGCGGACCGCGCCCGCCGGCCGCCCGGTACGCCGCGATCATCTCGCGCAGGTGCGGCTCCGGGGCGTTGACCGTGACCAGCCCGTCGGCCCATTCCGCGCACCAGCGGGCGGTCGCCACGCTGACCGCCGCGCCGATCAGTGAGGGCGGCGTCGATGGGTGGGTCCACAGTCGCGCCCGGTCGACGGTGACCAGCCCGTCCCGGGACACCTCCGCGCCGCCGAGCAGGTCGCGGATGACGTCGGCGCACTCGCGCAGCCGGGCGTTGCGGACCTCCTTGCGCGGCCACTTCCCGCCGGTGATGTGCTCGTTGCTGAACTCGCCGCTGCCCAGCGCCGCCCAGAACCGGCCGGGGAACATGCTGCCCAGGGTGCCGATCGCCTGCGCGATGATCGCCGGGTGGTAGCGCTGGCCGGGCGCGGTCACCACCCCGAACGACAGGTTCGTGGCCTGGAGCGCGGCGCCCAGCCAGGACCAGGCGAAACCCGACTGGCCCTGGCGGGCGCTCCACGGCGAGAAGTGGTCGGAACACATCGCGGCACCGAACCCGGCGCGTTCGGCGGCGACGACCGCCTCCAGGAGCGCGCCGGGTGGGATCTGCTCGTGTGAGGCGTGGATGCCGTACTCCGTCATGGGAGTACCGGTACCCACTATTCCGGCGCGACGACCAGGATTCCCAGGCACATCTCGTCGCTGGTGCCCTCGCCCCACACCACGTACCGGGAGGGCAGCGACTGCAACTGCGGGAGCTGCTTGCGCAGCGTGGCGTCGTGGGTGCAGGTCACCCGGACCACGTCACCCTTGGCGATCTTCAAGGGCTTCTTCAGCGGTACGAGCGCCTGGCCGTCGAAGTTGTATTCCGGCACGTCGAGGACCGTCTGGGCGTTGGCCGTGCCCGGGTTCAGCTCGACCTTGATCGACCGGCCCAGCAGATGCATGTGCCCGGCCGCCATGTACACCGTGCCGCCCTGCTCGATCGGCTGGTCACAGCTCTGGGTGGTGCCGGGTTTCGGGGCGCCGCCCTGGTTGCACCACTGGTTGAGCTGGTGCACCGTCTCGGCGGACTCCGGCCCGAACCGCTTGGCGACGTCGGCGATCGCGGCCTCCCGGTCGCACAGCGGGCCGGTGCCGCCGGGCTCGCAGGGCAGCTCGATCGGCGCCATGACCAGGCCGGTGGCCAGCGGCTTCAGCTTCGCGCCGGCGGCCGACAGGCGCATCTGCATGCCGGACGTGTCGGATCCCGGCCCGCCGTCGCCGGCGCCCAGCAGGTTGTAGTGGACCTGCATGACCAGCTTGCTGCCGGGCGGCATCGCGAAGCCGAAACCGTCCGGCATCAGGGTCTCGCCGGCGCCCGGCGCCCAGTGCGCCACCCAGGCGGTCTCGCCCTGCACCCCGCTGTCGCCGAAGCAGGTCCAGCCCTCGCCGGGCGCCTCGGCGTCCACCGACGCGGCCGCCTTGGCCTGCTCCGGGTCGAGCCGGTAGAAGATCGCGTGGTGCACGATCGCCGCGTTCTGCGGCAGGAACCGGCTGCCGGTCAGGTAGGCCGGTTCGGTCAGCCCCGGGTCGACGAGGAAGCACCGGTACTCGTCGGTGCCGCCGTTCGGCGCGGCCGGAGTGTACGGCTGGGTCAGGCCCACCTCGACGAACCGCTCGCCCTCCCGCAGTGGGGTGGGCGGCGGCGCCGAACCGGAGCTGTGCCCGGTGTGCGGGGCGGACGGCGGTGGCGCCGCCACCGGCTCGGGCTCGGAGCCGCACGCGGCGAGCAGCAGCACACCGGCGAGCGCGGTGACGACGGCGGGACGGGCGAACCTCATGGCGGGCCTCCCTCGGCCAGGCGACGAGATGCGCCCAATCCTTCCAAGCGTCAGTACGCCTCGCATATCCGTGGGAACCCGGAGGATACCCACGAATCGATCATCAGGGTCCGGGCGAGACCTCGACCGCGGTGGGTGCCGGGTACACCGGCGCTTTGTCCACCCCGCCGTCGGACCGGACCGCGAACATGACGAAACCGCAGAACAGGATCACGGTGCCGATCACTGCCGCCACGATGGTCAGGACCAGCCAGGGGAACCGGCGCCGGGGAGCGGCCGCATACAGCGGGGCGGCGGGCACCCGGGGCAGGTCGGTCTGGGTGTCGGCGGCCGCCACGATGCTCTCCGGGTCGCCGAGGCGGTCCAGGATCGTACGGATGTCGGCCTCGGTCTCCGCCCCGGACTCGGCCCGCGCGATGTCGATGTGCTCGCGCAGGTCGGCGAGCAGTTCCTCGCGCCGCCCGGCGGGCAGGCCGGCCGCGGCCCGCTCGACCCGGGCCAGGTAGTCGGTGACCAGTTGGTCGGTCTGGGTCATTACTTGCTCTCCGTTCCCAGGATGCGGTCGACGCCGCTGCGGAAGGCGACCCACTCGGTGCGGAAGTGGGTGAGAGCCGCCTCGCCGTCCGATGTGAGGGTGTAGTAGCGCCGGGGCGGCCCGGCGGGCGCCTCGCGCCAGGTGGTCGCGATCCTCCCGTTGCGCCGCAGGCGGGACAGCAGGGGATACATCGTCCCCTCGCTGGTGGACATGCCGAGGGAACCACTGAGTTGCTGCACCAACTCGACGCCGTAGAGCTCGCGCTTGTCGAGGAGGGCGAGCACGCAGTACTCAATGGTGCCCCGGCGCAGGGCTGTGGTCAGCGCCGCGTCATCGCTCATGCAGACAAGGTACCTTGCGCCGCAAGGTAAGTGCCAGAGAGAAAGGGGGCCGGGCGGCCCCCTTTCGGCAATCAGCTGGTGATGCGGAACGTGGCGTCGGCCTTCTCGGTGGTGGTGCTGATCGGGTCGACCCTCAGCAGATAGTTGTAGTGCCGCAGGTAGCGGGTCGGGTAGTTGTACGACTGGAACGACGACCAGGTGCTGTCCGCCAGCCCGGCCACCTGCTTGAACGTCGCGTCCGCGGCGAACGTGGTGGTGCCGTCGTTCGCGGCCAGCTGCCCGTCGTAGGCGTAGTGCCGCAGGTAGTAGCCGGGGTAGTTGACCGACTCGAAGGAGACGTAACCGGAGCTGTTCGCCAGGCCCGGCACGATCCGGAACTGCGAGTCCAGCAGCGGGCTCACGTTGGCGTCGATCCGTACGTCGAAGTTGGAGTGCCGCACGTACCGGGTCTGGTTGTTGTACGACTGGATCCGCTTCAGGGTCGTCGTGCCGCTGCCCCACTTGGCCAGCACCCGGGACTCCTCGGCGGCGGTCAGGTTCATGATCGAGCCGTGCCGCTTCTTGGTGGTGCCCAGGCTGTAGTCGGTACGGGTGGCGAAGTTCGCGGTGCTGCCCAGGTTCGTGGAGCGCACCGGCATGTACCCGCGGCCGGTCGCGTACTGGTCGACCCACAGGTGCCACTCGCTGGCGCCGTTGGTCTGCGCCCACATCGGGCCCTCGACCACGTTGCCGCCGGTGGCGCCGTTGGAGATGCCGAGGTGCTGGAGGTCGCCGATCTTCGTCCAGGTGCCGAGGATCGTGTTGCTGCCCTCGATCGTGATCTGCCCGTCGGCCGAGGCCCGGTAGTAGCGGTAGCCGCCCAGGCTGCTCGCCACCTCGATGATCTGGGTGTCGATGATGCCCTGGCCGGTGCCCCGGTCGATGTAGAGCTGCGGGGCCGTGACGGTCCGGAAGTCGCTGGTCCGCACGTACCAGATCCGGTGCTTGGTCACACCGTTGAGCAGGGAGTTGGTGGCCCAGTAGATGACGTAGTCGTTGGTGGCCGGGTTCCAGATGGCCTCCGGCGCCCACGCGTCACCGGCGCCGGAGATGCCGCCGGCCACGTTGATCAGCCGGGGCACCGACCAGTTGACCAGGTCAGAGGACTCCCAGACGACCAGGTTCACGCTGCCCTTGCTGGACGCGTCACCCCACGAGGTGCCGCTGGCGATGCGCAGGTCGGTGGCGATGATCCAGTACTTGTCGCCGTTGGGGGAGCGGACGATCGCGGGGTCGCGGACGCCCTTGGTGCCGACCGTGGAGAGCAGCACCGGGCCGCCGCCGTTGAGGTCGGTCCAGTTGCGGCCGTCCTTGCTGTGCGCCAGGTAGATCTGTTCGCCCTGGCTGGACTCCCCGATGAAGTGGGCCATCAGGTAGCCGGTGAACGGGTCGAGGGCGCTGGCCGGAGCGGCCAGGCCGGTGAGGAGGAGGACGAGGGTGGCGAGGAACGTGCTGATGCGGGTGAGGACTCTGGGCATCAGATCTCCGAAAATGTTAGCGCTAACGCTACGGGGGAATGTTTCGAAGTGTTGATGCCCGTAACTTCGTTGTCAAGAAGTCAGCACTCGGTGACGTTGACGGCCAGACCGCCGCGGGCCGTCTCCTTGTACTTGTCCTTCATGTCGGCGCCGGTCTCCTTCATGGTCTTGATGACCTTGTCGAGGGAGACGTGGTGGCGGCCGTCGCCGCGCAGCGCCATCTTGGCGGCGGTGACGGCCTTGACCGCGGCCATGCCGTTGCGCTCGATGCACGGGATCTGTACGAGGCCGCCGACCGGGTCGCAGGTGAGGCCCAGGTTGTGTTCCATGCCGATCTCGGCGGCGTTCTCCACCTGCTCCGGGGTGCCGCCGAGCACCTCGGCCAGGCCGGCCGCGGCCATCGCGCACGCCGAGCCCACCTCGCCCTGACAGCCCACCTCGGCGCCGGAGATGCTGGCGTTGCGCTTGAACAGCAGGCCGATCGCGCCGGCCGTCAGCAGGTAGCGGACCACGCCCTCCTTGTCCGCGCCGGGCACGAAGTCCAGGTAGTAGCGCAGCACGGCCGGGATGATGCCGGCCGCGCCGTTGGTGGGGGCGGTCACCACCCGGCCGCCGGCCGCGTTCTCCTCGTTCACCGCCATGGCGTAGACGGTCAGCCACTCCATCGCGACCTCGGGCGGCTCACCGGCGACCCGCAGCTGGCGGGCCGTGGTGGCGGCCCGGCGGCGCACCTTGAGGCCGCCGGGCAGCACGCCCTCGGCGTCCAGGCCCGCGTCGACGCAGTCCCGCATCACCTGCCAGATGTCCAGCAGGCCCGACTTGATCTCCGACTCGGTGCGCAGCGTCTCCTCGTTCGCCAGCATCAGCCGGGGGATCGACAGGCCGGTGGTCCGGGTCAGCGCCAGGAGTTCGGCCGCCGAGGAGAACGGGTACGGGACCGGGCCGCGCGTCTCCCGTACCGCCGCATGGTCTTCCTGGACCACGAAGCCGCCGCCGACCGAGAAACAGGTCTCGGCGAGCAGCTCCGCGCCGTCGGCGCCGAAGGCGGTGAAGCGCATGGCGTTGGGGTGACCGGGCAGGGTCCGGCGGCGGTGCAGGACCAGCTCGACGTCGATCTCCCGCTCCCGTAGCAGCCGCAGCCGGCCGTCGGCGCGGATCCGGGCGGCCCGCGCGTCCGCCGAGATCACGTCCACCGTCTCGGGGGTGTCGCCTTCCAGGCCCAGGAGAACCGCCTTCGGCGTCCCGTGGCCGTGGCCGGTCGCGCCGAGCGAGCCGAACATTTCGGCACGGACACTCCGGATGTCCGGAATGTCGGCCAGGCGGCCGGCGAAGAGACGGGCCGCCCGCATCGGGCCGACAGTGTGCGAGCTGGACGGGCCGATGCCCACTGAGAACAGGTCGAAGACGGAGATGTGCTGGTCGAAGCTCACGATGCACTCCTTCGGGCGTCGCGGGCGGGGGATGAGGCTGCCGATGGGACTGGTTACGTGAGCGGCCACCGCAGGGTTCAGAAGGGCAGCTCTTGACCCTATGTAGAGTTTCGATAGAGTGACCGGATGCGGATCACGATTCCAACCGCGCGAATCCTCGCCGCGCTGCTCGCCGACCCGGGTGCCGACCGGTACGGTCTCGAGCTCATGCAGGTCACCGGGCTGGCCAGCGGCAGCCTCTACCCGATCCTGCACCGCCTCCAGGAGGCCGGCTGGGTCGAGGCCCGGTGGGAGGAGATCGACCCGGCCGAGCAGGGCCGCCCGGCCCGCCGGTTCTACCGCCTCACCGCGGACGGCGCAGTCGACGCCCGCCGGGCCCTCGCCGAATTGCACGCCGGGACCAGCGTTCCGGGCAAGCCGGCGCTCGGCCTGTCCTGATTCGCTTTCTTTCTTATTTGGTCGCATCTATATGAGCAGGTAGATGCGACTTTGATCGAGGGAGAAAAACGGGTAATGTCTTTCGGCGCGCCGCATTGGCGTGCATTTAAGACGCCCCTAAGAAAAACTTAAAACAATCGAGGAAAAGGACATGCTCAACCGTCGCCTGATAGCGGTCACAACCGCGATCGTGGCCGTGCTCGCGGTCGGCGCCTGCTCGACTCCGGCAGAGGAGGAGGAGGCCGCCGCCGGCACGCCTGTGGCGGCAACCTCGTCCTCCTCCGCAGGGGCCTCGGTCGCGGCCTCCGCACCGACCGCCGCGGCCCCGAGCGCGGCCGCCCCGAGCGCCACGGTGAAGACCGCCGGCGCCTGCGCCCGGAAGGTCTCCGCCAAGCCGGTCGCAGGAGTCACCACGGTCAAGCTTCCCGCCAAGGTGGTCGGGTACGGCGGCGAGGGCGACACCGAGAAGCTGCCGATGGCCATCGCGGCCCGCCCCGACGGCGGCTCCTGGCTCGCCTGGCTCGGCACCGACGGCAAGGTCCATCTCGGCAGACTCGGCTGCGACGACAAGCTGACCGGCGCCACCACCAGCTTCACCGGCATCGACCTCCAGGACGTCCAGGCCGACGCGAACGGCGGGGTCCTCCTGCTCACCCGCAAGGGCGCCTGCGGCAGCGGCCCGCTCTGCGGCGGCGAGTCCAGCCCGTGCAACACCATGCACATGATCCGCTTCGACAACAACGGCAAGCTGGTCTGGGAACGCCAGGTCACCAACCTGACCGGCGGCCGCACCGGGTACGACGACGGCGCCCGCTTCATCTGGTGGTACCAGCACCACGGCCGCCTCGCCACCAACGGCTCCGACTGGGCGGCCTACTTCGGGGTGGCGATCACCGTCAAGAACGGCAACTGCGTCGACGTGCACGAGGGCGACCGGATGCAGGTGGTCAACAAGGCCGGCAAGCTGGTCAGCGGGCACAAGGACGCCTTCGAGGTCGGGTGCAGCCACGCCTGGACGTCCCGGATCGTCTGGGACCCGCGTACCAAACGGTTCGTCACGGTCTGCGCCACCGACAACGACTGCCGGATCGCCCAGCCCGGCCCGTACCGTACGGTGGCGGCCGGCACCTGCGACGGCACCCTCTTCGGCGGCGACCTGGTCCTCGCCAAGTCCAAGGGCTACTGGACCGCGTGGAGCCAGGGCGGCGGCGTCCGCCTCGAGAAGTTCACCACCGGCAGGTCCACGAGCACCGTCCGGACCGGGATCTCGTCGGCCCATCCGCACCTGGTCTCCTACGGCCCGAACCGGATGCTCCTCTCCTGGCAGTCCGGCTCGTCGATGGGCGCGCAGGTCTACGACGCCGGGACCGGCAAGGCGGTCGGCGGCCGCCTGTCGATCGCCGTGAAGGACCACGCCTACCAGGCCTTCAAGCCGTACAGCGACGGCAGCGCCGCCTATCCGGCCACCGGCGGCTCCAGCGACACGATCAAGATCGCCCGGGTGCTGCCCCAGGCCTGACCACACAGGCCTGGGGCCGGCCGTGGTCAGCGGTCCACGTCGGTGCCGATGTCCTCGCTGTAGGTGGCGCCGCCGTCGGACTCCTTGTGGAGCGGGCGGGCGCCGCCCTCGGGCGGGCCGGCCAGCGACTGCTCGCCGGCGGCCAGGTGCGGGAACTTCAGGTCGAAGGCCGGGCGCTCGGAGCGGATCCGCGGCATGTGGTCGAAGTTGCGCAGCGGCGGCGGGGTGCTGGTGGCCCACTCCAGCGAGTTTCCGTGGCCCCACGGGTCGTCGGCGGTGACCACCTTGCCGATCTTGTACGACTTCCACACGTTGTAGACGAACGGCAGCGTGGCGATGCCCAGGATGAAGGAGAAGACCGTGGAGAACGTGTTGAGGAAGGTGAACCCGTCGCTCGGCAGGTAGTCGGCGTACCGCCGGGGCATGCCCTGGGTGCCGAGCCAGTGTTGCACCAGGAACGTGCCGTGGAAGCCGATCATCGTGAGCCAGAAGTGGACTTTGGCGAGGCGTTCGTCGAGCATCCGGCCGAACATCTTCGGGAACCAGAAATAGATGCCGGCGAACACCGCGAACACGATCGTGCCGAAGAGCACGTAGTGGAAGTGGGCGATCACGAAGTACGAGTCGGAGACGTGGAAGTCGATCGGCGGCGAGGCCAGCAGGACGCCGGAGAGGCCGCCGAACAGGAACGTCACCATGAAGCCGATCGCCCAGAGCATCGGCGACTCGAAGCTGATCTGCCCACGCCACATGGTGCCGATCCAGACGAAGAACTTCATGCCGGTCGGCACCGCGATGAAGAAGCTCAGCAGACTGAAGAACGGCAGCAGCACCTGGCCGGTGGCGAACATGTGGTGCGCCCACACCGACATCGACAGCGCGCCGATCAGCAGGGTGGCCGCGACCAGGCCCTTGTAGCCGAACACCGGCTTACGGCTGAAGACCGGGACGACCTCGGTGATGATGCCGAAGAACGGCAGCGCGATGACGTACACCTCGGGGTGCCCGAAGAACCAGAACAGGTGCTGCCAGAGCATCGGCCCACCGGTCTCCACGTTGAAGACCTGCGCGCCGAGCATCCGGTCGGCGGCCAGGGCGAACAGCGCGGCCGCCAGGAACGGGAAGATCAGGATCACGAGCAGGCTGGTGACCAGCATGTTCCAGGTCAGGATCGGCATCCGGAACATGGTCATGCCGGGCGCGCGCAGACACAGGATCGTGGTGATCAGGTTGACCGCGCCGAGGATCGAGCCGAGGCCACCGATCGCCAGGCCGACCACCCAGGCGTTGCCGCCGATGCCCGGCGAGTGCAGCGAGCTGCTCAGCGGCGTGTACGCGAACCACCCGAAGTCCGCCGCCCCGCTGGGGGTGAGAAACCCGCTCATGGCGGTCAGCGTGCCGAACAGGTACAGCCAGTACGCCAGCGCGTTGAGCCGTGGGAACGCCACGTCCGGCGCTCCGATCTGGATCGGCACCACGTAGTTGGCGAAGGCGAACACGATCGGGGTGGCGAAGAACAGCAGCATGGCCGTGCCGTGCATGGTGAACAGCTGGTTGAACTGCTCCGGCGACAGGATCTGCATGCCCGGTTTGGCCAGCTCGGCGCGCATCAGCAGGGCCATCAGCCCGCCGACCATGTAGAACACGACAGACGTGATCATGTACATGATCCCGATCTGTTTCGCGTCCGTGGTCCGCAGGATACGGGCCAGCGCAGACCCTCTCACCTGCCGGCGAACCGGTTGAGGCCGGATCGGCACCGGCCTCGGGGCGACGGTAGTCATGCACGCTCCTCACCTGCGCATGCGGCTTTTCCTACCTCCCTTTTATAGGCGTCATCCGTCTTAATTAGCCCCGGATCCGAGCAAGAGCGGCATTTCGGTGAGATCAGGCGGTGATCGGCGTCCAGTCGGAGTATTTTGGGGCCCGGTCGTCACCGGACGAGCGCCCCCGCAGCCGCCGCCCGATCCAGGGCAGCACGTGCTCGCCGTAGTAGCGCGCCTCCGTGAGCAGCCGGAACGCGGGCGCCGGCCCCGGGTCGAGCACATGCGGCGGCACCGGCAGACCCAGCGCGGCCAGGATCAGCGAGGCGACCCGGCGGTGCCCGGCCGCGTTGAGGTGCAGCCGGTCAGCCGACCAGTAGACACGGCGGCGCAGCTCCCGGTCACGGAAACAGTCGACGAAGGTGACCCCGTCCAGCGGCATCAGAGCCTCGACGGCCGCGGTGAGCTGCTCGCCGCGCTGCCGGAAGGTGCTGCCGAACGGCAGGTGGTCGGACGGGTCGGCGCCGCTCAGCAGCAGCAGCGGCACCCCGGCCTCCGAACAGCGCCGGACGGCCTGCTTGGTGAGGTCGATCAGGTGCTCCACCGAGGCGCCCCGGCGCAGCATGTCGTTGCCGCCGCCGTTGAAGGACACCAGCGTCGGCGCGGGGGACAGGGCCAGGGCGGCCTCGAGCTGATCGCGGACGATCGGCTCCAGGAGGCGGCCGCGGATGGCGAGGTTCGCATACTCCACCGGACCGTCGGCGGCCAGGCCGGCGGCGACCAGGTCGGCCCAGCCACGCTCGGTGCCGTCCGGAAGCGTGTCACCGAGGCCCTCGGTGAAGCTGTCGCCGATCGCTACGTAACGCTTCATGTGTCTTCTCCCGTGCCGTGGAACGGACCGACGCTATCCGATCGCCGGGCCGCTCCACGAGCCGTCAGGGAGCGACCTGGATCACGGCCAGTCGACGCTCAGGTACTGCGTCTCCTGGAACTCGCGCAGGCCGTCCCGGGCGCCCTCACGGCCCAGGCCGCTCTGCTTCACCCCGCCGAACGGCGCCGACGGGTCGGACACCAGCCCGCGGTTGACGCCCACCATGCCCGCGTCGATCGCCTCGCCGAGACGCAGGGCACGGGCCAGATCACCGGAGAAGACGTACGCGGCCAGGCCGTACTCGCTGTCGTTGACCAGGTCGAGCAGCTCGTCCTCGCCGGTCCAGGTGGTGATCGCGGCCACCGGGCCGAAGATCTCCTCCTGGAGGATCTCCGCGTCCGCCGGCACGCCGGTCAGCACGGTCGGCGGGTAGAACCAGCCCGGCCCGTCCGGGACGGCGGCACGGTGGCTGATCCGGGCGCCCGCCGCGACGGCCTCCGCCACGGTACGGGTGACCCGCCGCAGCGCGGCCGCACTGATCAGCGGCCCGATGGCGTCCGCCGGCATCTTCTCGACGGCGGCGCCGAACCGGGCCGTGAACTCCCCGGCCACCGCGGCGTGCACGTAGAACCGGTTCGCCGCGGTGCACGCCTGCCCGCCGTTGCGGAACTTGGCGATCATCGCCCCGGCCACCGCGGCGTCCAGGTCGGCGTCGTCGGCCACGATGAACGGCGCGTTGCCGCCCAGCTCCATCGACGAGTTGACCACCCGGTCGGCGGCGTGCCGCAGCAGCACCCGGCCCACCGCCGTACTGCCGGTGAAGGAGATCTTCCGGACCCGCTGGTCGTTCAGCCACGCCCCGACCACACCGGAGGAGTCGGTGGTGGTGACCACGGTGACCACCCCGTCCGGCAGCCCGGCCTCGCGGAGCAGCTCTCCGATGGCGAGCGCGGTGAGCGGGGTCTCGGCGGCCGGCTTGACCACCGCGGTGCAGCCGGCGGCGAGCGCCGGGCCGATCTTGCGGGTGATCATCGCGGCCGGGAAGTTCCACGGCGTGACCAGCGCGGCCACGCCCACCGGGCGGTGGGTGACCAGGGTACGGGTACCGCCGGCCGGGGACTCGCCGAAGTCGCCGCCGGGCCGGACCGCCTCCTCGGCGAACCACCGGAAGAACTCGGCCGCGTACGTCACCTCGCCGAACGCGTCGGACAGGGACTTGCCGTTCTCCCGCCGGATCAGGGCGGCCAGCTCGTCGCGGTCGCGCAGCATCAGTTCGAACGCCCGGTACAGGATCTCCGAGCGCCGCCGGGGCGCGGTCCCCGCCCAGCTCCGGAACGCCGCCGAGGCCGCGTCGACAGCGGCCCGCGCGTCGGCGACGCCCTGGTCGGGGACCTCCGTGATGGTCTGCAACGTGGCGGGGTCGACCACGGGAAAGAGGGTGCTCACGCGGTCCAGTCTCGAACCGGAGACCATGCCCGTCCATTACCATCTGGGCAGCCCACCTATGCCTGGGAGGCATGATGGAGTTGCGGCACCTGCGCTATTTCGTGGCCACCGCCGAAGCGGGCACGGTCAGCGGCGCGGCCGCCCGGCTGCATCTCACCCAGCCCGGTCTGTCCCGGCAGCTCCGCCAGCTGGAGAAGGATCTCGGCGTGCCGCTCTTCGACCGGGCCGGCAGCCGGCTGGAGCTGTCGACCACCGGGCGGGCGCTCCTGCCGCAAGCCCGTGACCTGCTACAACGTGCCGACGCGCTGAGGGTGGCGGCGTCCTTCCACGCGCAGGGACGTCTCGAACGGCTGACCATCGGGGCGCCGACCGTGACGCTGACCGACGTGGTGGCGCCGTTCATCGCCACCCTGGCCCCGGACGACCCGACCACCGACGTACTGGGGGCGGACGGTCTCTCCCCGGCGGAGACCCTCCGGCTGGGCGCCGATCTGGCCATCGGGACGACTCCCGCGTCACCGCCGTTCCACCAGACGTCCCTCGCGGTGCTGCCGGTGTGGGCCTACGTTCCCGCCGGCCACCAGTGGGCCGGGCGGGAGGCCGTCACACTCGCCGAGCTGCTCACCCAGACGCTGATCCTGCTGCCGAAGACGTTCACCGCGCGGCAGGCCCTCGACGCCGTCATGCCCGGGATCTCCGCCGTCGAGGCGGCCAACGGCACCGTCGCCCAGGCACTGGCCGCCGCGGGGCGGGGAATCGCCATCGCCTCGGACGATCCCCGCTTCGGCCTGACCCCGCTGGGGGTGGAGGCGAACGGCCGCCGGCTCTCCATCCGGCTGGTCGCCGTCTGGGACTCCCGCCATGCCGCCGCCACCACGATCGGCCGCTTCGCCGCCCGCCTGGGCCGCTTCGTCCGCGACCGCTACGACGCCCCCGCCGCCTGACCCCACGATCTTTCTCAGGCCCGGTGGCCCCCTGCCGATTCACTGCGACATGGATCGCAGTGTCAGCACTCACCGGGACGGCCGCTGGTTCGGCACGGGGCACAGCACGCTCACCGACCCGGGCGCCGCGGGAGCCGAGGCGGCCGCGGCCGCGATCACCGGAACCGACCCGGTAGTGGTGTTCGTGTTCTGCTCGGTCGGCCATCACACGGCGGAGATGCTCGACGCCGTCCGTGAGCGGGTCGCCGCGGACACCGTGATCGTCGGATGCAGCACCTCGGGACAGCTGTCCGGCGGCGCCACCAGCAAGGACGGTGTGGTCGTGGCGGCCTGGGGCGGGGCCGGCTTCACCGTCCGTACCCATGTCTCCCGCGACATCTCGAACCGCCTGCGCGACTCCGGCGTCGAGGCCGCGTCGTGCCTCGGCGCGGTCGGCCACCCGCACCGGGCGCTGCTGATGCTCGGCGACGGCCTGGCCGGCAACCAGCACGAGATCGTGCGCGGCGCGTTCTCGGTGGCCGGCGCGGCCGTCCCCCTGGTCGGCGGCTGCGCCGGCGACCAGCTGACCTTCACGCGCACCTACCAGTTCCACGGCGGCCGCGACGGCGTGGAGATCCTGTCCGACGCGCTGGTCGGCGTCGCCATCGGCTCGGACGCGCCGCTCGGGGTGGGCATCTCCCACGGCTGGCGCAAGACCGGCTCGGCGATGATCGTCACCCGCAGCCAGGGCGGCCGGGTCCACGAGCTGGACGGTGAACCGGCGCTCGACGTGCTGCTGCGGCTGCTCGGCCTGGACGAGTCGATCCTCGACGACCCGGACGCGTTCCGGCAGGTGACGTTCCCGCACCCGCTGGGCCTGTCCCGGCGCAGCGGCGAGGACATCCGGGTGATCCACGACGGCGACCGGTCGGACCGTTCCGTGGTCTGCCTGGCCGACGTACCGGAGGGCGCGCTCGCCTGGCTCATGGAGACCGACCCGGGCGCGCTCGCCGCCGCGGCCGGCGAGTCCGGCCGGCAGGCGCTGGACATGCTGGCCGGCCGCCCGGCTCTGGGCAGCCTGGTCTTCGACTGCTCGGCCCGCCGGGTCACCCTCGGCGAGGACGGCGTCGGCCGCGAGCGCGACGGGCTGCTCGAAGCGCTGCCGGACGTGCCGTTCGCCGGGTTCTACACCAACGGGGAGTTCGCCCGGGTCCGCGGCGCCCTGGGCATGCACCACTTCACCGTGGTCACGCTCGCGCTGGCCTGAGGGAGAATCTGTGAACCACTGGTCCACGCACCAGCTCACCGAGTTCTTCGCGGCGGTCTGCGAGCCCCGCGACGAACAGGCCGCGATCACCGTGGCCGTCGAACGGGCCGCCGAGGTCCTGGAGGCCGAGGTCGCGGCGATGCTGTCCGGCGGCGGCGTCGACGTGGTCCGCGGCGTCGACCGGGACCTGCTGGAAGGCGCCCTGCCGGACGGCCCGTCCCCCGGCGTCCTCGCCCTGCCCGGCCTCGGCGAGGTGCACCTGAGCGTCGCCCGGTTCGGATCCGAGCCGCGCGGGACACTGCTGGTGGCCCGGGCCGGCGAACCGCTCGCCCCGGAGGAACGGCAGCTGCTCCAGGCCATGGGACAGACCCTGGGCCTCGCGCTGCACAACATCGCCCTGCTCACCGCGGAACGGCGGCTGCGTGAGGAACGCGAGCGGGAGGCCGCCGAGCGGCTGGCCCTCGTCGAGTCACTGCGCGAGGCCCGGCACGACTCGCTGACCGGGCTGCCGACCCGGGTGCTGTTCCTGGAGATCCTCGGCGAGAAGCTGGACGCGGGCGGCCCGGTCAGCGTCCTCTTCATCGACCTGGACCGGTTCAAGGCGGTCAACGACAGCCTCGGCCACCGGGCCGGCGACGACCTGCTCGGGCACGTGGCCGGCCGGATCCGGGACTGCCTCGGCTCGGCCGGCACCGGTGCCCGGCTCGGCGGCGACGAGTTCGCCGTGCTGCTCGGCGGCTCCACCACGGAGAACGCCGTGCCGGTGGCCTGGCGGATCATCGAGGCGCTGCGGCGGCCCTTCCGGATCGCCGGGCGGGACGTCTTCATCGGCGCCAGCATCGGCATCGCCACCGGCGCCGCCGGCACCGACCCCGGTGACCTGCTCGGCAACGCCGACGTGGCGATGTACCGGGCCAAGAAGGACGGCCCCGGCAAGGTGATCCTCTTCGAGCCGCGGATGCACGCCGACGCGCTGGCCCGGCTCACCCTCGGCGGCGAACTGCGGCGCGCCCTCGAACTCGACGAGTTCCGCCTGCTCTACCAGCCGTTGATCTGCCTGGAGACCGGCGCCGCCACCGGTGTGGAGGCGCTGGTCCGCTGGTCCCGGCCGGGCCGCGGCTACGTGCGGCCGGCCGAGTTCCTGCCGCTCGCCGAGGAGAACGGGCTGATCACCGACATCGGCCGGTGGGTGCTGCGGGCCGCCGGGGAGCAGGCCGCGCGGTGGCGCCGGACCATCCCCGAGATGACCCTGAACGTCAACGTCTCCGGGCGCCAGCTCACCGACCCGCGGTTCACCGGCGACGTGGAACGGACCCTCGCCGAATGCGGGCTGCCGCCCGCCGCGGTCACCCTCGAGCTCACCGAGTCGGTGCTGATGAGCGACCCGCGTACGGCCATCGCCTGCCTCGGTGACCTGCGTGACCTCGGGGTCGGCCTGGCCGTCGACGACTTCGGCACCGGCTACTCGTCACTGTCCTACCTGCAACGTCTCCCCGTCGACGAGCTGAAGATCGACCGTACGTTCATCAGCCGCGCCGAACCCACCGTCGCCGACCTCGCCGTGATCCGTACCGTCGTCGAACTGGCCCGCACCCTCAAACTGCGCACCGTCGTCGAGGGCGTCGAGACCGAGGAACAGCACCGCGCGATGCGGGAGCTGGGCTGCGACTACGGCCAGGGCTACCACCTGTGCCGCCCGCTGGAGCCGGAGAACATCCCGGCCGCCTTCGCCAACCCCCTGGCCACCTACCCGGGCGGGTAGCCGTCAGGTGCCGAGCCCGTGGTCGGCGGGTGCGGTCTGGAGCAGCCAGGCGAGGGGCATCTTCGCCGTCACCTCGTAGGCGCCGTCGTGGCCGATCGAGTGCAACGTGACCGTCTGCGCGGCGTCTCGGTCGACCAGCCAGTACTTCCCGATCCCCGCGGCGGCGTACTCCTGCACCTTGACGGTCCGGTCCATCGCGGCCGAACCAGGCGAGACGATCTCCACGGCCAGCAGCAGGTCGGTGATCGGTAGCCACACACCTTGGTGCTGGGCAGCCGACCAGAGGGTCAAGTCCGGTATCCGGCCGCCCGAACCCGCAGAGCCGACGAGTTCGATGCCCACCGCCTGGAGGATCTGATCAGCCGGCCAGCCGGCCATCGCCAGCCAGATCATCAGGCGGCTGGCGATCGCGGCGTGCTCGGAATCGGCCGGAGGCATGACCGACAGTGCTCCCTCGGGGCTGAGTTCGTAGCGGTGGCCATGCGGATCGGCCTCATTCATCGCCGCAAGATCATCGAGCGACACGACTGCTGGCATCTGCCTGCCGATTGCCTCAGCGCTCACACCGCCATCCTAGTCACCGGCGGTCCGGGCCGGGAGCGGCGGCGGTAGCGGCCGGGAAGACGCTGCTGGCCTGATCAGCTGAGGGTGGCGGCCTGGAGGTCGACGTTGCCGCAGGTGGGGTGGTGGACGGCGGTGGCGGTCCAGGTGACGGTCAGCCTGGAGCCGGCCTTGGCGCGGTAGCGGATCTCGAAGCGCTGGGTGCTGATCGCCTCGCGGTTCTCCAGCGTGCGGGTGGCGCTCGCGCCGTCCACGGTTACGGTGAGGCGGCCGGCGGCCATCCACACGCCGGCGTAGACACGCAGCGTACGGGTCGCCGGGCCGGCCGGGGCCCGCAGCGTGAAGGTGGCGCCCTGGCCGCAGGCGTAGACCCCGGTCGGGGTGCGGCCGGCCGAGGCGGTCGGGGTGCCGCCGGACCAGCGGTAGAGCTGCGGGTTGTTGTCGTAGCGGCCGCGCGGGCTGCCGCCCAGATCCTCGATCTGGGTGGCGCCGCCGCGGCGGTTCACCGAGTCGGCGCCGGTGAGACCCCAGTGCACCCAGTCGCGGGAGCCCTCGGTGCTCAGGTCGACCAGCGACGGGATCGTGCCCGCCGTGACCGACACCGTGGGCGTGACCGGTGCCGCCGTCGTCGCGGTGGGGGAGTGCGGGGCGGTCGCCGGGACGCGGGTGTTCACCGGGCCGGCCGAGAACGAGGGCGGCGGGGGCGCGATCGAGACCGGCACCTCCGGGTCCACCGACGGGGTCGTCAACGACCAGTAGCCCTCGGGGAGGTCGCCGGGCAGCGGCGCCGGCGGAACGGCCGCGGGCGTGGTGGCCGAGTCGCCGTCGCCGGCCAGCTGGACGATGCCGATCACCACGAGGACGGCGACGGCCGAGGCGGCGGCGAGACGCCACCAGCGGCGGCCGGCGCGGTGCCGCCCGATGTGGATGTCGTCCGTGGCCCCGCCGGGTTTCGCGAGCACGAGCTCCTTCGACGGTGGCGCGGCGGGCAGGGCCCGGCGTCTCGGCCGGCCGGGCAGTGCCCGGGTCTCGGCGGGCGGCCGGCCACCCGAGGCGAGCCAGCCGCCGATCCGCAGCCGGCTGGATCCCTCATCGTCCCGGTCGTGCACCGCTGTGAACTCCGTAAAGTCGTCCGGACGAGAACCGGGACTAACATACGGGTTCCGCCGGGGTCTGTCGATCGACGTACCCCCATAAAATCGAGACGTTTCGTTACCGTGGGCCGGTGCGCACCCGGATCATCGCGATGTCGGCGCTCGCCGCGTCGGCCTTCTGCTACGTGGCCACCGAGACGATGCCCATCGGCATCCTTTCGCTGATCGCGGGAGACCTGGGCGTCTCGCGCGCGGCCGTGGGTCTTCTCATCACCGGGTACGCCGTGACCGTCGCGATCGTGACGATCCCCCTGACCTACGGCACCCGTAACGTCCCGCGCCGCCGGCTGCTCGTCGTCCTGCTGTTCGCCCTGACCGTGGCGAACCTGCTGTCCGCCCTGGCGCCCACCTACGGGGTGCTGCTCGCCGCCCGGCTGGGCGCCGCCCTCTCCCAGGCGATCTTCTGGGCCGTGGTGGCGCCGGTCGTCGCCGCCATGTTCGACGTGACCGTCCGCGGCCGGGTCGGCGCCGTGGTGTTCGCGGGCGCGTCGCTCGGCCCGATGCTCGGAGTCCCGGCCGGCACCTGGCTGGGCCAGCAGTACGGCTGGCGGTCCGCGTTCCTGGCCCTGACCGGGCTCGCGCTGGCCGCCTTCGTCACGCTGCTCGCCGGCATGCCGGACGTACGGGTCGCGGAGACGCACGCGGCCACCGGCACCAGTCCGGACGCCCGCCGGTACGCCGTCGTCGTCGCGGTGACCACCCTGTCGGTGGCCGGGCTGTACACGGCTTTCACGTACACCGAGGTGTTCCTGACCGCGGTGACCGGGTTCGCGGCCGCCGCCGTCGCACCCCTGCTGCTGGCCCGCGGCATCGCCGATTTCGCGGGCATCGCGGCGGGCGGCTACGCCGGTGACCGCTGGCAGCGCGGCGCCGTCGCCGGATCGGTGCTGCTGGTCGCGGCCGCCCTGATCGCCCAGTACGCGGCCGGCGAGTCCCGTTCGGTGACCGCGGTCCTGCTGGCGGTCACCGGGTTCGGCATCGGCGCGCTCACCCCGGCCCTCCAGAACCGGGTCCTCGAGGTGGCGCCCGGCAGCACCGACATGGCCTCGGCCGGCAACTCGGTGGCGTTCAACGTCGGCATCGCGGGCGGCTCGCTGCTCGGCGCGGCCGTGCTCAGCGGACCGGGCGCCCGGGCGACCGCGCTGGCCGGCGGACTGCTGGCCCTGGCGGCGCTGCTGCTCTTCGCGGCCGAGCCGGTGATCGTCCGCCGGACCCCGGTGACGATCCGCAGGTGAGCGCCCTGGCAAGCTTCCGAGTCGTGGAAGCATTGCGGCTGATTCTTCTTTTCATACACCTGGTCGGGTTCGCGCTGCTGCTCGGCGGCGCCATCACGCAGTTCCTGTCCGGCAAGTTCCGGATCAACCCGGCGATCCTGTGGGGCTCCATCATCCAGCTGGCCAGCGGCATCGCGCTCTCCGCGCCGCTGCGTGGCGGCGGCGACGATGAGCCCAACCCGGTCAAACTCGGCGTCAAGCTGCTCCTCGCTGTGATGATCTTCATCATGGTCTTCATCCCGCGGAAGCGCGACGAGGTCAACAAGGGTCATTTCATCGGCATCATCACGCTCACCCTGGTGAACGCGGCCGTCGCCGTCTTCTGGCACTGAGCGCGCTAGCAGTACAGCTTGTAACCGGCGTCGAACCCGCGGTCGAGCCCCACCATGTAGCCACGGATGTAGTCGTCGACCTTGTAGCTCGGCTCCCGGATCGGTTTCTTGCAATCGGTCCGGGCGGCCTCCATCCCGTACGCGAAGCCGTCCTTGTATCCCTGCCGGAACTCACGCCCACCGGGCGGCGCGGCGGCGGTGGCCGGCGCGACCGGGCTCAGCATGGCCGTGATCAGGCAGAACACGATTCCGAATCGTCTTGCCCTCATGTTCGCCGAATCTACGCCGGGAGCCGGGCCGTGTCCGCCGGATCCGGCGATCCGCCTTTATCACGTTCGCGCCGCCGATGCGGGGTAACGTGCGAGTCTGCTCAGCGCCCGCGAACTCCAGTGTGATGCGGACGTCCGGGACGTGCGCGCCGCTGCGGCATGCCGGTAGTCTCGGTGGGATTTCGCGGGGCCCCAGCCTGCTTGATCATGCCCACGGCAGGGGCACAGGGCCGTTGCGTAGGATTTCGGGCCGCACGACCCAAACGAGGGGAACCGAGGAGCACGATGCCGCTCACTCCAGCTGACATTCACAACGTGGCGTTCAAGAAGCCGCCGATCGGGAAGCGCGGATACGACGAGGAAGAGGTCGACGCCTTCCTGGACGAGGTGGAGGGCGAGCTCACCCGCCTCCTGGAGGAGAACGGCGCCCTGAAGGACACGCTCGCGCGCGGCGGGGGCGGGGGCGGCGGCAACCCGGCCGCGACCATGGTCCTCAACAACGAGTTCGCCGACCTGGCCGCCCAGCTGGAGCGGCTCCAGGAGGCCCGGGCCCGCGCCGAGCAGAACGCGCGGGGCATGCAGGCCCAGCTCGAGCGGGCGCGCAGCCAGGCCGCCCCGTCCGGTGCGATGCCGACCATCGCCGGCGACGACGACCGCAACTCGCGGGTGCTGATGATGGCTCAGCGGACCGCCGACGAGCACATGCGCGACGCGCAGCGCGAGTCGGAGACGGTGATCACCAACGCCCGCGACAAGGCCGACCAGCTCACCAGCGAGGCGCAGATCAAGGCGGCCACCATCGAGTCGGACGCCCGCCGCAACCACACCGAGGCCATGGACAGCCTGGTGGAGAAGCGGTCCGCCGCGCTCGACGAGATCGAGCGGCTGGCCCAGCTCGCCACCAGCTACCAGGATGCGCTGACCAACCACGTCCAGCAGCAGCTGATGGACCTGACCGCGGCGCCCGAGCCGGGCGGCCGCGACGTCTGAGCGGCGAACGCAGGAAGGCCCGCCCCGATGCCGGGGCGGGCCTTCCGCGTTCAGTGCGTCACGCCTCCGGGCGCTGGACGTGCTCGGCGCCACCGTCACCGGTGTTGAAGGTGCCCTCCGGACCGGCCGGGGCCGGCAGCTTGATCGGCTTACCGGGGACCGGCTTGCCCTTCACACCGTTCACCGACTCGGTCGAGAAGGCGTAGGTGAGCTGGGCGAAGGCGATCAGGTCGCTGTTGATCTCGAGAGCCTTCAGGTCCAGGTTGTCGATCGTGTCGCCGGGCTGGTGGTAGTTCGGGTCGAACGACGCGCCCGCCGTGCCACCCCAGATCGCCGCCTGCTCCTCGGTCTTGACGACCTCGGCGCCGGTGAAGAGGCCACCCGACGCGATGCCCGCCTCGATGAAGGCCTGGTAGTCGGAACGGCCGGAGAACTCGGCGTCGTCGTACGGCTGGCCCTTCCAGGTGTAGTACGACTCGAAGAGGTCCTCGAGCGCGGTCGAGCCCTCCGGCACCACGACCGGCGCCGGGAACGACGACTGGTCCGCGTCGTACACCTGGAAGATGTAGTTCGGCGAGCCGACCATGTCGTAGTTCAGGTACAGCGCGATCTTGTCCTTCTCGGCCTGCGGCAGCTCCTCGACGTACGCCGTGGAACCGATCAGGCCCTCCTCCTCGGCGCCCCAGAAGGCGAACCGCAGGCTGTTCTGCGGCTTGCTCCTGGCCAGGGTCAGCGCGGTCTCCAGGATCGCGGCCGAGCCGGAGCCGTTGTCGTTGATGCCCGGGCCGTCGGTCACGCTGTCCAGGTGCGAGCCGGCGAACACGATGTTGTTCTTGTTCTTGCCGGGCAGGTCGGCGATCACGTTGTAGTCGGTCCGGGTCTCCGACGGCAGCACCAGCACGTGCGCGGTCGAGCCGGCCGCGGCCAGCGCCGAACCGTCGGCGAAGCTGGCGCCGACCACCGGGATGGTGACACCGTGGTCCACACCCAGGGTGCCGACGATCAGGCCCTCACGGGTCGGGTCGTTGCCCTGGTTGAAGATGATCACGGCTTCCGCGCCGGCCGCCTGCGCGGTCTGTGCCTTGACGGCGAAGCTGCACGTGCCCCGCTGAACGAGCGCGATGTCGTTGGCGCCGGTGAAGTCCAGTCCGGTGTAGTCGGTGGCCTCGCAGGCGCTGGTGGAGGCCCGGTCGCCGGTCAGGTTGATGTCCACCGGGATGACCGTGCCGGTGACCTCACCGGACTGGCTGTTGGTGAAGGCGCCGGTCGCGTACTCCGCGTTCGCCGGGGTGAGCTGCTCTAGCAGCGCCGGGTAGTTGAAGGTGAACTCGAACGGGTCCAGAGTCACCTTGTAACCGGCCTTGCGAAGCAGCGCCGACACGTAGCGGACGCTGTTCGCATACCCCTCGGTGCCCGCGGCACGACTGCCCGGGTAGTACACGTCGTCGTTCCGGTCGGCGATCTTCTGGAACGCCTTCAGGTGGTCCAGCACGCCGTCCACCGTCACGCACTTCAGCACCTCGGCGTACGTGTCGTTGGCGGTCTTGTCGCACCGGTCGCCATGCCCGTGACCGCCCGCCGACGCGGCGGTGGCCGGGGCGACGGTCAGTACGGTGGCGACGGCCGCCGCGCTGATGACTCGGAACGATCGACGCCGGGTTGGCGTCACGTCGTCGTGACTCATCTATCTGCTCCCCCTGTCCTTTTTGGAACCAGGATCACGTTAGAAGACACGAGCGTCGATGGCCAGGCCCTTGCGACGTGGACAAACCGCAGGCCAGCAGAAAGGCCCGAGTGGGGACAGGCCGATAACGGTCGCCGTCCACGCGAAGGCGATGAAATCGATCGACGAGCTCTCCCGGGAACCGGAAGCGGATCGTCCGTAACCGGTCCTAGCCTGTCCGGCATGGCTATCGCTCGTTTCCCCAGCATCGTCATCGACTGTCCGGAGCCGGCCGTGCTCGCCAGGTTCTACGGCGAGATGCTCGACTGGCCCGCGAAGATCTCCGAGGACTGGGCCGATGTCCGCGCCGACTACGGCCAGCGCATCTCTTTTCAGCAGGTGGCCGACTTCCGGCCGCCGGTCTGGCCGGACCAGGAGGCACCCCAGCAGATGCATCTCGACGTGACCGTCGACGACCTGGACACCGCGGAGGCCGCGGTTCTCGCGCTCGGCGCCACCAAGCACCGGCACCAGCCGGGCACCACGTTCCGGGTCTTCCTCGACCCGGCCGGCCACCCCTTCTGTCTCTGCGCGAGCTAGCGGATCGGCCGGATCCGACCGGTGTCCGATGTGCACGTTCCCTGCCTGGCGGATATCGTCAGGCATGGTTTCCGGCCTGGTGGTCGACGACACCCATGTCGAGATGGTGGCCGGCGGCGCCCGGATCGGGCCACGGCGGCAGATCGGCGAGGCGGACGAGAGCCTGCTCGCCGACCTCGGTGAACGGTATGTGCGCGCGGTCCGTGCCGGGTCCGCCCACGAGGTCTTCGTGGGCCTGGGCCGGGAGCTGTGGGCCTGGCTGGAGGGTGGGGACGGCCGGCTCACCGCGCTGCTGGACCGGGCCACGGCGCCGGTCGTCTTCGAGGTCCGTGGCCCACGGGTTCCGTCGGCGCGGGCCTGGGCGGTGCTGCGGGCGCCGTTCGAGCTGCTGGCGCACCCGGCCGGGGGGTTCCTGGCCGGGGACGCGCTGTCCCGGTTCTGCGTGGTGCGCCGCCTGGGCCGCCCGGCCGCGCCGCCGGAGCCGGACGGGTTCCGGCTCGGCCTGGCCTTCATGGCGTCGTCGCCGCGGCGGCAGCACGAACTCGACTTCGAGGCCGAGGAGGCGGCGATCCTCCGGGCCGTCGACGAGACGCGGGTCGATCTGGTCGTCGAGGACACCGGCAACCCGGTACAGCTCGGCCGCCGGCTCGCCGACGTGGGCGGCCTGCCGGTGGTGCACCTGTCCTGCCACGGCACGAACCGGCATCCGGGTCATTCCGGGGCGCCGGTGCTGCTCATGGAGGACGAGGTCGGCGACGACCTGACGGTCACCGCGGCGTCGCTGGTGGAGTCGCTGGGCCGGATGCCGCGGTTGCTGTTCGTGTCGGCCTGCCTGACGGCAACGGCGGCGACCGAGGAGGGGCATCTGCCGGGCGGGGCCGGCCGCCGTTCCGGATCTTCCAACCCCGGCGACGGTACGGACGGACTGCTCGCCCACTCGATGGCGACCGCCCTGGTCTCCGCGGGCGTGCCGGCGGTGCTGGGTTGGGACGGCTCGGTCGGCGACCGGGCGGCCACACTGTTCGCCGAGCACCTCTACGCGAGGCTGAGCAACCACACCGACCTGGCCGTGGCGGTCGGGGACGCCCGCCGTGCCCTGCTGAACGCGGCCGACGACACGGTCCGCCCGGACTGGCACCTGGCCCGCCTGTGGCTGGGCCCGTCCGGCGGTGGCCCGCTGGTCTCCGGCCCGAGACGCCGTTCCCGGGTGTCCCCGGTCCGCGGCACCAAGGTCTTCCTGGACCGCAAACGCAACGTCCCGGTGGCCGACCCGGAGATGTTCGTGGGCCGCCGCCCGGAGTTGCAGCGGGCCCTGCGGGCGCTGCGTCCCGGTGGCCTGGCCGGGGTGCTGCTGTACGGCCAGGGCCGTCTCGGCAAGTCGAGCCTGGCGGCCCGGATCGCCGACCGCCGCCCCGACCTGACCCCGGCCGTCGTCCACGGCGACTACTCGGCCGCCGCGATCCTCGACGTGGTCGCCGAAGCGGTCCGCGCCGATTCCACCGCCCGTACTCTGGTCGCCGCCCGCCGGAAACTCGCCGAGGACGTGCCGGAGGCACTGGAGGCGCTGCTCAGCGACCTGCTGACCGGGCCGTGCGCGCAGACGCAGGACGGGCTGCCTCTGCTGCTCGTCATCGATGACCTGGAACAGGTGTTGCGAGTCGGGAGGTCGGGTCTGCCGACGGTGGTCCCGGAGGCGGCGCCGGTGCTGACCGCGGTGCTGCGAGCCTTCGACCCGGCCGGGACCGACAGCCGGGTGCTGCTCACCAGCCGGTTCCGCTTCACCCTGAACGGACTGGAGGAGCGGCTCAAGCCGGTTTCGTTGCGGCCGCTGTCCACCGTCGCGCAGCACAAACTGCTGAGCCGGCAGCGGGCCCGGGTCAGCCCGGAACGGCGGGCTGAGCGGTCCACGCTGGCGGAGCGCGCCGTCGAGGTCAGCCGGGGGAATCCCGGGTTGCAGGACCTGATCGCGTCCCGGCTGGTCCTCAACGAGCAGGTGGATCTCGCGAGGGCCGAAGCGGTGGTCGCGGACATGGAGGGATACCTGAACCGGGGCGAGTCACCGGCGGAGGCGACGGTCCGGGACTTCCTGGAGAACATGGCTCTGGACGCGCTGCTGCAACAGGCCGGGCCGGAGCACCGGGCCCTGCTGCGGGATCTCACCGTCTTCCGGATGCCCGTGCCGAAGGCGGTGGTGACCGCGCTGGCCCGGCGGTCCCGTGGTTCCGCGGCCCGGCTCCTCGGCCTGGGACTGGTGGACGCCTCGCCGGACATCTTCGACCCGCGAAAACTGGCCCTGGCCACGAACGCCCTGGTCGCCGGCCGGCTCGACCCACTCGCCGGCACCGAGAGCGCGGAACTGGCCCGGATCGCCGTCGAGCCGCTGTTCACGGCCTGGGGTGGCACCGATCGGCCGGATGAGCGAGGCGGAGACCTGGGTCTGCAACTGACCCTGCTCGCCCTGCTGGCGGAGAACCCGGAGATCGTCGCCTCCTGCGCCGACGACGCGACGTTCGCGCTTCGTGGCGGACCGGCCGCGGAGGCGTTCCGGCTCGGCCGCGACGCGATCGAGATGCTCGACCGGCATCAGCACCATGTCCCGTCGCCTCTCCTGCGGCATGTCGCCCAGGCCGCCCACACCAGCGGTGAGATCGACGAGGCCGTCCGCCTGTTCCGGATCGCCTATCAGCGCACGCAAGCCGACGATTCCTCCGAGCGGGCGGCAGTGCTGGAGAAGGCCCGGACCACGGCCGACTACGGCGTCTTCCAGATGGAGCGCGGTGAGCTCGGCCAGGCCGGTGAACTGCTGGGAATCGCCCACGATCTGTTCCTGGCGGAGGGCTCCGAACGGGAGGCGGCGATCTGCCAGAGCGCCATCGTCGCCATCCTCTACCGGCGCGGTGAGTACGACGTGGCCCTCCGGCTCTGCCGGGACGTCGTTCTGCCGGTACTGGGGCGTCTCGGTGACCAGCGGGATGTGGCGGTCTGCTGGGGTCAGATCGCTGACATCCTGCACAAGCACGGCGACTTCGACGAGGCTCAGCGGATCCGCAGGGAGATCGAGCTACCGGTGTACGAGCGCCTCGGCGACGAGAACGCGATCGCCGTCGTCTGGAGCCAGGTCGCCGACATCACCCACGAGCGCGGCGATTTCGACGAGGCTCTGCGGATTCGCCGTGAACTCGTCCTGCCGGTCTACAAGCGATTGGGAAACGTCCAGTCGATCGCTCAATGCTGGGGTGAGATCGCCAGCGCCCATTACTGGCGCGGTGAGTTCGACGAGGTTCTCCGGATCCGCCGTGAAGTGGTGCTGCCGGTGTACGAGCGGCTCGGCGACGAGCGTGCGGTCGCGATGTGCTGGGGTGAGATCGCCGATGTCCTGCACCAGCGCGGCGACTTCGACGAGGTGTTGCGGATTCGTCGTGAGGTGGAGTTGCCCGCCTACGAGCGGCGCGGGGACGTGCTCGCGGCCGCCCTGTGCTGGGGCAAGATCGCGACGGCTCTGTTCGCGCGTGGTGAGCACGACGAGGCTCTCCGGATTCTTCGTGAGTCGGAGTTGCCGGTGCACGAGCGGCTCGGCAATGTCCGCTCGGCCGCCCTGTCCTGGGGCAGGATCGCCGACATCCTCTTCGAGAAGGGCGAATACGACGAGGTCCTGCGAATCCGCCGGGAACACGAGCTGCCGGTCTACGAACGGCTCGGCGACCTCCATTCGCTCGCGGTCACCTGGGGGCAGATCGCGGACGTCCACGCCGCACGCGGTGAGTACGACGAGGCTCTCCGGATTCTTCGTGAGGAGGAGTTGTCGCTCCATGAACGTCGTGGTGACCAGCATGCCATCGCCTTCACGTGGGGCCGGATCGCTGGAATCCTCGAGGCGCAGGGGGACTACGAGCAGGCGCTGGCCCTGCAGACCAAGCGCCTGCACATCAACGAGTCGCTGGGCCTCGCGCACAGCGTCGCCTGGACCAGGCGCGATCTGGGCCTCATCCGCCTGGCGCTGCGGGACCACGCGGCCGGGATCACGCTGTTGTGGGAGTCGTTCCAGGATTTCCAGCGCATCGGGGATGCCGTCGGCTGCGCGTCGGTGGGGCCGAGCCTGTCCCGGCTCCTGATCGCCGCAGGGGCTTCGGAGGAAGCGGAACAGGTCCTGACCGAGACCGTGGCCGCGGCGAACACGGTCGGCGCCGAGGACATCGCCGAGGAGTGCGCACAGCTGCTCGCGCAGGTGGACAAGAAGTGACGGAGGTGGGCGCCGGAGGGCTGGCGCCCACCGGACGGTCAGTGGCGGCGGACCAGGTCCACCCGGTAGGTGGTGTGGTTCGTGCGGTCCTCGCTGGTGGTGGTGACGGTGTGGGTGCGGCCGGAGCGGGTGACCGCGACGACCGCGTACGGGTCGGTGGCGGTCGCTGTCACGCATGCGCGGGACGGGTCCCGGGCCGGGACCCGGTAGGAGGTCACCGACGGGTCGAAGTTCGGGACCGCCTTTCCGTCCACCAGGAGCGCGGCCACCGACGCGTCGGTGCCCAGGCCGGGTGCTCTCGCGTACACCTGGAGCTCGGAGACCGTGAGGTAACCGTCGGGCGTGGGCGTCAGCCGCAGGCAGAACGGGCCGGTGGTGGCGGGGGTGAGCGGGATGTCGACGGCGAGCGAGGTGACCGTGACGGGTGACCCGGCCACCTCGCAGGCCCCGGCGGCCGAGGGCGTGCCGGCCTGGACGGTGGCGGCGATGCCGCCGCCGGAGGCGCTGTCCCGGTAGAAGTGCAGCACCGCGCGCCCGGCCGACGCCCCGTCCGGAAGGGTGACGGTGAGCGTCTCGACCGGGTTGCGCCCGGACGACTTCCAGTTGGACCAGGCCTTGTCGGTGGTGTTGCCGTTGGTGAGCCCGGCCGTCGAGTAGCCGCCCTCGGTGTAGGAGGCGGCCACCGTGAGGCCGTCGACCAGGCCCTCGGACGGCGTGGTGACCTGGACCCGTGCGGTCGCCGGCAGGGTCTGGCCGGGGACGACGGTCGCGGTGCCGGCCACCGTCACCACACCCACCGTCTCGTAGGTTCCGGGATCCCAGGTCACCGGCAGGGTGGCCCGTCCGCCGTGCCGTCCGGTGGCGACCACCGTGGCGGGCATGGCCGGGACACCGCCGGCGTACGCCTTGGCCCGTCCCGGTTCGGTGCCGGTCCAAATGTCGACCGCGACCCTGGCGACCGCCGGGACCTGCTTGCCGAGGGCGTCGGTGGCCGTGCCGCGCACGATCACGGTGCCCGGCTTCCGCCATTTCGAGGCGGCGGGCAGGGTCCAGGTGGCCGGCAGGGCGCGGCTCTCGCCGCTGGGCAGGACGGTGGTCACCGTGGCGGGCAGGTCCGGCACGCGGCCGGGCACGGTGTGGGTCAGTGCGACTTCGGTACGCCCGACGGTCTCGTCCTTGAGTGTCCACCGCTGGTGGGCTCCGGAGCCGGGCTGCCAGACGCCGACCGGCGACCCGTCCGCGGTGGCCTCCCCGCTCACGTCGAGGAGCCGCCGCGCGCCCAGGTTGACCAGCGTGTACGTCCCGTCGCCGGTGGTCGACAGGGTCCACAGCGCACCGTCGTCGACGGTCCCCGCGGTTTCGGTGACCGCCCTACCGTCCCGGACGGCGAGCCGCTGCCCGGTGCCCGCGTTGATCAGCTCGTAGCGCTCACCCGAGACGTTCCGTGCGGTCCACAGTTGGTCGGCGGCGGCCGTGTCGTTGGTCCGGATGACGAGCCCGGCACCGGACGGCGTCAGCGACCGCCTACTGGCCACACCCTCGAACCGGTAGACGTGGTCGGCCCGCAGGTGGGCGGTGTCCTCGGCGCTCACCCGGTCGATCAGGAAGGTGGTGACCGACTGGGCCGGGACGGTGAGGGTGGCCTGCCCGCCGCTCACCCGCACCGGCGTGCCCTGGACCAGTTTGCCGTCGGTGCTGGTCACGACCGGAGTCACAGTCGCCCGATTTGAGACCTTAAATCGGGACAAGTCAAGGGTTACCGTCTCCTCGGCCGCGCCGGGGTTGGAGTGGACGACCGTAGCCCCGGTGGCGTTGACCGCTGCGGCGCTGCGCGTGTCGCTGACCTTGACGAACCGGTCACCCGGCCGGATGTAGTGGGTGAAGTTCCGGATCGTGTCGAACTTGGTGTTCGTCTGGATCGGGCACGTTTGCAGAGTGTCTGATTCATCGCAATTGAACGGAATGTGGATACTGCCCCACTGCAGATTGCCCTCGGCCACCATGTTGTCCGCGTCCTCGACCGGCTGCCACAGCACCCACGCCGACGGCTCCAGCTCCCGCAGGTCGTCGATGATCCGCTGAGCCATCCCGAGGCCCGAGTCCATACCGGTGAAGTCCCTACCCCAGCTGCCCTCGACCTCGCTCATCCACAGCGGCCGCTGCTCGGCCTTGGCGATGTCCCGTACGGCGGTCCGCTGCCCGGTCCCGTACGTGTGCACGTTGATCCGGTCGACGGCGTCCCGGGCGGCCGGCGTGAGGCCGTACCAGTCGGTGACGAGCCGTCCCGGGTTGGTCTCGTCCGGGGCCGCGATCGCCCGCTCCGGCGCGGCGCGCCGCAGCGCCTCGATCACCGCGGCCTGTGACGCGGGCCCGGCGTGCGCGCCCTCCTGACGCCCTCCGGTGGGCCGGCCGTCAGACCCCAGGGTGGTACGCCAGTAGTCCGTGTTCGGCTCGTTGAGCGGCTCGATGGTGTCGACCGTGATGCCGTGCGCCTGCTCCAGGTGCTCGGTGACCCGGACCAGGTAGGTGGCGAAGTCGTCGAGCGTGTCGGTGCGGATCTGGTCGGTGTTCGCGTCGAATCCGCCGCTGACGTACCCGCTGACGGTCTGGAACCAGGGCGGCGAGTTGCTGAACGTCTCCCAGGAGGTGACCCGGTCCTTGATCCGGTCCACCCACCAGCGCTGGTTCGGGTCGGCGTCCCAGTTCCAGTGCTCCGGGTTCTCCGGGTCCCACCAGTCCTTGTCGGTGGGGCCGTAGGTGGCCGGCGCGTTCCACCAGCCCGGCACGTCGCCGCCGGGGCGCAGGTAGGACGGTACGGTCGGGGCGTTGCCGCCGCCGATGTTGTAGCGGGCGATGTTGAGGTTCAGCCCGTCCTCGCCGTAGAGCAGGTCGGCGAGCCGGTCGCGGATCTCGTCGGGGTAGCCGCCGGTGGCGTGGGCGAGCCAGGCGAGGCTGGTGCCCCAGCCCTCCCACTCGGGTCCCCGGTAACTCGGGTCGATGGTGATCGTCGTGGTGGCCGCGGCGGCGGTGGCCGCCGGTGGCGCGGCCAGGGGTGCGGCGGCCAGAAGCGTGGCGGCGAAAAGCGTTCGAATCTTCATCGCAGTCCTAGCGTGCGGGGATGTTTACGTAAACATTTACGAATCTGAATGTCAACGAAGGCGGGCCAGGGCAGTGCCCTGGCCCGCGGATACGTCAGACGGTGACGCCGCCACCGTCCAGGTGAGCGTCCCGCACCTCGTGGACGAGCCGGCCGGTACGGGCGTCCCAGATCCGGATCAGGATCCGATCCCTTCTCCCGTCCAGCACGGTCACCTGCATCGTGAAGCCGGCGCCGCTTCCGAAGAAGGTGGCGGTCGGACCGAGGATCAGCGGCGGGGTGAGACTCGACGAGGTGAAGACCCCCTTGGGGGTGCTGATCCACGCCGTCCCGCCACCGGGCTTGGCCAGGAACGCGAAGTCCGTCGTCCCGCTCCAGCCGCTGCCGGCCACCTGCCCGGCGCGCGGCTGGTGGACCGTCACGAACGGCAGCTCCCCGGTGGCCGAGGCGCCGCTGTCGTCGCGGACCGTGACCGACGGCCGGTGGACCCCGGATGTGGTGTACCGGTGGCGCAGCGTGCACACGCCCCCGGCGATCGCGCCCTCCGACGTGGCGCCGTCGCCCCACGTCGCGGTGCAGGTGAGCGTGTCGCCGCTGCCCGGGTCACTGACCGGGACGGTCCGGACCACCTCGGTCTTCGTGGCGACCGGGGCGTCCGGTGCGGGGTGCCCGCCCGGCACGGTGACCACCGGCGCCGCGTTGACGACCGTGACGGTCGCCGAGTCCCGGCTGCGGCCCGCGCTCAGCGTGACCGTGTACGTCCCCTCGTCCGCACAGGTCACCGTGGTGGCGGCCGCGTGCGGGTCGGCGAAGACGCAGCCCTCCGGTTCGGCGGTCCAGACCGCCTGGTTGGCGTCGTTGGAGACGGTCCCGCCGAGGGTGACGGCGCTGCCCTCGACCCCGCCGGCGTCCGGCCCGGCCGACACGACGGTCACCGGGTCGATGCTCGTCAGCGTCGGCACGACCGGCTTGATCGCCCTGTCCGCGGTGAACTCCAGCCGGTCGATCGTGGTCTCCCGGTGCGTGCCGTCCCCGCCCGGCATCGCGAACCGGTGGTAGGCGGTGTACCAGTCGCCGGTTCCGGGGACGCGGACCACCGAGTGGTGGCCGGTCCCGAGGATGCCCAGCGACGCGTCCTTCGACAGGATCACGCCGACCCGGTCGCTCCACGGCCCGAGCGGGGACGAGCCGGTCGCGTACGCCACCCGGTAGTCCGCACTGCGGGTGTCGTTCTCCGACCACATGAAGTAGTAGACGCCGTCCCGCTTGATGACGAAGCTGCCCTCGTTGTAGTTCGTGGGCTTGTATGTCTTCACCAGCGACGGGTCGAACGACACCATGTCGTCGTTCAGCGGCGCCTGGTACGAGTTGCCGTTGCCCCAGTACAGGTAGGACTTCCCGTCGTCGTCGGTGAACACCGCCGGGTCGATCATCTGCCCGCTGTAGGTGCCGGCCGCGACCAGCGGTTTGCCGAGCGCGTCGGTGAACGGCCCGGCGGGGGAGCCGGCCACCGCCACGCCCAGGTGCTTGGCCGTGTTGCCGGTGGCCATGCCGCCGGAGAAGTAGAGGTAGTACTTCCCGTCCCGCTGGGCGATCGTCGGCGCCCACGCGCTGTTGTCGGCCCACGTGACGTCCGGCCCGAGGTCCAGGATCACCCCGTGGTCGGTCCAGTTGACCAGGTCCTTCGAGGAGAACGCGTGGAACTGGGTGCCGGACCACCCGGCGAACCCGTCGGTGGTGGCGTGGATCCAGAACGTGTCGCCGAAGACCGAGATGTTCGGGTCGGCGTACAGGCCGGGGATGATCGGCGACTTCATGACCAGCGCCTTGACCGTCCACGCACGGGAGGTCCCGTCCGCGGCCGTGACGGTGTAGGTCACCGGCCCGCTGAAGTCCTGGGCCGTGGCCGGGCTGACGGTGCTTCCCCGCGCGAGGGTGAAGGCCGGGGCCAGCGACGTGACGTCGGTTCCGGGTCTGACCGGCAACGTCACCGTCGCCGCCGCGTCGTCGATGATCGCGTCGACCTTCAAAGCCTCAAGATCAACATCACCGACCGATGTGGTACGCCCGGCGAGCTCCAGAATCTCCGACGGCGACAGTGCGGTGTCGTAGATCCGGAAGTCGTCGACCTCGCCGGCGTAGTACGGGTCCGCCGAGTAGAGCGACCGCCCCACGTAACCGCTGTACGTCTTCGTCGCGTCGTACAGATCAGAGGGTTTGACCGTGACCCCGGTCGCGGAGGCGACCCGCGTGCCGTTGAGGTACATGGCCGCGTTCGCCCCGTCGATCGTCACCGCGATGTGCTGCCAGCTGCCGCCCGGCAGAGCCGCGTTGTGGGCCAGCTTCGACTCCGCCGACCAGCTCCCCGTGGTGATCGCGGAGTAGAGGACGTTGCCGCCGTTGCGCGGCCCGGTGAACAGGTATTTGTTGCTGTCCGGCCCGAGGGCGTAGATCCACTGGTTGATCGTGGTGGACGCGGTCCACTTGGCCCACACCGAGACGGTCGCCGCGGTCGCGCCCTTGAGCACGCCGTTCGGGATGGTGACGTACGGCGAGCTGCTGCCCCCGGCCATCCTGAACGAGCCGTCCTGCACGCCGGCGCCCCACGCCGGAGTGCGCACGTAGGTGCCGTTGAAGTCGTTGCCGGAGGTGTCCCGGGCGACCGTGCCGCTCGTCTCGTCGAACTGGTAGCGCAGCCGCAGCCCGATCGCCGGGGTGGGCGGCTCCTCGTACCTCGCGGAGATCCGGTCGTACTCGGCCCTGGTCACCGGCAGGACCGTGCCGTGCCGCGGGCGCGACGGCAGGCTGTAGGTGGGCTCCGGCGTCCACACGCCCGAGTCCAGGTCGGTCGTGGAGAACGGGACGTAGCCGCGGCCGCCGTACTCGTCGATGAACAGGTACCACCTGTCCTCGGTGTTCGACTTGAACACCAGCGGGCCCTCACCGCGGGACAGCGCGCCCGAGCCGATGCACTCGGCCACGAAGTCCCACTCCAGGTCCAGCAGATCGCCCGCCTTCTCCTGGATCAGGAACTTGCTGCACGGCGACGACGACGAGTTGTTCCGCTCGTCCTTGGTGATCCGGTGGTAGACCCCCTCGTGCTCGACGATCGTGGAGTCGATCACCGAGTAGCCGGGGTCCTTCCACACCTTCGGCGCGCTGAACGTGTGGAAGTCGCGGGTGGTCGCGTACATCATCCGGTTGTAGGTGCTGCCGGTGTGGTTCGGGTCGTCCTCGGCGTAGAGCTTCGAGGCCCAGAAGACCACGTACGCCCCGAGGTCCTTCGAGTAGAACGCCTCCGGCGCCCAGGTGTTGCCGGCCGTGTCCGGAGAGACCTTCACGAGCCGCTGGTCGGTCCAGTTGACCAGGTCGGTCGACTCCCACACCATGATCGACTTACTGCCGGAGCGCTGCGAGGCGTCCCAGTCGCCGTTGCCGTAGATCTTGAGGTCGGTGGCGATCTGGTAGAACTTGTCGCCCTCCGGCGAGCGGATGATGAACGGGTCGCGCAGGCCGGTGGTGCCCTTCGTCGAGGTCAGCACCGGGTTGCCGTTGTTGATCTCGCGCCAGCTCAGCGGATCGTTCCCGTTGCTCAGCGCGTTGTAGATCTGCTCCCCGTTCGCGTAGCCCTCGCCGGTGAAGTAGCTGAACAGGTAACCCTCGTACGGCGCCGCGGCCGGCAGCGGCGGAACCGTCGCGGTGAACTCCCGGGTCGCCGTCGCCGTGCCGTAGGTGACCGTCGCGGTCAGCGTGACCGTCCTCGCGGCCGAACCCGTGGCGGGGCGGTGGACCTCGCCGGTGGCCGAGACCACCGCCGGGTCGCTGGAGGCCCAGGTCGCGTTCGAGGGGAGGGCGAGATTTCCGCGTACGTCGTCGATGTCGTGCACGACGAGGGCCGCGGCCGCGGCAGCCGCGTTGGCCGCGTCGTCGAACGCGGCCTTGACCGTCACCTCGAACGTCTTCGTGCCCGAGGCGCCGCCCCGGCTCAGCGTCGCGGTGAGCGTGGCGTGCGCGTCCGGTTCCCCGGCGGCCGGGCGGGTGACCTTGCCGGCGTCGGTGATCACGCCGGAGTCGTCGCTGCTCCAGGTCACCTTCGAGCCGTTCGGTGCGGTCGCCGGCAGGGTCAGGTCGGCGGTGACCCCGCCGGTGTCGCCCAGGTTCAGCGCCGCCACGTCGGCCGCGACCGACTCGGTGTTGGCCGGCGCGGCCAGGGTCTCCACCTCGGCCGCGGACAGCGCCCGGTCGTAGACCCGCACGTCGCGCAGGCCGCCCTTGAGATAGCGGTCGCCGGTGTAGACCGAGCGGCCGAAGTAGTTCGCGGTCGTCGAACCGCCGCCGATCGCGCTCGGCAGGACACTGATCGCGGTGTTGGTGGCCACCGCGACGCCGTCCTCGTAGAGCGTGCCGGTCGTCTGGGTCTGCGTGTAGGTGACCGTCTTCCAGGCGTCGCGGGCCAGGTTGTAGCCGGCCGCGGGCCGGGTGTTCTGCTCGCCGGACCAGTTGCCCAGCGAGATCGCGTTCCGGAACGAGTTGCCGGTGGCGAACAGGTAGCCGTTGCCGTACCCGGTGGCGGTGTCGGTGTTGCCGAAGCCGTAGAGGAAGTAGGGCGCCGGCTGGGCAGTGTCGATCTTGACGTCGAAGGAGACGCTGATCGAGTCCATGTCGCGCAGCAGGTGGTCGGGCGCCTTGATGTAGGTGTCGGTGCCGTTGAGGCCCAGGCCTTGGTCGCCGGACCAGGACGGGGTGCCGAGCACGGCGCCGTCGCGGCCGTTGCCGGACGAGTCGGTGGCGACCGTCCCGGCGGACTCGTCCAGCTTGTACCAGAGGACCAGACCGTCGGTGGCGGCCGCCGCGGGCGCCGGGGTGACAAGGGTTCCGGCCAGCAGCGCCAGGCCGGCAAGGGGCGCTAACAGAAGCCTCGAGTGCATGTCTCTCCTTGCTGAGGACAGCAACGTAACGGGGGTGTTGCCAGAGTGTTAGCGCTCACAGCGGGAACGTCAAGAGTCGATGTGCGATAGTCCGGCGGTGAGTGAGAGAGGCCGGCGGCGCGACGCCGAGGAGAACCGGGACCGGATCCTGCGGGCGGCCCGGACACTGCTCGCCCGCCAGCCCGCGGCCAGTATGGACGACCTGGCCCAGGCCGCCGGCGTGGTCCGCCGCACCGTCTACGCCCACTTCCCCAACCGGGACGCCCTCCTGGCCGGGCTCGCCGACCGGTGCGCGACCGACCTGCTGGACGCGCTCGCGGTCACCGACCGGGCCGCCCTCGAACCGGAGGTGGCGCTCGCCGACTTCGCCCTCACCGTGTGGGCGGCCGGCGAGCAGTACCGCCTGCTGATCTCCCTCGCCGAGACCGGCCTCGGCATGGCCGGGCTGCGCGACCTGCTCCACCCGATCGCCGAACAGAGCTATCAGCTGCTGGTCCGGGGCCGGGAACAGGGCCGGTTCGCCACCCACCTGCCGCTGCCGGTGCTCAGCGTCGCGCTCCAGGCCATGACGCTGGCCATGATGCGGGCGGTCAACGACGAGCTGTGGGCCGACGACGGCACCCGCTCCACGGCCGGGCTCCTGGTCGCCGCCGGACTCACCCCGGCGGACGCCGAGGAGGCCATCCGCCGGGCCCGCGAGCCGTTGCGCCCGGCCTGAGGCCCGGTCCGCGAGCCGCGTCACAACCCGTTGCGCCTCGTCCGGCGTCCGGCCTAACCTGCACGTGCCTGTGCAGTTTGTCGCCGTCCGTTCGGAGTGACCTCGTGAACACCGTGCTCGCCGGCATCGTCATCGTCTTCTTCGGCGTCCAGGGCCTGGCCCGCCTCGCCGCCGCGCGCGAGGAGCAGCTCGCCGCGGCGTACCACTTCGGGGTCTCGCTGGGGGAGTACCGGAAGTTCTCCGCCCTGCTCATCGCCGGCAGCATCGGCGTGGCCGCCGGGCTGGCCGTCCCGCTGCTCGGCGTCGCGTCGGCCGTCGGCCTCATCGTGCTCATGGTGATCGCGGCCGGGTTGCGATGGCTCTGCCAGGACGGCGCGTGGCGGATCGCGGTGCCGCTGGTCGTCGCCGCACTCACGGCGGGTTACCTCACCACGGCCGGTTGATCCTCCTCCCCGGACCACCGATCTTCGCCCGGCGGCGCCTCGCGGGCGGGACCACGCACCCGGCTCGCGGTGCGCTACGGGACGTGCTGGATGCGGTGGGGGACGTTGTAGCCCGTACCGGGAACGGGGTTGATCTAAGGGGTGGGGAACGGGTGGCGGAGCGGGTCGTAGGTGGCGTGGTAGGTGCGCGGGCCGATCCGGGGGAGCAGCCGGTCACGTAGCCAGACCGGCAGGGCGGCGGCCCGGGAGAAGCGGTCGGTGGCGGCCTGTACGTGGGTGACCCGCTCCCGGCGCAGCTGTTCGTAGCGGGCGCCCGCGCCGTCCCAGTCGCCGTCGGCGAGCAGGTCGGCCAGGACCAGTCCGTCCTCGATGGCCAGAGCCGCGCCCTGCGCCCAGACGGGGGCGGTGGCGTGGGCCGCGTCGCCGATCAGCACGCAGTTGCCGGAGGCCCACGTGCCGGTGCGGACCTCCTCGACCGGGGAATGGTAGAGATCGGTCAGCCCGTCCAGAACCCGGCGGACCGGCGGCGGATAGTCACCGAACGTGTTCTGGAGCCAGGACGCGTCGGCGCTCACCGCGCCGCCGCCGGTGGCTGAGGCGTACCCGTAGACGGTGTCGTCGTCGACCGGGATCAGCAGGAACGCGCCGCCCCTGCCGGACCAGACCGTCCAGCAGTCGACGCCCGGGTTGGTCGCCATGAAACGCCAGCTAGCGGCGCTGAGCAGGGCGGTCTGCGTGCCGGTGGCGCCGGCCGGCATCGCGGTGGCGCGAACGACCGAGTGGACGCCGTCGGCGCCGGCGGCGAAGCCGAAGGTCTGGCGGGCGCCGTCGCCGAAGGTCGCCTCGGCGCCGCCCGGCACCGGCCGGACCGCGGTCACCGTGAGTGGCCGCCGGACCGGGGCGTCCAGGCCGTCGGCCAGCAGGGCCAGCAGATCGGAGCGCCGCACGCAGCGGGGCCGCGCCTCCGGGCCCCAGAACGCGTCCTCGTCGACGGCGAAGAGCAGCCGGTCGCGGGCCGAACGGTACTCCCTCCGGTGGGTGGTACGGCCCAGCTTCTGCAGACCGTCGGCGAGGCCGAGGGCGGCGAAAGCGGTCACGGCGTTACCGGGCAGGTTGATCGCCAGGCCGCCGGTGTCGCTGTCGCCGCGCTCGGCGACGGTGACCGGCACGTCCCGGCGGCGCAGCGCCCGGGCCATGGCCAGGCCGGCGATGCCGCCACCCACCACAAGAACGTCCATGACGACCCAGGCTCCCCTCATTCGCCGTCATCGTTGGATGAGTGGCGTCAACCGGACAGTTTCAGCGGCCGGCCCCCATGAGCCCGAGCAGGCAGCCGACGAAGCATACGAGGGTCACGACGGCGAGGGTGATCAGCAGGGTGTTGAGCGCGCCACCACCGGACGGCGGCGGCACGTGGTAGTGGTACGGCGACGTGTACGTGGGCGGCGGCGGCCCCGGGACGCGCGAGTTGTCGTACTCCCGCCGCAGTGCGTCGTCGAGCAGGATGTCCGCCGCCGTGTTGATCAGCTTGGCCCGGTCGCCGTCACCCGCCCCGCCGTCCGGGTGCGCCTCGCGCTGGCGGTCCCGCCGGGCCCGGCCGATCTCCTGCCGGGACGCGGTCGGGGCCACGCCGAGCACCTGGTACGGGTCGTGCCCGTGCAGATCCCGGAACCGGCCGGTCACTTGCGGACCCGGAACCGGCGGCAGTTCAGCCGCCAGGTGGCCGCCTCGCCGCGCAGCACCCCGGAACCGGCCACAACCGTCGCCCACCGGTCGTCGTGCAGGTAGCCGAACACCTTCCAGTCACGCTGGACGGCCGTCTCCCACTGGAAGATCTCCCGCTCGCCGCGGGGTGGTCCGGCCGCGTCCCGGAACGGTTTCTGCATCAGCCGTTGCGCCTGTTCGGGCAGGTGGCCGAGGAAGTCCCGCAGTTCCTGGGACATCCGGTCCAGCACGGGGGAGCCGGGCATCCGCTCCACCCCGCCGCCGGCCGTTCGAGTGCGGCCCCCGCCGGAAGTCTCGGTGATCTCCTTCAGGAGGGCGGTCTCCGGGCTCAGCGGGATCAGCTCGGTGAACTCGTGGCTACGCCCGTTCGGGGTGGCCTTCACCAGCGCCCGGTCGCCCAGCAGAATGGCGGTGACCAGGCCGTCGTCGACCCGTGCCCAGCGTTCCAGCGGCTGCCCGGCCCGCCGGGCGAGCACGCCGCGGACCTCCGGGTTCAGCCGGTTCCACGCCTCCTCGGGGTCGACCGCCGGAAAGAACTCGATCGCACCCGGCCGGTGGACCGGAACCGGCCGGCCCTCGCCGCGCTCTTCGCCGCCCCGGGCCAGGGCCCGCTCCCGGTCGGCGGCGCTGCGCCGATCCTCCCTGAACCTTTCCCGCTCGTCAGACACGGTCCCACGCTATCGACGGATGTTCTGTCCGTCAGTACCCGATCAAGCGATGTGCACTCAGGACATCGTCCACACCGAAGACCCACAACGGACAGTTTCGGCACTCGGACGTGGTCTGCCCCTGTTCAGACCACTCTGTACCTGCCAGGCTGGCGGCCGAGCAAGGGGGATGCAATGCCTGGTTTCCGGGAGATTCAGCAGCAGGAGGCGGAGCAGATCGCCGCCGGCTGGAAGTCGATGGTCGGGATGATCGAGCACCTGAACGCGGGCCGGACTGTCCAGCCGGTGCAACCGACGATCATGTGCCGGCCGGGCGAGGAACAGTACGGCACGCTGCCCGTGGACGTGAGCCTCTACTGCGGCGCCGACTACTCGTACTCGGGCGGCACCTACGCCTCCGGCGGCCTGCTGTTCACCGCCGCCGCGATGGCCGCCGGCGCCGCCTACCACGCGAACCAGCGGCGCAAGGCCGAAGAGGCGTCCCGCCCGCAGTGGCGACCGTGGGGCCGCTTCCCGGCGATCATCACGAACCGGCGGGTGCTGCTGATGATCGAGCAGTGGTCCAGCTACGAACTCGAACACCTGCTGATGATCGAACCGAGCCCGATGCAGTACTCGGTGGCCCTGCACTTCGAGGGCTCCCAGCCGATCATGCTGCGCGGCCCGTGGGTGCCCTGGGCGACCGTCACCCTGTGCGGGGCGATGTTCGGCAAGCCGTGGCCGCCCGGCTTCGTGCCGCCGCCCGAACTCCAGGGCATCGGCGGCCCGGCCCCGGAGACCGTCCAGCACGAGTTGCCGCCCGGCCCCTAGATCAACCCCGTTCCCGGTACGTGTGACGCCGTCCCGCCCTTTCAGGTCCGTTCCGCCCAGCCACGCGAGCCCGCTGCCCACTCCCGCCTTTGCCGCGTCCACCGGGCTCAGACGGGGTGGTCCCGCAGGCCGGCCTTCTGCCCACTCCCGCCCTTGCCGCCGCTCACCCTCCAGCCGGCGGCCACTGTTATGGCTTCCCATGCGCCCGGGCTGCCCACTCGCTGCCGCCGCTGCCGCCGCTGCCGCCGCTGCCGCCGCTGCCGCCGCTGCCGCCGCTGCCGCCGCTCCCGCTCCCGCTCCCGCTCCCGCTCCCGCTCCCGCTCCCGCTCCCGCTCCCGCTCCCGCTCCCGCTCCCGCTCCCGCTCCCGCTCCCGCTCCCGCTCCCGCTCCCGGCAGGTTGGTGGTTGCTGTTGTGCTTCCCATGCACCCGGCTGCCCACTCACCGCCGAAGCGCCGGTAGCGGTGGGCGCGGGCGGTGCAAGGGGCTGGGCGCACAAAGCGGCGGCCGTGTGCGCCCACGCCGTCTATCGCCGTGACGGTTGCCCACTTTGCGGCTTTCGTGCGCACTCACCTCCGAAAACCCGACGGGCCGGAACTCCGCGTGAGCATGAAACCCCGCTCACCGGCTCTTGCGGAAGATAGAAGCAGCGGGCGCGCCCCCACAGCCCACGATCTTGGACGATTGACCACCGCAACCGGTAGAAGAACATCCAAGATCGCGGGAGGGCGCCCGCGCCAGCATGCACCGTGCCAGCCGCCGCCGCGGTGGCGGTGGCGGTGGCGACGATCTTGGGCGACTGGCCACCGCAACCGGTAGAAGAGCGTCCAAGATCGCGGGAGGGCGCCCGTGCCAGCCGTGCCAGCCGCGCCAGCCGCGGCGGTGGTGGCGGCGGTGGTGGCGATCTTGGACGATTGGCCACCGTAGCCGGTGGTGAGGCGTTCAAGATCGCGGAAGCGCTTGGCGGGATGGCGGGCACCTGCCCGTGTGCGCCTCCGCGACCCGCGATCTTGGACGATTGACCACCGCAACCGGTAGAAGAACATCCAAGATCGCGGGAGGCCGCCCGCGCCAGCATGCACCGTGCCAGCCGCCGCCGCGGTGGCGGTGGCGGTGGCGGTGGCGGTGGCGGTGGCGGCGATCTTGGGCGACTGGCCACCGCAACCGGTAGAAGAGCGTCCAAGATCGCGGGAGGGCGCCCGCGCCAGCCGCGCCAGCCGTGCCAGCCGCGCCAGCCGCGGCGGCGGCGGCGGTGGTGGTGGTGGCGGCGGTGGTGGCGGTGGTGGTGGTGATCTTGGACGATTGGCCACCGTAGCCGGTGGTGAGGTGTTCAAGATCGCGGAAGCGCTTGGCGGGATGGCGGGCACCTGGCCGGGCGCGCCTCCGCGGCGCGCGATCTTGGGCGACTGGCCACCGAAATCGGTGGGAAAGCGTTCAAGATCGCGGGGCGGCGCCTGCAGTCGCCACCCGGGCGGTGGGAGACGGGGGGAGGCCGGGCGGGGAAGGCCGGGCGGAAGGCTCAGGTGGGGATGGGGTGGGCCGATGGGAGCCCGGTCAGGAGCCGGCCGGGGGAGGTGACGCGTGGGCAGGCGCAATTCCCTGGGGGCCGGGCAACGGTCGCGACGGCAGTCGGTGCGGGCCTCCACCCTCTACGGCGCGGTGCCCGCGGTGCTGGCCGGGGCCTACGCGATCGGCACCTGGAACGACGGCGGCCGTGGGCCGATGCTGCTGCTGGCGGCCGTGATGACCGGGTTCGCGCTGGCCGGGTGGGTGATGGCCGGGTGGATCGCGCGGTCCCGCTGGTGGATCGTGATCCAGACGGCGGGGTCGATCGTCAACCTGGCGGGGGCCGCGGCTCTCGGACTGTTGGACGGTGGGGTGGCCGGCCCGCTGGGCACGTTCGTGCCGTTGTCGGTGGTGCTGCTGGCGATCGTCGTGCCGCCGCGGGCGTTTCTGGTGCCGGCCACGGCCGGTGCTCTCGCGTACGCCTCGCTTGTGATCTTTGGTGAGACGCCGCCGGCGGCGGGTTATCCGCTGGTCCACGCGCTGGGTTTCGCCTGCGTGGCGGTGTTGTGCCTGCGGCATTCGGCGGTGCTGGCGTCGCTGCGGCGGCGGCTGGCCGACAGTTCCCGCACCGATCCGCTGACCGGCTGCCTGAACCGGCGCGGCTTCGACGAGCGGGCTGCCGCCGCGCTGACCGAGGCGGAGCGCACCGGTCGCCCGCTCACCGGGATCCTGCTCGACCTGGACCGTTTCAAGGAGGTCAACGACACGCTCGGCCACCGGGCCGGTGACGAGTTGCTGGCCTGGACGGGGCAGGAGCTGCGCGCCGAGTTGCGGGCGCACGACGTGGTGGGCCGGCAGGGCGGTGACGAGTTCGCGGTGCTGCTGCCGGACACCGACGCGGAGTCCGCGGCCCTGGTGGTGGACCGGCTCCGGGAGCGGCTGCGGGCGTGCGCGCCGGCCAGCCTGGGTCACGCCACCTTCCCGACCGACGCCACCGACCTGGCCGGCCTGGTGCACATCGCCGACCAGCGGCTCTACCGGGACAAGGCGTCCCGGGACCGGTGTGCGCCGAGTGCCGAGGCGGTTGCCGGGGCGCGTACCGGTGTCCGGTCGGCGCGGCCGGCCCGGTCGGTGACGGCACTGGAACGCCGCCGTCATTCGATCGCCGATCCGGGCTGGATGTCGATCACCCAGACCTGTGTGGCGATGCTCTACATCGCCCTGTTCGCGTCCGACCACCCGCACCGTACCGGCATGGTGGCGCTCTCGGTGTGGGGTTTCCTGACCGGGCTGGCCGTGGTGGCCCGCGCCGACTGGCTGAGCCGGTCGCGGCTGGCCCGGCCGCTGATGCTGGCGTTCGCGGCGAGTTCTTTCCTGAGCTGCGCGGCGGTCGCCACCCTGGACGGCGGTGTGGATCAGCCGCTCGGTGTCGGCGTGCTGCTGTCGATCCCGTTGCTGGTGCTGGGGATGCGCCCGGAGGTGACGGGACCGATCGCGGTCGTGGCGGGGGCCATGTGGATGCTGGTCGGCGCGCTTGTCGGCGATCCGGGCGGGTGGTATCTGGCGATTCAGCTGTTGGGTACGGCGACGGCCGCGGTGGCGTGTGCGGTGCAGGGCCAGGCGAGTGCCCGGCAGCGGCGGATGCTCACCAGGCTGTCCCGGGTGGACGTGCTGACCGAGGTGCTGAACCGGCGCGGGTTCGACGAGCGGTTCGCCGCGGAGGTGGCCGATGCCCGCCGGACCGGCCGGGGCGCCGCGCTGCTGGTCCTGGATCTGGACGATTTCAAGGCGGTCAACGACACGGAGGGGCACGCGGCCGGCGATCAGTTGCTGCGCTGGGTGGCCCTGACCCTGAGGGCCGAGGTCGACGTGGTCGGCCGGCTGGGCGGTGACGAGTTCGTGGCCCTCGTGGACGACGGCACGGACCCGTACGCCGTGGCGGACCGGCTGCGGGAGCGACTGGCCGCCCGGACCGGCGCCAGCATCGGTGTCGCCGTCCTCGACGTGGACGGCGGGGACTTCGACTCGCTCTATGCGGTCGCCGACGCACGCCTCTACCAGCAGAAGAAGCCGAAGAAGAGGTACGCCCACCGCTGAGCACCGCAACCGTTCCGCACCCTGCGGCGACCGGAGGGGTCACCCGTCCCGATCACAGAATGGGTCCTCCCTTCGATCGGAACGGATCCCTCATGAAGCGTGTTCTCGTCCTGCTCGCCGCGGTGTCGTCGCTGGTGGTGGCCCAGCCCGGGGTGGCGCTGGCCGCTGCCGGGAGCGCCCGGTCGTACGCGTTCATGAGCCAGTCGAACGGCGACCGCCTGGTCGCCCGCTGGAATCCGTGTGCCGGCCCCATCGACTACCGGGTGAATCTGGCCCGCGCGCCGAAGAACTCGCTCGCCGAGGTGAAGACCGCGTTCGCCCGGGTCGGCTCGGCCACCGGGCTGACCTTCCGGTACGCCGGGACGACCTCGGTGATCCCGCAGGCGAAGAAGGGGTTCAACGGGAAGTACCCGGCCGGCACCGAGATCGTGATCGCCTGGGCCACTCCCGGCAAGCACAGCACCTGGCTGCCGGCCAAGGCCGGGGCGCTGGGCATGGGCGGCGGCTCGTGGCAGGCCGCCTGGACGAAGTCCGGCGGTGACGCGCTGATGCTGGTCGAGGGCGCCGTGGTGCTCAACGCGACCGGGCTGAAGGGGATGGCCCGCGGTTTCGGGGCGCACCGCGGCGGCACCACCGGGGCGGTGCTGATGCACGAGATCGGGCACGCGGTCGGCCTGGCCCACCCGAAGCAGAACGACCGCAGCCAGATCATGTACCACACGGTGACGTCGAAGAAGGCGGTCTGGGGCGCCGGCGACCTGGCCGGCCTGCGCAAGGTCGGGAAGTCGGGCGGCTGCCTGGTCACCCGGAAGCCGAGCTGAGCCAGGACTCCACGTCGGCGGCGGTGCGCGGCATCGCCGCCGACAGGTTCTCGTGGCCGTCCTCGGTGACCAGCACGTTGTCCTCGATCCGGACGCCGATGCCACGGAACTCCGCGGGCGCGAGCAGGTCGTCGGCCTTGAAGTAGAGACCGGGCTCGACGGTGAGGATCATGCCGGGCCGCAGTTCGCCGCCCACGTAGTCCTCGCGGCGCAGCTGGCCGCAGTCGTGCACGTCCATGCCGAGGTGGTGTGAGGTGCCGTGGACCATCCAGCGGCGGTGCCAGCCGCCGGATTCCGGGTCCAGCGTCTGGTCGACGGTCACCCCGGCGGGCAGCAGACCCCATCCGTGTACGCGTTCGGCGATCACCCGGGTGGCGGCCGCGTGGATGTCCCGGAATTGGTTGCCCGGCCGGACGGCGGCCAGTCCGGCCTCCTGTGCGTCGAGGACGGCCTGGTAGATCTCCCGCTGCGGGCCGCTGAACCGGCCGCCGGCCGGCAGGGTGCGGGTGATGTCGGCGGTGAACAGCGAGTCCAGTTCGACGCCGGCGTCGATCAGGATCAGGTCGTCCGGGCGGACCTCTCCGGTGTTGCGGATCCAGTGGATGGTGTTGGCGTGGTCACCGGCCGCGCAGATCGAGTCGTACCCGACGCTGTTGCCCTGGTGGCGGGCGTGCAGCCCGAAGATCCCCTCGATCCAGCGCTCACCGCGGCCGGTCGTGATCGCCTCGGGCAGGGCCGCGATGATCGCCTCGAAGCCGCGGTGGGTGGCGGCGATCGCGGCGCGCATCTCGCCGATCTCCCACTCGTCCTTGACCAGCCGCATCTCGGACAGCTGCCGGTCCAGTTCGTCGTCGGCGCCGGGCAGGACGGCCGGGCCGTCGACCCGCAGTTTGTCGACGAGCCGTGCCACCGCCGCATCGGCCGACCGGACGACCCGCAGCCGGGCCGGGTCGGCGTCCTTGGCGAGCACGTCCGGGAGGGCGTCGAGGTGGGCCGCGGCGATGCCGTAGCGCGATTCGATCTCCTCGATGGTGGGCCGCGGGCCGACCCAGAATTCGCCGTACCGCATGTCGGCGTAGAACTCGCTGCTGTCGCGCGGGGCGAGCGGCCGGAAGTAGAGGGTGGCCCGCCCGTCGTCGAGGACGAGCACGCTGTCCGGTTCGGCGGCCGCGCCCAGCCCGGTGAGGTGGGCGAAGGCGGTGTGCGGCCGGTACGGGTAGTCGGTGTCGTTGCTGCGCACCTTGAGCCCGCCGGCCGGGATGACCAGCCGCTCGCCGGGGAATCTCCCGGCCAGTGCGGCACGGCGGCGGGCTGCTGGGCCGGCGACGTCGGCCCGGGGCGCCGGGGTGGTTTCGCGGGGCGCCCACCCGGAGGCGATGAACGCGCGGAAAGCTTCGGCCGTCATGGGTCGAAATAGTGCCATGCGCCGCTGTTATCGCGGGGGTATGCCGATTGTGAACGAGTGATTACCGTCGATACATGCGGGCCTTCTTCGTGACACTCCTGCTGGTCATGGTCGGTGTGGTGGCGCCGGCGCAACCCGCCTCGGCCGCCGCTCCGGCGTTCACCGACGCGTACGGGCGGGAAATCGTGCTCCGCGGCTTCAACGTCTCCGGCGGCACCAAGCTGTACGAGAACGGCCTGCTGCCGTTCCGCGACACCGCCGGCGCGGCCGCCGCGGCCACCGCGATGCGCGAGCTCACCGGCGCCAACGCGATCCGCTTCCTGATCAGCTGGGAGGGCGTGCAGCCGGCCCGGGACCGGATCGACACCGCCTACCTGGCCCGGGCCGCCGCGCAGATGCGGGAGTTCACCGACCGCGGCATCCGGGTGCTGATCGACTACCACCAGGACCTCTACTCGTCGTACCTGTTCGACCCGGACAGCTGGTACACCGGCGACGGCGCCCCGAAGTGGGTGATCGACGCCGGCACCTATCCGGACGAGTCGTGCGGCATCTGCATCCTGTGGGGGCAGAACATGCTCACCAACGGGGCGGTCCGGGCGGCCGCCCACGATTTCTGGCACAACCGGTACGGGGTACAGGACGCCTACCTGGCGCAGGCACGGGCCGCTCTCACCTACTTCCGCGCCAACCTGGACCCCACCATGGTCCTGGGCGTCGACCCGTTCAACGAGCCGTTCGACGGCGGCCTCGACGGCGCGTCCGGCACGACCTGGGAGGCGACCCTGCTGATGCCGTTCTACCAGCGGTTCCGTGCCGTGATGGACGAGACCGGCTGGGCCGCGCAACCGCTGTACGCCGAACCGCTGGTGTTCTGGAACACCCAGTTCGGTGAGGCGGGCGGGTTCACCACGATCCCGCCGCCCGGGTCCCGGTACGTGTTCAACAGCCACTACTACGACGGCGGCCGGATGACGCTGGACCCGACCGCGGCCGGCGACGGGACGTACAGCGCCGCCATGAACCGCATCCGGGACCGGGCGACCGCGCTGGGCACCACACCGTTCGTGTCCGAGTTCGGCAACGCGCTCTCCGGAACCGGCAGCAGTGGCCGTACCCCGTGGATGGTCCGGGCCATGTATCAGGGCCTCGATTCCCGGCTGTCCGGCGCCTCGTTCTGGAACGGCACGACCGGGTCCGGCCCGGTGCTGTCGGCGACGCAGTGGCACTGGGACGTCTACAGCGGCCGGCACAGCGAGGCGATGAACGGCAACCCCGACAAGATCCAGACCACCGGGGACGCATGGAACGGCGAAGACCATTCGGTGTACGCGAACGGAGCACTCCGACTGGACCGGCGGGTGCTGGACCGCCTCTTCCCCACCGCCGTGGCCGGGAGCACGATCGCGTTCGCCTACGAGGACCTGGCCCGCGACGGGTACGCGGGCGCCGGCCGCCAGCAGGCGTGGCTGACCGTCCCGTCCCGGCTGCCGGCGATCGCCGGGCTGGTCGCCGGCCGCCAGTACGGCGTACTGGTGTGGCGTGGCCCGTCCGCCCCGCTCGGCGCGCCGACCGAGTTGCACCTGCCCGGCTCGTTCCCGTCGGCCCGCACCGTGGTGGTCTCCGACCTGGGCACCCGGAGCGGGCTGACGGCGAGCGGCCCGATCGCGGTCGCGGGCGAGTCCGGCGCGACGACGGCCCGGCGGCTGCTGCTGGAGGGGGACGGATCGGTGCACGTGGCGCTTGTCGTCAACGCCTCCGACACGGCCTCGATCCCGGCCGCCACCCTGACGGCGGCGCAGACCGAACTTCTCGGCTGGGTGGCGGCCATCCACGCCGGGTGATCAGTCGACCAGCGTCACCAGTCCGGAGTCCAGGTCGTAGCGGGCGCCGACCACGATCGTCGCGCCGCTCTCCACCGCCTCGTGGACGATCCCGCTCTGCTCGACGAGTGCCTCGGCCTGGGCGTACACGTTGGCCCGGACCGCCTTCTCGAGGCCGTCCGGGTCGTCCACATAGGGCTCGACGATTCCGCGCAGCGCGTCCACGATGGCCGCGATGTGGCCGGGCACCTCGGCGCCGGTGCGGATCGCGTTCAGGGTGGCCGAGATCGCCCCGCAGCGCTCGTGCCCGAGCACCATGATCACCGGCGGGACGAACTCCTCCACCGCGTACTCGATGCTGCCGAGCAGGATGTCGTCGACCAGGTTGCCGGCGACCCGGTTGTCGAAGAGGTCACCGATCCCCTGGTCGAAGAGGATCTCCGGGGCGAGCCGGGAGTCCGCGCAGCCCAGGATGACCGCGAACGGATGCTGCCCGGCGGCGACCTCGCGCACCCGGGCGGGACTCTGGCGAGGATGCCGGGCGCGTCCGGCGGCGAACCGCCGGTTTCCGGCCAGCAGTGAAGCCAGCGGGTCCGGCGAGTGACCTGTGTCCGCCGAGGCGGTATGCGGGAGCGCCATCGATCCGGCGATGGCGCCACCGGCGGTGAACAGGGTGCGACGGTGGAGCGTAAGCATCAGACGTCTCCTATCTCGCAAGAGGGACGCCGGTCATCGTGCTCTCGCGAGTGGCCCCCGCCAAGACTCCGTCGTGATCAGGACACGTCGATCTGATGATGGTTCAAAAGACAGAAGAATCAGGCGGGCAGCTCGAAGATCATGCAGCTGGACGTGGCGTGGGCGATGAGACGGCCGGCCGCGTCGGTGATCCGGGCCTCGGCGAGCGCGGTCCGCCGGCCGCGCTGGAGCACGGTCCCGGTGCAGGTGAGCTTGCCGGACGCGATGGTGGCCGGGCGCAGGAACTTCACGTTGAGATCCATGCTGGTGTAGCCGACCCCGGCCGGGAGGGTGCTGTGCACCGAGCAGGCGGCCGCGGTGTCGAGCAGCGTCGACAGGATCCCGCCGTGCACGCTGCCGAGCGGGTTGTAGTGGAACTCCCGCGGCTCCAGCGTGAGGGTCACCGTGCCCTCCTCGACGTGCATGCCCTCGCCGTCGATGAGGTGCATGACCGGCGGCGGCGGGAGCTCGCCGGTGGCCATGGCCCGCAGGATCTCCAGCCCGCTGCGCCGGCCCAGCAGATGCGCGTGCTCCGCGGGGTCGGACCAGCCGAACGTACGGGTACGGGTGGCATCCTGAGTCTGCGTCATGGATGCAGGCTTGCAGAGGCTTGCTGCGTCTGTCAACGAGACTTAGCCTGGCTCACATGACTGCACCCTCCCCGCTGGACTGGTCGTTCGACAACTGCACCATCGAGCGGGCGATGGGCGTGCTCGGCGAGAAGTGGACCCTCGTGGTGCTGCGCGAGATCTTCACCGGGGTCCGCCGGTTCGAGGACATGCGCACCCGCACCGGCATCCCCCGCCAGGTGCTCACCAACCGGCTGGCCGGCCTGGTGGAGCACGGGGTGCTCCGGCGCGAGCCCTACCAGGAGCCGGGCGCCCGGGTCCGGCACGAGTACCGGCTCACCCCCAAGGGCTTCGACCTCTACCCGGTGCTGATCGCCCTGGCCGAGTGGGGCAACCGCTACCTGGCCGACCCGGAGGGCCCACCGATCCGCTACGCCCACCGCGACTGCGGCGCCGACCTGCACCTGGAGGCGCACTGTGCGGACGGCCACCACCTCACCGACCACCGCGAGATCCAGCCCCGCCCGGGCCCGGGCGCCCGGTTACGCCCGTGACTCCAGCCAGGCCTCGTGGGCCCGGGTGGCCGAGGCCCACAGGATCGCCCGGTCCTCGGCGGGCAGGGTGATGCCGAACACCTCGTCCAGGGCGCCGAAGTAGTCGTCCGGGCTGTTCAGTTCGGTGGGGACCGGCTCGGCCTCGGTCCGGGTCAGGGTGCGGGCGCGCAGCACGTCGAAGCCGGTGGCGTCACGCCGGCAGACCGCCGGGGTGCGGACGAAACCGGACTCCGGCGAGGTGGACAGCTCCTCGTGCTTCGCCCGGAACTCCGACATCCGGGCCGGTTCCGCGCGGAAGTCCATGCCGAGGAAGCTGCCGCGCGGATCGTGGTCGAACCGCCAGCCGCCCGGCTCGGCCTCGGACGGGCGCAGCGCGTACCGGAACGGGCCGTCCGCATGATCGCCCGCGATCAGCGGAAGCGGGCCGTGCAGGCCGTCGCCCATGCCCAGGTCGACCAGCCAGACGCCATCCGGGCAGGCGTCCGACGGCAGGCCGGAGACGGTCAGCACCAGGTGGTTGGCGGACGCCCCGGCGGGCAGCGTCTGGTTGCCCTGCACGCCGCCGACATGCCGGGTGACCTGGTAGCCGAGCGCCCGCAGCAGCGCCGAGAAGGCCCCGTTGAGATGGAAGCAGTAGCCGCCGCGACCGGCCACGATCCGGGCCGCCGACTCGGTCGGGCAGACCGTGGTGGGCCGCCCGATGTGGATCTCCAGGCATTCGTAGGGCACCCGTTCCGCGTGCGCCCGGTGCAGGGCGCCGAGCGCCGCCACACCCGGCTCGTGACCGGCCAGCTCGGACAGGCCCAGCCGGGCCAGGTAACCGGGTACGTCGATGCTGTCAGGCATGGGTAGACGTTAGTCCGAACCCCACACAGACCCGGTTCCGCCCGGCCCGCTTGGCCGCATAGAGCTGGGCGTCCGCCCGGGCCAGCAGCTCCGCCTGCCCGGCGCCCGGAGCGACCGCGTCCGCTCCGATACTCACCGTCACCGGCAGTTCCCCGGTAACCGGCCCCCACGGATGGTCGGCCACCGCCGCCCGCACCCGATCCAGGTACTCGGTCGCCTGTGAGCCGTCCATCCCGGTGATGACCAGCAGGAACTCCTCCCCGCCGAGGCGGGCGGCGAACCCCGCCGACGGTTCCATCTCGGTCAGCAGCCGGGCCACGTCGATCAGCACCCGGTCCCCGGCCTCGTGCGTACACCGGTCATTGACCTGTTTGAAGTGGTCCAGATCGAGCAATGCGGCCCAGAGCGAATCCCCGGTCCGCAACGTCTGCTCGATCAGTCCGGGCAGTTGCTCGTCCACGTAGCGGCGGTTGCGCAGCCCGGTCAGCGGATCACGGCGCGCCTGCTCACGGAACCGTTCCGCCTCCTGCCGGGCCTCGTTGACCTCGAAGAGCGCCTGCCGGTTGCGGGCCTGCGCCTCCCTGGCCGCGGAGAGCACCTCCCGCTCAGCCGCGTGGAACCGCTTGTGCTCGGCGAAGGCCCGCTCGTAGTCACCGGCAGCGCCGTGCAGCTCCGCCTGCTCCTGCATCACCCGAACCAGGATCTCGCCGTGCTCGTGCGCCTCGCACTGGTCCCGGCACGCGTCCAGGGTGTGCTGGGCGGCGGCGAGATCGCCCTGTAGCCGGCGGGTGACCGCCAGGGTGAGCAGGAACTCGGGCAGCGAGTCGGCCTCCTGCGGGCCGTCCGGATATCCGCCGATCGCGGCCAGAACGGTCTGTTCCGCCTCGGCGTGCTGCCCCAGCGCGATCTGCACGCTGGCCACCGTGTCCAGGTCGTTCGGGTCGAGCCGGTGCCCGCCCGCGACGGCGGTGGTGCACATCCGCTGGACCACCGCCCAGGCCCGGTCCGGTTCGCCGGCCAGGTATTCGGCGTACGCGTGATTGTTCAGCACCATGATCTGGTCGCGGATGTCCGTGCTGTGCCGGGCCAGCTCCTCGGCCTGTTGGTAGCGTTCCCGGGCCGCGTCGATCGAGCCGGTCTCGGTGAGCGCGTCGGCGTACTTGACCACGTAGGGCAGCCGGCGACGGGCCGGGACGCTGTCCTCCAGGGCCTCGACCGCGGCGACCGCGTGCTCCAGAAGCGCGGCGACGTCACCGAGGTTGCGGAAGGTGCGGCCGAGCAGCAGGTGGCTGCGGGCGATCAGGTAGCGGTTGCCGTGTTCATGGGCCCACTCGTTGATCAGCCACATCTCCTTGGCGGCGGCTCTCAGGTCACCGGAGCGTTCGGCGGCGTCGGCCTGGATCAGCCGGGCCCGCATCCGGGAGACCGGATCTCCGTCGGCGACCGCCTCCTGTTCGACCTCGGCGGCCCGGGCGGCCCGGGCGGCGGGGTCGCGGCCGACCCAGTCCTCGAGATCGTCCAGTTCCGCGGCCCGCGCCGCATGCACGGCGGCGAGCGCGGCGCTACCGGCCGAGGCCCGCGTCACGGCTGTCACGGTCATACCCGACCATCGGCGGCACCGCGCCCGGACGTAGGTTTCCCGCCGTCATGCCGATCATCGTGCGCCCACCGGGCACAACCGGCAAGGACCCGGCGACAGTTCGTCGATGCCTGTGGTCAGCCGCCTACGATCCGCGGGTGACTGTCACCGACACCGCCCGGCGCCGCCCGCTCATCACGCTGCTGGTCGTCTGCCAGAGCACGATCGGGCTGATCTTCGGCGGGATCGGGCTGTTCCTGCCGCTGATCCGTACCGACCTGGGGCTGAGCTTCACCGAGGCGGGCACGCTGGCCGCCGCGAGCAACCTCACCTACGCCCTGATGCAGGTGCCGTCCGGATACCTGGCCGACCGGTTCACCCCGCGCCGGCTGTTCCTCATCGGGCTGCTCGGCCTGAACGTCCTGTCGGCCCTGTTCGCTGTGCTCGACACGTACCCCCTGCTGTTGATCGATCAGGCGCTCGCCGGCTTCTTCCGCGCCCTGGTCTTCACCCCCGGCATGCTGCTGATGACCCAGTTGTTCCCGCCCGGCCGGCGGGCCACCGCCATGGGCCTGTACGTGGTCGGCGGCTTCTCCTCGAACGTGCTGCTCAGCGCGGTCGGGCCGCTGCTGGTCGGGCCGCTCGGGTGGCGGCTGCTGTTCCTGCTGTTCTCCGGGTTCGGGCTGCTGGCCCTGGTGCTGTACCGGTTCCTGGCCGGGGCCGCGCCGCGCCGGGAACCCGGCGACCCGGTCCGGTTCGCCGACCTGCCGGGGCTGATCCGGCAGCGGATCATCCAGCTCACCGGGGTCATCCAGTTCACCCGGCTCGCCGTGGCGCAGGGCTTCACGTTCTGGCTGCCCACCTATCTGGTGGTCGACCGCGGGCAGTCGCTGGCCACCGCCGGCCTGGTCGCGGCGCTGGCCTCGGCGATCAGCGCGCCGGTCAACTACCTGGGCGGCTACCTGTCCGACCGGATCAACCGGCCGCTGCTGGTGATCGGCGGTTCGCTGACCGTCCTGACCGTCGGCCTGACGCTGCTCACCTATGTGCCCGGCATGCTGGGAGTGCTCGGCGTGGTGGCGCTGATCTCGATGGCGATCCAGGTCTACTTCGGACCGCTGTTCGCCCTCCCGTTGCAGGTGCTCGGATCCGGCAACGCCGGGCTGATCAGCGGTTTCGGCAACTTCTGCGCCAACCTGGGCAGCTTCGCCCTCGTGTACGCGCTGGGCGCCGTCAAGGACGCCACCGGCTCGTTCCGGGCCGGGTTCCTGAGTCTGGCCGTGCTCTGCGTGGTGGCCCTGATCGCGACCCGGCTCACCCGGCCGCTGCTTCGAAGAGCCGGCTAGGCACGGCGGCCGCCAGGGCGGCGTACCCGCGCGGGTTCAGGTGCAGGTGGTCGCCGGCGTCGAAGACCGGCAGCAGTCGCCAGGGCGCGACCGGATCGCGTACCGCCGCGTCGAAGTCCACCCAGCCGTCGAACAGGCCGGCCCGGATCGCGGCGTTCACCTGCTGGCGGGCGGTCTCCCGTACGCCCGCCTTGTCGTCGTAGATGTTGCCGCCGAAAGGCGTGAGCGTGGCCCCGAAGATCCGCAGACCGCACGCCTGCGCGCGCAGCGCGATCTGCTGGTACGCGCCGATCAGCCCGGCCACCACACGGCGTTGCGCCAGCTCGGTGGCGGCCGTCATGCCCAGGTCGTTGACGCCCTCGAAGACGAGCAGCCACCGGGCGCCGCTGACCGTCAGCACGTCGCGATCCAGCCGGGCCAGGGCGTTCGGGCCGAGGCCGTCACACAGCACCCGGTTGCCGCGGGCCGCCTGGTTGAGCACCGCGAGGCCGGGGCGGCGCAGCCGGATCAGCAGCTGGTCGGGCCAGCGGTCGTTGCCGTTGAGGGTGGAGCCGCGGCCGTCGGTCAGCGCGTCGCCGAGCACCACCAGCCCGGCCGCGCCGGACGCGGTGACCTCGACCGCGCTGAGCAGGTACCAGTGGTTGACCGGCACGGCCCCCGGCAGCTCCGGGTCCGCGAGCCGGTCCCCCTCGATCAGCCAGGAGGTGGTACGCGAACCCGGATGCGAGGTGAGCGCCGACCCGTCCTGCCCCTCCCACAGGTGAACCGTGACCGTCAGGTTCTGCGCCGCGACCACCGGCAGATCGACCGGGTCGGAGATCATCTGCGCGCCCGGCGGCACGGTCACGCCGGCCCGGCCCCCGAACGTCAACCGCTGCGAGCTGCCCGGCTGGATGCCCGGCGCCCCGGCCCGGCCGTCCCGCGGCAGAGCCACGGCGGCCGCGGTGATCGGCAGGTCGGTCGTGCCGAACGCGTTGGAGAACCGCACCCGCAGCCGCCGCCCGCCCAGGGACAGGCGCACGGTCTGGCGCAGGGTGGTGTTCACCAGCATGGAACGGTCGCCGGTGAACGGCTCCGGCGGCAGGTCGTACGGTTCGGTGAGCTGTGGAGCGGCGGTCCAGGTGTGGGTCCAGCGGGGGCGTGGGGGCGGGTGGGGATCGAACAGAAGCAGCGGGGAGGCGGCTCCCAGGAGGGTGCGTCGCCGCAGGGGCACATCCCGAAACGTATAGCCGTGGATCTATACAGTCAATGGGCTCACGATGCGTTTGGGAGCGCTCCAAGATAAGCTTCCGCCATGCTGATGGCCCTGCTGCTCGACATCGCGAACATCGTCGGCGGGCTGCTGCTCGCCATCCCCCTGCTCGGCCGCTTCCCGGTCGTCGCCAAGGTCACCGCGCGGATCGCCCCGTGGCGCTGGCTCGCCGGGATCGTCGCCCTGGTCGCGGGAGGATACTTCCTCATCGTGCACCTGTTCTCCGGGCCGCACCTGTTCCACTTCGAGGTGGTCGGGATCGCGGTCGGCGTCCTGCTGGCCTGGGAGCGCCTGACCGGCCGCAAGCCCCTGGTCCCGGCCGCACCGGTGACCACCCCGGCCGCCCCGGCCCCCGTACCTTCGTCTTCACCTTCGTCTTCACCTTCGTCTTCACCTTCGTCTTCGCCTTCGTCTTCACCTTCGTCTTCACCTTCGTCTTCGCCTTCGTCTTCACCTTCGTCTTCACCTTCGTCTTCGCCTTCGCCTTCATCTTCGCCTTCGCCTTCACCCGAGCCGGTCGCGGTCGCTCCGGCTGATCTCGCCGGGCCGGCGCTGCTGGTCGCGGTCTTCGGCATCATCGCGATCATCGTGGGCCTCCAGGGCCTTTTCACCCCCAACTGATCTTGTACGCGTGACGCCGTCCCCAACCGCATCGGACCCGTCCCGCCCAGCCACGCGATCTCCTGCCCACTTTCGCCTTTGCCGCGCCCGCCGGGCGGAGCTCGGTGGTCCCGCGGGACCACTCAGCCCTCCTGCGGCCACTTACGCCGGGTGGGTGGTTGCGCTTCGGCTTCCCAGGCGCGGGGGCTGCCTGCTCGCGGCCGTCACGCCGGTCGCCCGGTGTGGGTGGTCGCGCTTACGTGAGGGTGTGCGCGCACGGCGGCGGTGTCGTGGTCGCCTACGTGCTAGGCGAGAATGGGGCTTTCGCCGGAAACGGGCGCCCGTTTCGCCCGCTTTGTACGCCGCTGTTGTGCGATCTTGAACGATTTGCCACCCGAGGCGGTGGCAAATCGTTCAAGATCGCTCCGGGTGGCGCGTCCTGCTGGCGAGGGATTGCGGATTCGGCCGTAGGTAGCCAGGAAGAAGACTCCCGGATGTATCCGATAGCCCAAGGTCTTTCAGCGGAAATAGATCATGGACGATGATTGACCGCGCGGTTACGGTGGCCGATCGATCCAAGATCGCCACCGCTGCTGCTGCCATCACCGCCACCGCCATCACCGCCACCGCCGCACCGCCGCCACCGCCGCACCGCCGCTGCCGCCGCACCGCCGCACCGCCGCCGCCGCACCGCCGCCACCGCCGCCGCCGCACCGCCGCCGCCGCCGCACCGCCGCCGCCGCTGCCGCCGCACCGCCGCCGCCGCCGCACCGCCGCCGCCGCCGCCGCACCGCCGCCGCCGCCGCACCGCCGCCGCCGCCGCACCGCCGCCGCCGCCGCCGCCGCCGCACCGCCGCCGCCGCCGCACCGCCGCCGCCGCCGCACCGCCGCCGCCGCCGCACCGCCGCCGCCGCACCGCCGCCGCCGCACCGCCGCCGCCGCGGCTGGCGCGGTGCCTGCTGGCGCGGGCGCCCTCTCGCGATCTTGGACGTTTTTCTACCGGTTGCGGTGGTCAATCGTCCAAGATCGCGGGCTGTGGTTTGGCTCGCGCCTTTCGTTCGGCCTTCCGTCTTCCGGCCGTTTCTGTTTTCTGGCACTGCGCTGTCCGCCGGTTGCGGATCTCGGCATGCCACGGCCGGGTGATCATCGGACGCGCGAGTCGCGGCTTTTGGGAGGATTCGGCCTGAGGGTCGCCCCACAGCCGCGCCCCCATCTGGAGCGCCACTGCCCGGCTCGTGGGGTTTTACCGCCCGCAGCCCGAATCACCCGCAAGGGAGGGTCCGGTCCGGTCGAATCCCGCACAGGCTGAGGAAGGTCCATTTCCCGGCCGGAGATACGGATCTCCAGCCGCCACGGCCGCAGCCCGGTCACGACCCGGGCGGAGGGGGTCCGCGTGACAGAGGCGCGCATGACAGGGAGACGCCATACCCAGAGCCGGCTCCGGCTCGCCGGGTCAGGCGTGCAGCCGCTACTGCTGATGTTCCCGCTCGGGCTGTTCTGGATGGCGTTCGTCTTCGACCTGGCCACCACGCTCGGCGCGCCCCCTCTGATCGGAACGGTCGCCTTCTGGAACCTGGTGGCCGGCCTCATCGGTGGCCTGCTCGCCGCACTGGCCGCCGCGGTCGACGCTTTCGGCGCCTCGGACCCGTCCGCCGCCCGGATCTTCTTCCTCGCCCTCCTTCTCGACGTCGGTGTACTGATCGTCTTCGCGGTCCTCACCCTGATGCGGGTCCGGGGCCACGACCGCTCCGCCGACGGCGGCCTCCTCGCCCTCGAAGCCGCCGCTCTGGGGCTGGCCGGTTTCACCGCCTGGTTCAGCGGCCGCCTCGCCGACCCCCAGGCCCCGGTCTCCGACCCACGCCCATCCCACCGCCGCGGCGGCAGCCTCCTCGACCCGGAAACACCGAGCGACATCCCTGCCCCGCGGGGCGAGCACCCTGGCCCGCGAGGCGGGAATCCCGGCCCGCGAAGCGATAGCCCCGGCCTGCGGAGCGGGAATCCCGGCCCGCGAAGCGAGACTCCCGGCTCACGGAGCGAGTACCCCGGCCCGCGAAGCAGGGCCTCCAGCCGCGTGCCCGCGGACCCTGACCCGCGGCGCGAAGACTCCGGCACTCGCTCTTCGCGGCGTGAAACCGCCGTCCCCACCCCTCGTCCTTCGCGTGGATGGCAGGCTGCGGGCCGCCAGCCGACCCCACCCCAGCGAGGCAGAACCACAGTGCCCGAGGCGCGAGGGCACGGGCCCGCAGCCGTCGAGCGGGAGGTTGGTGGGCAGGCGGGTGCGGCCGTCGGGCGGGAGCCGGGACGGTGGGGGACGGCCGCGGGGTCTGGGGTGCGTGGGCGTGGGGGTGCGGCTGTCGAGCGGGAGGCTGGTGGGCGTGGGGGTGCGGCTGTCGAGCGGGAGGTTGGTGGGCAGGCGGATGCGGCCGTCGGGCGGGAGGTTGGTGGGCAGGCGGATGCGGCCGTCGGGCGGGAGCCGGGACGGTGGGGGACGGCCGCGGGGTCTGGGGTGGGTGGGCGTGGAAGCGCGGCCGTTGAGCGGGAGGCGGGTGCGGACGCCGGGCGGGAGTCCGAGTGGTGGGGCGCGGCCCCTGGGTCCGGGTCGCGTGGGGGTGGAGACTCGGCAGACGAGTGGGAGTCGGGTCGGCGGGGCGGAGCTGAGCCTCCGCAGTGGCCGGCGCCTACCGGGCGGGCCGCCCGGTAGGGCGGGTCAGGCGGGTGGGGGCCAGGCGGAGACGACCTCGGCGTGGCGGATGCCGCCCGACTCGGTGATGTGCCGGAACCAGGCGGCACACTCGGGGATCGAGGCGATCTCGCGGGCCGACGCCTCCGCCTCCTCCCGGGAGCGCCAGACCAGGACGTCCAGCCAGCCGCCGTCCTCCTCCTTGCTCAGGTAGGCGGCCAGGCAGCCGGGGAAGCCGCGGCGTAACGCCGCCAGCATGGCGGGGCGCTCGGCGATCAGTTGCTCCTCGGCGCCCTCGGCGATGGTGAAGCGGGCCAACTCGAGAACGGCCATGGTTCCTCGATTCTCCAGCGGGGACCGGTATGCCGCGGACCCTACGCGGCACCCCCGACATTTTTCGGCCGCGCGGCTGCGAGCAGGCGTTCCGCGATCCGGCGGGCGGCGTCGCGGATCTCCGGGCTGTCGACGATGCGGTAGTCGGCGGGGATGACGGTGAGCTGCTGGGCGTACCAGCGGGGGTTGCTGGTGCTGCCGGTCAGGATGGTGGTGCCCGGCTCCGGGCCGGGGGTCAGCGCGCCCAGGGCGGGGCTCAGCCAGGCGGGGATGTCGGCGATCGGGGCCTCGATCAGGATCTCGGCGCGGAATTCCCAGCCGACGGCCAGGTGGGCGTCGAGCACGGCGACCGGGTCCAGGTCGGCGGGCGGCCGGAAGCCGGTGGGCAGGATCTCCACGGCGGTGACCCGGTCGATCCGGTACGCCCGTCGCGCGCCCGCCGCATGGGAGTGGCACAGCAGATACCACCGCCCGTGCCGCACCACGATGGCCCACGGGTCCACTTCGGCCGTCCACTCCGAACCGGCCTCGGTGCGATAGCCGACCCGTACCCGGAGATTCTGAGCGCACGCCCGCACCAGGCCGCTGGTGATCTCGGGGTCGGGCCGCGCGGCGCCGCGGTCGGGGGCCGGTGCGGCCGTCCGCCGGACCGCCTCGACCTGTGCGCCCAAGCTCTCCGGCAGCACCCGGACGATCTTGCCGAGGGCGCTGCCGACCGGATCGGCTGTGTCGCCGGCCGCGTGGTGGCCGTCGAGGACCGCCATGACCAGGCCGAGCGCCTCCGCCTGCGTGAAGATCAGCGGGGCGGGCCGGGCGCCGCGACCGACCTTGTATCCGCCGTAGGGCCCGCGGACGGACTCGATGGGGAGCCCGGCCTCGCGCAGGATGGCGATGTAGCGCCGGGCCGCCCGGTCGGAGATGCCGAGCCGTTCGGCGATCCGGTCCGCGGTGATCCCGGGAGCGCCCTGGACCGCCTCGTAGGCCATCAGCGCCCGTGCGGTCGGGCTCAGCATCGGCGTACCCCTCGAATCCGGAAGTAGAACGTCCGGAGCGGAAGGCTAGCGTGCGGGCGTGACGGAGAACATCCCGCGAGCGCCCGCCGGTCTGAAACATCGTCGCGTGGCGGCGGTCGTTGTGTGATCGTGGGCGGATGCCGCAACCGACGCTGACCACCGAGCGGATGGTGCTGGTCCCGCTGACGGACGAGCATCTCGAGTACGAGGTGGAGCTCGACGCCGATCCCGAGGTGCTGCGTTACATCGAGGGCCGGGCCCGCACCCGTGAGGAGGTGGCCGGCTGTCACGCGGAGCGCATGGAGCTGGGTGGGCGGGTGGACGGGCTGGGCTACTGGCTGGCGACCGAGAGGACCGGAGAGTTCGTCGGCGTGATGATGCTGCCGCCGGCGGAACGGCCGGGGGAGGCCGAGCTGGGCTACCGGCTGCTGCGACGGTGCTGGCGGCGGGGCCTGGCCGCGGAGGGCGCCGCCGCGCTGGTGCGGCACGGCTTCGCGACGGCCGGCCAGGAGCGGATCATCGCGCAGACCATGACGGTGAACACCGGCTCCCGGCGGGTGATGGAGAAGTGCGGGCTACGGTACGTGCGGACCTTCTTCCCGGACTATCCGCCGATCCCGGGCTCCGGCGAGGGCGAGGTGGAGTACGCGATCACCCGTGCCGAATGGCGGGCCGCCACCGGTCTGCGGGAGGTGGGCCTGTGATGCGACGGTCGATCTTCTGGGAGACTACGTCTCCGCGCGGCTGTGGGGTGCGACGGCAAAGGGGTCCGGCATGACGAAAGCCGCTTGGTGACCGTCGTGGACGCGGTCAAAGTCCACTTCGACCTGCCGAGGACGAACGACGACTGGCCACCCGTGTCGGTCGAGAGCCTCTGGGCCGAACCGGTCGGCGACGACGTGGTCCGGCTCAGCAACGCGCCCTGGTTCGTGCGCGGTGTCGCCAACGGTGATCTGATCCGGGTGCGGCGGGACGAGGACGGCGTCCACTGGGCCACCGAGCAGGTGGAGTGGTCCGGGCGCTGCACGATCCGGGTCGTCCCGTTCGGCAGTGGCCCGTTGCGCGGTTCGGTGCAGCGGGTGCTGGACGCGTTCGAGCCGTTCGGGGTGACCGGTGAGGGCATCCGTCAGTACCACCTGGCCGCCCTGGACGTGCCGCCGGACGCCGACCTGGCCGCCGTCCAGCGGGTGCTGCGCGCCGGAGCCCGCGACGGCTGGTGGGACTACGACGAGGGCTGCGTGGGCGACGACTGGCTGGCCGCCGCCCCGAACTGAAAGCCCACCGGGCTGAGGTCAGCCCACCCGGGCGGGTGCGGCGAAGAACTCCGCGAGCGGCTCGACCACCTGGGCGGGCGCCCGGTTGACGGCGTCGTGCGCGGCGCGCGGCACCAGCAGGGTGCGGGCGTGCGGCAGCACCGCGGCCAGTGCCTCGTTGAGCCGCGGATAGTAGGACGGTCCGTTCGCGCCGCAGGCCAGCAGCACCTCGCAGTCGATCCCGGCCCACTGCTCGGCCGGCCCGGTGAAGGCCCGGATCCCGTCGACCTCGTCCAGCGTCAACGGCAGGAGCTCACCCATCTCGCGGCCGATCGGGGTGCGCATGAACAGCCGGCAGATCGCCGTCTGCACCGAGAGCGGCAGCCGGCTGGCCGCGCTGTGCGTGTTGATCCCGGCGCTGGTCAGGGCGAGCGCGCGGGCGATGTCGCCGGCTCGTGCCGCCTCCCGGGCGGGTTCCACCCAGGCGGTCGGGAAGAGGTCGCCGATCGGGACCACCCCGTCGTAGAGGGCCAGCCGCTCGACCGCGCCCTGCCGTGCGGCGAGCAGGGCGACGATGCCGCCGCCGCTGTGCCCGAGGACGTTGTGCGAGCCGGTCTGCCGCAGCACCGTGAGCAGGTCGTCGACGTCCTCCTGGACGTCGTAGGGCAGGGACCGGGCCGGTGCGTCGCCGCGCCCCCGCCGGTCGTAGAGGTGCACGGTGAACCGGTCGGCCAGCTTCCCGGCCAGTCGGCGGTAGATGCCGGAGGTGACCCCGCCGCCGTGCACCACCACGATTCCCGGCCCGTTGCCGGTGGAGTGGACCTGAACCATCTGAACCCTGCCTTCGGTGAGGAATAAACCGCGAACGACGTTCGCAGTTTACAGTGATGCGAGTGAGCGACGCATCCCCCATCTGGATCCGCCCGGCCCGCGGCGCCCGCGGGCCCCAGCCCACCCACAGCCGGGACGAGATCGTCGAAGCCGCGATCGCCCTGGCCGACGCCGAGGGCCTGGCGGCCGTCTCGATGCGGGCGGTGGCCACCGCGCTGAACACCGGCGCCGGGTCGCTCTACCGCTACCTGTCGTCCCGCGACGACCTGCTCGACCTGATGACCGACCGGGTGGTGACCGGGTTGCGGCCCTTTCCGGATCCCGCCGGGGAGCCGGTGGACTCGCTGACCGTCCTGGCCGGGCGGCAGCTCGCCCTCTACCGCCGGCATCCCTGGGCGATCGACCTGCTGCACCGCCCGACCGGGATCGGGCCGGAGGCCCTGGCCTGGTTCGACCACTGTCTCGGGGTGCTGGCGCCGGTGCCGTGCGGGTCGGCCGCCAAGTTCGAGGCGCTGGCCATGATGACCGGCGTGGTGACGCTCTTCGCCCGCTCCGAGAGCGCAGTGCCGCCGCCCGCCTTCACCGGGCTCGACCTGACGGTCTATCCCCATCTCGTCGCGGCTTTCGCTGATCCCGGGGCGCGGCGCCCGGACCTTTTCGACCGTACGCTGCGCGGCCTGCTCACCGCGCTGCTGTACGACTGAGGGGTGACCGCGACCCACCACTCAAGCCCGGATGCGGGCGCCACGGCCCGGAGTGGCAGACGATCGCGACCGCGCCGCCAGGGCCGCGCGTAGCCGTACCGGAAATCGGTGTCATGAAGTGGACCAGAGGCCGCAGCCGGCCGACAGGAAGGCAAAGCCCGCCCCTTCACTCACCGTTCACAACGGGTGACTCGGTGCAAGAGATCAGAAATGGGTGCCTAGGATGATCGGCATGGACGATCCAGCTGAGGGTCCGGTCACCGCGGTACGTGTGGAGTGGACCGGGGCGCGCTACCGGATTCATCTGGTTCGCGGCGCCGGTGGGATGAGCGTCGTCGACGGCGGCGCCAAACCGGGCGAGGTGATGGCGGGGCTGCTGGCGCTCGGGGTTCCCGCCGGCGAGGCCGAGCACTGCGTGCGTGAGGTGGAGCCCGGCTACCGGGCGTGAGGGCCGGCCCGCTGGGGGACCGGCCCGTCAGCCGTCAGGAGTCGAACGAGAAGCCGACGGCGTTGGCCGCCTTCAGGATGAAGCCGTCCCGGCCGCTGCGGTCGGCGCGGGCGATCGCGTTCCGGATGATCTGCACGGCCGGGTAGAGCACCGGCTCCGGCGGCACCGGCAGCGGCTTGCGCCGGGCCATCTTCAGCCGGGTACGAGCGGTGTCGCGACCGTCGAGCAGGTCCAGCATCACGGTCGCGCCGTAGCGTGTGGCGGCCACGCCGAGACCGGTGAAGCCGCTGCTGTAGGCCACCTTGCCGCCCATCGCCCGGCCCTGGAACGCGGCCAGCTGGGTGCACATGTCGATCATGCCGCCCCAGGCGTGGCTGAACCGGATGTCACCGAGCTGCGGGAACGTCCGCAGGAAGTGGTCGGCGAGCCGGGCGAAGGTCTCCGGGTTCTGGTCGTGCTCGGGCCGGATCGTGCCGCCCTTGTGGTAGACGACGTCGTAGCCGCCCCACAGGATCCGGTTGTCCGAGGTCATCCGGTAGTAGTGGAACTGCCGTGAGGCGTCCGAGATGCCGAACCGCCGGGTCCAGCCGATCTCCTCGATCTGGGCGGCGGTGAGCGGCTCGGTCATCAGCGCGTAGTCGTAGACCGGAACGGTCAGCAGGCGGTTGCGCTTGAGCAGCGACGGGAAGCCGTTGGTGGCCAGCGCCACCTTGCCGGCCCGGATGCTGCCGGCCCAGGTCGCCGCCCGGATCGTGGCGCCCTCGTCCTTGATGTCGGTGACCGGGGTGTTCTCGAAGATCCGCACACCGAGCCGCAGGCAGGCGGCCTTGAGGCCCCAGGCCAGCTTGGCCGGGTGCACCAGCGCGGCGCCCTCGTGCTGCATGAGCCCGGCCCGGTAGAGCGGGGAGCGCACCAGCCCGGCCAGCCGCTCGCGGTCGTAGAAGGTGGTCCCCGCGGTGGTCGCCGCGCGCAACTCCTCGACCTGGTGCGGCTCGGTGGCGACGGCCAGCACACCCTCTTTCACGAACTCGGCGTCGATGCCGTGCCGGACCAGGGTGTCCTCGAAGGCCGCGAAGTTCTCCGCGGCCAGACCGTCCAGGATCGGCAGCTCGTCGGCGAAGTGCCGGCGCCCGTTCTCGGTGCCGTGGGTGAGGCTGGCCTCGACGAAGCCGCCGTTGCGCCCGCTGGCCGCCCACGCGATCTCGTTGCCCTCGACGAGCACGACGTCCCGGGACGGGTCGGCCTCCTTGGCGATCAGCGCGGTCCACAGGCCGCAGTAGCCGCCGCCGATGACCAGCAGGTCGGCCTCGGTCGAGCCGTTGAGTGCCGGCTCGGGAGCGGGCCGGCCGGGGTCTTCCAGCCAGAAGGGGGTGCGGACCGCGCCGTCCAGCGCCCGGCGGATGCGCTGCTCGTCGGTACGGATGTCCTGATCGTAAGCGGGGGGTGTGGCCGCCATGGGGAGTCCCTTCCAACTCTCGAGACCGCCCGGCTGTGAACCGGTGGAGATCTCGTGAACCGAGGATGCCGATGTCCCCACTCTTATGTCAATGCGTTGACATAAGAACACCCTAAGGTGGTGACGTGCCAGGAGTGGAGCGCGTACGCAGTGTCGGAGCCCGTCGCCGCAAGACCCGCAGCGGAGTGGTGCTGACCGAGGACCTGATCGTCGATGCGGCGCTGCGGCTCATCGAGTCGCCGAGTGGCGATCGTCTCAGCGTCCGCCGCCTCGGCGCCGAGCTGGGCGCCGACCCGACGGCGGTGTACCGGTACTTCCGGGACCTGGACGCGTTGCTGCTCGCCGTCGCGGACCGGCTGATCGGTGACGCCTTCGCCGATTTCGTCCCCCGCGACCACTGGGTCGACTCGCTGCGCGACCTCGCCCACTCGCTGCGCCGTTCGATGCGGCAGCACCCGCGGCTCGCCCACCTGCGGGCCATCCGGGTCACCGCCGGCCCGCACGAGATGCGGGTCGTCGACACCGGCATCGGGATCATGCTGAACGCCGGGTTCGCCCCGGCCGACGCGGTCCGGCACTACCGCGACTTCGTCGACACCGTGCTCGCCGTGGCGGCGGTCGACGCGGCCGAGCTCACCGAGGGGCAGGAGACGGCCGAGCAGGAGGCGTGGTCCCGGGTCTACACCTCACTGCCCGCCGACGGGTACCCGAACGTGCACCTGGTTCGCGAGCACCTCCCGTCGATGTACAACTCGGCCTTCCCGGGGACCATCGAGAAGCTCCTCGACGCGCTGGTTCAGGCCGCCCCGACCCCGGCGTAGGCGCCGTACCGTTCCGGGTTGTCCACCGGCTCGCCCGTCTCGGGACGCCACAGCGGCAGGTGCACCAGACCCGGCTCGACCAGTGGGAAACCGTCGAACCAGGCGGCGATCTCGGCGTGCGGCCGCAGCACGATCCCGGTGCCGGTGCGCGCCGACAGCCGCTGCGCCTCGAGCACCTCGGGCGGCTGCCCGTCCGAGGTGGCGTGCGAGATCACCAGGAAACTGCCCGGCCCCACCGCGTCACGCAGTGCGCCGACCAGCCCGGCCGGGTCGTCGGCGTCCGGCACGAAGTGCAGCACCCCGGCCAGCAGCACGGCCACCGGCTGCCCGAAATCGATCAGGCCCGACCTGGCGGTACCGGTCAGGATCAGGCCGGTGTCCCGGGCGTCGGCGCAGATCACCCCGGTACGCTCCACGCCCGCCAGGATCGCCCGGCTGTGCTCCACCGCCACCGGGTCCACGTCCACGTAGACCACCGCCGACCCGGGCGCCTCGGCCTGCGCGATCTCGTGCACGTTGCCCGCCGTCGGGATGCCCGAACCGATGTCCAGGAACTGCCGCACCCCGGCGCCGGTCAGGAACCGCACCGCCCGGCGCAGGAACACCCGGTTGGCCCGCATCGTCTCGCCGATGTCCGGCGTCATCGCCTCGATCTGCCCGGCCAGCTCCCGGTCCACCGGCAGATGGTGGGTGCCGCCGAGAAAGTAGTCGTACACCCGGGCGGTGCTCGGCCGGCTCGTGTCGATGCCGGCCGGCACCCAATCCGTATCAGTCATGCACGCAGGTCTATCGGTTGTGGGCGATCACGGCAACGGCCTCGCCCAGCCGCGCCGCCGCGACCTCCAGATCGGCGGCCGGCAGAAGCGAGAAACTGAGCCGGATCCGGTCCGCGCCGCCGCTGCCGTCGGCCCAGAACCGGGGCCCCGGCACGAACGAGACGCCACGCTCCTCGGCGACCGGCAGCAGCGCCTCGGCGGTCACCCCGGCGGGCAGCCGCGCCCAGACGAACCAACCCCCGGCGGGCGACCGCACCGCCAGCTCCGGGACATGCTTGCGCAAGGCGCCGACCAGGGCATTCCTTTGCGTACGGTAACTCGCTCGCAATCCTGCCACGTGCCGCTCGAAGCCCCCGCCCGTGCAGAACGCCGCCATCGTGACGGCCGTCGTGTGGTTGACCCCGCCGCCGCTGTGCACGTACCCGAGCCCGGTCAGCCGCGCGATGATCTCCGGCTCGGCGTTGATCCAGCCGAGCCGCAGACCGGGCGCGACCGTCTTGGCGAACGACCCGAGCCGGACGACGGGGTCACCGCCGGCCATCGACCACAGCGACTCCGGGGCCGGTCCGTCGTAGGACAGCTCCCGGTAGGTGTCGTCCTCCACGATCGTCGCACCGACCTCCCGGGCCGCCTCGATCAGCTCGATCCGGCGTTTCCACGGCAGGCTGGCGCCGGTGGGATTGCCGAACGTCGGCACCAGGTAGATCAGTTTCGGTCGTACCTGCCGGACCGACCCGGCCTGGACGATCCGCAGCCCCCGGTCGGCCAGGATCGGGAAGGCCAGGTGATAGGTGGGGGAGACGGCCAGCACCACGTCACCCGGGGCGGTGAGCACCTGCGTCACCAGGGCCAGGGCGTGCGAGGCGCCGCCGGTCACGAACGTCCGGCCCGGATCGCCGAGCCACTCCAGCAGCGGATCCGGCCCGGCCGCCGACCCGTAGGTCAGGGCCCGCCAGTCGTTGTCCCGTCCGGCGGAGGACCACTCCCGGACCGGCAGCAGGTCCGGCCGGGGATGCCCCCACGACAGGTCGAGGATCCCCGGCCGGTGATCGAACTGGATCACCTCACTGGTAGCCGAACATCTTGGCGGCCAGGTCGGTCATGATCTCGCTGGCCCCGGCGCCGATGCCGAGGATCCGGGTGTCCCGGTAGTGCCGCTCCACCTCGGACTCGCGCATGTAGCCCATGCCGCCGTGCAGCTGGACAGCCTCGTCCACCACGTACTTGCAGGCCTCCACCGCGGTGTTCTTGGCCAGGCAGACCTCGCCGATCATCGGCTCACCGGCGGCGTGCCGCTCGGCCAGCCACCGGGTGTACTGGCGGGCCACGTCGATCCGCTGCCGCATCTGGACCAGCTTGTGCCGGACCACCTGGCGGCTGATCAGCGGACGGCCGAACGTCTCGCGGGCCCGCGTGTACTCCAGCGTCAGGTCGAGGCAGCGCTGCGCCACCGAGTAGGCGTGCACCGCCGCGATGATGCGCTCGGACACGAAGGCCTGGCCGATCAGCGCGAACCCGAAGTTCTCCGGGCCGACCAGGTTGGCGGCCGGCACCCGGCAGTCGACGAAGGACAGCTCCGCGGTGTCCGAGCAGAGCCAGCCCATCTTGTCGAGCTTGCGGGACACCGTGAAACCGGGCGTGCCCTTCTCGATCACCAGCATGCTGATGCCGGACGCGCCCGGGCCGCCGGTGCGCACCGCGGTGGTCACGAAGTCGGCCCGGACCCCGGAGGTGATGAACATCTTGGCGCCGTTCACCACGTACGCGTTGCCGTCACGGACCGCCGTGGTGCGCAGCGAGCCGACGTCGGAACCGGCCTCCGGCTCGGTGATGCCGAGCGCGCCGATCTTCTCCCCGGCCAGGGTCGGGCGGACGAACCGGTCGATCAGGCCGCTGTCACCGGACGCGATGATGTGCGGCAGCGCGATCCCGTGCGTGAACAGCGAGGCGTGCGCGCCGGACGATCCGCCGGCCTCCAGGAACGCCTCGGTGGCGACGACCGTGTCGACCGTGTCGCCGCCGTCGCCGCCGACCTCCTCCCCGAAGCCGACGCCGTACAGGCCGGCCTTGGCGAGACGGGCGTGCACGTCACGGGGGATCTCACCGGCCCGCTCCCAGTCGGCCAGATTCGGGAGGATCTCCCGGGCGGTGAACTGTTTCATGGAGCCGGCGAGGGCTAGGCGTTCCGGGGTGTCGAACATCAACTCTCCTTTGAGCGGGCGCGTTCCACCAGGGTGGACGGATCGCGGTGGCCGAGCAGGATGGCGGCCGCCCGTTTCCAGCGGCGGATGAGCAGCTCACGGCGGCCCAGATCGCCGCTGACGATGCCGGTCATGGCCAGTCCGGTGAGGACCTCGTAGCTGAACTCGACCACGGTCGGCACGCGGGGATCACCGGGCGAGCTCCCGCTGAGCAGATCGCGGGCCCGGTCGTGCAGAACGGCGAAGATCTCCTTCTCCACCGGGAGCAGCGCGGCGCGCAGCTCGGTGTCGGTGCGGCAGGCGTTCCACAACTCGAGTGCCGCCCAGAACAGCGGGGAGGAGAAGTGCCGCCAGATGATGTCGATCAGCGCGTCGAGACGGTCCGCCTCCGGCGGGATCGCGGCCAGCTCGGCGGTCAGCGACTCCACCCGGCGGCCGGCCACGTGGTGCACCGCGCCGACCAGCAGGTCGACCTTGGTCGGGAAGTGGTGCAGCAGCGTGCCCCGGGGCACGTCGGCGCGGGCCAGGACCTCGGCGGTGGTGGTCTCCGCGTAGCCGCGCTCGACCAGGCACTGCACGGTGGCCTCCAGGACCTTCGCCCTGGTGTCGGCACTGCGCTGCGCCTGCGTTCGTTTCACGGATTTACCGTACGGCTTGACGGTTAGTTGCGTCCATACAGCTTGTTTCAATGATCGACTCGCTCTTGCCGTGACCCAGGTCACCCCTTTACCGTCAGGTCGGACTGTTAGGGGAGCGTCGATGCCCGCTGGAAACCTGGCCCGGATGTTCGCTGTCGCGCGAGCGGCCGCGACCACCGCACTGACCCGCCGCCGGCCCGAGCCGGACGCTCCAGCGGCGGTCGAACCACCCCGGGTCTTCGCCTACCCGTGCAGCGTCGCGGTCGAGGTGGCCGCCCGCCCCGACCAGGTGTTCGCGGTGCTCGCCGACCCGGCCCGGATGCCCGGCTGGGTGCTCCAGCACACCGGATGGATCGACGCGCCGCCCGCCGAGTTCGCCGAGGGGGTGCGCTTCCGGCAGCGGATCAAGCTGATGGGCGTACCGAGCGAGGTCCGCTGGACGGTCGCCGGGGTCGTCGAGGACCGGGCCGTCTGGTTCGAGGGCACCGCGCCGATGGGCATCGAGGTCGGCTTCTATCTGTCGGTGGCGCCGTCGGCGGCCGGTGCGCTGGTCCGCTTCGACGGCGGCGTCGAGGGCGGGCCGGCGGACGGGCCGCTCGGGCCGATGGTCGCCCGGAACCTGGCCGACGCCATGAGCAAGAGCCTCGCCGAGCTGGGCCGGCTGGCTCCGGCGGCGAGCGCGTCACGGCCGCGTGCCGTCACGGCCGTGCGAAGGACCCACGAAAAGCCCGATCCGATCCGGTACGAGCGGACCGGCCAGGATGTCGCCGCGTGGACGCCGGTGATCGTCGGCGCCGGCCAGCTCTCCGAGAAGTCCACCGAGCCCGGCGGTGGGGACCCGGTGTCGCTGGCCGTGCGCGCGCTGCGGCAGGGCGCCGGCGCCGGACTGCTCGCGAAGGCCGACTACGTCGGCTACGTGGCCAGCGTGTCCTGGCAGTACCCGGACGGGGCCGCGCTGATCGCCGCGGCGGTCGGCGCGACACCCGCCCAGACCGTGCAGACCACCATCTTCGGCGGTGACGGCTCGCTGCGGCTGCTCAACGACGCGGCCGCCGAGATCGCCGCCGGACGGGCCTCGATCGCCCTGGTCGGCGGCGCGGAATCGGCCGCCACCGCGGCCGCCGCCGAACGCTCCGGTAACACCCTGGACTGGCCCGCCCAGCCGGACGGCACGGCGCCCACCCGCACGCTGGGCAACGACTCCCCGGCCAACAACGACGCCGAGACCGCCGCCGGTCTGGTCGCGCCGATCCACCTCTACGCGCTGATCGAATCCGCCGTCCGTGGCCGTCTCGGCAACACGCCGGAGGAACACCTGGACCGGATCACCCGGCTCTGGGCGAGCTGCTCCGAGGTCGCCGCCGCCAACCCGGCCGCCTGGCAGGGCGTCCCGCACACCGCGGAGGAACTGGCAACCCCGACCGCCGCGAACCGGATGATCTCCGCGCCCTACCCCAAGCTGCTGACCGCGAACCTCCAGGTCAACCAGGGGACCGGCATCGTCGTGTGCAGTGCGGCGGCGGCACAGGCGGCCGGGATCAGCCAGGACGACTGGATCTTCGTGCACGCCGGGGCGCACGCCACCGAGGAGTGGTACGTCACCGAGCGCGCCGACCTGGCCAGCTCGCCCGCCATCAGGGCGATCGGCGACGCCGTCCTCGGGCACAGCGGGCTCACCATCGACGACGTCGAACACATCGACCTGTACGCGTGCTTCCCGTCCGCCGTACAGATCGGCGCCCTGGAACTGGGGCTGCCGGTCGGCGACCCGGGGCGGCCGCTCACCGTGACCGGCGGGCTGACCTTCGCGGGCGGGCCGGGCAACAACTACACCAGTCACGCGGTCGCCAACCTGGTGCCGCTGCTGCGTGCCGAGCCGGACAGCTACGGGCTGGCCACCGCGCTGGGCTGGTACCTCACCAAGCACGCGGCGACCGTCCTGTCCGCCCGGCCGCCGGTCTCCGCGTTCGCCGACATCGACGCCGACCCCCGGTTGCCGCGGCCGCCGGCCCGTCGCGCGCTGCGGTCCCACCACGGCCCGGCGGTCGTGGAGGCGTACACCGTCCCCTACGAGCGGGACGGCTCGCCTGCCGCCATGATCATTACCGCGATCACCCCGGCGGGCGATCGCGTCGTCCTCCGTACTTCCGACATTTCAGAAATGTCGGAATTCTGGAAGCTGGAGGTGGACGGCGCCGGCTTCGCCGTGACCGACCGTGGCCGGCATGAGCTGCCTCCGCCGCCTCCGCCGCCGCTGATCGTCGAGTGGCACGGCCCGGTGACCGTCCTCCGCCTGAACCGGCCCGCCGTGCGCAACGCCATCGACCTGGCCACCGCCCGTGCCCTGGAGAAGGCCGTCGACGCGTTCGAGGCCGACCCACGGGCCCGGGTCGCGGTCCTCACCGGCTCGGACACCGTGTTCAGCGCCGGCATGGACCTCAAGGCCGCCGCCCGCGGCGAGTACCCGGTCACCGAGGGCCGCGGACTGCTCGGCATCACCGCCAAACCGCCCGCCAAACCGCTGATCGCCGCGGTCGAGGGGGCGGCCCTGGCCGGCGGGTGCGAGCTCGCCCTCGCCGCCGACCTGATCGTCGCCGCGGAGGACGCCGTGTTCGGCATCCCCGAGGTCAAGCGCGGCCTGGTCGCCGCCGCCGGCGGGGTGCTCCGGCTCGCCCGGAGCCTGCCCCGCAGCACCGCCCTGGAACTGGCCCTCACCGGCGAGCCGATGCCCGCCCGCCGGCTGCACGATCTGGGCTTGATCAACCGCGTCACGTCACCGGGCAAGGCGCTCGAAACCGCCCTGGAACTGGCCCACGACATCGCGGCCAACGCGCCCCTGGCTGTACTGCTCTCGAAACGCATCGTCGACGAACACCGCGACTGGGGCGCCGCGGAGGCCTTCGACCGTCTCTCCGACATCGCCGGCGAGGTGATCGGGTCCGCGGACGCCGTCGAGGGCATCCGCGCGTACGCCGAGAACCGCGCCCCCATATGGAAAGGCTGATTAGTGAGCACCCTGCAAGCGGTTCTGCGGATGCACCAGATTGGCATCGTCAACCTTCTGCGCCCGGACCGGCTGATCAAGGCGGCCGGCAACAACGCGAAGATCGGGCCGCAGGCGGCCCTCACCGAGAAGGCCGCGACCGAGTTCCCCGACCTGCCGGCGCTCACCGACGAGCGGGGCACCTGGACGTACCTCCAGTTCTTCCAGCGCTCCAACGCCCTCGCGCACGCGCTGCGCAAGGTGCGCCTGCCGGAGAAGTCGATCATCGGAGTGCTGGCCCGGGACCATCGTGGGCTGGCGCTGGCGATCACCGGCACGGCCCGGGCCGGACTGCGGCTGGCGATGCTCAACACCGGTCTCGCCGCCTCCCAGCTGGCTGAGGTGATCCAGCGGGAGAACGTCCGCTTCCTGATGTACGACAGCGAGTTCGCCGACACCGTCGATGCCCTGCCGGACGACATCCCCCGCTACCTGACCTGGGAGGACGACGGCTACGACCGGCCGCCGGGGCTGCTCAGCGTGGAGGAGTTCACGGCCGCCGAGCCGACTACGATTCCGCAGCCGATCCCGGAGAAGCCGGGCGGGTTCATCATCCTCACCAGCGGCACCACCGGACTGCCCAAGGGCGCTCCGCGTACCAAGGTGTCGCCGTTGGCCAGCGCCGTCATCGCGGACCGGATCGACTTCCCCCGCCAGGGCACCGCGGTGATCGCGTCCCCGCTGTTCCACGCCACCGGGTTCGGCGCCTGGACGGTCGGGCTGTCGCTGGCCAACCACGCCGTGCTGCTGCGCCGTTTCGGGGCCGAGCAGATCCTCGCCGCGATCGCCGAGCATCGGGCGCACATGCTGGTGGCCGTCCCGACCATGCTGAACCGGATCCTCGCCCTCGGCCCGGACGTGATCGCCAAGTACGACACGTCCTCGCTGAAGACCGTCTTCCTGGCCGGGTCGGCCCTGCCGCCCGACGTGTGCGTCCGCTTCCAGGAGGTCTTCGGCGACGTGCTCTACAACGTCTACGGTTCCACCGAGGTGGCCGTCGCGTCCGTGGCCCAGCCGCACGAACTGCGTAAGTCGCCCGGAACGGTGGGCCGGCCGCCGGTGACGGTCCAGGTGGCGCTCTACGACGGGGAGGACAGGCGGATCACCGCGGCCGAGACGAAGGGCCGGGTCTTCGTCCGTACCGGCATCCCGTTCGAGGGCTACACCGACGGCCAGAACAAGCAGATCATCGACGGCTTCATGGCCACCGGCGACCAGGGGCACTTCGACGCCGACGGCCTGCTCTACATCGACGGCCGCGAAGACGACATGATCATTTCGGGTGGGGAGAACGTCTACCCGCTCGAGGTGGAGAACCTGCTCTCCCAACGGGCCGACGTGATGGACGCCGCGGTCATCGGCGTCGACGACCCGGACTTCGGCACCCGGCTGCGCGCCTTCATCGTCCCGACCGAGGAGTCCGCCCGGGACCCGCAGGAGATCCGCGAGTTCGTCCGCGCCAACCTGGCCCGGTACAAGGTGCCCCGGGACGTGGTCTTCGTCGACGACCTGCCGCGCAACCCGACCGGCAAGCTGGTGCGCCGGGAACTGCCCACCGGGCCGCTGTAGACGCCGGCGCCGCCGACGGCCGGGTGATCGCGGATCAGTCCAGCTCCACGATCTCCCGGCCCAGCGGCCAGAACGCCACCGGCACCAGCTTGAAGTTCGCGATCCCGAACGGGATGCCGATGACCGTGATGCACTGCGCGACACCGGCGATCAGGTGGGTGAGCGCCAGCCACCAGCCGGCCAGCACCACCCAGAGGATGTTGGCGAGACCGGAGGCGACGCCCGCGCCCGGGCTGCTGACCACGGTCCGCCCGAACGGCCACATCGCGTAGACGGCGAGCCGCAGCGCGGCCACCCCGAACGGGATCGTGACGATCAGCAGGAAACAGACGAGTGCGGCCAGCCCGTAGCCCAGGGCCAGGAGGAAGCCGCTGCCGAAGATGAACCACAGCACGTTGAGGATGAATCGCACCCCCTCAGGATGACCCGTGACCGCCACCCCTGGCGTGCGGACGCGTTTGACGGTATGTGCCCTCACCGCTGACCCGCCGCCGAGCCGCGGTGATCGCCCTGCTGGCGCTGCTGCCGGTCGCCGTCCTCGCCGCCGTGGTCTTCTTCCGCCCGACCGGACCCGCGCCGGCCGTCTGGGTCACCCCCACGTCGCCGCCGGCGCCACCACCGCTGACGCTGGCCCACTACGACTTCGACGGTCCGCGACCGTGGGACGACACCTCCCGGTTCGGCCACCATCTGACCCCGTTCGGCGGCAACCGGGCCCGCCCCCGCCGCGTCCCGCACGACGCCGGCCGGGCGGTGCAGTTCCCGCGGCCGTGCGAGCGGGAGCCGTGCCCACGGCTCATCCTGCGCGTGCTCAGCCGCCCGGAACTCAACCCGGGTGACGCGCCGTTCAGCTACGGCGCCACCGTCCGGCTGGCCGCGCGGCACACCACCGACGGGCAGAACGTGCTCCAGAAGGGCTACTCGGCCGAGGGCAGCCAGTACAAACTCCAGATCGACGGTCGGCCCGGGCAGCCGAGCTGCGTCATGCGCGGCGAGGACTCCCGCGTCATCCACGTGGCCGTCGCGCCGATCGGGGTGGCCGACGGGACCTGGCACCGGCTCGAGTGCCGGCGGACCCGTACCGATCTGATCCTGTTCGTGGACGGCTCGCCGCACGCCGCCGTCCGCATCCCCGCGAGGCTGCGCATCGACAACGCCATGTCCCTCAACGTCGGCGGCAAGAGCGCACACGCCGACAACGACCAGTTCCACGGCGCCGTCGACGACATTTTCCTTTCAAAACCGTAGATTTCGTACGCCTCCGTGAGCCTCGAGAAGCACGTGTGATGTAAACGTCCGTTGACCTACCTTCCGGTGGACCCTAACTTGGATAAGTCAGCGAATGTTTACTTCTTCCTCCGGGGATCTGATGACGCAAACCATCGCCGAGCCGTCCAAGTCCGGCACCGCTCCGGGGAGGCACGCGAACACCACGCTCGTGGTGCTCTTCCTGTCTCTGGGCGGGCTCGCCTTCGCCGTGCTCCAGTCGCTGGTCGCGCCGGCGCTGCCGGTGATCGCCCGGGAGTTCCAGGTGGACACCGGGGAGATCAGCTGGATCCTGACCGCGTACCTGCTCTCCGCCTCGGTCCTGACCCCGATCCTGGGCCGCCTGGGTGACATGGTCGGCAAGCGCAAGGTCCTGCTCGTGGTCCTGGTGCTGCTCGCCGCCGGCACCCTGCTCGCCGCCCTCGCGCCCAACCTGGCCGTGCTCATCCTGGCCCGGACGTTGCAGGGCGCGGCCGGCGCGATCATGCCGCTCTCCATCGGCATCGTCCGGGACGTGCTGCCGCCGGAGAAGGTCAGCGTGACCGTCGGCGGCCTCTCCGCGATCTTCGGTATCGGCGCGGGCGTCGGCATCGTCGCGGCCGGCCCGATCGTCGACCACCTGTCCTGGCACTGGCTGTTCTGGTTCCCCCTGGTCATCGTCATGATCGCGCTGGTCGGCGCGATCTTCGGCGTGCCCGAGTCGACCAGCCGCACCCCGGGCAAACTCGACCTGGTCGGCGCGGGCATCCTGTCCGTCTCCCTGGTCTCGATTCTGCTGGCCATCAGCGACGGCGACGACTGGGGCTGGACCTCCGCCAAGACGCTCGGCCTGCTCGGCTTCGGCCTGGTCACGCTCGTGGTGTTCGTCCTGGTCGAGCTGCGCATGGCGGAGCCGCTGATCAACATGCGGCTGCTCACCAAGCGGGGCGTGTGGACCGCCGACCTGGTGGCGCTGATCCTGGGCTTCGCGATGTTCGGCAGCTTCCTGCTGATCCCGATCCTGCTCCAGCTGCCCACCGCCCTCGGCTACGGCTTCGGCAAGACCGTCTCGGAGGCCGGCTTCTACCTGCTGCCGACCACCCTCATGATGCTGGTCTTCGGCCCGCTCGCCGGCTTCCTGGACCGTAGGTACGGCCCGAAGATCCCGCTGGTGACCGGCGCCGTCGCGGTGGTCGCCGCCTTCGCGCTGCCGGCCGTCGGGCACGGCGAGATCTGGCAGATCCTGGCGTCCGGCTGCCTCACCGGCATGGGCATCGGGCTGTCCTTCGCGTCGATGTCGAACGCCATCATCGCGGCCGTCCCGGCGGCCAACACCGGCGAGGCGACCAGCGTCAACGCGATCGCCCGGTCGGTCGGCAGCAGCATCGGCACGGCCGTGATCGCCGCGGTGATCGCCTCCGAGACCGGGCCGCGGGGCATCCCGTCGGACGCCGCCTTCACCAAGGGCTTCTGGATCTGCGCGGGGGTCGCGGTGCTGGCCGTCCTGGCGTCCCTGCTCGTGCCGTCGTCCCGGCGCCGCGCCTGATCAGTTCTTCTTGAGGAGGGCCTCGACCAGGTCGCGCAGCGGCGGGACGAGGTCCTCCTCGGTGGCCTGGGCCAACGGTCCCAGGCCGGTCTTGGTACGCAGGAGCGCGATCCCGGCGGCGGCGGCCAGCACCACCTGTGCGCGCAACAGCAGGTCGTCGCCTTCGGGGGAGCCGGGTGACCAGCCGGCCACCGCGGCCAGCCGCTCGCTGTAGGACTGGAGCAGCCCGAGCCGGATCCGGTCGGCCCCCTCGTCGCCGGACGAGCGCAGCAGCAGCACGAGGTGGTAGGGCAGGCCGTCCGCGCACGGGCCGGCGATCTGCCGGGCGATCGCCTCCGGCGTACGGCTGAGGGGGGTCTCGCCGGTGTTGCGCCGCAGCTCGTCGACGCTGCTGGTGAGGCAGGCCTCGAAGAGGCCCTCCTTGGACCGGAAGTAGCGGCTGATCAGCGCTACGTTGACGCCCGCGTCGTCGGCGATGTCGCGGACGGTGGTGGCCGCGTAGCCATCCCGGGTGAACCGCTGGATCGCCGCGTCGAGCAGAAGGCGCCGGGTCTTCGCGGCGTCCCGGCGCCGTGGCGGCGGCGTCGCGGTCTCCCCTGTGGTCAAAGCCGTCCTTCCGGTCAGTTCCGCCAGCTTAGCCACCCTGTGCCTGTGACGTAAACGGCTGTTGACCCCTATGCCGTACGCCGGTACGGTTTTGAAGTCAACAACTGTTTACTAGAGGCCGGATTCAGGAATGACCACCCTCGTCGAGGAGCCGACCAAACGGCGCGCCGGCTGGATAGTCGTCGCCGTGGTCGCCGCGATCCTCGGTGCCGAACTGGTCCTCGGCTGGCAATCGCTGCTCGGCGCGCTCGCCCACCTGCGCGCCCCGCACCTCGGCTGGCTGGCCGCCGCACTGCTCGCCGAGACCGCCGCCATGCAGGCCTACGCCCGGATGCAGCGCCGCCTGCTGCGCTCCGCCGGCGTCCGGGTGCCGTTGCGGCGGCACGTGGCGCTCGCCTACGCCGCCCACTCGCTCAGCGTGAGCCTGCCCGGCGGCCCGGCCTTCTCCACCGCCCTCAACTACCGGCAGATGCGCCGTTTCGGGGCCTCACCGGCGATCGCCTCCTGGTGCATCGCCCTCTCCGGCATCCTCTCCGCGGCCGCCCTCGCCGCGATCACCCTGTTCAGCACGGCCACCGCCGGCGACACCGCCGACTGGCACACGCTGGCCGCCCTGGCCGTGGCCGTCGTCCTGGCCACCCTCGGGGTGCGCCGGCTGGCCCGCCACCCGGGCCGCCTCGCCGCGCTGCTCACCGTGGTGAACCGGCTGCGCCAGCGGCCCGCCGACCACGGCCGGGACCGCGTCCAGGACTTCCTCGAACAGCTGCGGGTCGCCCGGCTCACCCCCGGCCACGGCGCCGCGGCGATCACCTTCGCCCTGCTCAACTGGCTGCTCGACGCGCTCTGCCTGTGGCTGTGCTGCGTCGCGGTCGGCGGCGGCACGATCAGCACCGGACAGCTGCTGCTGGCGTTCTGCGCCGGGATGGCCGCCGGCAGCCTGCCGATCGTGCCCGGCGGGCTCGGCATCATCGACGGCGCTCTCATCCTCGGCCTGATCGCCGGCGGCATGACCACCGAGATCGCCATCGCCGCGGTGGTCCTCTACCGGCTCATCACGCTGGGCTTCATCATCGGCCTGGGCTGGCTCTCGTACCTGGCGATCCGCCGGATAACGTGAGCGTATGTCTTCGATGGACGACGTGATCGACAGGCCGCTGCGCGAGCAGTGGGAGTTCTTCCTCGACGAGCACCGGGCGGCGCTGTACGAATGCCTCGACGGCCTCACCGAGGAGCAGGCCCGGCGGAGCCTGGTGCCGTCCCGGACCACGCTGCTCGGGCTGGTCAAGCACGCCACGTTCGTCGAGAAGGTGTGGTTCGACGAGGCGATCACCGGGCGGTCCCGGGACGAGATCGGGATCCCGGCGACACCCGACGAGTCGTTCGTCCTGACCGGCGAGGACACCGTCGACAGCGTGCGGGCCGCCTACCGGGAGACCTGCGAGGCCTCCCGGAAGGCGACCGCGGGGCTCGGGCTGGACGACGTGGTGACCGGCAACCGGCGCGGGCCGCTGCCGTTGCGCTGGGTCTACCTGCACGTGCTGCGGGAGTTCGCGCAGCACTGCGGGCACGCCGACATCCTGCGCGAACAGATCCTCGCCTAGCTTCGCCTACGCGAAATCGCGGTACTTGATCTTGGCTCGGCGGCCGTCCGGGTGATGCCAGACGATGCCCTCGAACTTCGGGTGCGCCAGCAGCCAGGTGCGCAGCCCGTCCAGGTCGCGGGGCACGTCCAGCCGGTCCGCCTTCGCGTGCGCCACGAGCGCGTGTCCGCGTACCCCCTCGGGGTTGCCGTTGATCTTCTCGCCGATCAGCTCGTAGGTGCCCGGATCGCCGCGGAACGACGCGGCGGCCTCGGCGTGATATCTCGCGTAGGCCGACTGGGCGATCGGCTCCCAGCCCACCGTCTTGCCGGTGACCTCGTCGGTCATCACCGGCCGGTAACCCGGCGGGCGGGTCCGGCTCGGGCGGACCTCGCGGCGCGCCCACCACGTGCCGTCGGCGTCGAGCAGCACGCAGGTGCCGTCGTATTTCCGGGTGGCGATCCCCTCGCCGTCGAGAACCCACTGGCAGACGGGGTTGGCCTCGGGTAGCACGCGCTTACGGTCCTGCGGGTCACGCTGGAACAGCGTGGGGATCTTCTGCATGGCGCCATGGTCGCATCGGGCTCAACCCGTTATCGGCGCTGCCGTCACCCGCTCGGTGTGAGCGGGTGACGGCAGCGGTTTGCGCGGGGTGGGTCAGACGATCAGGTCGAAACCGCCCCAGCCGGCCCAGATCTCCTTCTGCGCACCGAATTCGAAGCTGCCGTTGCCGTCGCCCTTGTACAGCCAGATGGCCTTCGTCGTGGAGTTGCGGGCGATCAGGTCGGGGTCGCCGTCGCCGTCGAAGTCGCCGGGGGTGATGATCATGTCGTAGCCGCCCCAGCCGGCCCAGAGTTCCTTCTGCTCGCCGAATTCGAAGCTGCCGTTACCGTCGCCCTTGTACAGCCAGATGGCCTTGGTGGTGGCGTTGCGGGCGATCAGGTCCGGGTCGCCGTCGCCGTCGAAGTCGCCGGGGGCGATGATCATGTCGTAGCCGCCCCAGCCGGCCCAGAGTTCCTTCTGCTCGCCGAACTCGAAGCTGCCCTTGCCGTCGCCCTTGTACAGCCAGATGGCCTTCGTCGTGGAGTTGCGGGCGATCAGGTCCGGGTCGCCGTCGCCGTCGAAGTCACCGGGAGCGATGATCATGTCGTAGCCGCCCCAGCCGGCCCAGATCTCTTTCTGCTCGCCGAATTCGAAGCTGCCGTTACCGTCGCCCTTGTACAGCCACAGCGCCTTCGTGGTGGAGTTGCGGGCGATCAGGTCCGGGTCGCCGTCGCCGTCGAAGTCACCGGGAGCGACCACGATGTCGTAGCCACCCCAGCCGACCCAAACCTCTTTCTGCTCGCCGAACTCGAAGCTGCCGTTACCGGCCCCCTTGTACAGCCACAGCGCCTTGGTGCTGGCGTTGCGGGTGAACAGATCCGCATCCCCGTCCCCGTCGAAGTCATGGTTGCCGGGGGCGGCGCTCCCGTTCCACAGGGCATCGACGATGATCTGGGCGTCGCCGGCCTGGGGCTGATACTTGGACCCGTACTGGGACTGCTGTACCTCCTGGCACACCGCCCCGATCTGCGCGGTCTTCCAGGAGTCGTCGGGGTACTCCCGCAGCATCTTGTCGAGGAAGGCGTTGGTCGCCCAGACCGGGTCGAGTCGCTGCGCCTCGCTGCCCCAGGGATCCTGCTGCTGGAACAGCCCCAGGCTGGTGTGGTCGAGCTTGACATTGAGGTTCACCAGGTGGGTTTCCACGATGACCGTGGTGATCGCGATGACGGCGGCCCGCTCGCTCAAACCGCGGGCCTTGACCGCCTCGACGACCATCCGGGCGCAAGAGGTCCGGTACGCGTTCATCGCCCCGCGCATGTCGACCTGTAGTTGGCTGTTCAGCTTGGTGGCCAGCGCCGCGTCAGCGGCGGTCGTACCCTGCGGGTCGCAGGCGGCGCTGTCGGAGGCCGCGGCGGCTTCCGCGCTGAGGGGCTGTGCCGTGTCGGCTGGATCGGCGAGCGCCGGAGTGCCGGCGAGCATGACCGTCGCGCCCACCGCTGCTGCCAGGCTGTGGCGCAGGCCGGTGGAGAGGATGTTCCACATCAGATTCCTCGCTGGGTGTTGAGGGATGGGCTTCGGGGGGTGCCGTCACCCGCTCGGTGTGAGCGGGTGACGGCTGTCGGTGGGTCAGACGATCAGGTCGAAGACGCCCCAGCCGGCCCAGAGTTCCTTCTGCTCGCCGAATTCGAAGCTGCCGTTGCCGTCGCCCTTGTAGAGCCAGATGGCCTTGGTGGTGGAGTTGCGGGCGATGAGGTCCGGGTCGCCGTCGCCGTCGAAGTCGCCGGGGGCGATGATCATGTCGTAGCCGCCCCAGCCGGCCCAGAGTTCCTTCTGCTCGCCGAATTCGAAGCTGCCCTTGCCGTCGCCCTTGTACAGCCAGATGGCCTTGGTGGTGGCGTTGCGGGCGATCAGGTCCGGGTCGCCGTCGCCGTCGAAGTCGCCGGGGGCGATGATCATGTCGTAGCCGCCCCAGCCGGCCCAGAGTTCCTTCTGCTCGCCGAACTCGAAGCTGCCCTTGCCGTCGCCCTTGTACAGCCAGATGGCCTTCGTCGTGGAGTTGCGGGCGATCAGGTCCGGGTCGCCGTCGCCGTCGAAGTCACCGGGAGCGATGATCATGTCGTAGCCGCCCCAGCCGGCCCAGATCTCTTTCTGCTCGCCGAATTCGAAGCTGCCGTTACCGTCGCCCTTGTACAGCCACAGCGCCTTCGTGGTGGAGTTGCGGGCGATCAGGTCCGGGTCGCCGTCGCCGTCGAAGTCACCGGGAGCGACCACGATGTCGTAGCCACCCCAGCCGACCCAAACCTCTTTCTGCTCGCCGAACTCGAAGCTGCCGTTACCGGCCCCCTTGTACAGCCACAGCGCCTTGGTGCTGGCGTTGCGGGTGAACAGATCCGCATCCCCGTCCCCGTCGAAATCGTGCGACGAAGCAGGGCGGGCCGCCGTCCACCAGGTGGTCTCCTTGCGTGCGCCGGCCCAGCTGAAGCTGAAATGGATGTGGTCGGTGTGCGCGCTTTCGCCGCTGTACGGCTGCCAGCCCGCCGAAGCCTCGCTCGCGTGCCAGATCTGGCGGTTCCAGATCAGGTACATGATGCCGAGGCGCCGGGCGTTCGCGTGCTTGTTGCCGTACCGGTCCGTGGCCAGCAGCCAGTTCAGGATGGATTCGGCGACGGCCTTCTGGTCCGCGTCGTTGACGTTCAGCATGTAGTCGAGGGCCCGGCCCTCCTTGTGCTCGCTTCGCCCGCCCACATCGCAGGCACGCAGGAAATAGCCGGTGTGGTCGCCGTAGGTCTGGTCCAACAGCGCCTCCAGCGCGAGCGGCCCCGGCCGCACGCCTTCGGGGCAGGTGGTCTGCCCATCGGAGGCGGCATAGTCATCGATGCTCGGGCCGAAGATGGGAGTCACCGGCTTCCGCGGGTCCGCGGCCGCAGCCGATTGCAGAACCGAAGGACCGGTGGTCACACCGTCTTTCAGGACAGCCTCGGCGAAATCGGTCTCGCCCTCGATGACGGACGGCGCGGGCGGGTCGGCGGCGAACGCGGCGGTGGCGGCGAACGGGCTGATCACGGAGCAGACGGTGGCCAGCAGCGCCGCCCGGTAGGCCTTGTTCATGAGAGTGTTCATGGCAACCTTCCTCAAAGTTTTCGAAGCGGTTTCAGAGCAGGCGCCATTGCGTCAACAACGGCGTGCTGAGAATGGTGGTGTTGATGAGCCGGCGAATGGCGTCGTCGGATTCGTATTGATTCATCGCGACGGTGAAAGCGGCGATCCGGAGGCATTCGTGTCCCCGGCCGACCCGGATGTGCTCCACCGGGTCATGCGTTGAACGGTGCTGCCACAACCGGCTGCGCAACCATTCCGGGGTGATGTCCACCCGGCCCTGCAATGGCGCGATGCGGGCTATGGACAGGAGCATCAGGGAGCCGTGGATCCCCACCCGAACCCGGCCACCGTGTCCGTGACCAGGCCGAACCCGGAGTCACCGGCGAGCGTGCCGGTGAGAGCCGCCGTGACGGCCAGCGCCACGCCGGCGAGGACGGTCACCCGGCGAACCGGAACAGTGGCCAGAAAAGCTCGGATGGAAAGCATGAGTCGGTCCCCGTTCTGAAGCGATTGTTTGTCTCCCGGTCGTGTCCGTTTCCCCCGGGGCTCCATAAGCATTTCTCGCCGGGAAGCCGAAGTCACTACCTCCGGCCCGGCGTGAACACGCCTGGCGTATTGACGCCGAACGAAGATCCCCTAGGGTGTCAGGGTCATTGCGTTCTCGGATAGCTGCTGGTCACTGCGGTGATCAGGTCGTTTGACCGGCGGTTGGCTTGACGGGTGGCGCGGGCGATGTTGGTGGCGCCGGTGGTGCGGTGCCAGCCGATCGCAGTGTTACGTAGGGTCGCGATGACGGCGGGTCCGGTTCCGGTCCGGGCTTGGTGTTGGTCTTCACGGAACGTCACGTCGCGGACGTGATGGAGGCGGTTCTCGATGTGCCAGTGCCGGCGGATCCAGGTTTGCAGGTCGCGGGGCAGGGCTTGGCCTGCGGGTAGGGACACGGTCAGGTAGGCGGTTTCTCGGCTGGTCCTGCCTGCGATGATGCGGGTCCGGGTGATCCGGACGGCCTGCTGGGCGTGGGGGAAGGTGATGCCGCCGGGCGTGGCGACGGTGACGGCTTTGACGGTGCGGGTCTCGCGGCGGCCGTGTCCGCGGTCGCGGGTCCGGTCACCGACCGGGATCTGTGCCCAGGGAAGCCGTTTGAGCTGCTTGAACAGGGTCGGCTGGTTACCTTTCACCTGGACGAGCAGGTGTGCCTGGCGGATGGTGACCTCGTCGGCGTGCCTGGTTTGGGTGTGCAGGGCGTCGGCGATGAACAGGACTCCGGCGAGGGTTCCGAGGACCGTTTCGACGGCGTCGAGCAGCGGTGCGAACGACGTGATCTCGTTGCTTTTCGTGTCCACGGTGACCTGGGCGAGCACAATCCCGGTGGCGGTGTCCAGGGCGGACATCAGGTGGACCTGACGGCCGTCGCCGAGGCGGGCGCCGCGCAGGGTCTTGCCGTCGATCGCGATCACCCGGCGGTACCGGCGTGGTGGTGGGCCCGGCGGGTCGGTTCGGGTGTGCAGCCAGCCTGCGAGAACGGCGGCAAGCAGGGTCGGGTCGAGACGGATCAGTAGTCGCCACATCGTTGTCGAAGCGGGAACGGCATTGCCGAAGCCGAGCCGGTTGCGGGCGTGTTCGTCGAGGTCATGGAGCCAGTCGGTGATCGCCGCGAATGATGATGCGCCGGCTATGACCGCGCAGACCGCGACTGCCAGTACCGCGGCCAGCGGGTAGCGGATTCCTCGTGGGTCACGTGGATCCGGAACCTTTGCGAGCGCGTGCAGCAACCCGTTGTGTTCACCGTCGGTGATCAGTGCGGGTGCGCCGATGGCGTGGGGTGTCGTGACGGTCAGTGCGGTGATGAGAGATGATGCCATCGGCGGGTGAGGTCCTCGGAGCTTCGTGCGGCGTAGAGAACTTCATGATCACCGATGTGATCTCACCCGCCACCTTCGCCTCCACAGAGGCCACTCATCTCATGAAACCCCAGTTCAGACGTCCTCCTTCGGACTACGCAATCGCCCTGCCTAGGGTGTAGGCACGCGGCGACGGGGGTCGCGGGAAGGATGTTCCATGCTCACTGAACTGGGTCTGTCCACCTGGGACGAGACGGTGTATCGAGCAATGCTCCAGAGTCCCAGGGCCGGTGTGGCGCAGTTGGCCGCACAGCTCGAGGTCGACGAGCCGGCGGTCCGCGGCGCTCTGGACCGGCTCCTCGATCTCGCGTTGCTCCGCAGTTCCGACGACGGCCTGTGCGCGGTGAGGCCGATGGCGGGACTCATGTCGCTGCTGGACCGGGCCGAACGCGAGGTGACCCTTCGGCAGCGCCGGCTCGAAGTGGCGCGGCTGTCCATCGCCACCTTCGCCACCGAGTTCTCCCACCAGGCCGGCACCGACCTGATCACCCGGCTGGAAGGCATCGACGCGGTCCGGGACCGGCTCGTGGAACTGGCGCAGGAGGCGAAACACGACTGCCTCAGCTTCAACAGCGGTGGCGCGCAGGCGCCGGACATCATCGACGCGGAGAAGCCGCTCAACCAGCAGGCCCTGGAACGCGGGGTGCAGATCCGCGAGATCTACCAGGAGAGCTTCCGCAACGACCCCGGCACGCTGGCGCACGCCGAATGGATGGCGCGGCTCGGCGGACACTCCCGGACCGTGCCGACACTGCCGATGCGCCTGGTCATCGTCGACCAGCGGACCGCCCTCGTGCCGATCGACCCCGACGACCCGCGAGCCGGGGCGCTGGAGATCAGCACACCGGGCGTCGTGGCCGGGCTGATCGCCCTCTTCGAACACATCTGGGCTTCGGGCCGCCCGTTCGGCGAGGCGGCCGCCCGGGACCAGCTCGGCCTGACCACCCAGGAGCGTGGCCTGATCGAACTGCTCGCCGAAGGCCACACCGACGAGTCGGCCGGTCGCAAGCTGGCGATATCCACCCGCAGCGTGCAGCGGACCATGATGGTGCTTACCCAGCGGCTCGGCGTCAGCAGCCGGTTCCAGGCCGGGGTGGAGGCGACCCGGAAGGGTTGGGTGCGCTGAGAGGCCGCTTTCAGAGGCGCCTTTCGAGGCCGCCTGTTGTCACTGTGCTCAGTTCCACCTGGGAGGCGGGGGTGAGTTCCGGCCCGGACTGTAGGCGGTACCCAAGTCCACGGTGCACTGACCGAAAACGATCAGCAGACTGAGCGCCGACAGCGCGAGGGCGAGATTGTTTCGCCAAATTCTCATGGTGGTAAATATTGGGAAGTGTCGCGCTTGGTGGTGTCCCGGCGCGGGCTACCGTTCCCGGGTGACCGAGACCGCCGCCGCCCAGGGCCAGACGCTGCGCCAGCTCGGACCGACCGTCTACCTGCCGTCGGCGGTCTACTCCACCGGCATCGGGGCAGTCGCGCCGGTGATCGTGCTGACCGCCACCGGCCTCGGCGCGTCCCCCGCGGTCGCCGCGATCGTCGCCGGGCTGCTCGGCCTGGGCCAGATCAGCGGCTCCCTGCCGGCCGGCGTGCTGATCTCCCGGGTGGGGGAGCGGCGCACCATGCTCGCCGCCGCCGGGCTCGCCATCCCCGCCCTGATCTGCTGCATGCTCGCCCCGAACGTGCTGCTCCTAGGAGCGGCGGTCGCGCTCCTGGGAGTGTGCGGTTCGGCGTGGGCGCTGTCCCGCCACGCCTACCTCACCGAGGCGGTCCGCCCCGAACTGCGCGCCCGCGCCATGTCCACCCTCGGCGGCGTCGGCCGGATCGGCACGTTCACCGGCCCGTTCCTCGGCGCCGCCGCCATGCACCTGGCCGGGCTCGACGGGGCGTACCTCGTCGCCGTCACCGGAGTCGGCCTGGCCACCGTCGTACTGATCGTGTCCCCGCCGGTCCCGCACGACCGCGCCGTACCGGCCGGAACCGAACGCCCCGGCCTGTGGACGGTCATCCGCGACAACCGGCACACCCTGCGCACCCTCGGCGTCGGCGTACTGCTGGTCGGCGCGCTGCGCGCCTCCCGCCAGACCATCGTCCCGCTGTGGGGCGTATCCCTCGGCCTCGACCCGGCCACCATCGGCCTGATCTACGGCGTCTCCGGCGGCGTCGACATGCTGCTGTTCTATCCGGCCGGCAAACTCATGGACCGCTACGGCCGGCGGTGGGCCGCGGTCCCCGCGATGACCCTGCTCGGTGTGGCACACGCCCTGCTGCCGCTGGCCACGGGCGCGTTCGGCCTCACCGCGGCGGCGCTGCTCATGGGCCTCGGCAACGGCCTGAGCGCGGGCCTGGTCATGACCCTCGGCGCGGACGCGTCCCCCGCGGCCGGGCGCGCCGAGTTCCTCGGCGCTTGGCGTCTCTGCTCCGACATCGGCCAGGGCGGCGGCCCCCTCCTGATCGGCGCGGTCACCGCGGTCGCCTCCCTAACAGCCGCCGCGATCACGGTGGGCGGCGCGGGCCTGCTCGCCGCGGTCCTGCTCCACCGATGGATAAAACCCCATCCCCAGTACGCGTAAAGCACACCGCCCACCCCACCGTGCCCGACCCCTCGCCCGCCTACCGCATCCCTCGCTCGCCCCACCGTGCCCGACCCCTCGCCCGCCTACCGCATCCCTCACCCGCCCGCAAAATCCCCGGCCTCTCTCACTCCACTCAATCCGTCACCCGTGGTCCTCGGGTTGTGCCCGTCCTCGCGTGTGCCCGCCCTCCTGCCCTCGCGTCTCGGGGCTTTCCCCATTGATCTTGGACGTTTGTTCACCGCGTTTGGTGGGTGAGCGTCCAAGGTCGTCGCAGTTGGGGAAGTGTGAGTCGTTGCAGGGCGGACCCGCATGTCTCGTCCTGATCTTGGACGTTCGGCCGCCGCCCTGGGTGGAGAGGCGTCCAAGGTTGTCGTGGTTGGGGAAGTGTGAGCTGGTGCGGGGATGGATCGCGCGCGCCTCGTCCTGATCTTGGACGTTCGGCCACCGCCCTGGGTGGAGAGGCGTCCAAGGTTGTCGCTTTTGGAGAAGTGTGAGCCGTTGCAGGGATGGGCCGCACGCCTCGTCGCGATCTTGGCGTTCCCCACTCTGATCTTGGGCGTTCCCCGCCGCCTGATCTTGGGTTTTACCCGCCGCCTGATCTTGGGTGTTTGTGCACCGTCTGGCCCTGGGCGTTTGTGCACCGTCTGGCCCTGGGTGTTTGTGCACTGTCTGATCTTGGGGATTTGTCCACCGTTGTCGGTGGGGGAGCGTCCAAGGTCGTCGTGGTTGGGGAGTGTGAGCTGTTGTGGGGGCGACGGATCGCGCGCCTTGGCGCGATCTTGGGTGTTTGGCCACCGCGCTTGGTAGGGGAGCGTCCAAGATCGCCATGGCTTGTGGAAGTGGAGGGTGGGTGAGTGGGGTCTGGAGGGGGTGTTGTTAGACGTCTATCAGCAACAGGCCGTCGCCTATCAGGCCTACGTCGGGGTCGCCCTCGTAGGGGGCGACCTGCAAGGTTCGCTCGCCGTCGACCCGGAAGAGCTGGCCGATCTCGAAATCGTGGCCCTCGGCCAGCATTCGGGCCAGGTGGTTGAGGATCATGGCGGTCTGCTCGATCCGCGCCGGCGGGACTCCGGCGATCAGGTCCGGGCGACCAAATTTGATCATGCCTCGGGTGTGCACCGGATGCCCGAAGCCGGGACGGCTGTCGGTCTCCGCGACCAGCCCGACATCCCGCTGGATGACGAACGGCCGGTGCGCGTCCAACCCGGCGACCTCGTCACCCGGGTGCCAGCTGTGCGTGTACACGTCCAGCACCGCGAACGCCCCCGCCTCGGCCAGCAGCCCGGCCACCGCCCAGCCGAGCTGTAGATGGGTCAGGTCGGACGGGTCGTCGACGATCAGCCGGATCGAGTAGCACCACGTCGCGGCGTCCAGACGCTCCGGGTCGGGCAGTTCCCGGGCCGCCACCTGCCGCAGCGGCCCCGAACGCCACCCGTCGAACCACTCCGGGTCGTCGGAATACCGGTGCTGACGCAGGTCCAGCGCGGCCAGCGGCGCCGACGGCGGGGCGCCGACCTTGAGGTCGAGTCCGCTCAGCACGTCCCGTTCGGCGAAGGCGACGAACATCGTCGACGCCGGGCGGCCGGTGGGGCGGAATGCCGGGCGCGGCCACGGTTCGATCAGAGTGCTCACCTGATCATCCTGCCAGCGTCAGCCCCGGTAGGTGATCCCCGCGGCAAACCTCAGGATGCGTTCCCGGCCCAGCGGAATCGTCCGTTGATCCCACTCGATCCGCAGGGTGCGACCGCCATCCAGGTCGATGTCGAAGATCCCGGCGTCGACATTCAGACACGCCTGCTTGCCGCCGATGATCAGTCGCTCCCCATGTGGCCTGGGCTCGAACTCCTCCTCCAGGACGTAGACGCACAAGCCCTCGGGCTGCTGCTGCTTGCCGGACATCTCCTGCGGAACCTGGCAGACCATGGTCGGGCTCACGTACTGCGGAGCCATGCCGGCAATGTGCTCGGCGAACGTGAACGTGGGTAGCGCCGGCGGAACCACGCCGGGCTCGCTGCCCAGTTCCCGGGCGAACCGGAGGACCTCCTCCTCGCTGTACGGTCCGAGGCTCGTCACCTGGACCCACTTGTCCTCGCCTGTCTTCCAGCGCACGCCCACATATCGGTAACCGGGAGCCGCGCCGTCGTAGTCGTCGGCGGTGTGCACGATCGCGGGACGGTCGCCGATCGTCGTGGAGCTCTCGGCGGTCGCCTCCACCTCCCACTCCGGTTCCAGCGGACCGAACTCGGCGGCCAGCATCTGAGTGTCCTTCTCGTAACGCAGGACCTGGTTGGGGCCCATCATCTCCAGTGTGGTCGGGCCCACCCCCTCCGGAACGTAGCCTGGTCGTAGGTCGAAGACAGGCATCGGCTCCCATGGTCCGAGACCCGACATGTCCGGCAGCGAGGGGCCCGGTGCGGCCGGAACACCCGACGACGAACCGTCCCCGTTCCGGATCACGAGTGGCACGGCAAGTACCGCTGCGGCCGTCACCACGGCCACTCCGGTCGCCAGCCACCGACGGCGGCGCTGATCACGTCGTACCCCTTGAATGGTCTCGGTCAGTAGATCGGCCGGCGGCATCGTCTCCGAGGCCCGGTCCCGAAGGGTGATCCGAAGGTCGTCCTCGAAGCTCATGCCGGCACCTCCGTGCTGTTCTCAGTCATGGGTTCGATTCCTCTTTCGTGGCCTGCGCCAGGCCGGCCCGCAACCGGGCCAGAGCACGAGCGGCATGGACCCGCACCGTGCTGGGCGAACAGCGCAGCACCTCAGCGATCTGCCGGTCGTCGAGATCCTCGTAGTACCGCAGCACCATGACCGCCCGCTGCGCCCGGGTGAGAGCGCCGAGCCGGGACCAGATCTCGTCGCGCAGCGCCTGCCCCTCGGCGAAGTCACCGTCGACGGGCGCGTCCGGCACGACGCCCGGGCGCTCCCCGCTGGACCGGCGGCGCAGCCACGAGACGTGCGATCTGACGATGGCGGTCCGCACGTACCGATCGGGTTGGTCTGTTTCGATCTTTGGCCATCGTCGAAACGCCTTGACCAGCACCTCTTGCACCAGATCCTCGCCGAGGTGCCGATCGCCGCAGATCAGATAGGCGAACCGTCTCAGCGAGTCACCCCGATCCCGCACGAACTCCTCGAACCCGCTCCGCACTGGCACTCCCCGCCGTCGATCGCTCCGTCAATTTCTAGGACGCGCCGGCGAGCCGGATCCGCTTACCCCTCAGCCGGTGACACCGCTTTCTACAGTGGCAAGGATGCGGATGAGCTTCGATGTAGGTGCCGAGGAGCGCCACACCGTGGTGTTCTCGTTCAACAAGTTCTGGGGTGGCCTGTCCATCACGGTGGACGGTCACGAGGTCGTCAACACCGTACGGATAGCCTCGTTGAAGCTGGTCAAAAGGTACAACCTTGTGGTCGGGGCTCGGGAACAGCACTTCGTGACGATCGAGCACCATCGGAAGCTGCTCTTCGCCGGCCTGCGGGATCAGCCGGTCCATGCGTACGTCGATGGGGTGCTCGTTGCGGAGGGTGTCGCCTGATTTCCCGTCCTTATCCCGGCCTTAACGTTCACACAGCGTGCCCATAGTGATCTTCGCGGGATGGTTCACCCGTTCCGATCGACAGGAGGGGAAGCCGTGAAGAAGAAGATCACCGTGGCGATGTTCGCCGCTGGATCGCTGGTCGTGCTGGGTTTCGGGGGCGCCGCGCTGGCGGAGGGCTCGGATGACGGTCGGCCGCGGGCGGTCGCCTCGCCATCGGCTACGGCGAGTGAGTCGGTCGACCCGAGTGAGTCGCCCAGCCCCAGCGGAACCGTGAACTCCACCGTGCCGGCCGGCGTCGGCGTGACCGCCGGTGAGGCGCGGGCCATCGCGCTCCGTGCCGTCCCGGGCGGTGTCATCGAATCGGTCGAGCGGGAGACGGAGCACGGCCGGATCGTCTGGGACATCGACGTGGTCGTCGGCGGCGTCGAGCATGACATCGACGTGGATGCCGCCACTGGCGAGATCACCCGCCACCGAACCGACGACGACCGGGACGGGAAGAGCCGTACCGACGACGGTGGGCGTGTACGGAGCGACGACAGTGGCCGTGATGACCGGGCTGACGACAGCGGCCGATCCCGGAGTGACGACAGTGGCCGCGACGACCGGGCTGACGACAGCGGCCGATCCCGGAGTGACGACAGTGGCCGTGATGGCCGCAACGACGACAAGGGCCGTGACGACGCTGGCGACGATCACGGTGGTGACCGTAACGGCAGCGACGACGACTGATCGGGCGTCGCTCGCGGCCGCGCCTCACGCCCGCGGCTGATTGCGCTCGCCTCCGCCGCCCTCGCACGCGGATCTTGGACGCTTGACCACCGAATGCGGTCGTCGATCGTCCAAGATCGCGGCGGGGGCGGTTTTGCGTGTTGCTTGTGCTTGGCTGCGCACCTTCTTCGCTGTCCGCAACGCCCGGATCCTTGGATGACTGGCCAATGGTTCTGGTGGTCGTCGCCTTGATCGCGTGGGGTTGGCGTTGCGTTGTGCCTGATCTTGCGCGTCCGCTTCTTGGGGCGCGATCTTGGGCGGTTGACCACCGCCTCGGGTGGTCGATCGTCCAAGATTGCGGCGAGGTGGTCCTGCGGCCTTTCGGTTATTGATGGCCCAAGCCCTTGGCCTGCGGATCTTGGACGCTTGGCCACCGAATGCGGTTGTTAATCGTCCAAGATCGTCGGCGTCGGCGAGGCGAGGGCGACGGCCAGGGCGAGGGCGACGGCGAGGGTGACGGCGACGGCGACGGCGACGGCGACGGCCAGGGTGAGGGTGAGGGTGAGGGTGACGGCGAGGGTGACGGCGACGGCCAGGGTGAGGGTGACGGCGACGGCGACGGCCAGGGTGAGGATGACGGCGACGGCGAGGGCGACGGCGGGGGCGAGGGCGAGGGCCGACGGTGAGGGCGAGGGCGACGGCCTGGGCGAGAGGTGCGGTGACTGGGAGGGACAGGGTGGGAGGGACGGGGAGGTGGCGGGGTGGGTGGGCCTGCGTGGGAGGGTCAGGGGCCGGGGATCTCCAGGCGGACCACCGCTCCGCCGGCGGATGGGGGGCTGATCTCGAAGGTGGTCGCCACCTGGCGGGCGATGTCCAGGCCCAGGCCGGTGGAATCGCCGCCGGAGGCGCCTCGCTGGGCGGCGGCGCCGGAGGGGAAGCCGGGGCCGGAGTCGGCGACGGTGAGGATCGCGCCGCCGGCTGGGCGGGGGGTCAGGGTGACCGACAGCGGGGTGCCGTCGGGGGTGTGGGCGAAGACGTTGCCGAGGAGGGCGTCCAGGGCGGCGGCCAGGTCGTCGGCGGCCACCGCCACCGGTACCGGAACGGATGGCAGGGCCTGGTGGACGTCGCGGCCGGTGTCTTCGGCCAGTACCGCCCAGAACGCCACCCGGGCGCTGACGATCTCGGTCGCGTCGCAGGTCGCGGTGGTGGGGGTGGTGCCGGCGCGGCGGGCCTGGTGGATCACCGCGGTGACGGCGCGGGCGACCTCGTCGGCGGCGGACGCCACCCGGGCCGACTCCTCGGGGTCGCGGAGCGACTCGGCTTCCAGGCGCAGCGCGGTGAGCGGGGTGCGCAGGCGGTGGGAGAGGTCGGCGACTCGTTCCCGTTCGGTGGCCAGCAGGTCCTGGATGCGGCCGGCCAGATGGTTGAGCGCGCCGGCGACCTCGCGCAGTTCGGGTGGGCCGGTCGGGTCGGCGCGTGCGGTCAGCTCCGCTCTGGCGAGCCGGTGCGAGACCGCGGACAGCTCGGTGATCGGCGCGATGATGGCGCGGGCCAGCCGGTCCGCCACCAGCAGGCCGAGCAGTACCAGCGCGGCGCCGAGGGCGGCCAGCGTGGTCCAGGCGCGGGTCACGCCGCGGGTCAGTTCGGCGTCGGTGACCAGGGTGCGGATCACTGTCACCCCGGCCGCCCCGAGCACCGGCACCACCAGTTCCTGGCCTTCGCCGGTGGTCACGGTGAGCGCTTCCCGGCGGGCTCCGGCGAGGCGGACCGCGGGGGTGGGCGCGGCGGGCGCGCCGAGCACGCTTCCGTCGGGGAGGAAAACCGTGACCGGTACGGACTGAGCCGACACCGAAAGCCGCAGCGCGTCGATGTCGCCCGTCCCGGCGATCGGCACGATCGACTGCACCACGTCGTCGGCACGGCTGAGCGCCCGGTCCGCGGCGACCTGCCGGACCAGCAGGGCGAGCGGCACCAGGAACGCCAGCAGCACCAGCACCGTGGTGGCCGCGACCAGCAGGGTGAGCCGTGCCCTCATGACGGTTCGCTCAGGCGGACGCCGACGCCGCGGACGGTGTGCAGGTAGCGTGGCTCCTGGGCGGTTTCACCCAGTTTGCGGCGCAACCAGGACAGGTGTACGTCGACGGTCTTGTCGGCGCCGCCGTACGGCACCTGCCACACCTCGCTGAGCAGTTCGCGTTTGGTGACCACCTGACCGGCGTGCCGGGCCAGATGGTGCAGCAGGTCGAATTCGCGCGGGGTCAGCTCGACCACCGCCCCGTCCAGGGTGACCGAGCGGGCCGCCTGGTCGATGCGCAGCCCGCCGACCTCGATCACCGGCGCCGCCTCCTCGGGGCCGGCGCCGCGCCGCAGTACCGCACGGATCCGCGCGTCGAGCTGTGCCGCGGTGAACGGCTTCACCACGTAGTCGTCGGCGCCCGCGTCGAGCAGCCGGACCATCTCGGTCTCCTCGTCGCGGGCGGTCGCCACGATCACCGGGACCTGGCTGACCGCCCGCAGCATGCGCAGCAGCTCCCGCCCGTCGAGGTCGGGCAGGCCCAGGTCGAGGACGATCAGGTCGGGCCGCTCGGCCAGGGCGGTCTGCAGGCCCTCCATGGCGGCGGCCGACGCCGCCACCGCGTGCCCGCGCTCCCGCAGGGCGCGCAGCAGCGGCGTCCGGATAGCCGGGTCGTCCTCGATCAGCAGGAGTCTCGCCACCGCTGCACGGTAACCGCCGGGTCCGGCGGAACCGGGCTTCTTAACCTTCCTTTAGCGCTCTCCGGTGCCCGGCTTATCGTCCGGCGGCGGATAGTTGCGGGGTGCGCCTCTTGGACCGGCTCGGCCGGCTGCCCCTGGTCATCGTCGCGGGATGGATCGTCGCGGCGGTGCTCGCCGTGCTGGTCGGGGTGGTCGGGATCGGTCTGGTCGGGTCCGGGCTGGTGTCCCGGCAGGGGGCCCCGATCAGCGAGGACGAGGTGGAGCGGGCGCTGGACGGGCTGGGCGATGCGTCCCCGTCGACGTCGCCGGAGCCGTCGAAGGGCGAGCCGTCGAAGGGCGAGCCGTCGGCCACGGCTGCCCGGGGCCGGTCGTTCCCGACCCGGGGCGGCACGGTGGTGGCGGACTGCGAACGGATCATCTCGATGTCGCCGGCGCAGGGTTTCGCGGTGCACGATCAGGACGACGACGACGGCGAGTTCCGTCAGGTGCGCGGTGAGGTGAAGGTGGAGGTGGAGCTGACCGGATGCGATCAGGGGACGCCCCGGCTGGCGGTCAGCGAGGAAGCCGGCTGACGTCCGGTTCCGGGCCGGCGCCGCGCAGACCTGGAGCGGCTGGCCGGGGTCGCACAGCGCGGCAGGGCGCCCGGCCGCGCCACCACGAACTCCTCGAAAGTCATGCTCCTGTGACGCTTCCGGTCCGGCGAGTGCTCAGCGACGCCCGGGAATTTCACGGACAATCCGAGGATGCTGCGAGTGGATCACGGTGTCGTCACGGGCACCTTCAGCCTGGACGGCCAGACCTTCGACGTCGACAACAACATCTGGGTGGTCGGCGACGACGACGAGTGCGTGGTGATCGACGCGCCGCACGACGTGGAGGCGATCCTCGCGGTGGTGGGGGAGCGGCAGGTACGGGCGATCATCTGTACGCACGCCCACGACGACCACGTCCGCGTCGCCCCCGGTCTGCGCGACCGCACCGGCGCCCCGATCCTGCTGCACCCCGCCGAGTGGCCGCTGTGGGAGCTGACCCACGGCGACGGCGTGTGGTGGAACATCGACCTGGCCGACGGCGCCCGGATCGAGGTGGGCGGGTCGGTGCTGGAGGTGCTGCACACGCCCGGTCATGCGCCCGGCGCCGTCTGCCTCCACGTCCCCGATCTGAACTGTGTCTTCACCGGCGACACCCTGTTCAACGGCGGGCCGGGCGCCACCGGCCGGTCCTTCTCCGACGCCGGGCTGATCGTCGAGTCGATCCGGGAGAAGCTGTTCGCCCTGCCGGACGCGACGGTGGTGCACACCGGGCACGGCGAGGACACCACGATCGAGGCCGAGCGGTCCCGGATGGGTTGAGCCCGGCCACCGATTCAAGCCCGGCGGGCGCGGCACGAGCCTGACCCGGCAGACGGCCGGGCGGAACAGGCGGGACAGCCCTGATCGGTACGGGGCGGTCCCCGCCCGTACCGGAACAATGGTCTCTGGGTTAGGGTGGCCTAACCTTAAGGGGCGGGTGGAGATGGCGCAGCCGGAATCGCTGGCGGAGTTGCTCAACGGGCGGCGGGCCGCGGTCGACGCGTCGCTGCCCGCGGTCGGGTTCGTGGCCGGGTGGCTGGCCTTCGGGGAGTCGATCTGGGCCGGGGCGATCGCGGCCGTCGTGTCGGCGATCGGCGTGTCCTGGTGGCGGCTGCGCAAGGGCGACAAGCCGCGGGCCGTGCTGATCGGGCTGTTCCTGGTGTGTGTGGCCGCCCTGATCGCGCTCTACACCGGCAAGGCCGAGGACTTCTTCCTGCTCCAGCTGCTCAGCAACGCGGCCAGCGCGCTCGCCTGGATCATCAGCATCGTGATCCGGTGGCCGCTGCTCGGGCTGGTGGTCGGCACCGTGCTGGGGCAGCGGACCCGCTGGCGGCGGGATCCGGCGCTGCTGCGGGCCTATTCGCGGGGCAGCTGGGTGTGGGTGATGCAGTACGTCATCCGGGTCGCCGTGTTCCTGCCGCTCTACCAGGCGGGCTGGACCGAGGCGCTGGCCGCGGCCCGGCTCGGGCTGTCCGGGCCGCTGATCGCCGGGTGTCTGGCGGTGAGCTGGTGGGTGATCCGCCGCAGCCTGCCGGCGGACCACCCCGGTCTGCGTCACCCGGTCGTGGACGACCCGGTTCAGAAGGCCGCTTCGTAGAGCTCGCGCAGGCCGGGCGTGCCGGCCTCGCCGCTGTAGCCGCAGATCATCACGTCCGCGCCGACGGCTGACACCAGATATTCCTTGCCGACCTCGAAGTCACCGGAGCCGAGCAGCAGCTCCGGGTTGCCGCCGGGCTGGTTCACCGCGATCCGGGGGACGTCCGCGCCCCGGTAGTTGCGGGTGACCTCCATCAGCGCGGTGGAATCGTCGACCTCGTCGACCCGGCCGGCGAAGGCGATGGTGGCCCGCTCGGCCAGCGACTCGGGTTTCGCCTCGGCGCACTTGGCCTGCCCGCCGGCCGGAACCTGGACCGACGGGACGGGCGCGGCCGCGACGATCGGGAAAGGGACCGGTTCCGGTGCCGGGCCCGGGCGCAGGGTCGCCCAGGCGGTTCCGCCGGCGAGCAGCACGAGGGCCGCGGCGACGGGCAGCGTCCACCGGCGGACGTGGGTACGGGACATGGCTTCCTCCACGAGGTGCTCGACCAGGGCGGGGGAGGCCGGTTCCAGGCGCGCGGCCGGGTCGGCGCGGCGCAGGCGCTCCCGGAGATCGTCGTCGGTCACGTCCGGCTCCCCTCTGTCGACCTGTCATGTCCGGCGGCGGGGCCGGTCTTTCCCACCAGTTCGTCGCGCAGCCGCTGCCGGGCCCGGTGCAGGCGGATCGACGCGGCGTTCGCGGTGATGCCGAGGACCACGGCGATCCCGGCCGGGGCGAGGTCCTCCCAGGCCCAGAGGCGCAGCAGCTCGGCGTCCTCGGGGCGCATCCGGGACAGCGCCCCGGCCAGGTCGCCGTCGGGTGGGGAGGGGCCGTCGACCACGGTCGGCGGCGGGTCGAGCCGGGAGATCCGGGCGACCAGCCGGAACCGGCGGCGGTGGGCGCGTTCGGCGTTGGCGAGGCAGTTGCGGGCCACCGCGTACGCCCACGGCAGGTGTTCCTCCGGCATCTCGTCGAGGCGCCGCCAGCAGATCAGCAGCGTCTCCGAGAGCACGTCGTCGGCGGTCGCCGGATCGGTGCGCCGGGCCAGGTAGCGGCGCACGGCGTCGATCACCGTGGGGGCCAGCCGCTCGAACCGGGCCCGGCGCGGGTCGGGGTTCACGAGGTCCACCTCCGCACATGTCCGGCAGCCCGGTCAGTCTTTCAACCTGTCCGGCCCCGGGGTCGGCGTGGCAGGATACCGACCAGTAACCCAGCGTTGGGAGACGGCCATGCGGACCGCGTACCGGACCTGCCCGCTCTGTGAGGCCGCCTGCGGCCTGGAGCTCACCATCGACGCCGACCGTGTCGTCGCGGCCCGCGGCGATCGTGAGCACGTGTTCAGTCACGGCTTCGTCTGCCCCAAGGGCGCCACGTTCGGGCAGCTCACCGACGACCCCGACCGGCTTCGCCGGCCTCTGGTCAAGGGCGTCGAGGTGAGCTGGGCGGAGGCGTTCGCCGCGGTCCGTGCCGGGTTGCGGCCGATCATCGAGCGGTACGGTGCACAGGCCGTCGCCCTCTACCTGGGCAACCCGAACGCCCACACCATCTCCGGCGGCCTCTACGTGGCACCGCTGATCCGGTCGCTGGGCAGCCGCAACGTCTACTCGGCGAGCACCGTCGACCAGATGCCGAAGCACGTGTCCTGCGGGTACCTGTTCGGCAATCCGCTGACCATCCCGGTGCCCGACCTGGACCGCACCGACTTCCTGCTGATGCTCGGCGCCAACCCGTGGGAGTCCAACGGCAGCCTCGCCACGGCCGCCGACTTCCCGGGGCGGCTCAAGGCGATCCAGGCGCGCGGCGGCCGGTTCGTGGTGGTGGATCCACGGCGGACACGCACCGCCGAGCACGCCGACGAGCACCTCTGGATCCGGCCGGGCACCGACGCGTACCTGCTGTTCGGCATCGTGCACACGCTCTTCGCCGAGGACCTGGCCACCATCCCGGAGTACGTGAGCCGCGTCGAGCCGGTCCGTGAACTGGCCGGGGGTTTCCCGCCCGAGCGGGTCGCCGACGTCTGCGGGATCCCGGCCGAGCGGATCCGCGGCCTGGCCCGGGAGCTGGCCGCCGCCCCGACCGCCGCGGTGTACGGGCGGATCGGCACCTGCACGGTCGAGTTCGGCACGGTCACCAGCTGGCTGATCGACGTGGTCAACATCCTCACCGGGAACCTGGACCGGCCGGGCGGCGTGATGTTCCCGCTCGCCCCGCACCTGTCCGGCGCGGCGAAACCCGGGAAGGGGTTCCGGACCGGGCGCTGGCACAGCCGGGTCCGCGGGCTGCCCGAGGTGAAGGGCGAGCTGCCGGTCGCCACCCTCGCGGACGAGATCGAGACCCCCGGCGACGAGCAGGTCCGGGCGCTGATCACGATCGCCGGGAACCCGGTGCTGTCCACACCGAACAGCGGGCGCCTGGACCGGGCCCTGTCCGGGCTCGACTTCATGGTGAGCGTGGATCCGTACCTGAACGAGACGACCCGGCACGCCGACGTGGTGCTGCCGCCGACCGACTCGGTACGCAAGGGCCACTACGACTTCAGCTTCCTGGCGCTGTCGGTGCGCAACTTCGCGGCCTACTCCCCGCCGGTGCTGCCGCCCGACCCGGACGTCCCGGACGAGTGCGACATCCTGGCCCGGCTCATGCTGATCGTTCTCGGCCAGGATGGCGACGACCCCGCCGTCGTGCACGACGAGCTGCTGCGGCAGGCACTGCGCCGGGTCCCGGAGGACCGGCACACGCTGGTCACCGGCGACCATCCGGCCGAGCGGCTGATCGACGTGGCGCTGCGCACCGGGGCGTACGGGGACGGCTTCGGCGAGAACCCGGACGGGCTGACCCTCGACCGGTTGAAGGCCGCACCCCACGGCATCGACCTCGGGCCGCTGCGGCCCCGGATCCCGGCCGCGCTGCGAACCGCCTCCGGCACGGTCGAACTGTGCGTGCCCGAGCTGGCCGCCGAGGCGGAACGGCTGCGGGACGCCCTCGACTCTCCCGCGCGCGACGGGATGGTCCTGGTCGGACGGCGGCATCTGCGGTCGAACAACAGCTGGATGCACAACGTCCCGGCACTGGTGAAGGGGCGCGACCGGTGCACGCTCCAGATCCATCCGGCCGACGCCGAACGGCTCGCGGTCGCCGACGGGGACGCCGTACAGGTCACCTCACGGGCCGGCGGCCTGGTGGCCCGGGCCGAGGTCACCGACCGGGTGATGCCCGGCGTGGTGAGCCTGCCGCACGGCTGGGGGCACGACCTGCCGGGCACCCGGATGACGGTCGCGGCCGAGCATCCCGGCGTCAACTCCAACCTGCTCACCGACGAGCTGGTGATCGACCCGCTGTCCGGGAACAGCGTCCTCAACGGGATCCCGGTCGAACTCAAACCGGCCTAGATCCACCCCATCCGCTGAGCGTGCCGGATCGCGGTGATCCGGTTGGCGGCGCCCAGCTTGGTGATCGCGTTGGACAGGTAGTTACGCACCGTGCCCTCGCTCAGGTGCAGCCGACCGGCGATCTCGGCGACCGAGGCGCCCGCCGCGGCCAGGGCCAGGGCGTCGCGTTCCCGGTCGGTGAGCGGGTTCTCGCCGGCCATCATGGCCGAGGCGGCCAGCTCCGGGTCGAGGTAGCGGCCACCGGCGTGGATGCGGCGGATGGCGTCCGCCAGCTCGGCACTGGAGGAGTCCTTCGGGATGAAGCCGCGCACCCCGGCCGCGATGGCCCGCCGCAGGTGGCCGGGGCGGGCGAAGGTGCTGAGGATGAGCATGGCCCGGCCGGGCAGCCGTTCGGCGACGCTGAGCCCGTCCAGGCCGGGCATCTCGATGTCCAGGACGATCACGTCCGGATCGTGGGCGCCGACCGCGGTGAGCACCTCGTCGCCGCGGCCGCACTGGGCGACCACGGTCAGGTCCTCCTCGAACTCCAGCATCATCGCCAGGGCCTCGCGGATCAGATGCTGATCGTCGGCGAGCAGGACACGGATCACGCGGCGGCTCCGGTCGGGGCGGTGGCACGGACCAGGAAACGGCCGTCGCCGGTGGGCTGTGCGGTGAGCGAGCCGCCGATCGCGGCCAGGCGCTCGCCCAGCCCGGCCAGCCCGGTGCCGGCCGGATCGGAACCGGTCGCCGCGCCGTCGTTGACCACCTCGAGGACCGCCGAGCCGTCGGCCGCCCGCAACGACACCCGGCACCAGGTGGCCGAGCTGTGCCGCAGGATGTTGGTGGCGCTCTCCCGCACCACCCAGGCGAACGGGGCGGCCGTCTCCGGTCCGACGGCTCCCGGCGGCAGGTCGATCTCGCAGCGCACCCCGTCGGCCTCCAGGATCGCGCGGACACTGTCCAGTTCGGAGGCCAGGTCCAGGACCCGGTAACCGCGGACCGCCTCCCGGATCTGGCGCAGGCTGTCCTGCGCCAGACCGCGGACCACCGTCATCTCCTCGGCGGCGCGGGCCGCGTCTATGGTGGCGAGCTTGCCGGCCAGCTCGCTCTTCACGGCGATCACCGACAGGCTGTGGCCGACCAGATCGTGCAGGTCACGGGCGAACCGCAGCCGCTCCTCGGTGACCGCGAGCCGGGCCTCGGCGTCCTTGCTGGCGTGCGCCTGCTCACCCAGATCCAGGATCCAGATCCAGAGCTTGTTCGCGTACGGGACGGTCAGGCACATGACCCCGTAGACGATCGCCGCCACCTCGACCGGGAACTCCTGGATGCCGGGGTTCACCGACAGCAGGAGCACGCAGAACACGGCGGTGCCGGCCGCCAGCAGGATGCTCGCCAGCCGCCCGGCCCGGACCGTCACCACACTCACCCAGGCGATCGCGACCATGCCGAAGCCGGACGGGTCGGCGTCCTGTACGAGCAGGATCACCAGGACCGCGATGCCGGAGTACAGCGCGTAGCGGCGGCTCTCCCGGGCCTCCTCCGGCCAGCGCACCGACACCGCCCGGATGAAGCGCCAGACGTACCAGTTGAAGACGGCCAGCGCGACACCGGCGACGGCGAACCGCACCGGGTCGGCCCGGCCCTCGGAGATGTGCAGGACGGCGCCGGCGAGAGCGCCGAACCAGGCCAGGACCAGGGTGAACGCCAGACTCCACATGGTCAGCCGGCGAGCGCGGTGTACTGCGGCGGTCATGGCGGACACCCTAGCTTTTCAGCCGCGCCGCGGATCCCAGCGGAAATACCGCCGGGCCACCACCGCGGCGACCGCCACCCACGCCGCCAGCAGTCCGAGGTTCGGCAGCACGCCCTGCCCAGCGTTGTCGGTGGAGCCCAGGAAGCCGGTCCGGATCAGCTCGGTGACCGGGGTCATCGGCAGGTACCCGGCGATCCGGCCCAACCGCTCCGGCAGCGCGTCCAACGGCACGATCGCCGGCGACAGGAACAGGCAGAGGAACATGAACGGCACGGTCGCGATCTGCGCCAGCTCCCCGGTCGAGCTGAACCCGGAGATCACCATCGAGACCAGGCTGAACAGGCCCGCCGCGCCGAGCACCCCGGCCAGAAGCAGCAGCGGATTCTCCGGCAGGCCGACGCCGAGCGGCACCGCGGCCACGCACAGCGCGACCACCTGGAGCAGGTAGACGGCGGTCGCCCCGGCCGCGCTGCCGCCCAGGATCGCGGTCGCCGAGGCCGGGCCGCCGAGCAGCCGCTTCAGGATCAGCTCCTCCCGGCGGGTGGTGTAGAAGCCGGCCAGATTGACCAGCGGGGCGAACAGCGCCAGCGTGGCCACCTGCCCGGTCAGCATGAACGGGACCTGGTCGGCGGCCTGCGACCGGGCCGTGAAGATCAGGAAACCGGCTACCAGCAACGGCATCAGCACGGCGTTGGTCAGCGCCGACCGGTTCCGCATGATCAGCAGGATGTCGACCCGGGCCAGCCGGACGGTGTGCTTGAGATCGGTGGTCATCGGCTCTCCTCCACGATGGTCAGGAAGACGTCCTCCAGCGAGGCCGGGCGCACCGACAGCCGGTTCAGGGTGACGTTGCGGGAGGTGGCCCAGGCCAACAGGGTGGCCACGGTCCGGTGGGCCCGGCCGTCCGGTTCGCCGCTGGTCACCGTGTACCGGGCGGTCGGCCGCCCGTCGTCCACCACGATCTCCGGGGCGGCCCCGTCGATCCGGGGCAGCGAGTCGATCGGCGCCTCGGCCGGCACCAGGAACGCGATCCGGTCACCGTGACCGGCCACCACCTCCGGCACCGTCCCGGCGATCCGGATCTCACCCCGGTGCATGATCGCCACCCGGTCGGCGAGCCGCTCCGCCTCCTCCAGGTAGTGGGTGGTCAGCAGCACCGTGGTGCCGGCCGCCACCAGATCCTGGATCAGCCGCCAGGTGGCGATCCGGGCCTCCGGGTCCATGCCGGTGGTCGGCTCGTCGAGGAACAGCACCTCGGGGCGGCCGACGACGGCCAGAGCCAGGTCCAGACGGCGCTTCTGGCCACCGGAGAGCTGTCGTACGCGTACGCCCGCCTTGTCGGTCAGCCCGACCAGCGCCAGGGCCGCCACCCTTTCCATCGGCCTGACGTGCAGGTCACGCCACAGGTCCACGGTCTCGGCCACGGTCAGATCGCCGATCAGGCCACTCTCCTGGAGCATGATCCCGACCCGGGGGCGCAGCGCCCTCCGCGACCGGTACGGGTCCAGCCCCAGCAACCGCACCGTCCCACCGGCGGCCGGCCGGAACCCCTCCAGCACCTCGATGGTGGTCGTCTTGCCGGCCCCGTTCGTGCCCAGCAGCGCGAACAGGCCCCCGGACGGGACGGTGAAATCGATGCCCTTGACCGCCTCGAACTCGCCGTAGCTCTGGCGCAGGCCGGCCACCTCGACGGCGGTATCGGTGCCGGTCAGTGTCTGCGTGCTCATGTCCACCATGGTTCGCGAACACGCGGGACGACGGCAGTCGCCGCCGTCAGCGGTCCGCCATGACAGATGTCATCTCTCGGTAGGGTTCGATCATGACGCTGACCGATGTGCTGGTCCGGGCCGCGGCCGAAGCCCCCGATCAGGGCATCGTCCACGTCGGCGGGGACGACCGGTTCACCGCGTTCGCCGAACTGCACGCCGACGCCCTCCGCATCGCCGGGGGCCTTCGCGCGGCCGGGCTCACCACCGGCGACCCGCTGCCGGTGATCGCCGACGACAGCGCCGACTTCCTCGGGCTCTTCTGGGGCGCGGTGTACGCGGGCGCCGTACCGGTGCCTCTGCCGCCGGAACCGCACCGCCTGGCCGCCGTCTGGCGTCACCTGGACCGCCCGCCCCTGGCGGGCGACGTCGCCACGCCCGGCGCGACCCTGCTCTCCGCGCGTGACCTCCGCGACGCGTCCCCCCTCACCACCCCCGTTCCGGTACGCGCGGACGACCTCGCCCTCCTCCAGTTCTCCTCCGGCAGCACCGGCACCCCGAAAGGTGTCGAACTGACCCACGCCAACGTGGTCGCCAACCTCGCCCAGGCCACCCGGGCCGGCTCGGTGACCGCCGACGACGTGATCGTCACCTGGATGCCCTACTTCCACGACATGGGCCTGATCGGCACCCACCTGGCCCCGCTCCACGCCCGCAGCCGCCAGATCCGGATCAGCCCGCTCGCCTTCGCGAAACGCCCCGAGATCTGGCTGCGCGAGACGGCCCGCCACCGGGGCACCGTGCTGTCCGCGGCCAACTTCGCCCTGGCCCTGGTCAACCGCCGGGTGCCGGACGCCGTCCTCGACGAACTCGACCTGAGCAGCGTCCGCCTCCTCATGGTCGGCGCCGAACCCATCTCCCCGGCCGTCTGGCGCACCTTTGCGGCGCGGCTCGGCCGGGCGGGGCTCGCCCCCGGGGCCATGCAACCCGTGTACGGCCTGGCCGAGGCCACCGTCGCCGTCACCTGCCCGCCCCTCGGCGTCCCCGCCGTCCCGCTGCGCCTCAGCCGGGCCGCCCTCTCCCGCGGCGTCGCCCTCCCCCTCCCGGCAACCCCACCCGCCGCCACCGCCGTCGAGTTGATGGACACCGGGATCCCCATGCACGGATGCGAGCTGCGGATCGTCGACGACGAGGGCGGCGAACTGGAGGAATGCCTGGTCGGCCACGTCCAGGTACGCGGCCCGAACGTCAGCCGCGGCTACCACCGGGACGAGGACGCCACGGCGGCCGCGCGCGACGGATCCTGGCTGCGTACCGGTGATCTCGGCTTCCTGCGCGGCGGGCGCCTCGTCGTGACCGGGCGGCACAAGGACGTGCTGTTCGTGAACGGGCGGACCTTCCACGCCGCCGACCTGGAGGAGGTCGCGGCCGCGACCCCCGGCCTGAACCCCGGCCCGATCGCCGTCGTCGGCGTGACCGGCCCGGTCGACGGCCGCGAGCAGGTCGTGGTGTTCCTGTCCGCGCCGTCCGTCCGGGCCGACGCCGCACTCACCGCTCGGGTCCGTGCCCGGGTGGCCGAGGCCCTGGCCTACGACGGCGTCCGCGCGGAGGTCGTGCCGAACGGTGCCTTCGCCCGCACCACCAGCGGAAAACTACGACGCCAGGCCCTCCGCGACCGCATCACCCACCCCACGCCCGCCCCACCCCCCGTATCGGTTCCACCCCCCGTATCGGTTCCGCCCCCCGTACCGGTTCCGGTCGCCGTGCCCACCGGGGAGATCACATCCCGGCCGGCGATGGAGGCGCTCGTCCGTGCGGTGTGGGCGCGGGTGCTGCGTGTCCCGGCGGAGACCATCGGGCCGGACGACCGTTTCCTGGCGATCGGCGGATCCTCGCTGGCGGCCATGGAGGTGCTGGCCGGTCTGGAGGACGTGCTCGGCCGTACCCTCGACCCGGCGACGTTGCGTGACTGCGCCACCGTGCCCGCACTCGCCGACCGCCTGCTCCTGCCCTCCACGATCGAGGTCGGACCGGCGGCGCCGGCCACACACGAAGCGGAACGACTCGCGGTGATCGGGATGGCGTGCCGGTTCCCGGACGCGGACACGCCCGAGCAGTTCTGGGCGAACCTCGTCGACGGACGGGACAGCGTCACCCCGGTGAACCGGTGGGACGGCGGCGGCCACGGAGCGTTCCTCGACGACCCGGCCCTGTTCGACGCCGGATATTTCGGGATCGACGACCAGGAGGCGCGGCTGCTCGACCCGCACGCCCGGATCTTCCTGGAACTCGCTCACGAGGCACTCGAACGCGCCGGATACGCCGGACCGCGCCGCCGGGGACGCCGGATCGGAGTCTTCGCGGCCGTCGGCGAGAGCGGCTATCCCGAACTGATGACCGGCGCCGACGGCCCGCACGCCCTCACCGGCACCCTGCGCAACCTGATCGCCGCCCGCGTCTCCCACCTGCTCGACCTGCGCGGACCCGCGCTCGCCGTGGACACCGCCTGCTCCTCGGCGCTGGTCGCCCTGCACCTGGCCCGCCTCAGCCTGGCCGCCGGCGACTGCGACATCGCGGTGGTCGGCGGCGTCAACCTCAACCTGACGGCCACCGGCGAGACCCTGCTCGGCGACGCCCGGGCACTGTCGCCGACCGGCCGGTGCCGGGCGTTCGCGGCCGACGCCGACGGTTTCGTGCCCGGCGAGGGCGGTGCCGCGCTGGTCCTGACCCGTCTCGCCGACGTACACGACGACCCGGTCCTGGCCGTCGTATGCGGAACCGCGGTCAACAACGACGGCCGTTCGCTGAGCCTGATGGCCCCGAACCCGCTGCTCCAGCAGGAGGTGATCGCCGACGCCTACCGCAACAGCGGCGTCGACCCGGCAGACGTCACCTATGTGGAGGCGCACGGCACCGGCACCCCCGTCGGCGACCCGATCGAGGCCCGGTCGCTCGCCCATGCCTTCCCGCCCCGCGGCGACGGCCGTCCCCGCCTGGTCGGCTCGGTCAAGACCAACATCGGCCACCTGCTCAACGTGGCGGGCCTGCCCGCGCTGGTGAAGGTGATCCTCGCCCTCCAGCACCGGGAGATCCCCCCGTCACTGCACCACGACCAGCCGTCCCCACGTTTCGACCTTTCCGCGGCCGGTTTCGAGGTGGCCACCACCCGCCGCCCATGGCCCGGCCCGCTGGTCGCCGGCGTCAACGGCTTCGGCTTCGGCGGCACGAACGCCCACGTCATCCTCGCCGCCCCGCGTCACGCCGAGCCCCGCACGCCTGCCGCACCCGGGCCGCGGCTGCTCACGCTCTCGGCGCGATCGGCGGCCGGGCTCCGGGCGGCCGCCGCCGAACTCGCGGCCCACCTACGGGCGCATCCCGGGCTACCCATCGGGGACGTCTGTGCCACCGCTTCCAGCGCACGGGACGAGGGGGCGTACCGAATCGCGATAGTGACCGGAAGTGATCTCGCCGAGCGACTGGCCGCAGTGGAGCCCGGCCCACCGCTGGGCCGGCCCGCCCGGGTGGCGTTCCTCTTCGGCGGCCAGGGCACGCAGCGGCCCGGCCAGGGCGCGGAACTCTACGCGACCGCCCCGGTCTTCCGTGCCGTCCTCGACGAGGTGTCGACCGCGGCCGGGCCGATCGCCGGCCGAACCCTGACCGAATGGTGCACCGACCCGAACGTCCCCGCCACCGAACTCGCCCGCACCGAGGTCACCCAACCGCTGGTCGTCGCGTTCGCCGTCGCGCAGGCCGCCCAGCTCGCCGCCTACGGGATCCGGCCGGACGCGGTCACCGGCCACAGCGTCGGCGAGTTCGCCGCGGCCGTCTCCGCGGGCCGGTTGACCGCCGTCGAGGCCGTCGTCCTGGCCGCCGAACGCGGCCGCCTCACCGTCGAACTGTCCGAGCCGGGCGCGATGCTCGCCGTAGCCGCCTCCGCCGCCGACATCGGGCCGCTGCTGTCCGGGCCGATCGGGCCGCCTTCCGGGGCGATCGGGCCGCTGCCTTTCGGGGTGGTCATCGCCGCCGAGAACGCCGCCGACCGGATCGTCCTGGCCGGACCGCACGACGCCGTCGACCGGGCCGAGGCCGTCCTGGCAGCGCGCGGGGTGACCACCCGCCGTCTCGCCGTCTCACACGCCTTCCACTCGCCGTCCATGGAACCGGTCACCGCCCCGCTGGCCCGCCTCGCCCCGAACACCCGCCCGGCCACGATCCCGCAGGTCAGCACGGTGACGGGGGAGTGGGGCGCGGCCCTCGACGCCGCCTACCTGGCGGATCACGCGGTGCGGCCGGTGCGTTTCGCGGCGGCGGTCGGCCGGCTTCGCGCGGCCGGCTACGACACCATGGTCGAGCTGGGCGCTTCGGTCACTCTCTCTCCTTTCGTACGGGAGAGCGCCGTCCCGAACGTGGCCTTCGCCCTGCACGCCGGCCTTGACGCGGCCGCCGTCCCGAATACAGCCTTCGCCCTGCACGCCGGCCTTGACGCGGCCGCCGTCCTGACCATTGCCGGACAGTTGTGGCTGCGCGGCGCCACACTCGACCGCACCCACCTCGACGCCGGAACCCACCGGGTCGACCTGCCCACCTACCCGTTCCAGCGACGCCGTCACTGGGTGGCGGACCCACCGTCACCCACCCTCGCAACCCCCGCCTGGACCTCGACCCCACTCCCCGCGGTTCTCACCCAGCCGTCTCCCAGCGCTGTTTCCGGGATCGCGGCTGGCGATAGATCCGCGGGCAACGTCATTGTCGTCATGGCCGAGGGCGGTGCACCGGCGGGCGCACTGCGGTCGATCACCTCCGTCCCCTCGGCGGCGAGTCTGCTTCTGATCACCCGAGACCTGTACGCGACCGGTGCGGAACGCCCGAACCCGGAACACGCGGTATGGGCCGGGCTGGCGATGGCGTTCGCCGACGAGAACCCCCGAGCCGGTGTACGGATCGTGGACCTCTGCTCAGACGACCCACCGCGGGACCAGCGCGCCGCAGTCGACCGGGAGACGGCCGCACCACCGGCCGCCGGCCCCGCGGAGATCGTCGCCTGGCGAGGTGGACGGCGGCTGGGCAGAACATTCACCCCGGCGCGAACGAGCGAGCCGCTGATCCCACCACCGGACGGCAGCTATCTCATCGTCGGTGGCGCCGGGGCGGTCGGCACGGAGATCGCCCGATACCTGGCCCGACGCCGGGAACGGCACGGCCCGAGGCTGCTCCTGGCGGGCCGCTCAGCCGAGCCACCGGCGCTCCTGGCCGAACTGCGGGGCCTCGGCGCGCTGGCCGAATACCGTACGGCGGATCTGACCGTCCCCACCGACGTGGCCGAGCTGGTAGCCGGCCGGAAGTTCGACCTGGTGGTGCAGGCGGCCGGGGCGGTTCGGCCGGGCAGCCTACGAGCGAAGACCCCGGACGAGGTAGCCGCCGGCCTGGCCGCCAAAGCAGACGGTACCCGCCTGCTCCTGCAAGCCCTGGGCGATCACCGGCCCCCGGTGGTGGCCTTGTCCTCGGTCTCCGCGGTGATTCCCGGCCTGGCCGGCGCGCTGGGCGACTACGTCGCGGGCAACATCTACCTGGACGCCCTGGCCGCCGCCGAGACGACCGCCGGCCGCCGTTTCGTGTCGGTGAACCTCCCACCGCTGACCGGCGGTGGCCTGGCCACGAGCCACGGCCTGACCGCCGGCACCGGCCTGCCGATCGAGCAACTCCCGGAAACCCTCTGGGAGGCGATGGCGCTCGGCGCCGCCCAGGTGCTGGTCACCCCCGCGCCGAGAACACACCGCACCCCAAACCCGCGATCAATCCAAAACAAAGGGGGGTACGCCCGAAGCACACCACCTTGGCGCGGCGAGATGCCGGTAGCCGGCGGCACAGGGAACGCTCCACCTTGGTGCGGTGGGGTGTCGGCAGCCGGTGGCACGGAGAACGTTCCACCTTGGCGCGGCGAAATGCCGGCTACCGGAGGTGCGGCAGGCGCACGGGTCTGCTCCGGCGAGGCGTTCGGAGCCGGGCGCGCTGGACCGGGCCGGGACGAGCTCGTAGCGGTGGCGCGGGAGCTTCTGGCCGGGCCGCTGGGCCGGGAGCCGGAGACGATCGGGACCGATGAGCCGTTCCTGGCGCTCGGGCTGGACTCGCTCACCGCCGTCGACCTGGTCAAGGAGCTGGAGCGGCGGCTGGGCCGGACCCTGTCCACCACGCTGTTCTTCGAGAACCGGACCATCGACGAGCTGACCGCACGACTCGCGGGGCCGGTGGAATTCCCGTTCAGCCCGGTGCAGCGAGCCTTCGTCACCACCGGGCGGCTGTATCCGGAGGTACCCGCCTACGCATATGTGCGGCAAACCCTGCACGGACCGGTCGACGTGGAGCGGCTGGGCCTGGCCTTCGCCGAACTGGAGCGGCGGCATCCGATGCTGCGGGTGCGGTTCGGGCCGCACGGCCAGCACTTCACAGCACCCGGCTCCGGGCGACCGAAATGGTTCACGGTCATCGACCTGTCCAGGACCCGGGTGACGGCAGGTGGCGGGGACACGGCGGCGGGACTTCGGGCGGCGCTGGAGAGCGTTGACGCCGAGCTGCGGAATCGGCCGTTCGATCTGGGGCGGGAGGCGCCGGTCCGGGCGGTGCTCGCGGTGGAGAGCACGGAGCGGGCGCATGTGATCCTGGTGGTGCACCATGCGGCCGCGGACGGGTACAGCATCGCCGTTCTCGGGGATGAGCTGTGGGAACTCTACGGAGGGGCAGCGGTCGCGCCGGCGCCGACGGCCACCTTCGCCGATCATGAGGTACGACGGGACGGGCCGAGTGCGGAGGACCTCGCCTATTGGCGGGACACGCTCGCCGGGTATCCGCGCCTGGCCCTGCCGTTCGACGGGGATGCGGATGGGGAGCCACGGGGCGCTTACGCCGTACGCCAGAAGGTTTTGGAAGAGGCACTCGGCCGGCGCCTGACCGCACAGGCCCGGGAAGCCGGAGTGTCCGTTTTTCATCTTCTCCTGGCCGGATATGTCCGGTGTCTGGCGCGGTGGAGTGGGCAGTCGGCGGTTTCGGTATCGGTGGCGCGGGCCGGGCGGGCCGCGCGGCTGGCGGGTGTGGAGCGGATGGTGGGGCCGTTCGCGGACAGCCTGCCGGTGTTCGCCGAGGTCCGCGCCGGGGAGCCGGCAGCCGGGCTGGCGGCGCGGCTGCGGGACGTCTGGCTCGACGCCGAGCGGCACGGATCGGTGTCAACCGTGGATCTGGCCAGGATGCTGGCGGCCGACGGTGCCGCGCCGCGGACGGCGAGCCCGGCCGGTTTCAGTTTCGCGCGGTTCCCGAACATGGGCGTCACCGGAGCGAACGTGGTCGCCGTGACGGCCGGCAGCGCGTCGGCGGCCACACGGCTCAGCCTGGTCTGCTTCGAATCGCGGGGCGCGCTGCACTTCTCCTGGAACTACCCCGAGTCGCTGTTCGAGGCCTCGACTGTGGAACGCCTCGCCACAGAGCACTTGGCGGAGATGACAGCCATCGCGAACGCAACGACGACGGTTGAGGACCGAGAGCGGCTCGCGGTCACCACAGTCAACACGGGCGGTGCACTCAACGTCGGCGGTACGTTCAACACGGCCGGTGCAGTCAATGCGGTTGATGCAGTCAACATGGCCGGCGCAGTCAACATGGCCGGCGCAGTCAACATGGCCGGCGCAGTCAACATGGCCGGCGCAGTCAACATGGCCGGCGCAGTCAACATGGCCGGCGCAGTCAACATGGCCGGCGCAGTCAACATGGCCGGCGCAGTCAACACGGCCGGCGCAGTCAACATGGCCGGCGCAGTCAACATGGGCGGCGCAGTCAACATGGCCGGTGCAGTCAACATGGCCGGTGCAGTCAACATGGCCGGTGCAGTCGGCACGGGCGGTGCAGTCAACGTCGGCGGTGCGTTCAACACGGCCGGTGCAGTCAACACGGCCGGTGCAGTCAACACGGGCGGTGCAGTCAACACGGGCGGTGCGCTCAATACGGCCGGTGCGTTCAACACGGCCGGTGCGCTCAACATGGGTGGTGCAGTCAACACGGGCGGTGCGCTCAATACGGCCGGTGCGCTCAACATGGGCGGTGCGCTCAATGCGATCGGTGCAGTCGGCGCGGGCGGTGCAGTAGGCGCCGGTGGCGCTGATGAAGCTGCGGGTTCGGGGTCGATTGTGGGGCGGATTCGGGCGCAGTGCGCGCGTACCCCTGAGGGAATCGCCGTGTTGAGTGACGGCGCGCCGCTCAGCTATCGGGAGCTGGATCTCGCGTCGGACCGGCTGGCCGGGCGGCTCGCGGAGACCGGGGCGCGACGGATCGGCCTGCTCACCGGGCCCGGCGCGGACACCGTGATCGGGCTGGTCGGCATCCTCAAGGCCGGCGCGGGCTGGGTGCCGTTGGACGGCTCGCATCCGTCCGCCCGGCTGGCCGGCCAGCTCACCCGGGCCGGGGCGGACGTCGTGGTCTGCGGCGCGGAGCACCGGACGATCCTCGACAGGTACGCGTTCACGCTGGTGGACGTCGGCGAGAGCGGATCGGCGCCGGGGCGGGACGTCGAGCCGGGCGACACCGCGTACGTCATCTTCACCTCGGGGTCCACCGGCCGCCCGAAGGGCGTGGCCGTCACCCACCGCTCAATGATCAACTACCTGGACTGGTCGATCGCGACCTTCGGCTACCGGGCGGGTGACCGGCTCGCGCAGACCGCGTCGATCTGCTTCGACGCGTCGGTGCGGCAGCTGCTCGCGCCGCTGCTGACCGGGGCGACCGTCGTAGCCTGGGATCGGGACACGGTACGCGATCCCGAACTGCTCGTGGACCGGCTCGCCCGGGACCGGGTGACGGTCTGGAGCTCGGTGCCGACACTGTGGGAACGGCTGCTGACCGCCGCCGAGAAGAGCACCGCCGAGCTGCGGCTGCGCTGGGTGCACGTGGGCGGTGAGGAGCTGTCGCCGGCGCACGTGCGGCGATGGTTCGACCGGTTCGGGCCGGAGCAGCGGATCACCAACCTGTACGGACCCACCGAGACGACGATCAACGCCACCTGGCATCCGATCACCTCGCGGCCCGCCGACGACGCCACCCATCTGCCGATCGGGCGGCCGGTCGGCGGGGCGGTCGTCGAGGTGATCGGCGAGGACGGGCGGCCTTGCCGGGACGGTGTGGTCGGGGAGCTGTACATCGGCGGGACCGGCCTGGCCGCCGGCTATCTCGACGACCCGGAGCAGACGGCCGCGGCGTTCGTGGAGCGGGACGGGCGGCGCTGGTACCGCAGCGGCGACCGGGCGGTCCGCGACGCCGACGGGCTGCTGTGGTTCCGCGGGCGGGCCGACGACCAGGTGAAACTGCACGGGTACCGGGTCGAGCCCGGCGAGGTGGAGGCGGTGCTGCGGGCGCATCCGGCAGTGGACCGGGCTGCGGTACGGGTCGAGGACGGCCGCCTGCTTGCCTGGGTACGGTCGACGGTCTCCGGTGACGAGTTGCGTTCCCATTTGAGTGGGCTGCTTCCGGCGTACCTCGTACCGTCCCGGATCGAGGTGATGGCCGACCTGCCGCTCACCGCCACCGGCAAGATCGACCGGGCGTCGCTGGCCCGGACGGCGAGCCCGCCGCCGGTCACCGACACCGAACGCCTGCTCGCGTCCCTGTGGGAGAAGCAGCTCGGCGTCGCGCCGGTCGGCCGCGACGACGACTTCTTCGCCCTCGGCGGCGACTCGATCGGGGTGCTCGAGCTTTTCGCGAGCCTGGCGGAACACCGGGCCTCACTGCCGCGACCCACGGTCGTCTATCGATGTCGTACGGTCGCCGCGCTCGCTTCCGCCTTGGACGAGATCGCCCCCGAACCCGCCGCGCTCAAAGCCGCTGCCTCCGATGCCGCTGCCCACGGACCCGCTGCCTCCGTACCCGCCGTGCTCAATGCCGCTGCCCCCGGACCCGCTGCCTCCGTACCCGCCGTGCTCAATGCCGCTGCCCCCGGACCCGCTGCCTCCGTACCCGCCGTGCTCAATGCCGCTGCCTCCGGACCTGCTGCTTCCGAACCTGCGGTGGCCTCCGATGCTGCTGCCTCCGGAACCCCCGAATCTGTTGCCTGCGGACCCGCTGCCTCCGGAGTCGCCGCTTCCGGGGCCGTTTTCGTTCCGGGCGCCGGGGCTGTTGTGGCTGGAGCCGCCTCTGTTTCGGGTGGCGGGGCTGTCGTGTCGGGAGCTGCTTCCGTTTCGGGAGCCGGGGCTGGCGAGAATGGACCGGGCGGGGACTTTCCGGTCAGCCTCACTCAGCGTGGGTTCATGCTCGCGGACGCGGTCGGGGCGGCGTCGACCTGGCTGGCCGCGCCGCGCGTGCACGGGCCGCTCGACCTCGACCGATTCCAGCGTGCCGTGGACGTGCTGGTGGCGCGGCATCCGATGCTGCGGACCGTGTTCCCCCGCGACGCCAGGCCGCCGGTGCAGCGGGAACTTCCGTTCGCCTGTCTGACCGTCGGCTACCAGGCGGAGCCGCGGGCGCTCGGCGAGGAACTGGCGGCCGAGCGGGAGCACCGGTTCGATCCGGCGGAATGGCCGCTCGTGCGGTTGCGGCTGCTCCGGTACGGGCTGGAAGAGCACGTCCTGCTGGTGCACGCACACCACCTGGTCGGCGACGGGTACAGCACCGCGCTCCTGATGCGGGAACTACTGGCCCTCTACGACGGGGATGCGCTGACGCCGCTGCGCGCGACCTTCCGCGACTACGTCGGACATCTGCGTGGTGTGCGGTTGGAGACCGTGCCCGGTGACGGCGGGCGAATCAGCACCGGGGGAGCGATCGTTACGACCGGTTTCACGATCGGCGCGGCCGAGGTGGCGATTTTGCGAGAACGTGCCGCCGCGGCCGGGGTCACGCCGTTCGTGCCGGTGCTCACGGCATATCACCGGGCGCTCGCCCTGACCACCGGCCAGCTGGACCCGCTGCTCAACCGGCTCGACCCAGTGGCTGCCCCCAAGTCGGTGGCTGCCCCCAAGTCGGTGGCTGCCCCCAAGTCGGTGGCTGCCCCCAAGTCGGTGGCTGCCCCCAAGTCGGTGGCAGTCACCGAGTCGGTGGCGGACCCCCATTTGGTGGCTGCTCCTGAATCGGTGACTGCCGCTGAGTCGGTGGCAGTCACCGAGTCGGTGGCGGACCCCCACTCGGTGACTGCCTCCGATTCGGTGGCGAACCCCAACCCGGTAATGGACGCCGACCCGGTGCTGGACTCCGACCTGGTGATCGGTGTGGCGGTGACCGGTCGCGATCACGCCGTACCGGATCTGGGCCGGATCTTCGGGCCGTGCGCGACGGCCGTCGCAGTCCGTTCCGGCGCGGATGCCGGGCTTGCCGAGGTGGCCGCCGCCGTCGACGACGCCCGGACGCGGATGTTCACTGCGCCGTACGGCTGGCGATACTTCTTCACCCACCTGGATTTCGGAGCGCTCGGCGATTTGTCGGGCCGCACCCTGCGAGTGTCCTGGGACGACGATACGGATGCCGAACTCGCCCTCCCGCCGGGCACGGACGTCCTGCTGGCGGTACGCCCGACACGGAACGGCGCGCTGCGCCTGACCCTCCGCTCCCGCCTCCCCGACGACGACGCGGCGCACCTGACGGCCGAGCTGACCGCCGCCCTAACGGCCCGCCCCTCCGCCGATCTTGGACGCTCAGCCACCGATGGCGGTGGAACTACGCCCAAGATCGAGGAAAGGGCGGGTGAGGGGCCGCGGCCGGGCCTGGCTTCCGCAGATCTTGGGCGGCTTGCCGCCGATGGTGGTGGGGACACGTCCAAGATCGAGGGCGGGGTGGGCGAGGGGCCGCGGCCGGAATCCGCCTCTGTGGATCTTGGACGTGTGGCCACCGGGAGCGGTGGGAATGCGTCCAGGCTTGAGGCGGGGGCGGGCAGGGGGCCGTGGCCGGCACCGGCTTCCGCGGATCTTGGGCGACTTGCCACCGGGAGCGGTGGGGATTCGTCCAAGATCGCGGAAGGGGTGGGTGAGGGGGCGCGATCGGAACCCGTCTCTGTGGATCTTGGACGTGTGGCCACCGGGGGCGGTGGGGATTCGTCCAAGATCGCGGAAGGGGTGGGTGAGGGGGCGCGGCCGGAACCCGTCTCTGTGGATCTTGGACGTGTGGCCGCCGGGAGCGGTGGGGAAGCGTCCAAGATTGCTGGGTGGGTGGGGCTGGATGCCGCACTTGTCGGCTATCTGCCCGCGCCGGGGCACCTTGCCGCAATGGCCACGGGACTTCCGGAGGAGATCCGGCGGATCCTGCCGACGCTGGATCGGGAGACGATCCGGGAGACCCTCTTTCCGGGCCGCCGCCCTCGGCTGCTGGAGATCGCCGACACCTCGCTGGGCAGATCCGGGTTCCTTGCGCTGCCCCGGTTCGCCGACGAGCTCACCCACCCGGGGCTGGCTGAGGACGCCGCCACCGCCGCGGACCTGGCGGCCGCCCACGGAGCGCGCACCGTCTCGCTGGCGGGCATGATCCCGGCGCATACCGGGTACGGCGGGGCGCTCACGCCGTACCTCTGCTCGGGAGTCAGCCTGACCACCGGCCATGCGGTGACCGCCGCTTCGGTCGTGCGCACGACGGTGGCCGCGGTGGCCGCGCAGGGCCGGAGTACGAGCGGCCGGAAGTTGAGCGAATGCACCGTCGCGATCCTCGGAGTCGGTTCCATAGGAACCTCGTCACTACGACTGCTGCTGACCGAAGATGATCACCGTCCGGCGAGGCTGATCCTGTGCGATCTGCCGTCCGCCGCGACCCGTCTCGCGGAGCTGGCCGCCACCCTGGACGTGCCCACGTCGATCGTGCTGAGCGCGGAGGGTGTCTACCCGGCGGACGTCATCGTGGCCGCCACCAGCGGTGGCCCGGGCACCCTGGACGTCGACCGGCTGCGGCCCGGCACGATCCTGGTCGACGACTCGTTCCCGCACTGCTTCGACACCGGCCGGGCGCTGGCCCGGATGCGGGAGCGCGGCGACGTGCTGATCGCCGGCGGTGGGTTGCTCGACTGCGGGGAGATCCGCCAGACGGTGGCGGAGGGCCTGCCCGCGGTCGCCGTCCAGCTTCCGGATGCGATCGCGTCCTGCCGGCTGGAGTCGTTGCTGCACGCGGTACGCCCGGAGTTGCCGCTGGTCACCGGTCCGGTCACGGCCGAGCTGGCGGCCGCCTACCGCAGCGCGCTGGACGAGGCCGGGATCCGGGCGGCCCCACTGCACCTACTGGATCAACGCCTGTGAGACGAAAAGCAAGCCGTTACCGGATCAGCGCCTGGCGAAACGGAGAGCGACGGCGCCGCCGGATCAGCGCCTGTGAAACGGAGAGCGAGGGCTGGGAACGAAAATGCGATGGTCCTACCGGATCAACGGCTCGACGCCGAAGGCGACGTCGAGGCGGTAGCGCTCCCCCGCGTACCGTGACTCGCTCAGCTCCAACGGCCGTTCATTCTGGTCGAGGATCAGCCGTTCCTCGACCAGCAGGGCCGATCCGACCGGCACACCCAGCTCCCGAGCGTCCTCCTCGGTGGCCGACTGCGCGCCGATCGTCGCCGTACCCCGAACCGGGGTGTGTCCGAGTTTGACCAGCGCTTCGTGCACCGACAGCGACAGGTCGGCGTCCAGCAGTCCTGGGATGCTGCCCGGGTAGATGGCCCGCTCGTACGCGATCGGCTCGTCGTCGGCGAATCGCACACGGTGGATCGCGTACACGTCCCCGCGGCGCAGCCGCAGGCGCGTCGCCTCGAGCGCGGTGGGCTGCCGCAGTTCGGCGACCACCACCTTGGCCCAGGGGCGTTTGCCCTGTTTGCGGATTTCCTCGCTGAGCCGGATGAGGTGGTCGGCGCGGCGCGGCCCGCTGGGCACCGCGACGAACGTGCCGCGGCCCGGGGCTCGGTAGACGAGGCCGTCGTTGACCAGCTGGGTGACCGCGGCGCGGGCGGTCATCCGGCTGACGCCGTGTTCGCGGGCGAGTTCGGGTTCGGAGGGCAGCGGGTCGTGCGGCCGGGACTTGGCGATGAGCGCGCGCAGCGACTGCTCGATGCGGAAGTAGCGTGGCGCGAAATCGGGATCCCCGGACATGCCGATCACCTTACCGATGCGCCAAACCTGTCTAGACAGCTACCTGTCTAGACAGCTACTGTTCGGTGCCATGAATTTCACCGTGCCGCAGATCGCCAAAATGATCGACCACTCCATCCTCCGCCCCGAGTTCACCCTCGAGGACCTTCGTGATGGCTGTGCGATCGCCAAGAAGTACGACGTCGCCTCGGTGTGCGTCCGCCCGTGTGACGTGACCGTCGCCGTCGACCTGCTGCGCGGCACGAACGTCGCGGTCGGCACGGTGGTCGGCTTCCCGCACGGCGACACCCCCACCGGGATCAAGATCTCCGAGACCGAGTTGGCCGTGCACCAGGGCGCGTCCGAAATCGACATGGTCCTCAACATCGGGTGGCTGCGCTCCGGCGACATCGCCGCCGTCGAGCACGAGATCGGCCTCGTGGTGAAGGCCGCGGGCGCCGCCCACGTCAAGGTCATCCTCGAGACGGCGTACCTCACCGACGAGGAGAAACTGGCCGCCTGCTGGGCCGCCGAGCGGGCCGGCGCGGCCTTCGTGAAGACCTCCACCGGCTTCGCACCCCAGGGCGCCACCATCGACGACCTCGCGCTGATGCGCTCGGCCGTCTCGGCGAAGGTGCAGGTCAAGGCATCCGGCGGGGTGCGGACCCTGGACGCGATGATCGCGATGGCCGGCGTCGGCGTGACGCGTTTCGGCACGTCGGCGACGGCCGAGATCCTGCAGGACCTGGCTCGTCGCCAGGTTGCGGTCTCCGGTGGCCGGGCCTGATTCTTCTTCGGTACGGGGTGAGCGTTCCCGATCTCCGCTCCGTACTACCGGATGACGGTCCCCCGGATCGTCCCGGCCGACGACAGGCCCCCCGCCGTCGGGCCGGAGACGACCGGCCGGCTGTCCACGGTCCCCCGCCGTGGACAGCCGGCCGCGGCGGCGTCCGTATGCTGATCCGATGCTGCAGCGGTACGACGAGCGCAACACGGACATCGTCTACTGGATCAACGGCGAATTGATGCACCGTGACCAGCCCGGACTGTCCCCCTTCGACTCGGTGGTCCAGGGTGGCGACGCGGTCTGGGAAGGCCTGCGCCTCTACCGGGGAGCGATCTTCGGCCTCGCCGCGCACCTGTCCCGGCTGCGCCGCTCGGCGTGCGCGCTGAACTTCACCGACATCCCGTCCGACGACACGATCATCGACGCGATCACCCGTACGCTGCGGGCCAACGAGATGTCGGACGGCGTACACATCAGGCTCACCCTGACCCGCGGGGTGAAGGTGACCAGCGGCATGGACCCGCGGCTCAACACCGCCGGGCCGACGCTGATCGTGCTGGCCGAGCACAAGCCCCCGGTCTACGACACCGGCGGCCTGACCCTGGCCACCTCCAGCATCCGCCGCCCGTCGCCGGACGTCCTCGACCCGAAGATCCACCACAACAACCTGCTGAACTCGATCCTCGCCAAGATCGAAGCGAACGCGGCCGGCGCCGATGACGCCCTCATGCTCGACCAGCGCGGTTTCGTCGCCGAAACCAACGCCACCCACCTGTTCGCGGTGACCGGCAGCGCCCTGATCACCCCGACCACGGCCGCCTGCCCCGAGGGCATCACCCGCCAGACCGTCCTCGACCTGGCCGGGCAGCACGGCATCCCGGCCACCGTCCGCGACATCTCCCTGACCGAGATGTACGCCGCGAGCGAGGTCTTCTGCACCGGCACCATGGGCGAGATCGCGGCCGTGACGACCATCGACGGCCGCATCATCGGCTCCGGCGCGGTCGGCCCGCTCACCACCCGCATCGCCAAGCTCTACCAGCACCACGCCGCCGCCAACGGCACCCGCCTGGTCCGAGCCCTCACCTAACCCACCCCCAGCCGTCCCCGTCTCCGGCCGGTCGCCCTCGTCTCCGGCCGGTCGCCCTCGTCTCCGGTCGGCCCAGCCTCTTCGGCCGTCCCTGTCTCCGGTCGGCCCAGCCTCTTCGGTCGTCCCTGTCTCCGGTCGGCCCAGCCTCTTCGGTCGTCCCTGTCTCCGGTCGGCCCAGCCTCTTCGGTCGTCCCTGTCTCCGGTCGGCCCAGCCTCTTCGGTCGTCCCTGTCTCCGGTCGGCCCAGCCTCTTCGGTCGTCCCTGTCTCCGGTCGGCCCAGCCTCTTCGGCCGTCCCTGTCTCCGGTCGGCCCACCCTCTTCGCCGGTGCTGTCTTCGGCCAGCGTGGTCTCCGGCTCGTGCGGTCTCCGGTTGGCGCGGTCTCCGGCTTGCGTCGTCTCCGGTTGGCGTGGTCTCCGGCTTGCGTCGTCTCCGGTTGGCGTGGTCTTCGACTGGCACCCTTCGGCTGGCGTCGGCCCGCTCTCTCAACGCGATCTTGGACGTTTCGCCACCGGAATCGGCGGTGAAGCGTCCAAGTTCGCGGAGGCTTCCGCGGCGGTTGCGCGACAAATTTGGATCTTGGGGAGTTGGCTACCGATTCCGGTGGTGAAACGTCCAAGATCGCGGGAGGGCGGGGTGAGCGCGAGGCTAGCTGAGGCGGTGAGGCGGTGAGGCGGTGAGGCGGTGGGCGGTGAGGCGGTGGGCGGTGAGGCGGTGAGGCGGTGAGGCGGTGAGGCGGTGGGGCGGTGAGTCAGTGGGGCGGTGAGTCAGTGGGGGCGGGTGGTGGCCAGTTCCTCGTAGTACGGGCGGGCTGCGTCGACCAGTGGGCGCAAGTGGGGTGGGACGTCGGCGGGGGACGGGTCGTAGGGGGTGAAGCTGGTGGAGGCGTTCACGGAGGCGTACCAATGTGGCGCCCACACGCCGTCGGTGGGACGTGGGCCCGGTGCCCAGGTCAGCATCGCCGGGTCGAAGGCGAAGCCGAGGCCTGCGCAGAGAATCCGCAGCGTGCCCTCGGGATCGCGGAGCACGTCGGCCGCGTCGACCACCGGGCCGCCGAAGGCGCGGAAGATCTCCCGCTGCTGCGGATAGCCGAGGTCCTCGAGGGTGGGGGTGCCGCGCACCTTCGCGTAGGAGGCGACCACCCGCTCCGGTTCGCGGATCAGGAAGGCGTGCCGGAGCCCGGCCAGCCAGTCCCGGCCGATCCCCGGCAGCAGGTGATGTGTCATGTGTTTCTGGTAGAAGACGGCCGGCTCGCCGGGTAGCGGCCCGGTCAGCCAGCGGGCCACGTCCTGCCAGCGGGTCGGCTGCGCGGCCAGGATCTCCTCCCGGCCGGGGTGATCGAGGCCGGTCTCCGCCAGGTAGTGGGCGTAGAGCGGCTCGTCGGCGACCACGGTGTCGGCGCGGGAGCCGAAACTGCGCATCATCGCCGTCGAGATGTTGCGGGGGCCCGACCACATCGCCACGCGGATCGTCATCCCCACATGTTCACATCTGTTACCGCTCGATGGGGGTGAGTGCCGGCGGGGAGTGGCTCGGTGGGTGAGTGCCGGCGGGGAGGGCGCCGGTGCGATCGGCCTCAGAGGGGTGAGTGCCGGTGGGGATCGGGCCGGTGGTTTGGGTTCGGTGGGGTGGGGCGCTGGGTGGGAGTGGGCCGGTGGGGTGGATGGCGGTGGGGTGGTGGCAGAGGGGGGTGAGCTGGCGGGTTACGGGTCGGTGGGGTCCTTTGTGCCGACGGCGATGGGGCCGACCCACCTCAGGTCGGGGACGTTGACGACGATCGCCTCCTGTGTGGTTCGGGAGATCACCACGACGGCCTCGTTCTCCGGGTCCGGGTTCTCCTCGCGGTGCGGCACCCACGGCGGTACGTAGATGTAGTCGCCGGGCTTGGTGTCGACCCGGATCTCGCCGTGTTCGTCGTCCAGGAAGACGAATGAGGGGTTGCCGCTGACCACGTAGATCGCGGTCTCCGACGCGCCGTGGTGGTGGTTGCCGGAGGCGGTGCTCGCGGCCACGTGGGTCTGTCCCATCCAGAGGTTGCGGCTGCCCACGGTGGTGCCGCTGATCGCCTCGACGCGGCGCATCCCGCTGGTCTGTGCGGTGTCCGGGTGCAGTGCGTGGGAGGCGATGTGGTGCAGCCTGCGGTGGAACGGGTCCTCGTCGCTCATGCCCGCATCCTGAGCCGTCCACCCGCCGAATGTCAACGTGAACCTATCGGTTTACTAGGATATGGGAACCGTGTTGACGCGACCGCCGGTCGGGGCGCAACGTCGGTGGTGCCGGCCGGGCAGTGCGTGACCTCGGGCATCACACGCTGAGTGGGCCGGCTGATTCGATCTTCGTGCACCAGCAAGATGGAGGCCCGTCATGACCCTGCAGACGACCGCACCGACCGGCGCCGTGGACGCCGACCTCTTCCGGCAGCTGCTCCGCCGCCACGCCGCGGCGGTCGTGGTGATCACCGCCCCCGGCGAGCCGGCCACCGGCTTCACCGCCACCTCGTTCACCTCGGTCTCGCTGGACCCGCCGCTGGTCTCGTTCTGCCTGGCCCGGACGGCTTCGGCGTGGCCGGCCGTCGAGGCGGCGGACACCGTCGCCGTGCACGTGCTCGGCCAGGAGCAGGAGCACGTGGCCCGGACGTTCTCCGCCCGGGGGATCGACCGTCTCGCCGAGCACGGCGCCTGGCGGCCGGGCCCGGACGGGGTGCCCCTGCTCGACGGGGTGCTGGCCCGGTTGGTCTGCCGGGTCGTCGACCGGGTCCGGGCCGGCGACCACACGATCGTGCTGGCCAGCCCGCTCGACGGTGAGCACGGGCTGGGGGAGTCGGAGACGCCGCTGGTCTATCACGCCGGGCGGTACGCCGAGCTGCGTCATGCCGACTGACCCGGTCGCCGGCCGGTCAGCCGGCGACCGTGAGGATCTTGGTCAGCGCGGTGGCGGCGCCCTCGACCAGTTCGGGTGGCAGGCCGCGGCGTGGCCAGACCGACAGTTCCAAGGGCTCCGGCGGCGGCAGGTCGTCGCGGGCCGCCAGGCCCTCCGGCTGCTGGCCGAGGGTGGCCATCAGGCCGACCCCCAGGCCGGCCCGGACCGCGGCCTGCACTCCGGCCAGGTGCGCCGCCTCGCAGCCGACCTCGGTGGGCAGGGCGCCGGCGGCCAGCGTCTCCAGGGCCCGGCTGCGCAGCGCGCAGGGCGCGTCGAAGACGACCAGCGGGATCGGCTCGCCCGGCGGCGGCGATGTCCATTCCGGGGACGAGTACCAGGTCAGGCGTAGTTCGCCGACGGTTCGGGCGTCGCTCTCGTCGGCCGGACCGAGCAGGAGGGCCAGGTCGATCCGCCCGTCCTGGAGGGCGGACCGGAGCTGGGCGCCGCGGTCGATCCGGAAGCGGATCCGCCGGTCCGGGAACGTGGCGGCCAGCGCGCTGGTCAGGTCGGGCAGCAGTTGGGCCGCCGCGTGTTCGGTGGAGCCGATCACCAGGGACCGTTCACCTTCGACGCCGAAGGTGTGCAGGGCCTCGTCGTGCAGTGCCAGGATCCGCCGGGCGTGGGTCAGCAGCGCCTCGCCGTCGGTGGTGAACCGGGAGCCGCGGCCGTCCCGCTCGACCAGGGCGCGGCCGAGTGTGGTCTCCAGCCGGCGGACGTGCTGACTGACCGCTCCCTGGCTCAGGTGCAGTGAGGTGGCGGCCCGCTGAAATCCACCGCAGTCCGCGACGGCGACGAGGCTACGCAGCGGTGCGATGTCGAGAATCCGACTCATACCTATCAGTCTACTAGGAATTGATTAGGGGTTGTGATGGCTTGTCATCACGATCTCTCCTTGGACGCCGGAACGTGGGCCTGCTGATACTGGAGCCGGTGCCGCCGCCCGAGGCGCCAACCCCCCGAAAAGCCATCGATAAATGAAAAGGTCTATAAATGCCGAAAAAGACACTTAAATTAGGTGCCGTGTTGCTCGGTGTGGGCGGACCCGGCCAGCATCACACCTGGCTCCACCCGGAGATCCCGGGAGACGCCAGCGTCGACATCCGCTGGTACATCGCCCGCGCCCAGCAGGCCGAGGCGGCCGGCTTCGACCACGTGTTCATCGTGGACAGCCAGTTCATCACCCCGGACTCACCCAACCACTATCTGAACCGGCTCGAGCCGCTCACCCTGCTCTCCGCGGTGGCCGTGCACACCTCGCACATCGGCCTGGTCGGCACCCTGACCACCTCGTACAACGACCCGTTCAACGTGGCCCGGCGGCTGGCGTCGCTGGACGTGATCAGCGGCGGCCGGGCCGGCTGGAACGTGGTGGCCACCGGCGACGGCGGCACGGCCGGCAACTACGGCCGCAAGGAGCACTACGACTACGCCACCCGGTACGGCCGGGCGCTCGAGCACGTCCGCGTGGTCCAGGGACTGTGGGACTCGTACGAGGACGACGCCTTCCCCCGCGACAAGGAGCGCGGCGTCTTCTTCGACCGGAGCAGGCAGCACGTCCTCGACCATGTCGGCGAGCACTTCAACGTGGCCGGCCCGCTCAACCTCCAGCGCTCCCCGCAGGGCCAGCCGGTCATCTTCCAGGCCGGCGACTCCGAGGAGGGCCGCGACCTGGGCGCGAGCATCGCCGAGGCGATCTTCACGCATGCGCAGACGATCGAGGAGGGGCAGGCGTTCGCCCGTGACATCCGGGCCCGCGCCGTGGCCAAGGGCCGTGACCCGGAGAACATCCTGATCGTCCCCGGGATCAGCCCGATCCTCGCGGACACCGACGAGGAGGCCCGCGCCAAGGAGGCCGCCATCATCGGCGGCAAGGACTTCGACCGCGCGCTCAAGGAGCTGGGCCGCCCGTTCGGCTGGCACGACTTCACCCGGTACGACCTGGACGCACCCTTCCCGGAGCTGGGCGACCTCGGTGACCGCAGCTTCCGCACCCAGGCCGAGAAGATCAAGAAGCTGGCCCGGGACAACGGCCTCACCCTGCGGCAGGTCGTCCAGCACACCATCGAGTCGCGCCGCTCGGCGTTCACCGGCTCCCCGCTGACCGTGGCGAACGAGATCCAGAAGTGGTTCGAGGCCGGCGCCTTCGACGGGGTCAACATCACCGTCACCGTGCCCAGCGAGTTCGCCCGCTTCACCGACGAGGTGCTGCCGATCCTGCGTGAGCGCGGCGTCGTCCGTACCGGCTACGACGCCACCACGCTGCGCGGCAACCTCGGGCTGCCGATTCCCCGGAACATCCACACTCTCGCGAAGGCGTTCTGATGAGACGTACGAAATTGGCGGCCTTTTTCATCGCACTGACCACGCTGAGCGGTTGCGCCGGAGGCGCCGCGGGATCGGCTGAGGAGACGCCCACCCTGCGCTGGGCCGTCACCCTGCCCGCCCACTGGGACCCGGTGGTCTCCGGTAGCGGCGCGCAGTTCCGCATCCTGTCGCTCGCCTACGCCTCGCTCACCGAGATCAACGAGAAGGGCGAGGCCGTCCCGAGCCTCGCCGAGAGCTGGGACTACAACGACAAGGGCGACCAGATCACCTTCCACCTGCGCAAGGGCCTGAAGTTCAGCGACGGCGAGCCGGTGAACGCGGAGGCGATCAAGTCCTACCTGGAGCGGGCCAAGACGCAGAAGGACTCGGCCCTCTTCGGTGACCTCACCTCGATCGAGACGGTCACCGCCAAGGATCTCGACGTGGTGGTCGACCTGACCCAGACCGACTACCAGATCCCGCTGCTGCTCGGCGAGCGCGTGGCGCAGATCCCCAGCCCCAAGGCGGCCGCCGACCCGGCCGCGCTGGACAAGAACCCGGTCGGCGCCGGCCCGTTCGTGGTCACCGAGAACGTGCCCGGCTCGCACGTCTACCTGAAGAAGAACCCGGACTACTGGGACGCCGCCAACATCAAGATCGAGAAGGTGGAGCTGCTCTCCGCGCCGGACACCGCGACGATCGTCTCCGGCGTGCAGACCGGCGTGTACGACCTGGCCGGCCTCGCCCCCAACCAGGTCAAGGCGGCCGAGGCGGCGAAGCTGGACGTGGTGGTCCAGCCCGGTTACAACGCCGCCAACCTCAGCATCAACGTCAACAAGAAGCCGTTCGACAACCCCAAGGTCGTCGACGCGATCCGGTACGCCACCAACCGCCAGGAATTCGTCGACAAGGTGAGCTTCGGCATCGCCACGCCGACCGACCAGCCGTTCCCGGACACCTACCTGGCCTACGACTCCGGGTCGGCGAACCGCTGGCCCTACGACGTGGCGAAGGCCAAGGCGCTGATCGCCGAGGCCGGATACCAGCCCGGTGACATCAAGGTCGACCTGGTCATCCCGAACCAGCAGACGGCCGCCGAGATCATCCAGTCGCAACTCGCCGCGATCGGCATCACCGTCAACATCAAGGTCGACCCGAACTGGGCCACCCCGTTCTTCGCCAAGGACCTGGCCCTGTCGATCTACGGCACCACCGGCCGGGAGTCGCCGGTGCAGACACTGACCGCCCACTTCGGTCCGAACGGCCCACTGAACCTGAGCACCCCGTACGAGCCGGAGGGTTTCGAGGCCGCCGTCAAGGTCGCCAGGGAGACACCGCTCGACTCGGCGGACTACCAGAAGAACCTCCAGGCCGCGACCCGGGCCGGGCTGGAGAGTAGAGCGCTGGTCTTCACGTACTCGCTGCCGAACCTGTTCGTGAAGAGCACCAGGGTGTCGGACTTCGCGCCGATCCCCGGGCAGCTGCACTGGGCCGGACTGACGGTAGCGCCGTGATCAAGGGCCTGCTCAGGACAGTCGCCATCTTCGTGCCGGTCTTCCTGGTCGCCACGTTCGTGACGTTCGCGTTGCGGGCCCTGAGCGGGCTCACCCCGGCTCACCTGCAACTGGGCGAGTCCGCGACCCCCGAGATGGTTGCCGCCATCGAGCACGAGTGGGGTCTCGACCGGCCGTTTCTCGTCCAGTACCTCGACTGGTTCGGCGAACTGCTGAAAGGCGATCTCGGCGTCAGCTGGTTCAACGGCGCCGACATCGCGACCCTCCTGCTCCAGGGCGCGATCGTCAGCCTCTCGGTGGCCGGCCTGGCCCTGGTCATCGGGGTGGTCTTCGGGTTCGGGTTCGGTGTGCTCGCCGCGGTGCGCCGGACCACCTGGGTGGACCGGGCCATCACCGGCTTCATGACCTTCATCTCGGTGATGCCGTCCTTCGTGGTCGGCATCGCCCTGGTGGTGGTGTTCGCGGTGTCGCTCGGCTGGTTCCCCTCCGCCGGTTACGTGCCGGCGGAGCGGGGCACCGGGGTATGGCTCGCGCACCTGGTGCTGCCGGCCATCGCGCTCAGCTTCGACACCGTCTCCGACGTGGCCCGGCAGCTGCGGGCCGGGCTGGTCGCCGCGTACCGGGAGAACTATGTGACCGGCGCCGTGGTCCGCGGGATCGGCCCACGGCGGATCTTCTTCCGCCACGTGCTGCGCAACGGCATGGGCCCGGCGCTGGTGGTGCTCGGCATGAAGTTCCCGAACCTGCTCGGCGGCGCGGTCGTCACCGAGTCGATCTTCGGGATGCCGGGGTTCGGGCAGTTCGCCGCCGACTCGGCCCAGCGCGGCGACGTCCCCGCCGTACAGGGCGTCCTGGTCGTCTCGGTGGTTCTGGTCGTGGTCTTCAACCTGCTGGTCAACGTCATCCTGGTCCGGGTCGCCCCGGCCTCGGCACGGGGGGTCTGACATGCTCCGCCGGATCCTCGCCCTGCCCACCGGCCGGATCGCCGCCGGCATCCTGCTGGCGATCGCGCTGCTCGCCGTCCTCGGCCCGTACCTGGCCCCGCACGACCCCCTGGAGGGTGGCCCGGACATCCTCGCCGGGCCGTCCGGCGCACACTGGCTCGGCACCGACTACCTGGGCCGCGACGTGGTCAGCCGGCTTCTCGACGGCTCCCGGGTCAGCGTCCTCGGCTCGCTCCAGGTTTCCCTGGTCGCGCTGGTCGTCGGTGTGGTCCCGGGCATCCTGTCGGTCTACCTCGGCGCCACCTTCGAATGGGTCACCCTGCGGCTCGCCGACACCCTGATCGCGCTGCCGTTCTTGGTCTTCGCGGTCGCCGTCACCGCCCTGCTGGGCAACGGCATTCCGCAGGCGATGTTCACCGTCGGCATCATGATCTCGCCACTGTTCTACCGGGTGTCCCGGGCCGCCACCCTGGCGGTCGCCCGCTCCCCGTACGTCGAGGCGGCGCTCATCTCCGGCGCCTCGATCGGCTGGGTGGTCCGCCGGCACGTCTGGGGCAAGGTGCTCCCGCCGATCGCGGTCGCCCTGGCCACCACGGCCGGCACCGGCTTCGTCGTGGTGTCCAGCCTGACCTTCCTCGGCATCGGCGTCCAGCCGCCCGCCCCGACCTGGGGTGGCGTGCTGGCGGCCGACCTCGGCTACCTCAGCTTCCGGCCATGGGCGCCGCTCGTCCCCACCGCGCTGATCATGGCCACGGTCTGGGCCTGCAACCTGCTCGCCGACGCCATCCGCGACGTCTCCGGCGAGGCCGGGCGCGCGCTGCTGCTGAAGAGGAGGATCGATGTCTCTGCTCGCGCTTGATCAGGTCCGGATCACCAACAACGCGGACGGCCGGGAACTCGTCAAGGGAGTCTCGTTCACCCTGGAACCCGGTGGGGTCGTCGGCATCGTCGGTGAATCCGGCAGCGGCAAGACGCTGACCTGCCGGGCCGCCCTCGGCATCCTGCCCGAGCACTTCGTGGTCTCCGGCGGGAGCATCGAACTCGACGGTCACGACGTCGCCGCGCTGACCCCGCGACAGTGGACCGGCCTGCGCGGCTCGACGATCAGCGCGGTCTTCCAGGACCCCGCCTCCTACCTCAACCCGTCACTCACCATCGGCTCCCAGATCGCCGAGGTGGCCAAGGTCAAACTCGGTCTCCGCCGACGGGAAGCAAAGATCAAAACCCTTCAACTGCTTGATTCGGTACGCCTACCCGCGGCCGTTTTCGACCAGTACCCCCATGAACTGTCCGGCGGCATGCAGCAGCGTTCCCTGATCGCCGCCGCCATCGCCGCCGAACCCCGGGTGCTGATCGCCGACGAGGCCACCACCGCCCTCGACGTCACCGTGCAGGCCGAGATCCTCGACCTGCTCGCCGAGTTGCGGGAGAGCACCGGCCTGGCCCTGGTCGTGGTGTCGCACGACCTGGCCGTGGTGGCCCGGCTCTGCGAGCAGGTGCTGGTCATGCGCTCCGGCGAGGTGGTCGAGCAGGGGCCGGTCGAGAGGATCCTCTACCGGCCGGAACACGACTACACCCGCCTTCTCATCGAGGAACACGAGTCCTACGGGTTGGAGCGGTACCTTGTCGCTACTTGAGATCAGCGGCCTCGACGTGCACTACCGCCGTCGTACCGGCCGCCTGCACGCCCTGCGCTCGGTCTCGTTCACGATCGGCGCCGGGGAGACCGTCGGCGTGATCGGCGAGACCGGCTCCGGCAAGTCGACCCTCGCCCGTACGATCCTCGGTCTGGTCCGCCCGTCCGCTGGCCGGATCCTGCTGGATGGGTCGGATGTCGCCGCCTTCAGCCCGCGGCAGTGGCGTGAGCTGCGGCGGCGGGGTGTCGTCCAGTACGTCTTCCAGGACCCGCTGCGCAGCCTCGACCCGGACCTCACCATCGGCGACTCGCTGGCCGAGCCGCTGCACATCCGCGGCGGCGTCCCCGACGCCGGCGAGCGGGTCCGGACGATCCTGGCCCGGGTCCGCCTCGACGCCGAACTGCTGGACCGCCTGCCCGGCGAGCTCTCCGGCGGCCAGCGGCAGCGCGTCGCCGTCGCCCGGGCGCTGATCACCGAGCCCCGGCTCGTGCTGCTCGACGAGCCGGTCAGCGCCCTCGACTCGGCCAACCGGGTCCGCGTCCTGGAACTGCTCAAGGAACTGCGCGACGCCGGCACCGCCCTGATGTTCATCTCGCACGACCTCGGCTCCGTCGCCGGCATCACCGACCGGGTCGCCGTCCTCTACCAGGGCGAGATCGTCGAGGACCGGGCCACCCGGGACGTGATCAACAGCCCGGAGCACCCGTACACCCGCAAGCTCATCCGCTCCGTACCGACCCTGCGGCGCGAGGACCGCCGCACACCCGAAGGGATCCCCGCATGACCCGGCAGATCCGGCTGGCCCTCCGCGCGTACGGCGTCGGCGGGCCCGGCCAGCACAGCCTCTGGAAGGACCCGCGGGTCCCGAAGAACGCCAGCATCGACATCGACTGGTACATCGCCCAGGCGAAAGCCGCCGAGCACGCGAAGTTCGACGCGCTGTTCATCGTGGACAGCCAGTTCATCGACGCCACCTACCCGCCGCACTACCTCAACCGGCTGGAACCGCTGACCCTGCTGTCCGCGGTGGCCACCCACACCCGCGACATCGGGCTGGTCGGGACGCTCAGCTCCACCTACAACTCGCCGTTCAACGTGGCCCGCCGGTTCGCCTCGCTCGACCACATCAGCCACGGCCGGGCCGGGTGGAACGTGGTGACCAGCCTCGACTCCGGCACCTCCCGCAACTACGGCCTGGACGAGCACCTCGACTACGCCACCCGGTACGGCCGGGCCCTCGAACACGTCCAGGTGGTGCGAGGGCTGTGGGACTCGTACGAGGACGACGCCTTCCCCGCCGACGTCGAACGGGACCTGTTCGTCGACCCCACCAGGCTGCACGCCCTCGACCACGCCGGCGAGCACTTCCGGGTGGCCGGGCCGCTGAACATCTCCCGCTCCCCGCAGGGCCAGCCGGTGATCTTCCAGGCCGGCGTCTCCGAGGAGGGCCGCAACCTGGCCGCCCACGTGGCCGAGGGCATCTACGCCCCCGGCGGCGACCTGTCCTCCGCCCAGGAGTACTACGCCGACATCAAGCGCCGGGCCCGCGAGGTCGGCCGCGACCCGGACCACGTGCTGATCTTCCTGGGCGCCCAGCCGGTCCTCGGCGCCACCGACGAACAGGCGCACCGGCTGTCCCGGGAGATCTTCGAGGCCGACAACGACTTCCAGCGCAAGCTCGCGCAGTTCGGCCGCAGCTTCGGCGCCCACGACTTCTCCCGGTACGACCTGGACGCACCCTTCCCGGACGTGGCCCACCTGGCCGAGAAGAGCGGCCGCACCCGGGGAGCCGAGATCGTCCGCCGGGCCCGGGAGGAGAGCCTCACCCTGCGCGAGACGGTCCTCGCCTTCACCCAGTACAGGCCGTCGCCGTTCACCGGCGCACCCGACACGGTCGCCGACACCATCGCCGCATGGTTCGAGGCCCGCGCCTACGACGGGCTCAACGTCGGGTTCCGCACCAACGAGGACCTGGAGCGGTTCGTCGCCGACGTGGTCCCGCTGCTCCAGAAACGCGGCCTGTTCCGCACCGAGTACGAGGCCGGAACCCTGCGCGGCAACCTCGGCCTGCCGATCCCCGCCAACCGCTGGACGGTGACACGATGACCTTCCGCCTCGGATTCCTCACCCACGTACAGGGGCGCGGGCCGCTCGGCGAGGCCTACCGCCAGGCCCAGGAGCTGTTCGTGGTCGCCGACGAACTCGGCTTCGACGTCGGCTGGGTCGCCCAGCACCACATTCCGCTGCACGGGGGCGGCCTGTCCTCACCGTGGCCGTTCCTGGCGCACGCCGCCGCGCGTACCAAAAGGATCCGTCTCTCCACCGCCATCACCATCCTGCCGCTGGAGAACCCGGTCCGGGTCGCCGAGGACGTGGCCGTCGTCAACACGCTGAGCGGCGGCCGCGTCGAGATCGGCATCGGCAGCGGCTCCGGCCCGATCGAGTACGCGGCCCTCGGCACCGACTACGAACGCCGCCGCGAGATCACCACCTCGCACTTCGAGATCCTGCGCCGGGCCCTGCGCAACCAGGAGGTCGGCACCGACGGCTTCACCGTTCAGCCGCCGCTCACCGACGACTTCACCGATCGGGTGTGGCAGGCCGTCTTCAGCGGGACCGGAGCCCGGTACGCCGCCGAGGCCGGAGCGAACCTGCTGCTCAACCGGGCCACCTACGGCTACACCGAGAACACCGACGTGGTCCAGCGCGCATGGGCGGACTCCTTCCTGGAATCCTGGAACGAGCCCCGCACCCCACGGATCGGCATCTCCCGGTTCGTCTTCCCGGCCGCCGACAAACGGACCGCCCTCGCCCAGATCTCCGACGGGGTGCTGCGCGCCACCCGGAACTTCGTCGACCGGGGCACCTTCCCGGCCGGTCAGAGCCTCGACGAGTACCTGCGCCGGTTCCACGCCTTCTACGGCCATCCGGACGAGATCGTGGCCGCCTTCCAGCAGGAGCGGGTCCTGCCGGTCGCCACCGACCTGATCACCCAGTTCAACCCGGGCATCCCCGACTTCGACGCGGCGGTCCGCGCACTCGAACTCATCGCCACCGAGGTCGCCCCCGCCCTCGGCTGGAAACCCTCGACAGTTACGGCGGCGTGACATGACGGAACACCTTCCCCCGGCCGGCCTCAACATCCGCGGCACCGTCCTGGTCGTGCCGGGCCGCGGTGAGAGCCCGCTCAGCTACGCCCGCTTCGGCCGCCGCCTGGCCGCCGACGCCTACCACGTCCGGATCCTGCCACCCGGCGCGGCGCATTCACCGGCCGAGCTGGGCGCGGCCCTCACGGCCGCGGTCCACGACCTTCCCACCTCGGTGGTACGCCCACTCGTGCTCGCCGGCTCCGACACCGGCGCGGCCGTCCTCGCCGCCCTGCTCGCCACCCACCCGGAGACCGTTCGGGCCGTGCCCGCTGTTGGTCCGGCGTCCGGTTCGGATGCGGAGGTGGCGGTGCCGTCATCCGTCCTTCCGGCGGCCGGGGCGGATTCGGTTCCGCCCTGGTGGCCGGAGGCAGTCGTGCTGGCCGGGCTGCCCGGTCACGACCGGCGCCACGACGGCGACTGGGAGCAGGAGCTGGACGCACGCTCGCACTGTCCGGTGCATCGCGGGGTGCTGTCCGACGACGCGGCCGTCGTGCGGGGCGCGCTCGCTGCGGCGGCGCCGGCCGAGCTTCTGGATTCGGTGTACGGGAGCGCGTCACCCGTACCCCATCTGCTCCTGGTCGGTGAGACCGACCCGCTCGCCGACCGTGACGCGCTGACGCGGCTGGTGAAAACGTTGCCCGCGGCCCGGCTGTCGGTGGTGCGTGGCGCCCACCACGACGTCCTCAACGACGTCTCGCACCGTTCCGTCGCCGCCGAGGTCGTCTCGTTCCTGGAGGCCGTCCGCGACGGGGTCCCGCCGCGCCCCTTCGTCCGGGCCGAATCCAGCGCCTGGTAGCCGGCCCGATCCGCAGACCCCGGCCCGTCGCCACACGGGCCGGGCCCGGTCGGCACTCACTCTGACCGGCCCGCGGCCCGGCTCGCCAGCACCCGGATTGCCCACTTACCTCCGTAGTGCCGGTCGCGGTGGGCGCGGTCTTCGAGGCCGGTGACCCTGCTGGCCATTCAAGGTAAGCGCGCTACCAGCGAATACTCGCCTAGGGTGCCGTCGGCTCCCGCCCTCTGCGGCCGGTCACGCTGGGTGGGTGGTCACGGTCTTGCTTCCCAGGCATCCGGGTGCCCGCTCTCAGCCGTTGCGCCGGTCACCCACCCGGTGGCTCGCCCACTCCGAAACCCGACCGGCCGGAACTCCGTGTGAGCGAGGGACTCCGTTCACCGGCTCATGTGGAAGACAGAGGTCGCCGGAACAGCACCGAAATACCACGCCCTCCACTCACTCACCGCCATGGTCACGGTGAGTGAGTCCCGGCGGGTTCCCGTGGCACGACCGGCGTCAAGCGCCACCACCCGCCTGGCGTGACTGGCGTGACGGTCGGGAGCGGCATTCCGGGTGGCTGGCAAGCACCACCGCGACCACCCACCCCGGCGCGACCGGCGGCACATGCGGGGGTATCCGGCCGATCTCAGCCCGGCGGGCGCGGCACAGGCCGGAGCGGGCAGCAAGCTCGCGTGGAGCCGGCGGGACGGGGTCACCCGTACCGGATTAGGAGCGGAAGCGAACGTGGACCGCCGGAGTTCTCCAACCGGCTTTGCTTTGAGGCCGTTCGGTGCGGGCCGGGGTCAGGCGGAGCCGGCGTCGTGCCAGAGGTAGGCGGCCAGGCCCAGGGCGGCCACGGCGATCACGATGCGCAGCGGGCGTTCCGGGGTGCGGCGGACCAGGGACGGGCCGATCCAGCTGCCGATCAGGCAGCCGGCGCCGAGCAGCAGGGCGGCGGTCCAGTGGACCGGGGCGACCACCGCGTACAGGACGGCGGCGGCCGCGTTCGACGCGCACAGCACGACGCTCTTCACGGCGTTGCTCACGGCGAGCGGTTCGACCACCGACATCGACAGGACGGCCAGCATGAGTACGCCGGCGGCCGCCCCGAAATAGCCACCGTAGACGCCGATCAGGAACACCGCGAGGCCCAGTGGTGGCTGGGCGAACCGGGCCTTCGGGCGGGTGTACCAGCCGCGCAACCGGTCGCGCAGCAGCAGCACCAGCGCGGCCAGGACGATCAGCAGCGGCACGATCCGTTCGAACACGCCGGCCGTGGTGTTCATCAGCAGGATCGCGCCGGCCGTGCCGCCGAGCAGCGCGTAGCCGCTCTGCCGCAGGATCCGCGGCCCCTGCCCGCGCAGCTCCGTCCGGGAACCGGCGGCCGAGCCGGCGCCACTGGCGAGCAGCCCCACCGAGTTCGTCACGTTCGCGGCGATCGGCGGGAGGCCCACGGCCAGCAGGGTCGGATAGCTGATGAGCGAGGCCAGCCCGGCCATCGACCCGGTCAGCCCGGATCCGACACCGCCGGCCAGCAGCAGAGCAGCATGATCCAATCGCACCCTCAGAGTCTCGCCCGGAACACCCCGTCGATTCGCCGCGGAATGCTGTCGTATCCGTCACGCAGCTCCGGCGGAAGTAGGTCTTCCGGCGCGTTCTGCCAGGTCACCGGGCGCAGGAAGCGGCGGATCGCGGTGGCGCCGACCGAGGAGTGCTGGGTGTTGGTGGCCGGCCACGGGCCGCCGTGATGCTGAGCCCAGGCGACCGCCACGCCGGTGGGGTAGCCGTCGAAGACGAGGCGGCCGGTGTGCGGCCGGAAGCGCCGGGCCAGCTCCGCGGGCAGGGCCGTCTCGCCGGGCCCGCGGTGCACGGTGGCGGTGAGCGACGGCGGGAGCGTGGCGATGGCCGCGAACAGGTCCTCCTCACCGCGGTAGCGGGCGATCACCGAGACCGGCCCGAACCGCTCCTCGACGGCTTCCGGCGGAAGATCGCTCGCCGTGGCGGTGAACAGCAGCGGCACGGCCCGTCGATTGTCGCCGCCGGTGGCGGTGCCCCGCCCGGCATCATGGCTGGTGCCGTTGTGCTGCTCGGCCTCGACGCCAGTGGCGGTGCTGCGCTGGTAGGCGGCGGCGATGCCGGCGTTGAGCAGCACCATCGGGGCCATCTCGGCGATCGCGGCCTGGGCCGCGGCCACGACGGCGTCGCCGTCCGGGCCGTCGGGGACGAACGCGAGGCCGGGTTTCGTGCAGAACTGGCCGGCCCCGAGGGTGAACGAGGCGGCGAACTCGGCGCCGATCCGACCGGCGCGGTCGGCGGCCGCGGCGGGCGTGACCACGACCGGGTTGAGGCTGCTCAGCTCCCCGTGGAACGGGATCGGCTCGGGCCTCTTCTCGATCACCGCGAGCAGGGCCTTGGCCCCGGCCACCGAACCGGTGAAACCGACCGCCCGGATCGCCGGGTGCGCGACCAGGTCGGCGCCCGCCCGCAACCCGTGCACGATGCCGAAGGTGCCGGCGGGCGCGCCGGCCTTGGCGGCGGCCGCGGCCAGGATCTCGTAGCAGAGCTGCGAGGTGGCCGGGTGCGAGTGGTGAGCTTTGAGGACGACCGGGCTGCCGGCCGCGATGGCCGAGGCGGTGTCGCCGCCCGGAACCGAGAAGGCGAGCGGGAAGTTGCTGGCGCCGAAGACGGCGACCGGCCCGATCGGTACGAGCATCCGCCGCAGATCCGGCCGCGGCCCCATCGGTGTGTCCCCGGCGTGGTCGACGGCCGCCTCCAGGTACCCGCCGTCGCGCAGCACCTCGCCGAAGAGCCGCAGCTGGTAGCAGGTGCGGGTCAGTTCGCCGTTGAGCCGAACCGCCCCGAGCGCCGTCTCCCGGTCGGCGACCGCGACGATCCGCTCCCGGTGCTCCTCCAGTGCCGTGGCCAGATCGTCGAGCAGAGCGGCCCGCCCGTCGCGGCCCATCTCCTCCAACGGCCCGGCGGCGGCGAGCGCGGCCGCGCAGATCTCGTCCACCCGGGCCGTTCCGGTCTCCTCGGCGGCGATCTCGACGGTCTCGCCGGTACGCGGGTCGATGCTGGGCACGCTGGTCATGCGGTGACCTCCAGAAAGCCTGGGCAGGATGTCGATGTCGGCGTGGTCGAGGGTCCACCGGTCAGCATCTCACCGGAGGCGACCGCCGTGTCCAGCGCGCGGGCCGCCTAGCGGGAGCGGCGGCACCTGAGGGGGTGGTGGTTCGGCCGGCCTGCCCGGCCACCGATCTGAGCCCGGTGGGCGCGGCACAGGCCGGAGCGGGCAGCGAGATCGCGCCGGACGGACGGGACGGCCGGGGCTTTTGTGGACTGTCCACCGCGTACCGGGGAAAGGGGGTGGGCGGAAGGGGAGGTCCTGGCTGGACCACGTCAGGGGAGGAACAGGGGCATCGCGTCGGTGAGCTGGGCGCGCCAGTGGGGGAGTGGGGCGATGCCCGTTTCGGGCCAGCGGGCGTGGGACAGGACGCTGTAGGCGGGGCGGCGCGCCGGGCGCGGGAAACGGTCGCTCGTGGTGGGGTGGACCCGGCCGGGGTCGAGGCCGGCCTCCTCGAAGACGGCCCGGGCCAGGCCGAACCACGTGGTGGAGCCGGCGGCGGTGCCGTGGTAGGAGCCGGGGGCGGCATCGCCCGCGACGGCGGCGCGGGACAGCGCCACCAACTGCCTCGCCAGGGAGTAGGACCAGGTGGGTGGGCCTTCCTGGTCGTCGACCACGTCCAGGGTGTCGCGGGTGGCGGCCAGGGTGAGCATGGTGCGGACGAAGTTGGGGCCGTGTTCGCCGTAGAGCCAGGCGGTGCGGACCACGTAGCCGCCGGAGTCGAGGACGGCCCGTTCGCCGATCGCCTTGCCGCGGCCGTAGGCGTTGATCGGCGCGTGCGGGGTGTCCTCGGGGATCGGCGTGGTCGCGGAGCCGTCGAAGACGTAGTCGGTGGAGACGTGGATGAGGCGTTTGCCGGCGATGTGCGCGAGGAGCCGGACGGCGAATCCGTTGATCGCGGTGGCGCTCGCCTCGTCGGTCTCGGCGCCGTCGACGTTCGTCCAGGCGGCGGCGTTGAGAACGATGTCGGCGCCGGCCACCGCGTCGCGGACCTCGACCGGGTCGGTGATGTCCAGGTCGGCGCGGGTGGCGGCGACCACCGCGGTCTCGCCGGATTCAGCCAGGACCGTCTGGAGGTCGCGGCCGAGCATGCCACCGGCCCCGGTGATGAGCCAACGGGGCATCAGAGGCCGGCCCGGGACTTGAGGGGTTCCCACCAGGCGCGGTTGTCGCGGTACCAGGCGACCGTCGCGGCCAGACCCGCGTCGAGGGTGATCCGTGGCGAGTAGCCCAGTTCCTCGCTGATCTTGGTGATGTCCAGGGAGTAGCGGCGGTCGTGGCCCTTGCGGTCGGCGACCGGGCGGACCATGTCCCAGCCGGCGCCGCACGCCTCCAGGAGACGCCCGGTCAGTTCGCGGTTGGACAGCTCGGTGCCGCCGCCGATGTGGTAGACCTCGCCGGACCGGCCCTTCTCCAGGACCAGCTGGATGCCGCGGCAGTGGTCGGCGACGTGCAGCCAGTCGCGGACGTTGCCGCCGTCGCCGTAGAGCGGGACCGGTTTGCCGTCCAGCAGGTTGGTGACGAAGAGCGGGATGACCTTCTCCGGGAACTGGTGCGGCCCGTAGTTGTTGGAGCAGCGGGTGACCACCACGTCCATGCCGTGGGTGCGGTGCGCGGCCAGGGCGAGCAGGTCGGAGCCGGCCTTGGAGGCGGCGTACGGCGAGTTCGGCGCGAGTGGCCACGTCTCGGTCCACGAGCCCTCGGCGATCGAGCCGTACACCTCGTCGGTGGAGACGTGCACGAAGCGGCCGACCCCGGCGGCGCGGGCCGCGTCGAGCAGTACCTGGGTGCCGAGCACGTTGGTGGTCACGAACGGGAGCGCGCCCGAAATCGATCGGTCCACGTGTGATTCGGCGGCGAAATGGACGATGGCGTCATGGCCGGGGAGTAGGTCCCGGAGGAGATCAGAATCGGAAATGTCTCCCTCTATGAAACGCAGTCGGGAATCCGACAGTGGGAGGTTGGCACGATTTCCTGAATAGGACAACAGATCCAGAACGGTCACCGATGCACCGGCCATGCCCGGGTACTCGTCCTGCAAGAGGGCCCTGACGTAGGCCGATCCGATGAAACCGGCACCACCGGTCACGAAAATCTGCACGAGTGGCGAGTGTAGACGGTTGGCGGACCCTGATTAGGGTCGCCCGGTGCGCGGAATTCTGCTCGCCGGGGGGACCGGCTCACGGCTGTGGCCCATCACCATGGCGATGTCGAAACAGCTGATGCCCATCTTCGACAAACCGATGATCTACTACCCGCTGTCCACGCTGGTGTCCGCCGGGATCCGCGAGATCCTGGTGATCACGACACCCGAGGACCAGCCGCACTTCCACCGGCTGCTCGGTGACGGGAGCCGGTTCGGCCTGGAGCTGACCTACGCGGTGCAGCCACGGCCGGACGGGATCGCCCAGGCCTTCCGGATCGGCGCCGGCTTCATCGGCGACCAGCCGGTGGCGCTGATCCTGGGCGACAACATCTTCCACGGGCTGGGCGGCTTCACCGAGCCGTCCGGCGGGCGGGTGTTCGCGTACCCGGTGGCCGACCCGGAGCGGTACGGCGTCGTGGAGTTCGACGACGACGGCCGGGTGCTGTCGATCGAGGAGAAGCCCGAGAAGCCCAAGTCGACGTACGTGGTCCCCGGCCTGTACTTCTACGACGCCGACGTGGTGGAGATCGCCGGCCGGCTGGTGCCGAGCGACCGCGGCGAGCTGGAGATCACCGCGGTGAACGAGGAGTACCTGCGCCAGGGCCGGCTCGACGTGACGGTGCTGGACCGGGGCACCGTGTGGCTGGACACCGGCACGTTCCAGTCGATGGTGCAGGCGTCCGAGTACGTCCGGGTGATCGAGGAGCGGCAGGGCCTGAAGATCGGCTGTGTCGAGGAGGCGGCCTGGCGGGCCGGGTTCATCTCCGATGATCAGCTGCGTGAGCTGGCCGGTCCGCTGCTGAAGAGCGGGTACGGGCAGTATCTTGTCCGGCTGTTGGACGGGGGCCTGCGATGAGGATCCGCCCGCTGGGCATCGAGGGCGCCTTCGAGGTCACCCCGGTGCAGCACGGCGACGACCGGGGCCGTTTCCTGGAGTGGTACCGGTTCGACGCGCTGGCCGAGGCGGTCGGGCATCCGCTGGACCTGGCCCAGGCCAACCTGTCGACGTCGGCGCGCGGTGTGGTCCGCGGCATCCACTTCGCCGACGTGCCCCCGGGTCAGGCGAAGTACGTGACGTGTGTGTCCGGCGCGGTGCTCGACGTGATCGTGGACATCCGTGTCGGATCGCCGACGTTCGGCTCCTGGGAGGCGGTCCGGCTGGACGATGAGGACCGGCGCGCCGTCTATCTGGCCGAGGGGCTGGGGCACGGGTTCTGCGCCCTGACCGAGGGGGCTACGGTGGCGTACCTGTGCTCGTCCACCTACCGTCCGGGCCACGAGCACGGGATTCATCCGCTTGATCCGGAACTCGGGATTGCCTGGCCGGTGGGGGAGCCCGTACTGTCCGCCAAGGACGCCGCCGCGCCGGATCTGGGGGAGGCGGGCGCGAAAGGTTTGCTGCCGCGTTACGACGCCTGTAACAGTTTTGTCGAAACATTGCGTCGGATTGACGACAGTCGATAACCGCGAATGCCGGATAGTCCGAGTTGGACAGCTTCCTACGTATCGGTTCCCGGCATCATCCGAATCGCCATTTCCGTCGAACGTAAAGCTGTAGCGCGGGCCTGGGGGCATTGAGAGTCTGTCTCATGTGTCCCGTGGGTTTCGTCCATGGGAAGTTCCGGGGCGTCCGAGCGCACGGATTAGTGGATCATGAGTCCAACGCAGTGTGGGGGCAAGGCGTGCAGACAATTGAATCCGTGGAGACCGTCGATCTCGCGGCGACGGCTTCGCAGCTCAAGGCCCGCTCCAAGGCCAGTGCGGCCCGGAGCGGATGGCAGAGCCGGTATGCCTGGACCCTCTACCTCATCGACGTCGCGGTCGGCCTCAGCGCTGCCATCGGGGCGCTGCTGCTGCGGTTCGGCGCCTCCGGGGTCGATCCGCACCAGCGTGATTACCTGCTGTTGACCCTGCTATTACCGATCGCATGGGTGGCGTGCCTCGCCATCAACAGAGCGTACGAGCCCCGTCACCTCTTCGTAGGGACCGAGGAGTACGCCCGGGTATTCCGCGCCGGATTGGCGTTGACCGCCGCTCTGGCCATTGTCTCCTTCGCGTTCGATCTGCGTTTGGCCCGCGGTTATGTGAGCATCGCGATGCCGCTCGCCATCCTGGTCGACCTCGGCGCCCGCTACGTCTACCGGCAGCGCCTGCACCGGTCCTGGGCCCGCGGCCGGCATCTCAACCGGGTGGTGCTGGTCGGCCACGAGCGGGCCGTCATCGACATGACCCGCCGGCTGAGCCGCGAGCGCTACCACGGCCTCGGCGTGATCGGCGCCTGCCTGCCGCCCGGCCCGGCCCGCACCGCCGCCACCCCGGGCCTGCCTCCGCTGTACGGGACGTTCGACGACGTCGCCACGGCGGTCGCCCGCTCCGACGCCGACACCGTCATCGTGCTCTCCTGCCCGGAGATCGACGGGCCCGCGCTGCGCCGCCTCGCCTGGAAGCTGGAGCGCGACGACGTCGACCTGATCGTGGCCAGCACCCTGGTCGACGTGGCCGGCGACCGCACCACCATCCGCCCGGTCGACGGCCTGCCGATGCTGCACGTCGAGCACCCACGGCTCAAGGGCAGCGCCCGCGCGGTCAAGGAGATCTTCGACCGGGTCGGCGCCATGCTGCTGCTGTTGCTCGCCTCGCCGGTGCTGGCGACGGTCGCCGCCCTGGTCCGGTTCCTGCCCGGCGGCCGTGGCCCGGCCATCTTCGAGCAGGAGCGGGTCGGCAAGGACGGCCGCCTGTTCACGCTGTACAAGTTCCGCACCATGCAGGTCGACGCCGAGGCCCGCCTCTTCGAGCTGGGCGACCTCAACGACACCGACGGCGCGCTGTTCAAGATGCGGCAGGACCCGCGGATCACGCCGATCGGCCGCTGGCTGCGCCGGTTCTCCGTCGACGAGCTGCCCCAGCTGCTGAACGTGGTGAAGGGCGACATGTCACTGGTCGGCCCACGCCCGCCGCTGGCCAAGGAGGTCGCCGACTACCCGGCCGACATGCGCCGCCGGCTCGTGGTGAAACCCGGCCTCACCGGCCTGTGGCAGGTCTCCGGACGGTCCGACCTGTCCTGGGAGGAGTCGATCCGGCTCGACCTCACCTACGTCGAGAACTGGTCGCTCGCGATGGATCTGGCCATCCTCTTCCGTACCGTGAGCGCGGTGGTGCGCAGTTCGGGGGCGTACTGATGAGGCTCACCGTCATCGGCACCGGCTATCTCGGCGCCACCCACGCCATCTGCATGGCCGTCATGGGCCACGACGTCCTCGGCGTCGACGTCGACACCACCAAGATCGAGAAGCTGGCCTCCGGCCAGGTGCCGTTCTTCGAGCCCGGCCTGCCCGAGCTGCTCAGCAAGGCGCTGGACTCCGGCCGGCTGCGGTTCACCACCTCGTTCGCCGAGGCCGGCGCCTTCGGCGACGTGCATTTCATCTGCGTGGGCACGCCCCAGCAGGCGGATTCCGAGGCCGCCGACCTGACGTACGTGGACGCGGCCGTCACCGTGCTCGCGCCCTACCTGCGCCGCCGCACCCTGGTGGTCGGCAAGTCCACCGTCCCGGTCGGCACGGCGGCCCGCCTCGCCGGGCTGCTGCGCGAGCTGGCCCCGGCCGGGGACGAGGCGGAGCTGGCGTGGAACCCGGAGTTCCTGCGTGAGGGCTTCGCCGTCGACGACACGATGCGGCCCGACCGGCTCGTCTTCGGGGTCACCTCGGCGTGGGCCGAAGAGCGCCTGCGCGACGCCTTCGAGCCGGTGCTCGCCCAGGACGTGCCGGTGAAGGTGACCGACCTCCAGACCGCCGAGCTGGTGAAGGTGGCGGCCAACTCCTTCCTGGCCACCAAGATCTCCTACATCAACGCGATGGCCGAGATCTGCGAGGCCACCGGCGCCGACGTGCACGACCTGGCCGAGGCGCTGGCCTACGACGACCGGATCGGCGGCCGGTTCCTGCGGCCCGGGCTCGGGTTCGGCGGCGGCTGCCTGCCCAAGGACATCCGGGCGTTCGCGTACCGGGCCGAGGAGCTCGGGGTCGGCCAGGCGGTCGGGTTCCTGCGCGAGATCGACGGCATCAACCGGCGACGGCGCGCCCGTACCGTGGATCTGGTCGTGGAGATCTGCGGCGGTGACGTGGCCGGAAAGCGGGTGGCCGCGCTGGGCGCCGCGTTCAAGCCGAACTCCGACGACATCCGCGACGCGCCCGCCCTCGACGTGGCCGAGCGGCTGCGGGCCGCCGGCGCCACGGTGGTCGTCTACGACCCCGCCGCCCTGGAGAGCGCCCGGCGCGCGCACCCCGGCCTGGAGTACTCGACAAGCGCCCTGGACGCGGCCCGCGGCGCCGACGTCGTGGTGCTGCTGACCGAATGGAACGAGTTCCGCGAGATCGAGCCGTCCGCGATGGCCGCCGTGGTCCGCCACCGCAAGATCGTCGACGGCCGGCACGCGCTCGACCCGGCCGGCTGGCGGGCCGCCGGCTGGGAGTACCGGGCACTCGGCCGGCCCACCGTGGCACCCCTCGAAAAGGAGCACCGCAAGTGAACAGCACGGAGACGGTCGCGGTCGTCGTCGTCACGTACAACAGCGAGCGCCTGCTCGCCGACCTGCTCTCCTCGCTCGGGCCCGGCCTCGACGGCGTCGACTGGCACCTGACCGTCGCCGACAACGACTCGGCCGACGACACGGTGGCCACGCTGCGGCGGCTGGCGCCGGACGCCACCGTCGTCGAGATGGGCCGTAACGCGGGCTACGCGGCCGGCATCAACGCCGCCGTCGCCAAGTCCGGCCCGTTCACCGCGGTGCTCGTGCTCAACCCCGACGTCCGGCTGACCCCCGGCTGCATCCGGGCGCTGCTCGGTGTCCTGCGTACCGAGGGGACCGGCATCGCCGTACCCCTGCTGCTCGACGGTGACGGCGAGCTCATCGAGACCATGCGCCGCGAGCCGGCGGTGCGCCGCATCCTCGGCGACGCGTTCCTCGGCGCCGGCCGGGCCGGCCGGATCCCGGCCCTCGGCGAGGTCGTCACCGACCCGCGCCGCTACCGGGCCGAGACCGTCACCGACTGGGCCGAGGGCTCCACCATGCTGATCAGCGCGGAGTGCTGGGAGGCGATCGCGCCCTGGGACGAGTCGTTCTTCCTCTACTCCGAGGAGACCGACTTCGCCCTGCGCGCCGGCGACGCGGGATTCGTCACCCGGTTCACCCCGGCGGTCCACGCCGTCCACCTGGAAGGCGACTCGCGGGTCTCGCCGGCGCTATGGGCGCTGCTCAGCGTCAACCGGGTGCGTCTCTACAGCCGCCGCCACAACCGGCTGCTCGCGATCGCCTTCTGGGCGGCGCTGCTGCTGCGGGAGGGCAGCCGCGCGCTGCTCGGCAAGGCGCCCAGCCGGCGCGCGGTCCGCTCCCTGGTGAGCCCGGCCCGTCTCCGGGAGACCCCGGGCCCGCACACCGTCCACGGCCGCGCCTCAGCGTAGCCGTTTGATCACACCGACGGTCTCCAGCTTGAGGCGGGACATCGGGGACGGGCCCTGGAGCGCCTCGGTGCGCAGAGAGCCCGGGGTGTCGTCGTTGCGGACCGTGTAGCGGGGCTGCAGCCACTGCAGGGCACGGGCGGGGCGGCGGTCGCTGGTGAAGACGCGGGTGTAGCCGAGGCGCCGCATGCGGGCGAGAAGCGTGCGGTCGTAGCGGCCGAGCGGGCACGCCGCCGTCGACACATCGGCGCCGACCACCTCGGTGAGGCGCTCGCGGGCGGTGACCAGCTCCTCGTCGGCCGCGGCCGGGTCCAGGCCCCGCCACGGAATGTGCCGCATGCCGTGCGTGCCGACGGTCATGCCGCTGCGGTGCAGCAGCCGGACCTCCTCCGGGCCGAGGCTGCCGGGGCTGTCGAGCCGGCCGGCGAGGACGAAGAAGTCGGCGGTCAGGCCACGCCGGAGCAGCGCGGGCAGGCCGATCCCGACATCCGAGGTGTTGCTGTCGTCGAAGCTGATCCGCAGTCCGGGCCAGTCGCGGATCTCGTCGAGGACGGCGCCGAACAGTTCCTCGCTGATCCAGTACCGGTCCTCACCGGGCTCGAGCTCCCGCTGCGGGGTGCCGATGCCGTGGAAGCAGACGTTGATGACCGAGTCGTTAGCCATGATTCCCTAGGAGTCGGATTGCCGGGAGGATTCGTCGCGGCCCCATGCGGCGCCACCGTCACCGGCCCGTTTCGCGGCGACCGCCGCCAGCACGGTGATCGCCACGTAGCAGAGCGCCGCGGGAGCCAGCCACGGCCGTGGCACGACGACGTCGCGCAGCCAGGAGGACCGGTCCGCGGACCGGACCGGCACGGTGATCTCCCCGCGGGCCGCCGCCGCGCGCATCGCGGCGTTGCCGCCGCGGACCCGGACCAGGCGGCGGATCAGGTCGCCGGTGCGGCGCGGGGTGGCGACCTTCGAGGTGTACGCCGTGACGTGCGCCTTCTCCTCGCGGGTGAACTGCGAGTCGAGGAAGAGGTCGTCGGCGACCAGGTCGGGGAACCGGCCGAACCGGGCCCGCCCCTTCTCCGACAGCGCCACCACGCCCCGCCCGAACAGGCCGTCGCGCAGCACCGGCAGCCGCCCATGGATCGCGTAGTAGGCGCGCACCGCCGGCGGCCGCCCGGAGACGTCGAGCTCCCGGCCGACCGTGGCGGCCGGCGCGGTCTCCAGGGCCGCGGTCAGGGACCGCACCGCGGCGGTGGTCAGCACCACGTCGGCGTCCAGGTAGACACGCGGGAACCCGGCGGCGGCCTCGTCACCGGCGTTGAGGGCCGGGGACTTCCCGGCGGTCGCCAGGTCGATGACGCGTACGCCCGGGCGGCTCCGGGCGACCGCGACGGTGTCGTCGGTGCACCCGTTGGCGACCACGGTGATGTCGAACTCGCCGGGCCGCGCGTCGCTCAGCAGCGCGTCCAGGCAGCGCCCGATCACCGCCGCCTCGTTGTGTGCGGCGATGACGATGCTGGTCATCCCCGCTTCTCCGGGGCCGGTTCGGTGCTGCCGGTGCGCTGCCGGGGGATGCGGGCGCCGCTCGTGGGCGGCGGCAGGCGCTTGGCGAGCAGCCGCCGGAACACCGCGGCGTACGGGCCGGCCTGGTGCTCCCAGGACAGCAGGCTCAGGAACCGCTCGCGGCCCAGCTTGCGCATCCGCTGACGCCGCGCGGGGTCGTCGAGCAGCTCGTCGACGGCCTCGGCGAACTCCTCGGGGGCGCCGGTCGGCACGTAGACGCCGGCGTCACCGAGGGTGCGGCGGGTCTCGGTCAGGTCGGCCGCGATCACCGGAAGCCCGCGGCCCACGTACTCGACGGTCTTCGCCATGGTCGACAGGTCGTTCATCCGGGTCGGCAGGTCCGGCTGGACCGCGATGACCGCCTCACGCAGCAGCTCGTCGACGGCCGGGCCGTCGAGCCAGCCGGTGAACTCGACCACGTCGTCGACCTTGCGCTCGGTGGCGAGGCGGCGTACCGACGGCATGCTCTCGCCGTCACCGGCCAGGATCATCCGCCAGCCGGTGCGGCCCCGACGGCGGGTCAGTTCCTCGGCGGCCAGCACGACGCCCTCGACGTTGTCCTGCGGGCCGAAGACACCGAGGTAGACGACGTTCAGCACGCCGTCGGCGGGGGTGACCTCGTCGGGTTCGCCGGTGATCTCCCGGCCGGCCGGGCCGTTGCGGACCACGGTCACCTTCTCCGGCCGTACGCCGCGGCGGACCGCGTTGTCCTTGAACGACTCGTTGGTGGCGACCACCTCGGTCGCCGTGCGCAGGGTGAGCCACTCCATCGCGACCAGGACCCGGGTGACCCACCGGTTGGGCTCCCGGGCGATGCCGTCGCTGCCGACCCGGGACGCGTAGACCTCCGGGCACAGGTCGTGGTGGTCGAAGACCCACGGCCGGCCGAGGGCGCGCAGCAGCAGGGCGAGCGGCCAGTAGACGTCCGGCGGGTTGCAGACCTGGACGGCGTGCGCGCGCCCGGCCAGGACCTCGCCGATCAGGCGGACCGCGATGCAGAGGAAGGACCAGGCGAACTCGACGGCGAAGGTCAGCACGCCACTGCCGTAGACCTTCACCGGGTACGGCCTGAGCCGGGTGTTCCGGCTGCCCGGCAGCACGCGCAGGCTCTTGTCACCGCGTGGCGCGATGACGGTCACCTCGAATCCCGCGGCCTCCAGGGTCAGGCACTCACGGATCACCCGGCGGTCGCGCTCGGCCGGCAGATTGGCGATGAGGATGGTGATGTGCGGGTTTCGGGCCATCGACGTGTTCGTCTCCTTCGAAGTCCGCGACGACAGTGCCGTGTGGACACTCGGCGGAGCAACCGGCTGTCCGGCCGGGGCTGAGTCATCCTTTCACCGGCGGCAAGCCATAGACCGACATCAGTTCAGAAATCGGGTACGGCGTACGTCAGGGGACATCACGGAGATTGTCCGTACATGATGGACCGGGCAATGCCATCGAATGCGTCGATATGAGGGGATCCCTTGTGGATCTTCGGCAAATGCGAAACGGTTTGTCAGCTTTATGACAAGGCCTCGGGTTCATGTTCGATGGGAGCCGTCCGGCCGGTTGCCTAAGATCGGGGATGCGGTGGAAACTTGGCCCACTGCTGCCGTCTCGCGGATCCGTGTCGTGACAGGTCGGCGATTCGACCCGATGACGAGAGGGAAACCGTGGACCTCTGGGACCTGACCAGGCTGCTGCTCCGCCGGTGGTACTTCGCCGTGCCGATGCTGCTGGCCTCGGTCGCGGTGGTGGCCGGCGCCGCCCAGACGGTGGCCCCCGACTACAAGGCCATGGGTTACATGCAGCTGATCCCGGCGCCCAGCATCGGCAAGGCGCCGAACCCGAACGCCAAGCCCCGGCCGGCGAACCCGTGGAACGACCTGGGTTACGCGGCCCTGGGCAACGCGGCCGCCCTCACCGTCACCAACACGACCACGCTGGAGAAGCTGGCCGCCGAGGGGTATTCGGACAGCATCACCGTGGTCCTCAACGAGCGCACCCCGCTCTTCGAGATCGAGGTCGTCGGGGACAGCCGGGAGCAGGCCTCCGGCACGGTGCAGAAGATCATCAAGCTGCTCCAGGACGACATCGAGGCCAAGCAGAAGCAGTACGGCACCCTCGCCGAGGACACCATCTCCACCCTGGTGATCAACGACGGCAGCGCGCCCGAACAGGACAGCGGCACCCGTAAGCGGGTGCTCATCGTGGCGGCCGGCCTCGGTGTGCTGCTGACGACCGCGTCGACCATCGCGCTGGACTACTGGCTGCGCCGCCGCGCGAGCCGCCGTGACGGCTCCTCGGGCACGCCGGCCGACGCCGAGCCCACACCGTCGGAGCAGGCTTCCTCGTCGTCGGAGCGGACCCAGGTCATCCGGCCGCAGCCGCCGGCGAAGCCCGCGCGCAACAACGTCTACAGCGGTGAGCGCCGGGCCGAGGACCAGCGCAACGGGGAAGCCCGTAAGCGGAGCGCGCCGGGCCACCAGGCGGTGCCGGACGCGCCGGTGGACTCCACCGTCGTGCTGCCGGTGTCGCACCAGTCGCACCGTTCCTGAGCCGGCCGGCCATGACGGCGCCGACACAGCACCATCCGGTCGATCTCGAGCCGTCCCTGATCGCTCCTGGCACGTACACGTCCCGCCGCCTGCGGGTGCGACTGGACGTGGCCGGCGTCATCTGCCTGCTGTTCTGCCTGCTCTACGGGCTGCCGGCCACGCTGATCGTGCCGGCGCTGACGTTCGCGGGCCGGCCGGCGCTGCTGCTGGCACTGGCGCTGTTCGCCTGGTGGGTCCTGGCGCGCCTGAGCCCTCAGCTGCTGATGATCGGGCCGCAGCCGTTGCGCTGGGCCTGCCTGTTCTACCTCATGTCGATCCTGGCGTCGTGCATCGCCGGGATGCTGCGCGGACTGCCCACCCTGGAGGCGAACGGGCAGACCTTCACGTTGCTGATCACGTTCCAGTTCCTCGGCCTGATCCTGATGGCGGCCGACGGGATCGCCAACTGGGCCCGGCTTCGCAAGATCATTCAGGTGTTCGTCTGGGCGGCCGCGTTCATGTCGGTGGTCGGGCTCATCCAGTCGCTGTTCGAGTACGACGTCGCCCAGCACCTCGTGGTGCCCGGCCTGGAGCTCAAGTCGGACCTGGCCGACTTCCAGAAGCGCGGTGACGGCCTCTTCCGGGTCGCCGGCACCGCGACCCACTACATCGAGTTCAGCACGGTCCTGGCCATGGCCGTCCCCTTCGGCCTGCACTTCGCCCGCTTCGCGAAGAGCCGGAACAGCCGGATCATGTTCGGCGTGCTGACGCTGGTCATCGCGGTGGCGATCCCGATCGCGATCTCGCGGACCGGCGTGGTGGCCCTCGGCGTCGCCTTCCTGGTCATGTTCATCACCGCGTGGAACTGGCGGGTCCGCTACAACCTGGCGGTGATCAGCATCGCCGTGATGGGCGCGATGAGCGTGGTCCGCCCGGGCCTGCTCGGCACCCTCAAGTCGATGTTCCTGTGGGTGGAGGCGGACCCCAGCATCGAGGGGCGCACCAAGGACTACGAGTACATCGCCCACTGGTTCTCGCAGCGCCCCTGGCTGGGCCGCGGCCCCGGCACGCTGATCCCGGACCTCTACATCATCCTCGACAACCAGTGGCTCTACACCCTGGTTACCTGCGGGATCATCGGCGTCCTGGCGCTGGCCACGCTGCACCTCACCTGCATCGTGCTGGCGTCGGTCGCGCTGCGCCGCTCCCAGTCGGAGGAGGACCGGCATCTCTGCGCGGCCCTGATCGCCACACAGGTGCTGGCCATCGTGGTCGGCGGCACCTTCGACTCGCTCGGGTTCACCACCTTCGCCTTCACCCTGGCCGCGCTGTCCGGCCTGTGCGGGGCGGTGTGGCGCTTCACCCATCCGCGGCGCACCGTCCGGACCTCCACGGTGCGCCGCATCCTGGGCTGAGGGCTAGAGACCTTTCGTGGTCGAGGTCCGTCTGTCGCTTCCGCCCCTTCCCGGTACGCGTGACGCCGTCCCCGTCTCATCAGGGCCGTTCCGTCCGGTCGGCGCGTGCTTGCTGCCCGCTCGGGCCTGTGCCGCGCCCGCCGGGCGTAGATCGGTCGGACACTCCCGCATGTGCCGCGCGGTTGCGCTGGGTGGGTGGTTGGGGTGGTGGTTGCCTGGCATGCGGGGTGCTGCTTGCGGCCGTGACGCCGGTTGCGCTGGGTGGGTGGTTGGGGTGGTGGTTGCCTGGCATGCGGGGTGCTGCTTGCGGCCGTGACGCCGGTTGCGCTGGGTGGGTGGTTGGGGTGGTGGTTGCCTGGCATGCGGGGTGTTGCTTGCGGCCGTGACGCCGGTCGCGCCGGGTGGGTGGTTGGGGTGGTGATCGCCAGGCATCCGGGGTGCTGCTCCCGGCCGTCACGCCGGTCACGCCGGGTGGGTGGTGGCGCTTGACGTCGGTCGCGCCACGGGAATCCGTCGGGAGTCACTCACCGTGACCATGGCGGTGAGTGCGTGGAGGCGCGTGGTACATCGGTGCTGTTCTGCCGATCTCAATCTTCCACAAGGGCCGGTGGGCGGGGTCCCTCGCTTACACGGAGTGTCGGCCAGGCGGGTTTGTGGGGTGAGCGGGCGCGAAAGTCGTCGGGTGGGTGGCCGTCACGGCGATGGGCGGGGTGGGCGCACGCGCTGGTGATGTCGTGGTCGCCTGCTTGTCCTATAGCGGTGGTGGCCGCGCACGCGGCGGCTTGCGTGTGCGGCCACGACCGCTTCGACAGCCCGACCGTGTGCACCTACCCGCGCTGAACCCGCCCGCCGGGAGGACGGCCGTGCGCGGCTGCCAGGCCCGGCAGGACCGTGGATGACGAGTACCGTGACCGGCGTTACGGCCGAGGGCAGGCACTCCGGGTGCCTGGGAAGCAACACCGCGACCACCCGCCCACGGTGACCGGCGTTACGGCCGAGGGCAGGCACTCCGGGTGTCTGGCGAGCAACACCGTGACCACCCGCCCACGGTGACCGGCGTTACGGCCGAGAGCGGGCACTCCGGGTGTCTGGGAAGCAACACCGTGACCACCCGCCCACGGTGACCGGCGTTACGGCCGAGGGCAGGCACTCCGGGTGTCTGGGAAGCAACACCGTGACCACCCGCCCACGGTGACCGGCGTTACGGCCGAGGGCAGGCACTCCGGGTGTCTGGCGAGCAACACCGCGACCACCCGCCCACGGTGACCGGCGTTACGGCCGAGAGCGGGCACTCCGGGTGTCTGGGAAGCAGCACCGCGACCACCCGCCCACGGTGACCGGCGTTACGGCCGAGAGCAGGCACTCCGGGTGTCTGGAAAGCAACACCGCGACCAACCGTCCAGCGTGCCCCGGTCCGCCGAGGGCGAGAGTCGACGCCCTGGCCGTGACCGGCGGCAAAGAGGGGGCCGGGCCGGCCACCGATCTACGCCCGGCGGGCGCGGCAAAGGCCGGAGCGGGCAGCAAGCGAGCGCCGACCGGACGGGGCGGCCCTGATGAGGCGGGGCGAGGTCACGCGTACCGGAAAGGAGGAGCCGGAAGCGGAACGCGGACCTCGACCACGAAGGTCTCTAGCCGCACTCGGTGATCTTCTTGGTCTCCTTCTTGATCCGCCCTGTCGCCCAGTCGTAGGTGACGACCGCGTTGCCGTCCCACTCGCCGATCTCGCTGCAGGTGACCTCGACCGGGCCGTACGCCGCCGTGCCCTGCACGATCTTGTTGCCGGTCACCGAGGAGAACTGTCCGCCGCCCAGGCGTAGTGCGTACCCACCGCCGGCCAGCAGGTTGTCGTCGACCGCCCCGCCGTTGTTGCCCTGGCCGTCCGGGATGAAGATCGGAGCGGTGGGGCAGTCGTCCTGCCGCTGGTCGATGGTGTTGTGCCGCAGCGTGATGTGCGGGCCGCCGTAGCCCTGCACGCCGTCGCCGTGCGGGTCCTCGCTGGCGCAGAGGCCGGGCGGGACGGCGAGCTGGACGAACGAGTCCTCGATGACGATCGGCCCGGCGCCGGTGTTGCTGCTGCCGCCGGCCCGGAAGCCCTCGATCCGGTTGATGATCTTGCAGCGCCGGCAGGTGAAGTCGGCGGTGCCGATGGCGAACTCGCCGTTGGTGGTGAACTCCTGGCCGGGCGGGTTGACCGCCTCCAGCCCGATCATGGTGAGCGGCCCGTAGATGCGGTCGCCGACGAAGTTGTTGATCTGGCCGTAGACCCGGCTGTTGCGGATGGTGACGTTGTCGGCCTGCACCGTGATGCTGCCCTTGACCAGGTAGTTCTCGATCGTGGTGCCGGCCTTGGTGATCTTCAGGTCGCCCTCGACCGTCTTCTTCGGCGCCCATCCGGCGGGCACCCCGGCGCACGACGCCGTCGGGTAGGCCGGCAGCGCGCAGCTCCCGCCGCCCGCCGGGCGGGCCGTCGACCGGCTGGGCGAGGCGGATGCCTTGGCGCTGACCGAGGCGGAGGCGGTCGTGGCCGGGCCGAGCGACAGGCTGGGCCGTGCCGACACCGGCACGGACGGGGCGTCGGCGGAGGCGGCCGGCGGCCCGGCGGGCCCGCCCGCGCTGGTGGTGGCCGGCTCCGCGCCTGGCACGAACCGGTAGACGGCGGCGCCCGCGGTGGCGGCGACGACGGCGGCGGCCGTGGCGGCGATGGCGATCCAGGGCCGGCGCCGGCGGTGCCCGCCGGGCGTCTGCTGCTGATTCACGACGGTTCTTCCCTCCGATGTCACTTCGGATGGTCCATTGACCGGCTCGTTCACGGTGACAGACAAGAGTAAATGCAATGCGGCGCGCCGGGGGCCGTCCATTCGGGCCCGACAGGCTCTATTTCCCGGCCGTTCAGCGGGTTCCGTCGAGTGTGGACCGGATGAAATGTTCTCGCGCGGGTCGCCGTGCACCGTAACGGATCATGGCCGGGCCTCCGCCGGTCTGACGGGAATCCGCCAGAGTCGATGTGGCGGCCTTTCGGCGCGGTACGGTCGGCGCGATCGCGAACTTGAAGGGGATTCCGTTTTGGGTGTTCGGGTAGTGCCCATCACCGCCGACGACGTCCGGATGGTCGCGGAGTTCCTCCACGCCAATCTCAACAGCCGCGTCCCGGTCGACGACTGGGTCCGTGCCGTCGACGTGCCGTGGAAGGTGGACGCTCCGGACCACGGGCGGATGCTCCTCGACGAGGACGGGGCGGTGGCCGGCGCGCTGCTCGCCTTCTACTCGGAGCGGGAGATCGGCGGGCGCACCGAGCGGTTCTGCAACCTCGGGGCCTGGTGCGTGCTGCCGGAGCACCGGTTCCACAGCCTGAAACTGCTCAAGGCGCTGCTCGCCCGGCCCGGCTACCACTTCACCGACCTCTCGCCGAGCGGCAACGTCGTGCCGATCAACACCCGGCTCGGCTTCACCTCCCTGGACACCGCGACCGCCCTGGTGCCCAACCTGCCGTGGCCGGCCGTTCCGGGCCGCCGCCGGGTCACCGCCGACCCGGACCGCATCCGCCGCGCGCTCACCGGTCCCACCCTGGCCCGCTACCTGGACCACGCCGACGCGCCCGCCGCCCGGCACGTGCTGCTGACCGACGGCGACGAGTCGTGCCTGGTGATCTTCCGGCGGGACCGTCGCAAGGGCCTGCCGTTGTTCGCCTCGATCCTGTGGGTCAGCGATCCCGCCCTGTTCCGCCGGATGCGCCGCCGGCTGTTCAGCCACCTGCTGCTGCGCCACGGCGTGCCGCTCACCCTCGCCGAGCTGCGGGTGACCGGCCCGCGCCCCGCGCTGTCGCGGCTGCTGGGCTCGCCCCGGCACAAGATGTTCCGCAGCGCGAGCCTGGGCCCGGACGACATCGACTACCTCTACAGCGAGCTGGTCAGCCTCAACTGGTGAGTCCACCGGACACCGACGACAAGGACACAACCGCACCATGCGTACCCGACTGCATGAGATCGTCGCCGAGGCCGCCGCCCGGCGCGGTGACGCTCCCGCGCTGACCTACGGAGACGAGACCCTCGACTACGCCGGCCTGTGGGCCGGCGTCCGCCGGGTGGCCGGCGGCCTGCGCCGGCTCGGCCTGGCCGACGGTGAACGGGTGGCGGTCTGGACCGAGAAGCGGATCGAGGCGGTCCAGGCGATCTTCGGCGCGTCCGCGGCCGGCGGCGTGTTCGTGCCGGTCAACCCGATGCTGAAAGCCCGGCAGGTGGCCTACATCCTGGCGGACTGCTCGGTCCGGATCCTGATCACCACCCCCGAACGGTACGCGCTGGTCCGCGACGAGCTGGAGCAGGTCAAGTCGGTCGAGACCGTGGTGCTGGTCGGCGACCGGTCCTGGACCGACCTGGTCTCCGGCGAGCCGGAGCCGCCGCCGCTGGGCGGCGTGGACGTGGACGTGGCGGCCATCCTCTACACCTCGGGTAGCACCGGCCGGCCCAAGGGCGTGGTGCTGTCGCACCGCAACCTGCTCGTCGGCGGCGCCAGCGTCAGCCGATACCTGGACAACCGGCCCGGCGACGTGCTCCTGGCCGCCCTGCCGCTCAGCTTCGACGCCGGGTTCAGCCAGCTCACCACCGCCTTCACCGTCGGCGCGCACGTGGTGCTGATGAACTACCTGCTGGCCCGCGACGTCGTCCGGCTCTGCGCCCGGCACCAGGTCACCGGCCTGACCTGCGTGGCCCCGCTGTGGCTGCAACTGGCCGAGCAGAAGTGGCCGGAGGAGGCGACCCGCGCGCTGCGGTACTTCGCCAACACCGGCGGCCGGATGCCGAAGGCCACGCTGGAGCGGCTGCGCGGGCACTTCCCGGCCGCGCGACCGTTCCTCATGTACGGCCTGACCGAGGCCTTCCGCTCCACCTATCTTGACCCGGCCGAGGTGGACCGGCGTCCCGACTCGATCGGCAAGGCCATCCCCAACGCCGAGATCCTGGTGCTGCGCCCGGACGGCACGCCCACCGGCCCCGGTGAGGAGGGGGAGCTGGTGCACCGGGGCGCGCTGGTGGCCCTCGGCTACTGGAACGATCCGCAGCGCACCGCCGAGCGTTTCCGCCCCCTGCCGGGCCGCGACGGCGAGCTGGTGCCCGAGATCGCGGTCTTCTCCGGTGACACGGTGATCCGCGACGAGGAGGGCTTCCTCTACTTCGTGGGCCGCACCGACGACATGATCAAGACGTCCGGCTACCGGGTCAGCCCCACCGAGATCGAAGAGGTGGCCTACGACAGCGGCCTGGTGCGCGACGCCGTCGCCCTCGGCCTGCCGGACGACACGCTCGGGCAGCGGGTGGTCCTGGTGGCCAGCCCACCGGACGGCGCCGAGCTGGACACCGCCGCCCTGACCGCGGTGTTCAAACGGGAGCTGCCGCTCTACATGGTCCCCCGGGCGATCGTGGCGCGGCCGGTGCTGCCCCGCTCGCCGAACGGAAAGTTCGACCGCAACCTGATCCGCCAGGAGCTGACCTCATGACCAAGCACGTGGCGGCGGCCGCTTTCGGACGGGACGCCGGCCGGCTCAGCGTCGGCGGGGTGCCCGTCGACCGGCTCGCCGAGAGAGCCGGCAGCACACCCTTCTTCGCGTACGACCGGCGGCTGCTCACCGAGCGCATCGGGCTGCTGCGGGCCACGCTGCCGCCCGAGGTGAAGCTGAGCTACGCGGTGAAGGCCAACCCGATGCCGGCCGTGGTGCAGCACCTCGCCGGCCTGGTCGACGGCCTCGACGTGGCCTCCGCGCTGGAGATGCGCACCGCGCTGGACACCACGGTGCCGCCGGAGCGGATCAGCTTCGCCGGCCCCGGCAAGACCGACGCCGAGCTACGTGCGGCGATCGCGGCCGGGGTGACCGTGGAGATGGAGTCGGAGAACGAGGCGGACCGGGTCGCCGCGCTGGGCCGGGTCCTCGGCATCCGGCCGCGGGTCGCGGTGCGCGTCAACCCGGACTTCGCGGTCAAGGGCTCCGGGATGCGGCTCGGCGGCGGCCCGCAGCAGTTCGGCGTGGACGCCGAGCGGGTGCCCGCCCTGCTGAAGGATCTGGAGCGGGCGGACGTCGACTTCCTCGGCTTCCACATCTTCGCCGGCTCGCAGAACCTGCACGCCGACATCCTCGCCGAGGCCCAGCAACGGACCGTCGACCTGGCCGTCCGGCTGGCCGGGGAGTCGCCGCTGCCGGTGCGGTACCTGAACCTCGGCGGCGGGTTCGGGATCCCGTACCACGACCGGGACGCGCCGCTGGACCTCGCCGCGATCGGCGCCAACCTCACCGAGCTGGTGGCCGGGCCGATCCGGGCCGGGCTGCCGCGGGCGCGGGTCGCGATCGAGCTCGGGCGCTACATCGCCGGCGAGGCCGGGGTGTACGTGACCCGGGTCGTCGACCGCAAGGAGTCGCGCGGCACGACGTTCCTGGTCGTCGACGGCGGCCTGCACCATCAGCTGGCCGCGTCCGGGAACTTCGGCCAGGTCATCCGGCGCAACTATCCGCTCGGCGTGGCCACCCGGATCGACGGCGAGCCGGAGGAGACGGTGACCGTGGTGGGCTGCCTGTGCACCCCGCTGGACCTGCTGGGCAAGGACGTGTCGCTGCCCCGGGCCGGCGTCGGCGACCTGATCGTCCTGTTCCAGGCCGGCGCGTACGGGCTCACCGCGAGCCCGACCGCCTTCCTCGGTCATCCGGCCCCCGCCGAGATGCTGCTCTGAGCAACGACAACCGGAAGGAAAGTCACGTGAGTGTCACCAGTGCGGACAACCTGGCCGAGGTGCGGGCGCTGCTCGTCTCGGTGCTCGGCATCGAGGACCGGGCCGCCACGCTGGACGCGGCCACCCCTCTGCTGGGCAGCCTGCCCGAGCTCGACTCGATGGCGGTGCTGGAGATCGTCGCGGGGGTCGAGGAGCGGTTCGGGATCAGCGTCGACGACGACGAGGTGACCGCCGAGCTGTTCGAGACGCTGGGCAGCCTGGCCGCGTTCGTCGATGAGAAGAGAAACTGACCGTCCATTGCGGTACGTCCTCCGAACGGGGGACTCGGCGGCGACTGACGGCGGTCCATTGGGGATGGACGAGCGATGCCCGGGCACGGGCGCCCCGTTAGCGTTCGGCCGATATCGGTGTGTGTAGTTCTTTGGGGGCAATGGTGGGGGAGTCGACGCGGTGATCGGGAAGTTTGACCTGCCAGGGCTGGTGGCCCGGCGGTCGCGCCGCACGAAGTCTGTGATCAAGGCGGCGGTGGCGACCGCCAGTTGTGTGGCGCTGATGGTCTCCACCGGCGCCGTCGCCGGCGCCCCGGCCTACGCGGCCGATCCGTGCGCCAGCCCGGTGAACCCGATCGTCTGCGAGAACAGCAAGCAGGGGACGCCGTCGGAGGAGTGGGACGACATCTGGGGTTCGGGCGACGAGACCGTTCAGGGTTTCGCGACCGACGCCAGCGTCAACGTCGGGCAGACGATCGGCTTCAAGATCAAGGCCGCGGCGGCGTACCGCATCGACATCTACCGGCTCGGCTGGTACCAGGGCGACGGCGCGCGCAAGCTGGACACGCTGCGCCCGCCGCTGGGCTCCCCGCAGCCCGAGTGCGTCACCAACGCCGCCACCGAGATCTACGACTGCGGCACCTGGTCGGTGTCGGCGACGTGGACCGTGCCGGCGAGCGCCGTCTCCGGCATCTTCATCGCCAAGCTGGTCATCGAGGAGTCCGGCGACACCAGCCAGATCCCGTTCGTGGTCCGCAACGACGCCAGCACCTCGAAGCTGTACTTCAAGACCTCCGACGCCACCTGGCAGGCGTACAACACCTACGGCGGCTCCAACTTCTACTGGGGCGGCCCGATGGGCCGCGCGGTCAAGCTGAGCTACAACCGGCCGTACGAGACGCGCGGCGTGGCCGGCGGCCGCGACTACCTGTTCGCCAACGAGTACCCGATGCTGCGCTTCCTGGAGCGCAACGGCTACGACGTCAGCTACTTCACCGACCTGGACGCCGACATCCGCGGCAACCTGATCCGCAACCACAAGGCGTTCCTGTCGGTGGGCCACGACGAGTACTGGTCCGGCCCGGAGCGGGAGAACGTCGAGGCGGCCCGGGACGCGGGCGTCCACCTCGCCTTCTTCAGCGGCAACGAGGTCTACTGGAAGACCCGCTGGGAGCCGAGCGTCGACGGCGCGAACACCCCGAACCGCACCCTGGTCTGCTACAAGGAGACCTGGGCCGGCGACAAGATCGACCCGTCCACCGAGTGGACCGGCACCTGGCGTGACCCGCGGTTCACCCCGCCGTCCAACGGCGGCACCCCGGAGAACGCGCTGACCGGGGTGCTCTACATGTCCAACAACACCGACCTGGCCCTCAAGGTGCCCGCCGACCAGGGCGAGAACAGGTTCTGGCGGCACACCGACGCGGCCGACCAGGACGACGGGGAGACACTCACCCTCGCGAACCACACCGTCGGCTACGAGTCCGACGAGGACCTGGACAACGGCTTCCGCCCGCCGGGCCTGATCCGGCTCTCCACCACGACCGGCCCGGCCCCGGAGTACCTGCTCGACTTCGGGCTGCGGACCGCCCCCGGCACCACCACCCACCACCTCACCCTCTACCGGGCGCCCAGCGGCGCGCTGGTGTTCGGCGCCGGCACCATCCAGTGGGCCTGGGGCCTGGACGAGAAGCACGACGGCGAGGCACAGGAGCCGGCCGACCGGGTGATGCAGCAGGCGACCGTCAACCTGCTGGCCGACATGGGCGTGCAACCCACGTCGCTGATGTCGGCGCTGGTCGCCACCACCGCCTCCACCGACACCGTCGGGCCCACCACCACGATCACCTCGCCGGCGGCCGGCTCCGCGATGACCAACGGCGCGAAGGTCACCGTGCAGGGCACCGCCACCGACCTGGGCGGCGGCCGGGTGGCCGGCGTCGAGGTCTCCACCGACGACGGCCAGACCTGGCACCCGGCCACCGGCGGCTCCTCGTGGAGCTACCAGTTCTACGCCACCGGCGCCGCCACCCAGGTGGTCCGGGCCCGCGGCATCGACGACAGCGGCAACATCGGGACCAGCCCGGCGGTCCGCACCTTCGACCTGAACGGCCCGACCACCCTGTTCGGGCAGCGGGTCCCGCAGGTCCCGGTCGCCGACGACGGCTCCGCCGTGACCCTCGGCACCAGGTTCACGCCGACCACCGACGGCACGGTCACCGGAGTGCGTTTCTACAAGGGCTCCGGCAACAGCGGCTCGCACACCGGCTCGGTGTGGTCGTCGACCGGCCAGCTCCTGCGGACCGGATCGTTCGCCGGCGAGACGGCGACCGGCTGGCAGAAGCTGAAGTTCGCCAAGCCGCTCCCGGTCACCAAGGGCACCACGTACATCGTCGGCTACTACGCGCCCAACGGCCGGTACGCCGCCGACGACCGCTTCTTCAGCGGCCTGGACTGGAAGTCCGGTCCGCTGACCGCACCGCGCGGCCGCACCTCCGGCGGCAACGGGATGTTCCGGGCCGGCAACGGCGTCCCGGTCATCGCCTCGTCGACCGACGCCAACTACTACGTCGACGTGACGTTCGTCGACGGCGAGACGGCGGCGCCGACCGTGCTGACCACCGCCCCGGAGGACGCCGAGATCGGGGTCGCGCTCGGCGCCCAGCCGATGGCGGTCTTCTCCAAGCCGCTGGCCGCGTCGTCGATCGCGTTCACCCTGCGCCGCCCGGACGGCACGACCGTCCCCGGCGCCACGGTCTACGACGCGGACACCCGCTCGGTGACCTTCCGGCCGACGGCATCGCTGGACACCGCGGTCGCCTACACCGCCCGGGTCACCGCCCAGGACCTCCAGGGCGTCGCCAGCACCCCGCTGGAGTGGACGTTCACCACGACGCCGTACGCCCAGGTGTCGACCCTGTTCGCCCCCGACGCGACACCGGCCGCCGCGTCGTCCGGGGACTCGGACGCGATCACGCTGGGCGCCCGGTTCAAGCCGACGGTCGACGGCCTGGTGATCGGCGTCCGGTTCTACAAGGGCCCCGGCAACAACGGCGTCCACACCGGCACCCTCTACGGACCCGGTGGCCAGATGGCCAAGGCGACCTTCGGCACCGAGTCGGAGTCGGGCTGGCAGTCCGTGCACTTCGCGCAGCCCGTCGACGTGACGGCCGGGGCGACGTACACGGTGGCGTACTGGGCGCCGAACGGCAACTACGCCTACGACCCCGGCTACTTCAACGAGGCACGCACCGCCCCGGACCGCACCATGACCGCCGCGACCGGCGCCAACGGGGTGTACGCCTACGGCAGTGACCGGTTGCCGGAGAGCACCTACGGCGCCACCAACTACTGGGTGGACCCGCTGTTCGTGCCGGACGGCCCGCCGCCGCCCGCCGAGCAGCCGGATCCGCCGGCCGGATCGACGACGATCCTCGGGTCGGCCACCCCGGCCGTGGAGAACTTCGACGACAACTCGGGCATCGAGGTCGGTGTGAAGTTCCGCTCCGACGTCGCCGGCAAGGTGCACGGCATCCGGTTCTGGAAGGGCACGCAGAACACCGGCACCCACCGCGGCACCCTGTGGACCGCCGGCGGGCAGGAGATCGCCTCCGGGACGTTCGAGTACGAGACCGGTTCCGGCTGGCAGACGCTGCTGTTCGACAACCCGGTGGACATCTCCGCGAACACCACGTTCGTGGCGTCGTACCGGACGAGCAAGGGCTACTACTCGGCCGACCTGAACGCCTACGCCAACGGGCACGACAACGCACCGCTGCACGTGCCCCCGGCCGGAGGTGTCTTCACCTACGACGGCGGGTTCCCGAACTCGGCCTCCAACCACAACTTCTGGGTCGACGTCTACTTCATCCCGAACAGCTGACGGGGGACGAGGCCGGTACGCACGTGCCGGCCTCGTCCACATCAGACGGTCGGGATTCCGACGACAGGAAGAAGATTGATGCCTGCCGAAACTAGGCTCACCGTGAGCCGAGAGAGAAGGGCTGGCCGGTGCGGAAGGTAACCCCCCGGGCGCTGACGGACCGGCCCCGGGTCACCGTCGTGATCCCCTGTTACAACTACGGCCACTTCCTCGCCGAGTGCCTCGAAACGGTCTTCGCCGACGCCGATCAGGTCGACGTCGACGCCCTGATCGTCGACGACGCGTCACCGGACGGCAGCGCCGAGGTGGCCCGGCGGATCGCGGCGGAGGACCCACGGGTCACCGTGATCGCCCACGAGACCAACAAACGGCACATCGCCACGTACAACGAGGGTCTGGCCGCCGCCGAGGGCGAGTTCGTCGTCCTGCTCTCCGCCGACGACCTGCTCGCGAAGGGCTCCCTCGCCCGCTCCGCCGCGCTGCTGCGGGCACACCCCGAGGTCGGCCTGGTGTACGGCTTCTCCCGCCGGTTCTTCGACACCCCGCCCCCACCGCGGACCGGCCTGCGGTCCTGGTCCATCTGGGACGGGCCGGAGTGGGTGGCCCGGGTGACCCGCACCGCCACCAACCCCATCTACACCCCCGAGGTGATGATGCGGGCGAGCACCATGCGCGACCTCTCCGGGTACGACGCCCGGCTCCCGCACGCCGCCGACTACCACCTGTGGCTGCGCGCCGGCACCCGCGCCGCGATCGGCCGGGTCAACGGCGTCGACCAGGCGTTCTACCGGGTCCACGGGGCCAACATGCACACCGGCGAGTACTCCGGCGACGTCCTCGACGTCGAGCAGCGCCACCTCACCCTGCGGATCCTGTTCGAGGAGGACGGCGACCGGCTGCCCGGCGCCGGCCGGATGCGCGACGACGCGTACCGTGCGCTGGCCCGGGAGGCCCTGATCCTGGCCTGCCGGCCCTACGAGCGCGGCCGTCCCGGCGCCGCCGAGGCCGAACAGCTGGCCCGCCTCGCCGAGCTGGCCGGCGAGATCTGGCCGGCGTCCGAGGACAGCGCGCTACGGCGAACCTACGAGCGGTACGCCGCGGGCCGCGGCCCCGTCGTCCCCGTCCCTGTCACGGCGCTGCGCGACCGCGCGGTGCTCCACCTCGGATGGCGCCGGTGGCGTCACTCCGGCATCTCCCCGGCGGTACGGTCACTGTGACGAGCACTTCCGTGGACGGCGACGACGTCATCGTCCTGTCCGGCCTGACGAAGCTCTACGAACCCACCCCGCGATGGATGCGGATCTTCGCCCGCTCACACCTGACCGAGCCGGTCAAGGCACTGGACGGCGTCGACCTGACCGTCCGGGCCGGCGAGATCTGCGCGATCGTGGGTCCCAACGGCGCCGGCAAGACCACCATGTTCCGGATCCTGGTCGGCCTCACCACCTCGACCGGCGGCACCGCCACGATCATGGGCCTGGACGCCGGCCGCGACTCCGAACAGGTCCGCCAGGTGGTCGGCTGGATGCCGTCCGAGGACCGCAGCCTGCTCATGCGCGCCACCTCCAAGGAGAACCTCCAACTGCACGGCCGCCTCCAGGGCATGCCACGCCGTGAGCTCGCCGAGCGGATCCCGTACGTCCTGGAGACGGTGAACCTGACCGCCCAGACCGAGTCGGTCGTGGCCGGCCTCTCGGCCGGCATGCGGGCGCGGCTGCGGCTCGCCCGCGCCCTGCTGCCCGGCCCGCGCGCGCTGATCCTGGACGAGCCCACCGGCGCCGTCGACCCGATCGCCGCGCACGGCCTGCTCACCCTGATCATGGACCTGGTCAAGCAGGAACGCCTCGCGGTGCTCATCTCCTCGCACCGGCTGGAGGAGATCGAGGCCCTGCAATCACACGCGTTGCTGATGGACCGGGGCCGCGTCAACTACTCGGGCGACCTGGACAGCCTGCGCCGCGAATGGGACCGGCCGGTCGTCGAGTTCGTCCTCGACACGCCCGCCGCCGCGCACGCCGTGGCGGACAACCTGGCCGCTCAAGGACTCGAGGCCCACGTCGACGACACCTCGGTGCGCTGCGGGCACGCCGGTGACGAGCCGGTCGGCGCGGTGCTGGCCCGGCTCGGCCCGCTGGCCGCCTCGATCCGCCACGTGCGGGAGCACCCCATGCCCCTGCGCGACCTCATCGCCCGCGTGTACGAACGGGGAACCCACGCATGACATCCGTCTACCCGGCCACGGTCCACAAACGCAGCCGGTTCACCAAGGTCGTCGACACGCTCGAGGCGTACATCCGGATCGACCTGGTCGAGGAACGGATGTTCCCGGCCTCGACGATCATGCGCTATCTCGCCGTGGTGTTCCCGGTGCTGCTCTACTACTTCCAGAGCACCTTCCTCACCATCTCCGACGAGCTGTTCATGACCATGCTCATCGGCGCCGCGGTGATCGCCGGACTCCAGGACGCGCTGACCGGCCTCACCGGACGGCTCAACTTCGCGATGGAACGCGGCACCCTGGAGACCTACCTGGTCGAGCCGGTGCCGTGGGCGCTCATCCCGGTCGCGATGAACATCTGGCGCAGCGTCACCGGCGCCTTGCTGGCCTGCGTCATGGTGGCGCTCGGCTGGATGCTCGGCGGCCCGGTCCACGCGCCCGGCATCCCCGCCGCGCTGCTGGTGCTCTTCCTCGGCATCCTGGCCTGCAACGCGCTCGGCTCCTTCGCGGCGAGCTTCATCCTGCTGTTCAAGCGGGGTGAGCCGGTCGTGATGCTGTACAGCCTCGCGGCCTCGGTCCTCGGCGGCGCGCTCTTCCCGATCGAGGTGCTGCCGGTCTGGATCCGCTGGGCCAGCTATCTGGTGCCGCATTCGTACGTGATCGCCGCCGAGCGCCGGCTGCTGATGCCCGGGATGCCCGCCGAGGGACTGTCCCCGCTGGCCGCGACCCTGATCCTGGCCGGCTTCACCCTGGTCACCTTCGTGGCCGGCCTGTTCGTCTTCGACCGTTCGCTGCGCCTGGCCCGCCGACTGGGGATCCTGAGCATATGAGTCCCGACCTGCGCCGACTCAACGCCCGCCGCCGCGAGGCCGTCCGGCTGCTCCGGGATTCCGGGGTTCGTGGGATCGCGCAACGCGCCGCCCGGGTCGCCTACCGGCGGCTGGGTGCCTCCGAACTGGAGACCCAGATCGACCTGGACTACATGGCCGACTCCCGGGACCTGCGGCTCACCGTGCCCGGCAAGCGCCCGGATCGGGGCACCCCGCTGACCGTCGGCTGGATCTGTTCGCCGCCCGGCGCCGGCTCGGGCGGGCACACCACCTTCTTCCGCATGATCGAGGGGATGGAGGCGGCCGGTCACACCTGCGTGCTCTACCTGTACGACCCGTTCCGTGGCGATCTGGCCCGGCACGAGCGGGTGATCCGGCAGTACTGGCCGGGCGTACGGGCCGAGGTGCGGTCGGTGGCGGACGGGCTCGCCCCGCTCGACGCGTACGTCGCCTCGGCGTGGGAGACCGCGCACGTGCTGGCCGCGCGTGCCGACCTGCCGACCCGGCGGCTGTACTTCGTCCAGGACTTCGAGCCGTTCTTCTACCCGCGGGGCTCGCACTACGTGCTGGCCGAGGACACGTACCGGTTCGGGTTCCGGTCGATCACGGTGGGGCCGATGCTGGCGAACCTGCTGCGCGACCGGTTCGGGGTGACGGCGGCGGTGGCGAACTTCGGGATCGACACGAACATCTACGGGCTGACCAATCCGGAACCGCGTACCGGTGTGGTGTTCTACGCCAAGCGGGACGTGCCGCGCCGCGGGTTCCTGCTCGGTCTGCTGGCCCTGCGGGAGTTCCATCGGCGGCAGCCGGAGCAGCCGATCCACATCTTCGGCGATCCGACGGTCGAGGTGCCCTTCCCGGCGGTCAACCACGGGGTGCTCAAACCGGCGGAGCTGGCCGCCCTCTACAACGACTGCGCGGCCGGGATCGCGATGTCGTTCACCAACCTGTCGCTGGTGCCGGACGAGATGCTGGCGTGCGGTGTGGTGCCGGTGATGGCCGAGTCCGAGTACGCCAAGGTGACGCTGGACAACCCGCATGTGCGGTGGGCGCATCCGACGGCGTACGGGCTGGCCGAGGCGCTCGGCGGGATCGTCGGCGGCGACCGGCCCGCGCCGGAGGTGGTCGCCGCCAGCGTCCGGCCGACGCCGTGGGACGACGCGAAACGGGTGACCCGGGAGACCATCGAGGACGAGGTCTACGGCGCGCCGGCCGCCTCCCGGTAGGCGCCGGTCAGCACGGCGCCCGCCGCCGACCAGGTCAGCTCCCCGGCTCCGCGGACACTCTCGGTGCGGAGCCGGGCTAGCAGCTCCGGATCGGTCCACAGCGAGCGCAGCCGTTCGGTGAGCGCGTCCACGTCGCCGGCCGGGTGGAACAGCGCGTCCACGCCGTCGGTGCCGGGGGCGCCGCTGTGGTCGGAGACCACGAGCACGCACCCGCACGCCCGGGCCTCGTAGGTGACGAGGGCGCTGCCCTCCTCCACCGAGGGCAGCACCAGCACGTCGCAGTCGCGCATGAGGGCCGCCGGATCGGGCACGTGGCCCGCTTCGGTGACGCTGGGGTGGGCGAGCAGCTCCTCGATGACCCGCCGGTAGCCGGGTTCGATGCTTCCGGCGATGACGAACCGGCCGCCGGCGTCGGCGGCGCCGCAGCGCAGCCAGGCCCGGAGCGCGTCGTGCAGACCCTTGCGGGGTTCGCCGCGTCCCACGAAGCCGACGGTGAACGGCCGTCCGGAGTCGTCGCGGCCCCCGGTGTGGAAGCGGCCGGGGTCGTAGCCGTAGCGGTGCCGCAGCAGACGCGAAGCCGGTGTGCCGGCGTCGAGGAAGGTGCGCGCCACGAAGTCGGACGGGCAGAGCAGGCGGTCGGCCAGCGCGTACTCGCGTTCCTCGATGGCCAGCTTCCCGGGTTGCCGGGCGTGCGGGCTGGACGGGTCGACCGGGATGCCGAGGTCGGCGCAGACCTTCTCGACGGCGTCGAAGGCGAATCCGGTGTGCGCGTTCGGCCGCTCCAGGACGCTGGGCACCCCGAGGCGGCGGGCCGTGGTCAGGAGCCGTTCGGACCGTAGCGGCCAGGCGTGCACCAGGTCGATGCGGCCGGCGAGGCGGCGCAGGGCGGCCGCGGCCCGGCGGTCGTGCCAGTCCAGGGCGCGCAGGTAGCCGACGACCCGGAACGGCACCTTGAGCCCGGCCGGGCGCAGCGTCTCGACGACCCGGACGCCGGGCGGCAGCGGCCGTTCGTTGCTGGCGCAGAGCACGGTGACCTCGGCGCCGTGTTCGGCGGCGCCGCTGACCTGGTGCCAGGCGGTCATGCCGATGCCGGAGACGCCGAGCCGGGTGGGGAACGAGTACAGGACGCGCATCAGGAGCCTTCCTCGCCGCGGACCACCGCGGGCGACCATGCGTCGTGGATGAGCAGCTGTGGCTCGCCGGTGCCGTCGGCGGGGACCCGCCACACGTCGCTGGACGCGGTGCCGGCGGTCTCCCGGGGAAGTCCGTAGACGACGGTCCGGTCGTCGAGCCATTCGACCTGGTCGTCGACGCTGCGGGTCTCGGCCAGCAGGGTCTCGGCGCCGGTACGCAGGTCGTAGACGGCCAGCCGCCACTTTCCGGCGGGCAGGTCGCCGTGCTTCTTGAAGGCGACCCGGGTGCGGTCCGGTGACAGCGACGGGCATTCGACGTCGCCGTGCAGGGCGGTGACGGTACGGGCGGAGAGGCTGCCCTCGACCAGCCACGTCCGGGCACCCGACGCGGCGGTCGCGTAGAACCGGTCGTCGTCGAGGAACGTGACGCCCCACAGGTTCTTGTCCGATGCGGTGACGACCCTGCCGTCGACGGTCAGCGTGAACTTCTCGATGTCGCCGACGACCTCGCCGTCCACCCGGGCGACCACGGTACGGGTGGAGAACTGTCCCGGGTTGGCGTAGGAGTCGCCGAAGACGAACGTGGTGGTGGCGGCCAGCGTCCCGTCCCGTGACAGCCGGGCCCGGCTCGGTATGCCGGTCAACGGCAGATCCCGGACCGTTGTCCACGACGGGCCCAGCAGCCGCGCCTGGTAGGTGGTGACCAGTCCGCGTTCGGCGGAGAGACAGATCGCGTCGGCGGCGGTGGCGTAGACGCGTTCGCAGGAGGCGGGGGTGAGCGTCCGCGGCCCGTCGGGTGCGGTGAGCGGGACGACCGCGACCTTGCCGTAGCCGGCGCCGAGGGCGGTGCTGCGGAACACCAGGTGCGGCTGGGCGCGCACGGTGGCCAGGTCGGCGCCCGGCGGGACCGGCGGTGCGGCGGCCACCGTCCGGGCCTGGTCGCGGCGCACCTTCCACACGTAGGCGCCGGCGCCGGCCACGGCGACGATCAGGACCGTGACCAGGGCGGCGACGCGGTTGCGGAGGCTCACCGGGACGCCTCGGCGCCGCGCAGCAGCCACGCCGCGACCGGGATGGCCACGGCCAGGAGCGCGGCGAACAGCAGCAGCGACACGGCGGGCCCCCGCACCGCCCACAGCACGCCGAAGGTCAGCGACGACGCGAACCGGGCCAGCACCACCACGGTCTGCGCGGCCGCGATGCCGCTGCCCCGGGTCTCCGCCGGGACCAGCGGGCTGACCAGCGCCGGCAGGACCCCGTCGGTGGCCGCGTAGAAGACCCCGAGCAGCAGCAGGACGGCCAGCGTCAGGCCGGGGCCGCCGGACGGCAGCGCGCCCAGCAGGTAGCACGCGAGCAGGGCGCCGTGCCCGGCCACCAGGACGCGGGCGCGGCCGAACCGGTCGGCCAGGCGCCCCATCGGTACGGCGAGCGCCAGGTAGGCGATGTTCGTACCCACGTAGAGGAGCGGGAAATAGACGGCCGCGACGTCATCGCGCTCCTGGAGTGCCAGGTAGAGGAATCCGTCGCCGACGGTGAGCAGGCCGAGCACGCCGGCCGCGATCAGCGGCCGGCGCAGTCGCCGCCCGCCCACCTCGCGCAGCACCCGGCGCAGGCCGGTCCGGGTGGACGGGGCGGTGGTGCGCAGGTTCGGCACGAACAGCACGAGTACGGCGACGCCTACCACGGCGAACGCGAACGACACCACGAAGATCGAGTCGTAGCTGCCCGGCACGCTCCACAGCAGCGCGAACGCGACGAGCGGTCCGAGCGCCGCGCCGATCGTGTCGAGGGCCCGGTGCACGCCGAACGCGCGGCCCAGCATCGCCGGATCGGACGCCTCGGCGATCAGCGCGTCCCGGGGTGCGGTCCGCAGGCCCTTGCCGAGACGGTCCGCGGTGACCACCGCGGTGATGGCGGCGAATCCGGTGGCCGCGAGCATGGCGATCCGGCTGATCGCGGAGGCGCCGTACCCCACGACGGCCACCCACTTGGGCTGCCCGCCACGGTCACCGGCGTAGCCGCCGGCGATGCGCAGGAACGCGCTGACCCCCTGGTACACGCCGTCCAGGAAGCCGTACGCCACCGGGCTCAACCCGACCGTCGCCGTCAGGTACAGCGGCAGCACCGACGCCACCATCTCGGAGGAGACGTCGGTGAGCAGGCTGACCGTGCCCAGCAGCAGCACGGTCGCGGAGACCTTCCCGGCGGTGGGCCCGATTCCGTCGGCCGGGCGGTCCCGGATCGTCACATACACGGTGCGGCTTTCCTCAGGGGCGTAGCGCCCCGGCCAGAGCCTCGGCCACGCGGGCCTGCTGGTCCGGGGTGATCTGCGGGTAGATCGGCAGGGACAGGATCTCCGGGGCCACCCGCTCGGCGTTCGGGAACGAGCCGCCGAGCGACGCGAACGCGCCGGTCCGGTGCACCGGGAAGGGGTAGTGGATGGCGGCGCCGACCCCGGCCGCGTTGAGTCTCGTGAGCACCTCGTCGCGGTTCGGCACCCGGACACAGTAGATGTGCCACACGTGCACGTTGCCGTCCAGGGTGACCGGGCGGATCACCTCGCCGAGCCCTTCGAGCAGCTCGTCGTAGCGGGCGGCCGCGGCCCGGCGCCGCTCGTTCCACGAGGCCAGCCGGGCCAGCTTGGCGCGCAGCACGACCGCCTGGAGACCGTCGAGGCGGCTGTTCACGCCGACCAGGTCGTGGTGGTATTTGCGCAGGCCACCGTGGCTGCCGAGGGTGCGGACCGTGGTGGCCCACTCCTCGGAGCCGGTGGTGACGGCGCCGGCGTCACCGTAGGCGCCGAGGTTCTTGCCGGGGTAGAAGCTGGTCGCCGCGATGCCGTCCACACCGGAGCCGCGCCCGTGCCGGGTGGCGCCCTGCGACTGCGCGGCGTCCTCGACGACGACGATGTCCCGGCCGCCGATCCCGGCCCGGAGCTGTTCGACCGGGGCGAGCTGGCCGTACAGGTGAACCGGCACGATGGCGCGGGTCCGCGGCGTGATCGCGGCGAGCGCCGCCTCGACGTCGATCAGATAGGTACGCGGATCGCAGTCCACCAGCACGACCTCGGCACCGGTGCGGGCGACCGCCTCGGCGGTGGCGATGAACGTGTTGGCCGGCAGGATCACCTCGGTGCCGGGACCGGCACCGACCGCCCGGAACGCCAGCTCCAGCGCGTCGGTGCCGTTGGCCACGCCGATGCAGTGCGGCAGCCCGGAGAACGCGGCGTACTCCCGCTCGAACGCGGCCACCTCGGGCCCGCCGATGAACGCCGTGTCGGCGATGGTGCGCTTGAATCCGGCCTCGACCTCCTCGGCCACCTCCGCGTGCGCGGCGGCCAGGTCGACGAGCGGGATGCGGGTCATGAAACTTGCCTTTCCGGGATGGAAGACCTACGGAGAAGACGGGCCGGGCTGCCGGCCCACACCTCGGCCGGGGGCACGTCGCGGAGCACGACCGAGCCCATCCCGACCAGGGACCAGGCGCCGACGGTCACGCCCTCGCGCAGCAGCGCGCCGGCGCCGATGTAGGCGCCCTCGGACAGGACCACCCCGCCGCCCAGCCGTACCCCGGACGCGATCGTGACGTACGGGGCCACCAGGTCGTCATGGGTGAGCACGGCCTGCGGCATGACCGCCACGTGGGCGCCCACGGTGACGTCGGCGGTCAGCACGGTGCCGGCCAGCAGGACGGTGCCCTCGCCGACGGTGCTGCCGGCGCCGATCGACACCGAGGGGTGTACGACGGTCGCGTACCGCCGTGGGGGCAGGGCGAGGCGCTCGACGATGCGCCGCCGGGCGGTGTAGGCACGTGGATTGCCCACGCACACCACCACGGCGGCGTCCATCCCGAGCACGCTGTCGACCGGCCCGAGGATCGGCAACCCGGAGCGCTGGGTCCCGTGCAGCGCCGGATCGTCGTCGACGAAGCCGAGGACCCGCCAGCCGGAGGCGGCCGCGGCCGTCTCCCGGGCGAAGCCACCGGCTCCGACGATGACCAGGTCCTTCACCGGGCGGCCAGCTCGCGCAGCACCCCGGCGATGTGGTCCTGGTCGGCTTCGGTCAGCCTGTGGTGCAGCGGCAGGATCAGCGACTGCCGGGTGATCCGCTCGGTCACCGGCAGCGGGCCCGGTGTCACGTCCGCGTAGGCCGGCTCCAGGTGCGCCGCCATGATGCCCCGGCGTGCCGACACCCCCTTGGCCGCGAGTTCGGAGAGAACGTCGTCCCGGCTGACCGGGAACCCGTCGAGCAGCACCCAGAACGACTGGTAGTTCGTCTGCCCATAGGCCGGATCGGTCACGGGGACGAGCCCGTCCACATCCGACAGAAGCTCCTGATAGCGGGCCGCGAGCTGTCGGCGCTGAGCCACCAGGCCGGCGAGTTTGGCCAGCTGGACCAGGCCGACAGCGGCCTGGATGTCGGTCATCCGGTAGTTGAAGGCCGTCTCCAGATACGCCTCCAGCACCGGCTGCTTCGACGCGTGCCGGTCGGCCGCGGACACGTTCATGCCGTGCTCACGCAGCCGCTTCAGCCGGGCCGCGGCCTCCGGGGAGTCGACGGTGACCATGCCACCCTCACCCGTGGTGATCAGCTTGCGCGGGTGGAACGACCAGGCCGCCACCTTCGCGCCGGTGCCGGCCGGGGCGCCGTAGACGGTGGATCCGGCCGCGCACGCGGCGTCCTCGACCAGGCCGACGCCCCAGTCGTCCGCGGCCTTGCGCAGCGCGACGGTGTCGAACGGCACGCCGCCCTGGTGCACCGCGATGACCGCCCGGGTCCGCGGCGTGCGCACCGCGTCGACCGTCTCCACCGTGAGGTTCCCGGTGGCCAGGTCGACGTCGGCGAAGACCGGGGTGGCGCCCACGTAGCGGACCGCGTTCGCGGTGGCGATGAACGACAGCGACGGCACGATCACCTCGTCACCGGGCCCGATGTCGAGCAGCACCAGCGCGAGGTGCAGGCCGGTCGTGCAGGACGACACCGCCACACCGTGCCCGGCGCCGACCGCGGCCGCGAACTCCTGCTCGAACCGCGCGACCCGCGGCCCCTGCGCGACCCAGCCGGAGCGGACCGCATCGGCGGCGGCCTGCGCCTCCTCCTCCCCGAGGTCGGGGATCATCACCGGGATCACTTGGACGACCGCCACCAGTCGACCAGGCCCTGGAGGCCCTCGGTGAGCGTGAGCTGCGGCTTCCAGCCCAGCCTCTGCTCGGCGAGGGAGATGTCGGCCAGGCGGCGGGTGACGCCGTTGACCGCGCGGGCCGGCCCGTGCTCCGGCGCCAGGTCCGACTTCATCACGGCGCTGAGCGCGGCGGCCAACTCCTTGAGGCTGGTCTCCTCGTGGCTGGCGATGTTGAACACCTCGTCGGTGACGTCCGCCCGGGCGGCCAGGATGTTGGCGCGGGCGATGTCGGCGACGTGCACGAAGTCCATGGTGGCCAGCCCGTCGCCGAGGATCAGCGGGGGAGTGCCGGCCTCGATCCGCTCCATCCAGCGGATCAGCACCTCGGTGTAGAGGCCGTGGATGTCCATCCGTGGCCCGTACACGTTGAAGTAGCGCAGGGCCACGTAGTCCAGGTCCTTCATGGCCTTGAAGCTGCGCAGCGTCGCCTCGTTGAACGCCTTCGCCGCCCCGTAGAACGTGTCGTTGTTGTACGGGTGGTGCCGCTCGGTGGTCGGGAACTCCTCGGCGAGCCCGTAGACCGACGCCGACGACGACGCGATCACCTTCGTGACGCCCGCGTCGGCGGCCGCCTCGATCACGTTGAAGGTGCCGTCGACCAGCACCTCGTTGGCGAGCCGGGGCTCCTCGGCGCACTGGGTGATCCGGATGGCGGCCAGGTGGAAGACGAGATCCTGGCCCTCGGTGAGCGACCGGACCAGCGAGTTGTCCCGAATATCGCCCTCGACGAGCCGGACGTTTCCGGATTCGAGCGCCCACGCGAGGTTGTCGCGCCGCCCGCGTACGAAATTGTCGAGAACGACGATCTCCGAGGCGCCCCCGCGCACCAGCTCGTCGACGACGTGCGAGCCGATGGTGCCCGCCCCGCCGGTCACGAGAGCGCGCGCGCCCTCGATCGGTACCCCAGTCACGCCGTGTGCCCTTCGCTCAGCTTGATCATGGTTCCGCCCTCGGCCAGGCTGCGTGAGGCCGCCTGGAGGAGCTCCAGCACCCGCAGCCCGGACCGGCCGTCGGTCAGTGCGGGAGTGCCGGTGGTGATGGCCCGCGCGTACTCCTCGACCATGGTTCGCAGCGCCTCCCGCTCGGTGAGCGCGGGCGCGACCATGTCGCCGGACCGGTACGACACGAGGATGTCCCGCCGCTGCTCGTCCCCGAGCTCCTCGGGGGACGCCACGTCCACCCCGCGGTCGTAGATCGACAGCCGCTGGCTGGGGTTCAGGTCGTCCCACACCAGGGTCCGCTTCGACCCGCCGAAGATCGCGGTGCGCACCTTCACCGGGGACAGCCAGTTGACGTGGATGTGCGCGATCGCCCCGTTGCTGAGCTGCAACGTCAGGTACGCCACGCAGGCCCGCCCGGCGCCGATCCCGTCCGCGCCGTGCGCCGCCACCGCGATCGGCCGGACCTCGGGCGGCAGCACGAAGTCGAGGATCGACAGGTCGTGTGGCGCCAGGTCCCACACCACGTCGATGTCGCGCTGCACCAGGCCCAGATTGATCCGCACCGAGTCGAGGAAGTGCAGCTCGCCCAGCTCGCCGGCGGCCAGCAGGTCGCGGATGCGCAGCACGGCCGGGGTGTAGCAGTAGGTGTGGTCGCACATCAGGGTGAGCCCGCGCCGGTCGGCCTCGTCGACCAGCTGCCGGCCCTCCTCGAAGGTGGCCGCGAGCGGCTTCTCCACGAGCACGTGCTTGCCGGCGCGCAGCGCGGCCAGGGCGACGGGCAGGTGGGTGCCGGCCGGGGTGGCGATGGCGACGGCGTGCACGCCCGGGTCGGCGAGAACCTCGTCGAGGTCGGCGGAGACTCCGACGGTGGAGTAGCCACCGAGCACCTTCCGGGCCCGATCGACGTCGAGGTCGCAGAGCCACCGCAGGTGGAAGGCGGGGCTGCCCTGGAAGTTGCGGACGAGGTTGGGGCCCCAGTAGCCGGCCCCGATGACGGCCACGCCGATGGGCTCGTCGGGCACGTGAGAGGTCACAGGAATCCGTTCGTCGAAGTGGCGGACGCGGTCCGTCGGGAAAGCTATCGATCCCTTGTGGCCGGACGCCAGATCACTGACGGATTTACGGCGGAGCCGGGGTCAAGGCGAACCCTTCGGCCGATCGGGGGACCCCTCAATGGCCATTTTGGACTCCTATGTCGGCTGGCCGACAACGTCTCCGGGCGCCGGCCTCTACCCTGTGCCGGATCGATGACGAGGAAGGTTCACGATGACCGTCGCACCGACAGCCGATGTGGACGAGCGGGCCGTGATCGGCGCCGGCACCCGGATCTGGCATCTCGCGCAGATCCGTGAGCGTGCCACGATCGGGCGGGACTGCAACATCGGCCGGGGGGCGTACGTGGGTCCCGGCGTGGTCCTCGGCGACAACTGCAAGCTCCAGAACCACGCCCTGGTCTACGAACCGGCCCGGCTCGGCGACGGCGTGTTCGTCGGCCCGGCCGCGGTGCTCACCAACGACGAGTACCCGCGTGCCGTCACCCCGGACGGCCGGCTCAAGACCGGCGACGACTGGACCGCGGTCGGTGTGACGATCGGTGCGGGCGCCTCGATCGGCGCGCGGGCGGTCTGCGTCGCCCCGGTCACCGTCGGCCGGTGGGCGCTGGTCGCGGCCGGCGCGGTGGTCACCACGGACGTCCCCGACTTCGCCCTGGTCGTCGGTGTGCCGGCGCGCCGGGTCGGCTGGGTGGGCCGGGCCGGGCACCCGCTGACCGCCAAGGGCGACGGCGTCTGGCTGTGCCCGGAGACCGGCGCCGAGTACCTCGAACGCGACGGCGTCCTCAGCCCGCCAGCCGGTCCAGACGGCGGGCCAGCACCCGTTCGGTGAGCGCGACCAGCACCGCCTTCACCGAGTCCCGCTGACGGGCGTCGCACTCCAGCAACGGCATGGTCTCCGCGATGCCGAGCGCGTCACGGACCTCAGGCAGCTCGAAACGGCGCGCCCCGTCGAACGCGTTGACCCCGATGATGAACGGGATGTCGTGTTCCTCGAAGTAGTCGATCGCCGGAAAACAGTCCTCGATCCGGCGGGTGTCGACCAGCACGATCGCGCCGAGCGCCCCGGTCACCAGGTCGTCCCAGAGGAACGCGAACCGGTCCTGCCCCGGCGTGCCGAACAGGTAGAGCAGCAGCGCGTCGTCCAGGGTGATCCGGCCGAAGTCCAGCGCCACGGTGGTGGTGGTCTTGGCGGAGACCGCCGAGGTGTCGTCCACCCCGATCGACCTCTCGGTCATCTCCGCCTCGGTGACCAGCGGCTCGATCTCCGAGACGGCGCTCACGAAGGTCGTCTTGCCGACCCCGAACCCGCCACTGATGACGATCTTGACGGCCATCGGCGACGACGGCGCCATCGGGTTAGAGCGCCCGAACACGATCCCTGATCCTCTCGATCAACGCGGTGGTCAGCTCGCCGGGCATCTCGCCGGCCCGGAGCAGGCCCTGGGTGAGCAGGTCGGCGACGATCACGCGGACCACGCCCATCGGGGCGCCGAGCGCGGACGACAGGTCGGCGATCGACCGCGGCCGCTGGCACAGTTCGACGATCCGGCGGGCCTCGAACCGCAGCGGCGCGGACAGGGCGGCCGGTTCGGCGTACAGCTGGGTCTCGATTCGCAGCCCGTCGCGCAGCGGCTGGGTGCGCCCGTTGGTGAGCATGAACGGCCGAACGACCGGATCCTCGCTCATCGGGGTAGGTGCTGCCGCGATTCGGCGATCAGGGCCGGGGTCAGCAGGTCGCCGAACCGGTCCGCGAGCAGGGAGATCTCGTACCCGACCAGGCCCAGGTCGCTGTCCCCGCCGGCCACCACGCCCAGGCAGCTGCCGCCCGGGATCACCGAGATCACCAGGAAGCCCCGGTGCATCTCGATCATGATCAGTTTCAGTCCCTCGAAGTCGTACCGGCGGGAGGCGCTGCGGGCCAGGCTGGCCATGCTGGACACGATGGCGCCCAACTGGTCGGCCTCGGCCCGGCTCAGCCCCTCCGAGCTGGCGATCAGCAGGCCGTCGGAGGACACGGCCACCGCGTCGCGTACCCCGTCGGTCTGATGGACGAAGTTGCCGAGCAGCCAGTTGCACTGGTGCCGGTCCGCTGTCGCCTCGACGCTCATCGACAAAGCTCCTCACTGGTTGCGGTGCCGGTCGCGGCCGGCACCGCGCTGGATGCCCGCGCGCAGGGCGGTCAGGCGGGTCCGGACCGCCTCCGGCGAATCCGGGACCGGAGCGGACGGTTCCGGTCGCAGTGCCGGCGCCGGCTCGATACTGGGTCGCTGTGCCCTCGGCGTACGCCGTCGCAGGCCGTTGACGGTGTGCCCGTTGTCGGCGTGGCTGGGCCGGCGGGGCGCGGGCACCAGCGGCCGCTGCTCCAGGACCACGTAGTCGACCTCCACGGCGAACGGCCCCGGCTCCGGCGGTTGCAGGGAGGGCCAGTCGACGGGCGGTTCCGGAGCGGCGGAGAGCGCGGGTGCGGGCAGGGCCGCGGCCGGGCTGACCGGCGCGGGCTCGTCGAGGGCCGCGGCGCCGCCCAGCAGGCCCACCGGCAGCGACACCCGGGCCGTCACCCCGGTCACCGCCGACCGGGCCAGCTGGACCTCGATGCCCATCTCGGCGGCCAGCCGGCCGACCACGTAGTGGCCGAGGAACCGGGCCGGCGCCGTGAGGAAGTCGCCCTCACCGCGCAGCCGCCGGTTGGCCCGCTCCAGCTCGTCCACGCTCATCCCGACGCCCTGGTCGCAGATGGCGATCAGGTAGCCGGCGTCGACCAGCCGGCCGTGGATCTCCACGTCCAGGTCCGGCGGCGAGAACGACAGGCCGTTCTCGATCAGTTCGGCGAGCATGTGCGCCAGGCCGCTGGCCACCGACCCGGCCACCAGGGCCTCGTCCAGCCGCCGCAGCGACACCCGCCGGTACTCCTCCACCTCGGACACCGCGGCCCGGATCACGTCGGTCAGCGGCAGCGGCCGCGACCACTGCCGGGGGCTGGCCGCGCCGACCAGCACGAGCAGGCTCTCGGCGTTGCGGCGCATGCGGGTGGCCAGGTGGTCCAGCTCGAACAGGTTCGCCAGGCCGGTCGGGCTGGCCTCCTCCCGTTCCAGCTTGGTGATGAAGCCGAGCTGACGGCGCAGCAGGTTCTGGTTGCGGCGGCCCAGGTTGGCCAGCGAGTCGGCGGAGGCCCGGCGCAGTTCGGCCTGCTCGGTGGCGAGCGCGTACGCCGTCGCCTGCACCCGCTCGAACGCGTCCGCGACCCGGCGCATCTCGGCGCTGGCCCGGTCGGCGACCCGTACCGCCCCGGGCGGCCCGGTCGCCTCCCCGGCCGCGGTCCGGCGCACCGCCTCCGGCAGCCGCTCGCCGGCCAGCCGGTTCGCCTCGTCGGCGAGTTCGGCGAGCGGGCTGGAGACCGACTGCGCGGCGATCGTACCCAGATAGACGGCGATCCCGACGCAGAGCAGGACCACCGCGGCGAGCCCGGCCAACCGCAGGTTGGCCTCGTCGAGGAGCACGGCGGCGCGGGCCCGCAGCGAGTCGCCGATGGTCTGCGCCAGCTTCGACATGTCGTCGAGGACGGTGGACATGGCGGCCCAGTAGCCCTGCGCGTCGATCCGCAGGGTCTGCCCGTCGCCGGAGCGCAGCGCCCGCGCCTCCAGCTGGGCCGCCCGCTGGGCCTGCGCCGTGCCGAACAGCCGGTCCTTGGCGGCGAGCGCTTCCGGGGTGGCGTACTCGTCGAACTCGGCGAGGGCGGCGTCCAGGTCGGCGCGCAGCCGCACGTACCGGAGGTACTCGCCGTCCTCGAACCCGCCGGCCGAGAACACCCCGTTGAGGTACGCCAGCTGCTGTGCGCTCGCCTCCTTGGCCAGGTTGAGCATGGCCAGCGACTCGGAGCCGAGCCGCATGGTGGCGTCCGCGGCGTTGTCCAGCGCGAAGTAGACCTCGCGCAGCTCGTCGAGGACCTCGTTGTACTCCTCGAAGACCTCGCCCCGCTCGGCGCCGCCGCCGTCCACCTCCTCGCGGATCCCGGTCAGCGCGGTCGCCTGTTCGAGCGCCTCGGTCACCTGGCCGTCCAGGTCGCCGTCGTCGGCGATCAGCTGTCGTACCGAGCTGATCCGCGCGTCGACCCGTTGCCGTGCCGCCACGATCTCGGCACGGAAGCCCTCGTTGCCGGCGAGCAGCCCGAGCGTCACGCCGCGCTCGTTCTGCACCTCCTGGGACACCGCCTGGACGGCCAGGTCCAGCGTGACCGCCCGGTCGGTACGCGCCGCCAGCCGGTAGTTGCCGAACTCCTCCACCACCACGACGCCGAGCAGCAGCAGCATCGCCGCGACCGGAAAGGCCAGCATCCGGACGATGCGACCGCGGATCGTGTGCCCGCCCCGGCTCATGCCTCGCCCCGCTCCCGTGTAGACCTGCCGTGCCGCCGCACAGAATTGACGGACGTGCACATGGGGTCAACACCCCTAACGAGCGACGCTGTGCGTTTCTCCCGCTCCGGAGCGTGGCGGTGAAGGGCTGGTCCTACGAACGGGTGGCGCCCATCGGAGGCAGCACGAGCCCGTCGAGCATCGCCGCAGGCCCGCCGCCGAACGAGGTGAGCCACCGCCGTGCGGGCCCCGGCAACCGGGGCAGCAGACGGGTGGCCTGCGCGGTCAGCCACACCTGGGTCCGGTTGCGGGGCACGATCGCGCCGAGCACGGACGGGCCGATCCGCCGGCTGTGCCGCACCGGGCCGGCCAGCGCCGCCTCGTAACGCCGCAGCGCGCCGTCGACCGGACCGGTGGCCAGTTCGGCGGCGAGCACGTACGCCGCGGCCGCCGCCAGGCTGGTGCCGCCGCCCACGGCCGGGCCGGGGCCGTACCCCGCGTCGCCGACGAGCGTGACCGGGCCGCGCGACCAGGAGTCCATCCGGATCTGCGAGATGTCGTCGAAGTAGAAGTCCCCGGCCGGGCCGAGATGCGCCAGCACCGCGGCCACCCGCGGCCCGAGCCGGTCCCCGATGAGATCCCGCAGGATCCCCTTCTGTGCGTCCCGGTCGTGCCGGTCGTGCGGGATCTCCGCGGTACGCACGAGGAACAGCGCGCGGGACAGCCCCGGCGCGAGCGTCGGGTAGACGGTGGCCGCCAGCCCCGGTGCGGTGAACGCCGCCACCGTCGGCCCGGTCCCGAGCACGTCGGGCAGCGTGTAGACGGCCAGGTAGGCGCCGAGGAACCGGCGGTACCGCTCCTCCGGGCCGAAGGCCAGCGCCCGCACCCCGGAGTGCAGCCCGTCCGCGCCCACCACCAGGTCGGCGTCGACGGTGTCCCCATCGGACAGCACCGCCGTGGCGCCGTCCAGCCGCTCGATCACCGTCCCGAACCGGTAGTCGACGTCGTCGCGGGTGACCTCGTGCAGCAGTCCGGCGAGGACGCCGCGCATGATCTCGATGTGCCGTCCGGGGACCCCGGCGGCCAGATCGGCGGTGGCCAGGGTGATCGGCGCGCGTCCGTCCCGGAACAGGGTGATCGTGTCGTTGCGGGTACGCGCCTCGCGCACCCGGTCGAGCAGCCCCATCCGCTCGATCACGTCGACGGCCGGCCCGAACAGGTCGACCGCGTGCCCGCCGTCCCCGGCCCGCGCGTCGGCGGCCCTCTCGACGACGGTGACCCGCCATCCGTTCCGGCGCAGCCAGTAGGCGAGAACGGGCCCGGCGACGCTGGCGCCGGAGATCAGTGCGTGCACGGCGATCCCCCCGATCGTTTGTTGACCTATCGGTAAGTAAACGACCGGGCGAAGGGGAGGGTCAACACTTACCTTCCGGTAAGTAGACTTCGGCACGTGCCCCGCGCCAGGACCACCGAGACCGCCGACCGGATCCGCGCCGCCGCCCTGGAGCTGATCGCGGTCAAGGGCGTGCACCAGGTCAGCCTGCGGGAGATCGCCGAGCGGGTCGGCGTCACCAAACCCGCGCTCTACTACCACTTCGCGTCCCGCGACGACCTGGTCCGCAGCCTGGTCCAGCCGTTCATCGACGAGGTGGAGGCGGCGCTCGCCCGGTTCGGGCCGGGCGCCGACCCGCGGGAACTGCTCGGCGCCTACTTCGACGCGGCGTACCGGCACCGCGACGTCACCGCGATGATCATGCGCGACCCGAGCATCCTGGCGATGGTCGACCTGGCGTCCGCGGTCGGCGACTGGCGCCGCCGCATCGTCACCATGCTGACCGGTTCTGATCCCGCCCTCGCCGACGTGGTCCGCGTCCAGATGGCGATCGGCGGCCTCGGCGACTGCACGGTCGTCCTGCCCGGCGCCCCGGCCGCCCCACTGCGCGAGGCCGTCCTCGACGCGGCCTGCGACATGCTGCGCCGCTGATCACTCCTGGCAGAGCTGGCCCTCGGCGCCCAGCCCCAGCGCGGTCACCTTGCCGTTGTCGATGGTGATGGCGTAGCGCGCCTTGCTGTTACCCGGCGTGTCGGCGATCCCGTTACCCTCGGTCGCACGGTCGTCGATGACGAACACGAAATCCGGATAGGCCTCCTTCACCGCCTGATACGTGCTCCCCAGCCGGATCCCCTCCGGTGTGCTGATGCCGCCGTAGGCGTAGATGTTGGACAGTCCCATCTCGTTCGGCGTGAAGAAGACACCACCCTTGCTGCCGGCCCTGAAATCCGCGACACCGCAGTTGGCCCCGTAGTTCACGACGTGGTAGCCGGTGATCATCCCGGTGGCCTGGGCCTCCTTCACGGTCATGCCCAGTCGCAGCTTCCCGAGCCCGAGCGGCCCCAGCACCAGCGGCGCCGCCGAGGTCCGCGTCACCGTCGGCTTCGCCGAAGGTGATGGCGACGGCGTTACCGAAGGTGACGGCGAGGTCGCCCCGACACCGTCCGGAGCGGCAGCCCCGTCGAGCCGCTCCACACTCTGCCCACAGCCACCCGTCACGAAAGCCGCAGCCACCATCACCGCGGCCAACCCCACCTTGCGCATCTCGCTCCCCGATTCCGTTCCCGCCCCATGCTGACATCAGGTGCGATGCGCGCCCACCCACCGAGGTTCTGGACCATCGGTAACGGAAAAATAACAACCAAAGATCAATACCGATCTTCCGGTACGGGACTGAGCGCCCGCCAACCGCACCACCCCCGAACCGCGGCTCCCCGCAACCGTTTGCCCACTCCAGGCCGCAGCGCGACCACCGGGCTGATGCGGTGGCTGAGGCCACCGGCGGGCGCGGAAAAGGACGCTCACACCCGCCGGGGCGGCTTCCAAACACCCTCGGGTTCCTCCGAAGGCTCATAGGATCCGGTCCCACCCGCGGACCCTCGCGAGCCGGCCGTGCGGTCCGTCGCCTCACCCGGCCAGACCGATTCCGATCCCCGCGGCACGCTGGGCCAGGGGCTACCTTCTCCCCGGTGGCGATGGGGCCAGGGACTGTCGTCTTCCGCGTGGCCGCGCGGCCACGCGTTGTCGTCTCCCGTGTGGCCGCGGGATCGGCCGTTCTGGTCGTCCGTGTGGCTGCGGGGCCGGTCGTTCTGGTCGTCCGTGTGGCTGCGGGGCCGGTCGTTCTGGTCGTCCGTGTGGCTGCGGGGCCGGTCGTTCTGGTCGTCCGTGTGGCTGCGGGGCCGGTCGTTCTGGTCGTCCGTGTGGCTGCGGGGCCGGTCGTTCTGGTCGTCCGTGTGGCTGCGGGGCCGGTCGTTCTGGTCGTCCGTGTGGCTGCGGGATCGGTCGTTCTGGTCGTCCGTGTGGCCGCCCGGCCGCCGCGTCCCGGACGGCCTTCGGGCGCTGGGCCGTACCTCCACCGGTTCGGTCGGCCGGGCCGGGCCGGCGCCACTCGGAGGCGCGGCCCATGCAGGTCCGGGCCCAGCGGGAACGCCGCGCCGATCGGCGCTGGGTCCTACCGGGGCCTGCCGCTGGTCAGTGCTGGGTCCTACCGGGGCCCGCCGCCGGTCGGCGATGGGTTCCGTCGGTGCCTGCCGCCGGTCAGTGGTGGGCTCTACTCGGGCCCGCCGCCGATCGGCGGGTGACGGTACCGGTGTGCCCAGCCAGGGGGCCGTCGGTTCGGCAGGGGTGTACTGCCAGCCGGTGGCGGCCGCGGGTTCCCGAGCTGGGCCGGAATCCGCGTTGGTGGTCGGCCGGCCGGAAGGGGATGCCGCAGCATCTTGTCCGCGCCGGTTCCGGTCTTCGGAGGCTCGTGTACCGGGTCGGTGGGACCTGGCCGTCGTCTCGGCCGGGCCGTGCGCCGCGGTGGCGGGTTCCCGCGGATCGGCTTCCGGCATCCGTGGATCCTGCGCTCCTGGGCTCCCCGGTCCTGGGCTGCCCGCTCCTACGCTGCCCGGTCTTGGCTTCGGTCCTGGGTTGCTCGGTCCTACGCTGCCCGGTCTTGGCCTCGGTCCTGGGTTGCTCGGTCCTGGGTTGCTCGGTCCTGGGTTGCTCGGTCCTGGGTTGCTCGGTCCTGGGTTGCCCGGTCCCGGGATGGGCGCCGGCGGATCGTCGGACGGCCGCCACGGGTCGTCGGGGTCGGTGGTGTGCTGCCAGGCGTCCTCGAGGCCGGTGTCGGCCGGGGTGGTTTCGGGCGTCATCGAGGACGGGATCCGGGGAGCGCGGGAGTGGTCGACGGCGATGAGCATCGCGCTTCCGGCCTGGTAGGCGAGGCTCAGGGTGAGGATCCAGGAGCCCACCGCCGGGAAGCCGCGCTCCAGGTCGAGGTAGCGGTACGGGGCGCTGTACTCGGCCAGCGGGAACAGGGCGCTGCGGGCGACCGCGACGGTGCAGTAGCCGAGGGGGTAGAGCAGCCAGATCGGCAGGTCGCGCCAGCGGGTGGCGCCGTAGGGGCGGAACGCCAGCCAGTCGATCAGGACCATCAGCGGCAGGACATAGTGCAGCAGGAAGAACGACCAGTTCGCGATCAGTGCCGTGGTGGCGGTGCCGAGGTAGTCGCCGGGGACCTCGGTGCGGGCCAGCCCGGGCAGCGGGTTGTAGCCGCCGGTGAGGATCTGGATCATCGCGGCGTCCAGGAGGATCCAGGACAGGACCGCGGTGCGCAGGCGAGGGGCGGGCGCCTCGGTCGTCGTACGGCGGGCCGTCAGATGGAGGGCCACCGCGTAGTAGCCGATCACGAGGACCGCGCTCTGGGTCGTGTACTCCATGATGCGGTGGTAGTCGCCGTACAGGCCGGCCACCGCGACCAGGATGATCAGGACGCGCCAGAGGGACTGCGGACTCGCGAGCGCCTTCATTCCGTCCCCTTTCGCAGATGGCCCTTTCCTCCGGCTACGCCGTGGCGGCGGATCGGGTTCACCGAACGCCGTGCCACCTGGACGGCCGATTCGGGAATTGATCGCCAGATCGCCGGCGCGTCGCGGGCTGGAGTGGCACCCGGCTCGCGGGCAGCCCGGCATGGAACAGCTGCTGGGCCCGCGGCGGGTCTGCAGCATCGGGTCCATGTAGGAGTCTCGTTCTCGATCGCCGCCTGGCGTCGATGTCAAGTCGCCTGTTCGCTTGTTTCCCGCCTTCGCCACGAGATTCGGCCGGTCACCGCCAACCGTTCAAGACACCCACAGACATCAATGTGTATCTTGAGCAGTCGTCGCCGAACCGCGCGATCTTGTGCAATCACGGCCACAGGGAGCCCTCCTCTTTGGCTACCCACGGCCGAATCCGCAATCCCTCGCCGGCGGACGCGTCCCCCGGAGCGATCTTGGACGATTTGCTACCCGAAGAGTCTCCTTCTTGGGCGTTCGCGGTTCTACGTCAAGCGCCCGGTCGGGCGAATCGCCGAATGGGGGGCGCCGTCCGCCGCATCAGGCGAAAATGGGGCTTTCGCTGGAAACAGGCGCCCGTTTCGCCCGCTTTGTACGCCGCTGTTGTGCGATCTTGGACGATTTTCCACCCGAGGCGGTGGTAAATCGTCCAAGATCGCTCCGGGTGGCGCGTCCTGCTGGCGAGGGATTGCGGATTCGGCCGTAGGCGGCCAAGAAGAAGACTTGAAACGGTGGAAAACTGTCCAAGATCGCATAACGCCGGCATGCAAAGCGGGCGAAACGGGCGACTGCTTCCGGTGAAAGTGACATTTCTACCTAGCGCGGCGGACGGCGGCCCCATTCGGGGATTCGCCCGACTGGACGCTTGACGTAGAACCGCGAACGCCCAAGAAGACCCCCGGATGTGTCCGATAACCCGCGGTCTCCCATGGAAAATAGATAATGGTCGATTGTCAGCCGCCGGATGGCAGCCAGGAATCAAGATCGGCCCGAAAGCTGCCATCAACCAAGATCGCCGGGCAGGTCGGGATGACGCCGCAGCCATCCGAATGCGCGACTTGGCATCGCGGCCACCCGCAACCGAGAAGCGCGCTCGTAGGCGTACCGGAAGGGGCGCGCTCGTAGGCGTACCGGAAGGGGCGCGCTCGTAGGCGTACCGGAAGGGGCGCGCTCGTAGGCGTACCGGAAAGAAGAGGAAGCGAAGATGGCGCCCACCCGCGGAGGGTGAGCGCCATCGGGGTGCTTTGTCAGATCTTGCCGACGCCCGCGCCGGCCACGACGGTGTCCTTGACCGTGTTGTTGGCCTGCGGGGTGTACGAGTAGGGGATCGCCGCGACGCTGGCGCCGTTGCGGACCTGCTCGGTGCCGGAGTTGACCTTGTAGTTGTTGAGCACCTTGAGGTTGCCGGGGTCGGAGTCGCCGGTCTGGGTGACCGTCGGGGTGGCGACGTTCTCGAAGTAGTTGCGCTCGACGTAGACGCCCGCGTTCTCGGTGGAGGCGACGCCGTAGGAGCCGATGTTGCTGTAGTAGTTGTTCAGCACGTGCACCGGGTTGGCGAAGCGGACCCGCGGGTGCCGCTGGCCGGTGCCCTCGAACCAGTTGTGCACGTAGGTGACCCGCAGCTTCCCGGTGTCCTGGGAGGCGTTGTCGTCACTGTGGCCGAGCAGCATCGACTTGTCGTGGTTGTGCAGCCGGTTCCAGGAGACCGTGATGAAGTCCGAGCCGCGCTTGATGTCGATCAGGCCGTCGTAGCCGCTGGCCAGGTCGTTGTGGTCGATCCAGACGTTGGTGGTGCCCTCCTGCACGTTGATCGAGTCGTCGCTCGCGTTGCGGAACACCAGGTTGCGGATGATCACGTTGCGGACGCTGGAGAGGTTGAGGCCGCCGCCGGTGACGCCGGAGCTGGAGCCCACTCCCAGGATCGTCTTGTTCGAGGCGACGCTGTACATGCCGGAGATGGTGATCAACCCGGAGACCCTGATGGTCTGCGAGGTGCTGGAGCTGAGCGCCGACTTGAGGGCGGCCGCGGTGGTCACGGTGACCACGGTCGAGGACGAGCCGCCGGAGGTGCCGCCGTTCATGCTGGCGTAGCCGACGGGGCTGGACTCGGCGGCCCAGGCGGGGGCGGCCGGGCCGACGACGGCGAGGCCGCCCGTGACCAGGGCGCCGGCGGACAGTGCGGACAGGACGGTACGGCGTGACGGGGACATGGGGATTCCTCCGTTGGGGGACGGATGGCGGCGCCGCCCGGGGTAGGCGGCGGTCGCTCGCGGTCCGGTCGGTGGCCCGGGTCGCAAGCTGCGGGTAAGCGCTTTCCTCGGCTGACGGTAAGCGCTGCAATCGAGCACTGTCAATGGATTGGACCGCACGAAAGGTTGATCAACCTGGGGATCTTGCCGTATGTCGGGCGATGGCCACGTACGTTCCGATGACGGGGCGGATCCGGCACGTCATTGAAACTCGGCTATATAGATCATAGTCTTCCCCCTAATGTGGACCGGCCTTCCGACCGGAGCGCCGGTCCCCCGCCACGAGGGGGAGCCTTGGACACACCAAAAACCTCACTGAGCCGCCGCCGGATGCTCACCATCGCCATGGGCGGCGCGGCCACCGTCGCGCTGCCGGCCCCGGCCTGGGCGGTCACCGACCAGCGCCCGGGAGCGGTCCGCCCACCGACGCTGACCGGTGGCGATCACCAGGTGGCGAAACGCGTCTCCGCCGAACGCGCGCTCCAGCACCTCAAGGTGCTGTCCCTCGGCATCGGCCCGCGCATCGGCGGCACCCGCTCCGAGAAGATCGCGGCCGACTACATCGCCGGGGTGCTCGACCACCTCGGCTACCACGTGACGTTGCAGCCGTTCCCGGTTGCCGACAAGTTCCTCGCCCAGCTCGACTCGCCCCGCGGCCTGCCGAAGGACCTCATCTGGCAGGCCGGCGCCTCCCCGCACGCCGCGCTCGACACCCGGGTCCGCGGCGAGGTGGTGGACGTGAAGGCCGGCGCCGCCGCCGACTACCCGGCCGACGTCACTGGCAAGATCGTGCTGGTCGACTACGTGCTCGCCGACCGCGAGACACAGGTCGCCACCGCCGTCGCCCAGGGCGCCGCGGCCGTCATCTTCCTCCCCGTCGACCTGGTCGAACCGCGCCGCGCGTCGGCGTTCAGCCCCCAGCTGCCCGGCCTCGCGGAGAACCCGGCGGCGATCCCGGTCGTCGGCGTCGCCCAGGCACAGAAGCACCGGCTCCGCGAACTGCTCGCCGCCGGCCGCCTCAAACTGACCGTCAGGACCACCGCGCACCGCGGCCTCACCTCGCACAACGTGATCGCCGACAGTCGCCGTACGACCACCGGCAAGGTGGTCATGGTCAGCGCCCACTACGACTCGGTGATCGGGTCGCCGGGCGCCAACGACGACGGCTCGGGCACCGTGCTCAACCTGGAACTGGCGCGGGCGCTGCGCGGACTGCGCACCGAGGCGCCGCTGCGGTTCGCGCTGTGGGGCTCCGAGGAGCAGGGCCTGATCGGCTCCCGCTACTACGTGGCCCAGCTGCCGCAGGAGGAACGCGACCGGATCGTCTGCGTCTACCAGAACGACATGGTCGCCACCAGCTGGGACCCGGCCACCCGGTACTGGCTGCTGTCCTTCACCGGGCTCGCCAACCGGGCCACCGACGAGGTCACCGCGGCCGCCGTGCGGCTCGGCTACGACCCGCGGATCTCCCCGGTCACCCTGCGCGGATCCAGCGACCACCAGTCGTTCCAGGAGGTCGGCATCGCGGCGGCCAACTTCTCCTGGCGCGGCGAGGCGTCCCCGGCGCTGCTCGAACCGCCCTACCACAGCCCGGAGGACACCATCGCCAAGAACATCAGCCTGGAGCGGTTGCAGGTGTCGCTCGAGCTGATCGGATCGGCTGCCTACGCCACCGCGTTGCGACCCTGACAAGCCACCCGGGGCGGCCTGATGGTCGCCCCGGTGCTTGTACGATGCGCCGGTGATCCAGGACGTGAAGGAGCCCTCATGGGGCGAGGCGGTTACGGCGCGGTTGGAGCGGGTGAGTTCCCCGGCCGGGCCTGATCTGGTGCTGTGGTTGCACCGGGGTCTGAGCCTCGCCGCGGTGATGGGCCTGGTGGTCAACACCCGCTCGTTCTGGAACGCGCACGTTCTGACCCGCCCGTGGCTGGCGCTGCTGATCACTGGCTGCTACCTGGCGATGCTGGTCTTCGCGGTGATCACGCTGTGTGCGGCGCACCGGCGGACGCTGGCCCGGCTCGACATCGGCGTGCTGGTGACCGCGATCACGATCAAGTCGGTCGGTGCGTGGGGTGGTGTCGCCGGGCTGAAGAAGCTGACGGTCGACGAGGGCATGCTGATGGACGCGGCGGCTCGCGGGCTGGCCGACGGGCGTAACCCGTACACGGCGACGTGGAAGGGCATCGAGCCCGGCCTGCCGACGCAGTTGATGGATGGGCGGACGGTCTTCGACTTCGGCTACCCGCCACTCGGTGTCGAGATCGGCGCCGTGGTGCAGAAGATCTTCCCGAACCTGGTCGGCATCGTGCTCGTGTCGTGGCTGGCACTGCTGGTCACGGTGCTGTTCATCTTCCTGGTGGCGCCGCGGCCGTTGCGGCCGATCGCCACGCTCGGGGTGCTCGGGCTGGGCACGTTCACGGCGTACGCCGACAACGCGTACCCGTCGGTGATCGCCCTGCCGTTCCTCTGCCTGGCCCTGTGGAGTTGGCCGTCGATCGGCCGCGACGGCCGTCTCGGCCGGTTCGGCCTCGGCCGCGCCGCGGCCCTCGGCGCGGCCTGTTCGATTCACCAGCTGGGTTGGTTCCTCGCGTTGTTCCTGGTGGTCGGCCTGGTTATGCTGCGGCTGCCCACGCTGCGGCTGCGCGGCACCTTCCTGTTGCTTTTGCGGTACGGGGGGACTGCGCTCGGCGTGTTCGTGCTGTCCAGCGTGCCGTTCGCGATCAAGACGCCGCATGCGTGGCTGACCGGGGTGTTCGAGCCGCTGTTGCAGCATGCTGTTCCGCATGGTCAGGGCCTGGCGGGGATCACCCATTACGTGATCGGTGGCAGTGGGGCGCTGGACTTCTACGGCCGGGCGACGCAGTTGCTGTTGGCGGCGCTGCTGGTCACGTTCGCGTTGTTCCTGCGCAAGATCGGGCCGGCGATCGCCGTGCTCCCGTGGATGATTTTCATGGTGTCGACCCGTTCCCAGGACGGGTACTGGCTGCTGACCATGCCGCTGTGGCTGGTCGCCCTGGTCACCACGTCGCGTGCCGACTTCGCCGACGCCTACCAACTTCGTCTCCCCTCGTCGGTGCGTGTCCGTGCCGCCGTGATGGCCGGTCTGTTCCTGCCCGCCGCGGCGTGTTTCGTGGTCGCCGTGGCCAGCCCGCAGCCGTTGACCTTCCGGGTGCAGACGCCGGTGGTGGCGGGGGAGACCCTGAACACGCTCACGGTCGATGTGACGAACCGGTCCTCCGCCCCGGTGACGCCGCACTTCTCGGTGGTGACCGGTGTGACGATCGCCGACTTCTGGAAGATCCAGACCGGTCCGGAAACCCTCCCGGCCGGTGCGACGGCCACCTACACGCTGGCCCCGTCGAAGAAGGACAAGGCCGTCAAGATCCCCCCGGTCGAGCCGGCCTTCCTCCGCGCCGTCTCCGACGCCCCCCAAACCCTCAGCAGCACCCGCCTGACCGAATAGAGTCGACCGTTCCTGTCGCCCGGCCGGCCCGCTTGGCGCGACGTGCCGATACTGCGCGCCAACGCGGCTGACTACTGGTGAGTGCGCCCACCCGGCCTCGCCGCGCGGGCCCTCCTCCGTTCGGAGGTGCGGTTGGCTGGCTCGGGGGACGCCAAGGAAGTTGATCAAAGCCTGACGTCTGAGCGGTGCGCGGACGTCGGAGATGGCAGGGAGGCAAGTGTGTCTGGTGATCGTGGCCCTGGACTGAGCGACGACCAGCACATCGCGGCCGGCGAGCCCGGACGGGCGACCCAGCCACCGCTGCCCGAGTCGGACGCGAGCCGGAAGCGGCGGGGCTGGCCGGCGCCGATCAGTACCGTGGCGGCCGCGATCCTGGCGGCGGGGTCGCTGGTGTTCGCTGTTCACCAGACACCCTCAGCAGGAGGAGGAGACCCAGTACCCGTAATGCTCCCGGAACCAGTACCGGTGCGGGTGCTCGCTCCAGCGGAGCCGGCTGGGCTCATCGTCCGGGACGGCGATCTCGTCGAGGCGAGCGGCCCGGTCGAGGAAGGGGAGCTGTGCGCGCCGGCCATGGTCCCGGTTTCGCTCGGCAAGATTCGGGTGAACATGGTCCAGCTGACACAGCCGCTGTACGACAAGTTCGCCGTGATCGGCCTCGACCACCTGATCCTCGACCCGTGGATCCGCCCGGTCGGCCCGTAGCTCGTCACCATGCGGCGGATCGTGAGCTCCGGCGTCTCCGGCTCAGGCAGACACAGGTAGGGCGTCGGCGTTCGGATTTGCGTCACGGTTACGCCAGGGCGAACGCCGCAGTCGACACGGCAGGCCGTTCCGGCCGAACAGGCGTACGATGAGAGTATTCCGGAATCGACGACATCCGTTCTTGAGGTGCCCGCCACACCGGCCCACCGCTCAGGGGATGTCATGTTCGACGACCGGCACCACACTCGAATCCCATCTGCTCATTCCACGACCTCGCCGCCGCAGGCCGAGGTCGTCGCGCCCGCGGCGTCGCCGACGGGTCGGGTGCCCCGCACTCGCGCGGGTTCGACGTGGTCCGGCATCTGTGCCGCCGCGTTGCTGTCCGTGGTGCTGATCGTCTTCATCGGGCAGAACAGCCGTAGCGTGCAGGTCAATTTCCTGGGAATGGGCGGCAGCCTGCCGCTGGCCCTGGCGCTGCTGATCGCTGCGGCCGGCGCGGCGATCCTGGTCATGGTGGTCGGCACGGTCCGGATCGCCCAGCTACGTCGGCTGTCCAGCCAGCGCCGCTAGCAAGACCAGCGCCGCTGGACCGACACCCGGGTACGACACCCCGAGGTTCGGCACCCCTTTTTAGACCACCACACCCCCACCAGCCCGCCGCCGGTTCGACCCGCGGGTGGACATCGGCGGCAGGCGGAAGGAGTCGACCATGAAAGTCACGACTACCGACGCACACATGACCGTCGTCTCGGTGACGCCGCCATCCGTACTGATGGCCGAAGGTCGCTGGCGCAACACGCGCACCGCCGGCCGCTGCATCAAACCCGGTTCCGCCGCCGTCGCCGCGGTGGCCCGAGCTACCCGACGTCACCCTGCCAAGACGCTCACGATCCCGCATTAGATCAACTTGGCGGCTCATCGCACGTACGTCAGCAACGCCCTGTTTCGGAGCAGCACACACCCAGCCCGCCGCCGGTTTCGACCCGCCGGGTGACATCGGCGGCGGGCGAAGGAGTCGACCATGAAAGTCACGAATGTCCACGCACACACGAGCATCGTCTCGGCGACGCCACCGTCCGTTCCGCGGCTGCGCCTTGAGCCCACCGGCTCCCGACGCACCATGCTCGACGGCGCCTGGTGGCCACGCAGCACCGATCCCATCGCCGAACTACCCGGCCTGGTCCTGGCCATCGACAAGATTCGCGGCCCGGTCACCCGGCTCGTGCTGGCCGCCGGAGGCTGGGACAACCACCCCCGCCGCCTCAGCGTGCAGGGCAGGGTGCTCCGGCTGGGCTACTTCACCAGCCAACCGCTCAGCCTGCTGACCGCGATCTGCGACCGCAACGAACGCGTCGATCTGCTCGTCGTCGCACCCGGCACCGCAAGCGGCACCGCCGACACGGCGATGATCCTGGCCGCCACCACCACCAACCGCGTCCAGGCCCGGCACATCGTCCACGCGGTCAGCACACCAGCCGCCCGAGCAGCCGTCGACAATGCACCCGAGGACGCATGGGAAACCGACGGCGGCCGGCGCGCCCCGGCAGAGCACAAGGTGCCTGAGCCGGCCGGGCGTGAACGGTAGTAGCCGAGTCACGCCGCGCGTCGCCGGCCACGCAGGCTGGACGGGCCGGACGGTCCGCCGGAAACGGAGGAGGTGGTCGATGCATGACAGCGCAGGCGACAGGCCGCTGAACCCCGGCCCCCATGGATGGCATCGGAACGCGTGACTGGCGTCCATCCATCCCCATCGCAAGGGGGCGGGGCTTCGGCGCGCCAGGAGCAGCTCCTGTGCCGGGCCCGGCACGCCGCCGAACAGAACACCATGGATGCCCACGCCTTACCCGGCAACCGCCCGCCACAGACCGGATACCGCCGCTGCGGGGTAGCACTTTGAATCCGACCTGGTTCGGCGCTTCTTGACGACCTCGAAGGTGAGGTCGAAATCGTTGCGGGCCCGCCTTGTCGGCCTCGACGGGGTGTCAGGTCAGGAGCGAGCGGACGTCGCGCACCACCTCCGAGACGCCGACCGGATCGAGGGCGGTCAGCTCGCCGCTGATGGCGGTCAGGCTCTGTGGCAGGTCCGGCTCCTGCCAGTGGTAGCCCGGCCCGAACACCAGCTCGATCGTGACGTCGCCGGGCCAGTCGCGCAGCAACGAGCCGTGGCCGTGGCCGAAACGCCAGCCGCGGGCGGTCAGCGCGTAGATCCGGCGGCTCTCGACCGTGCTGCCGACGACGGCGTCCACATCGAGGTCGCCGAGCGTGAACACCTCCCGGCCGACCTGCGGGAACGGCTGGATGATCGCGTAGTCGGCGAAGACCTCCGCCCAGCCTGCCCCGTCGGCGCCGAAGTGCCACGGATGCGCCACCCCGACGGCCGCCGCCGGATCGAGGGTCCACGTCTTGTCGTCGATGTCGGCGAAGGTGCGGTCCTCAGCCGCACGGAAGGTGGCCGCCACCCGGCCCTGCCCGTCGAACGCCGCCCACACCAGGCGGCGGGTGAGCTGCCAGTGCAGCGGATGGTCGACGAAGAGCCGGCGGAAGTCTGCGCCGGTCCAGCGACGGCCCATCGCCATCGCCTCCTCGAGGGCGCGGGCCCGCTCGCCGGCGATGGTCCTCAAGTCCTTCCTCAGCTCGGTGAACCGGCGCTGGGCTGCGGCGGCGAGCTCCGCGTCGTCGGTGGCGGCCGGGCGCGGCAGCCGGGTCAGCCGCTTGCCCTGGGCGTCGGTGACGGACGGCTGGAACTGCTCGTCGAAGCCGACGGTGAACCGGCGCGGCCCGTAGTCGAGGACGGCGCGACCGTCCGCGTCGAGACCCAGACCGGGCACGATCCGGTCGGCCAGCTCCTCGGGCCGCAGCCCACGGGCAGCGGCCACCTCGTCGAGATGCTCCGCGGCGAACTTGCGGAAGCCCTTGCTCTTCGCCTTGCGCGCCAGCCGGTCGAGTTGGGTGAGCGCCGTGTCGGTGCCGATCGCGGCGATCACCGCCATGCCGGTGCGGACCCGCATGGTGGCGCCCGTCCACTCCGCGAAGTGCGCCACCAGCGGCGCCACGACGTCGTCGTCGCCGAGCACGGCGAGCGCCACCATCGCCATGTTGCTCCGCGAGGGGTATTGGGCGGCCTTCCACTGCTCGAAGATCGCCCACGCGAAGGCGGCCAGGGTGGCCCGTTCACATACTGTGCTGACCTCGGCGATCCCAGGATGCGCCGCGCTGATCTTCGACGCGGCGAGCAGCCCGCACAGATTGCGCACCGCGTCGGGCGAGAGCGGCCCGCCGCCTTCGCGCAACGTCACGATGGGCAGTGTCGGCAGAACCAGCCACTCCGGAAGGCTCGGCGCCCGCATCGGCCTGCCGTCAACGCGGCGCGGCGGCCCCGCCAGCACTTGCGGTGTCACGGCCGACCCCGCCACAAGCGCGGCGCCGCTCGATGTCGCCGGGCCGCTCGCCACCGAGCTGTTCGACGTGGCCGGGCCGTTCGATGCCGGGCTGGTGGAGGTTGCCGGGCCGCCGGCGGTGGCGGGGGTGATCGTGGTGGCCGGTGGCAGCCGCACCGGGCCGGTGATCGCCTCCACCCGGGCGCGGGCCTCGTCGTCGAGGTCGGGAAGTGTCTCCGCGACCGCCTGCGGATAGGCGAGAACATGGTTGCGCAGCAGTTCGGCGACGGTCTCGTCGGCTGCCTTGGCCGCCAGCACCCGCAGCGCCAACCGCGGGTCCCGCTTGGCGGCGGTGAGCAGCGCCGGCCGGAAGTGTCTCCGCTCGACGCGGTCGACGATCCGGCCCAGAGCCTCCTCGGTCGGGATCGCGGCCAGCGTGCTGATCGCCTTCTTCAGCTCATCGGCGCTGTCGAGGTCGGGCCGGTCCCACCGCTCGTGGTTGTCGAGCACCTCCGCCCAGGCGGCCCCGATGCCCGCGCCGCCGGTGGCCACGATCTCTTCGGCGCGGGCCCGTGCCGCGGCCGGAAGGGAGCCGGCGACGGCCGGCAGCAGCCGCGGCTCGGTGAGCAGGTGGAACCCGAGGATGCCGGTGAACACCGGGTGGGACTCCTCGGCCTCCAACTCGGCGAGGACACGCAGCGCCCGCACCGGGAATCGGGTCAGCACCTTGGTCTTCAAGGCCAGGCCCGGACGAGGCTTCAGGGTCACGACCTCCCGGAAGACCATCCGGATGGCGTCGTCGGAGGGCACCTCGGCGAGCAGCCGGACCGCGTCCGGGTGGAGCCGCTCCCGGTTGATCCACTCGTCCTCGTGGAGACGCAACAGTTTGCGGTAGAACGGATCGCCGAGCAGGGCGACGACGGCGGCCGGCCCGACCGCGTCCAGCACCGTGCCGACCACACTGTGGTCCTTGTAGCCGTGGAAGCGGCCGGGCAGTGCGCCGCTGAGCAGGGCCAGCTGGTCGAGGGTGCCGACGGCCAGGAGCAGCAGGTCGGACAGGTGCCGGTGGTCGCCCCAGCTGAACTCCTCACTGCGGTCCGGTGCACCGGGCCAGCCCGCGGCGGTCGCCGCGCAGTCCTCCTCCACCCAGGTTGTCTGTGTGGGCACCAGGTAGGACGTCACGATCCGCCCGACCGGGGAGCTCCGGTACCCGGAGAGAATCCGGCAGGCCTGGTCGTAGTCGCTGTCGGGCGCGGTCGCCAACTGCGCCCGCAGGACGCGCGCTACCCGTGCGAGGTCATGCATGTCCTCGCCGCGCCACAGCCGCTCGTAGGTCTTCTCCGGGGCCGGGTCGATCGCCCACAGCGTGCCGTCAGCGACCAGCCGTGTCATCTCTCCGACGGCCCGAACCGCGAACACGAGCCCGAACCGGGACACCCACGCGTGCACGAGCCGCTCGCCCATCGCGTAGATGGTCGGGCGGGTGAGCAGGGCGGCCGCCGCGGCCGCACGTGGGTCCGGCTCGCCATCGGGACCGCCGGGGGCGCGCCAGCCGTCCAGATGTGCCTCGCCGGCCGTGAGCAGCTCCGCGTCGTAGATCACCGCCCGGTCGCGGACCCGTTGCATCGCCTGCACCACGTCGGGGCCAGCCAGCGAGGCGCGTAACCGGTCGACCGCGTCGCCGGGAATCCCGTGACCGGGAACGGCCGGCCCACCCCGGCGCGGGCGCAGCTCCCGGCGCCACGCCTCGGGCAGCGCCCAGGTGTCCTCATCGGGCAGTACGAACCTACGCATCGCGAATCCTCTCCCAGATCCGTCTCCGGTGCCGCGAAGGTTAGCCGCCCGGTACGACAGGAACGGGCGTTGTCCACAGGCGGCAAAACGGTTGGCCGCGGCGACTCGGGCCGTGCAATGACCTGCGCCTGGTCAACTGGCTAGAGCATTCAGCTTTCCAGCGTGTCGGCTTTCCCGACGGACTGCCGGCCGGCTCGGAGGTGTATACCCTGGACCGGCTCGCCGAGCTGATCCCCGCGTGTCGACGGCAGCCGAGGCCATGCAGGCGCTTCCTTGTATTTCCGTTCGATTCGGGAGTCCCCGCGCGAGCGGGGAAACCTGGCAGACAGCGCCCGCGCCCTCCTCGGTGCAGCCCTGACGGGCGCACACGTCGCACCTACGGGCCTGGGTCGAAAGGTTGAGATGAGCGTTTCCCTTGCGGTCCTCTGGGATCGCTATCTGGCCTACGCCGATCGGCAGGATGCTGAGCCGGTGCTCGATGCCCAGACCCGGCGCGATGTCAAGGAATTGCTCGACGCGCCGATGTCCGTCGCAGAGATCTTCACCGTGGCGTCCGTCTGTTGGCTGCGTTTGCAGCTGCTACCGCCCGACCGGCGGCAGTGGGATGTCACCGTCGCGCTCTCCGCGTTCGCATCACTCGCCGAGAACGACGGTGACCTGGTTCCGCGTGAGCTGGTGGCCTGGCTGAACGAGATGGACGGGCCACACGCCGTTGAACTCGACCGGTTGCGCGCCTTGCCGCCCTCGGCCGACGCCACCCCCCTCCAACACGCCATGATCGGCGAGATCCTTCTGCACGATGCGGTGCATGACGCGGATCAAGCAGCCCTGGTCCGGTCCGCTAAGCACCTGACCGACGCCGCAATGGGGGTCTCACCTGGGCACCCGGCGGCATCCGCGGTCCACGCGAACGCGGCCCTCGCGTACGCCACACTTTACGAGCGGTACGGTGCTGCCGGAGACGGGGATGCCGCGTTGGGGGCCGCCCGGCTCGCCGTCGAAGCCGCCGTAACCGGTGAGGACCAGTTCATCGGGCGGCTGCGACTCGGTCTCGTCCAGCAACTGCGGTACGACCGAACCGGTCATCCCGCGGACCTCGCTGAGGCAGTCGAGGCGAACCTGCTGGCCCTACGTGCCGTCCCTGAGGGACACCCGGCTCGAGGCGGGCTGCTGTCCAACCTCAGCGTTATGACCCGGCTCTGGTTCGAGCTGGACGGGCAGCGGGACCGACTCGACCAAGCGATCAGCTTCGGCCGGGCGGGGGCGCGGGAGGCGGTGGGCACTGCCGATGAGCCGGGCGCGCTCTCCAACTGCGGCCTGGCGCTTCGCCTCGCCTTCAACGTGACTCAAGCGGACGAGTACCTCGAGGAAGCGATCGACCGTTTCCGCCGGGTGCTCGAGATCGCCCCGCTCAGCACGAATCTGGCCGGCTGGACATCCAATCTCTGCACTTCTCTGATCGTCCGCTTCCAGCGGCACAACGAGCAGGCCGACATCGAAGAGGCCGTCTCGACTGCCCGCCGGGCTCTCGAAGCCAGCCGTCCCGGGCACCTGCATCACGCCGCGATCCTTGCCAACCTTGCCGGGGCCCTTGCCTCGGCCGGAGAGGACGCTCTGGACGAGGCCATCACGATCAGCAGGAAGGCGATCGAAGCGGCGGCTGACGACTCGGGCCACCTCGTGCACACAACCTCCCAGTTGGGGACCCTGGTGCTGCGCAGGTTCGAACGGTGCGGACACCGGGCGGACATCGAGGAGGCGGTGGCGGCGCTTTCCGCGACATTGCACCAGGGCGTACCGCATGACCTGCGGGTACAGGTCATGGACCGGCTCGCGCAAGCCCACATCCACCGATTCCCGGTTACCGGCGACCCGGCCGAGCTTTCCACCGCCGCCGAGCTGTGGTCTGGCGTCGCGGAGGACCTGGCCGCGCCCACCCGGCAGCGGCTGGCGGCGGCCAGGGGCTGGGCCAACATCGCGTATCTGGCAGGCCAGCCGACGGCTGTGGCGTACACACTGGCGGTAGATCTGCTCCCCCGCCTGGCCTGGCGTGGCCTGACCCGAGAACAACGTGAGTACCAACTCGAGGCGGGCGCCGGCCTTGCCGGCGAGGCTGCCGCGGCTCTGCTCCCAGGCGATCCGGGCGAGGCGCTGCGCCGGGCTGAGGCAGGGCGGGCGGTGCTCTGGTCGCAGACCCTGGAGACCCGGACCGACCTGGCCGCGCTCCGTGCTCGCTCACCAGAGGTCGCCGACCGGGTGGCCGCACTGATGGCCGCGCTCGGCTAGGTGGTGCGTCGAGAGTGGGGTGCGGCGTCAGCCGCTGGGGTGAGGGCGAGTGGGCAGCCAGGCCGTTCTCCCCGGGAGGGGCGCAGGGTGACCAGGCAGCCAGCTGGGCACATGAAGTTGTCTTTATCGGTCGGTGCCGAGGGCGGCTGCCGCGTCCTGGCGGTAGGTGCGCTGGCCGCGGAGGACGATCAGGCTGCCGATGATCAGGGGGAGAAGGACGACGGTGTAGGCCCAGCGCAGTGAGCCGCTGGCGTCGGAGGCCAGGCCGATCAACCACGGGCCGAGGGCGCCGCCGAGGGTGACCAGCATCTGGAGCACGGCGAAGCCGAGGCCGCGGCGGTGTGCGGCGACGACGTCGGCGTTGGCGGCGGTCAGATTGGCGATGGCGGCGGCGAAGCCGACGTTGGCGAGGGTGAAGCAGACGGCTTGCGGTGCGAGGATCGGGACGCTGACGGCGCCGGCCAGGAAAGCCGTGCCGAACAGCAGCGACCAGCCGCCGATGGCGACCCGGTGCCCGTGGTGGCGGTCGCCGAGCCAGCTTCCGGTGAGTATGCCGGCGACGATGCCGACCAGGCCGGCGCCGCCGCCGACGGCCGCCGCGGAGGCTTCGGGCAGGGCGAATTCGCGGGCGTAGAACGACGGCATCCAGAAGAAGAGGCCGCCCAGGCCGAAGAAGAGGATGCTCAGGCCGGTGATCACCGAGCGCAGGGTGCGGATACGGAGCAGGGTGGCCAACTGGGTCCGCATCGGGGCGGCCGAATCGGATGAGGTCGCGGCGGGCAGATCGGATGAGGGAGCCTCGGTGTACCAGCGGGAGAGCTGGTCGCCGACGCCGCGGATCGGTTCGCGGACGGTGAGTACGAGGGTTGCGATGATGATGCCGGGGACGGCGACCAGGAAGAAGCCGGTGCGCCAGCCGACGGTCTGGGCGAGCGCGCCGCCGGCGATGACGCCGATGGGCAGGCCGGCGAAGTAGGCCATGCGCTCGTAGCCGTAGGCGCGGGCCCGGCCGGGGCCGGGGTAGAGGTCGCCGAGCAGGCTGGACGACGGCGGGTTGTAGAGCTGGCCGGCCGCGCCGAGCAGTACCCGGACCGCGAAGAGGGCGGCGTAGGAGCCGGCCAGGCCGGTGCCGATGGTGAGCATCGCCCAGACGGCGACGATCGCGGAGACGGTCCAGGTGCGTTTGCCGGTGTCGGCGAGTTTTCCGGCGGGCAGCAGCAGGATGATGGCGGCGATCGCGCCGGCGGTGGCGATCGCGCCGCCCTCGCTGTCGCTGAAGCCGAACTCCCTCTGGATCGTCGGCAGCGCGCCGGCCAGCAGGTTGTATTCGATGCGGTCGATGGCGGCGACGAGGGCGATGCAGATGGCGGGCCACCATCCGAAGGGTGCCCCGGCGCCGCGGCGCACGCTGACCGGCGGGCGCCCGGGGTAGGCCGTCACCTGCCTGATCTGCTCAGATTCGTCGTTGGGGCTCACGATTGTCCGCCTGGCTCGGCCGATCATGCGGGCACCCTACCGTCGGGAAACGGCGTTCCGCTAGGGGACACGGACGAAGCTAGGGCGCGCGGGCGGGTGCGGCGGCGAAGCGGATCTCGTGGATCGGCCGGAAACGGTCGTCGAGCAGCGTGAGCAGGCTGAGCAGCAGGACGAAGAAGAGCGCGGCGGACGAGTCGAACTGCCGGCCGTCAGCGCTGGCCAGCCGTTCGGCGACGAACATCAGACCCACGTTCATCAGTACGCGTACGCCGAACGCCAGCAGCGTACGTTCCACACCGCGTGCCGACCGGGCGACGAGGAGGCTGACGGCGGCGTTGGCGAGGACGAACACGCTGGTGCCGAGGAACAGTTGGATCGGCGTGCCGGTGGTGTTGGGCAGCACCTGGGCGTAGATCACCCACAGCAGGCCGATCAGGGTCACCTTCTCCAGTGTGCCGGTGGACAGGAACCGGCCGTGCTCGGCGACCCACCGGTTGCGGTCGGCCACGGTGACGGCCCCGTCGGGCAGCGGGTCGGCGGCGACGTGCCACTGCCAGTCCGGTTCGGGCTGTCGTGGGCGTACCGCGTACCAGTAGATGAGGCCGAGCAGGATCAGGGCCGCGACCACCGCCGGGCCGAACCACGGCACCTCGGCGACCGCGTCGGTGAAGTCGAGCTGTGCGACGTGGATCCACCACTCCTGAGGCAGTTTCACGAAGATCCAGATCGCGGCCGCCGTGATGACCCAGCTGCGTAGCGCGACGCGCGCCGGGTTCCAGAAGAGGCGATACACCTCGTACGCGATGAAGAAGTACTCGAACGTGTTCGGGAAGACCAGCAGCAGCGTCCGCCACTGGGTCAGCTCGAAGGCGACCACCCCGATCAGCCGGTAGAAGTAGAGGAACCGAGCCACCCGCACGGCCGGCCCGCCGGCCCAGTTCCGCAGCGTCGACAGGTAGGCGATCGCCAGGTAGTAGACGTCCATCGCCTTGTCGTAGCCCTGGTAGCCGGGCGGGTCGAACCCGAACGCCTGGAAGATCGTCTGGTCGATGCCGTCCAGGATCAGCGCCGCGACGATCGCCGGCAGGGGATAGCGCGGGATCAGCAGGGGTACGAGGAAGCGCGCACCCACCACCAGCAGCAGAACCGTCGTCGCAGAGGCTGTCACGGATCCATGACATCGGCCCGGCCCGATGCGCGGATCATCCGGACGGGGTGAACGTGACCGGTTCTCATCCGCCGTGAATGAGGCGGGCCGTCCAGAGCCGCCGCAGTCTGGGCTCCTTGAGGAAGCGGGGTACAGATGGGTTGCCTGTTCGCCATCTTCGCGGGGATCTTCCCGCGATTGGCTCTGTTCATCATCTGGCTGGTGCGGCCGAGACTGGTCGACGCCGCCTTCGAGGGGTGGATCTGGCCGCTGCTGGGCCTGATCTTCTTCCCGTTCGCGACGCTGCTCTACGTCATCTTCTACACGCCGGGCGTGGGTCTCGTCGGCTGGGAGTGGTTCTGGGTGGTCTTCGCCGGCCTGCTCGACCTGACACATCTGGTGGCCAGCGCCTACTCACGCACGCGGGGAGCCCGCGGCACGGGTGCGCCGCGGGCCTACTGATCCGCGGGTCAGCTGAAACTGAGGTTGTAGCTGTTGGTGGTGAAGGCGGCCTGGCCGGCGGTGCCGGAGATCTCGTAGCCGAACTGGAACTGGCCCAGGGTCACGTCGCCCCACCAGTTGTTGGTGCGCAGCCAGTTCAGCATGGCGAGCACGTTGAGCGTGCCGGAGTTGCTGTTGGACGTACGGACGAACGAGTAGACCGCGTTGGCGCCGTTGGAGCCGCGGTAGATGTTCCAGGTGGCGCCGCCGACGGTGACGTCCCGGGCGGTCGGGACCGCGCCGTTGGAGTCGTACGACTCGGCGATCGGGCCCACCGCGCCCTGCTTGTTGGTCCAGATCATGATCTCGTACGCGTTGTTGTTGGCCCAGATGTCGTACGAGGTCTCGTAGTCACCGTCGGCCGGCACCGTCACGTTGTACGAGCTACTGAGCGTGCTCAGCGAGCTCAGCGTCCGGTTGAGCGTGTAGCTCACGTTCGGGTAGGACTTGATGCCGCTGGTGCGCGGGTGGTTGGCGATGACGCCCCAGTTGCTGGGCGTCCGGGCCCAGGCCGTCTGCGTGCCGGCGCCGGATCCCCAGATGTTGTTGTAGACGGTGTAGCCGTTGCTGGTCCAGTTGTCCCACTGCCCGGAGCCGGACCAGACCGCGTCGGACGGCACCCCGGTGGACGGCGGCGAGGTGGTCGGCGAGCTGGTGGGCGTGGTGGTCGGGTTGGTCACGGTGCCGGTGCAGGCGGTGCCGTTGAGGGTGAAGGCGGTGGGCACCGGGTTGCTGCCGGTCCATGAGCCGTTGAATCCGAACGACGCGGTCCCGTTGGTGGCGATCGAGCCGTTGTAGCCGGCGTTCTTGGCGGTGACCGTCGAGCCGCTCTGGGTGAGGCTGGTGTTCCAGGCCTGGGTGACCGTCTGGCCGGCCGAGTAGGACCAGACCAGCGTCCACGAGGTGAGCGGGTCGCCCAGGTTGGTGATCGTGACGTTGGCGCCGAAGCCGCCGGGCCACGAGCTGCTCACGGTGTAGGCGACCCGGCAGCCCGCCGCGGCGGACGCGGGGAGGGCGGTGGCGACGGCCGCCGCGCTGGTGAGCAGCGCCGCCGCGGTCACGGAGAGCGCGATCTTGCGTCTTCTCATGTGCTTCCCATCTCGGGTAGGGGGAACCGCACGGCGTCGTCGAAGCGCTTCGACGTGGGGATCGCGACTTCCACGGACATCGATGCGGCAGTGGTCGGATGCTAACACCGTGGACACAATCTTGTAATTGGGAGCGCTCCCATGAAACGATGTCGGTCACTGTCTCGCGAGGTGGGGCCCGCCATGATGAGAAAATTGACCACCGTTCTGACGGCCGTCGCGCTCAGCGCCGGCCTGCTCTGGACCGCCGTCCCGTCCGATGCGGCCGCCGCGCCCTACCGGTACGGCGAGGTGCTCCAGAAATCGCTGCTGTTCTACGAGGCCCAGGTGTCCGGGAAGAAGCCGGCCTGGAACCGGGTGTCCTGGCGCGGTGACTCGGCGATGACCGACGGCGCCGGCGCCGGGCTCGACCTGACCGGCGGCTGGTACGACGCCGGCGACCACGTCAAGTTCGGCCTCCCGATGGCCTTCACCACCACCATGCTGGCCTGGGGCGCCGTGGAGAACCGGGACGCCTACGCCGGCTCCGGGCAGCTCACCCACCTGCTCAACAACCTGCGCGTGCCCAACGACTACTTCATCAAGGCGCACCCGTCGGCCGACGTGCTGTACGGGCAGGTCGGCAAGGGCGACGACGACCACAAGTGGTGGGGACCGGCCGAGGTGCTCCCGATGGCGCGCCCGGCGTACAAGATCGATGCGACCTGTGGTGGCAGCGAGCTGGCGGCGGAGACGGCGGCCGCGATGGCAGCGAGCTCGATGGTCTTCCGCCCGACCGACCCGGCCTACGCGGACACCCTGCTCACGCACGCGAAGCAGCTCTACTCGTTCGCCGACCGGGTGCGGAAGAGCTACCACGAGTGCATCACCGACGCGACGTCGTTCTACCGGTCCTGGAGCGGCTACGCCGACGAGCTGGTGTGGGGCGCGATCTGGCTGCACCGGGCCACCGGCGACGCGACCTACCTGGCCAAGGCCGAGGCGGGGTACGACGCGCAGGGCAACGAGAACCAGACCACCACCAAGATGTACAAGTGGACGATCAACTGGGACAACAAGCAGTACGGCAACTATGTGCTGCTCGCCCAGTTGACCGGCAAGCAGAAGTATCTCGACGACGCGAACCGCTGGCTCGACTGGTTCACCGTCGGCGTCAACGGTGAGAAGGTCCGCACGTCACCGGGCGGCATGGTGGTCGTCGACTCGTGGGGCGCGCTGCGCTACGCCGCCAACACCGCGTTCGTCGCGCTCGTGCACAGCGACCACCTCAGCGACGCCACCCGCAAGCTGCGCTACCACGACTTCGCGGTGCGGCAGATCAACTACGCCCTCGGCGACAACCCGCGCGGCTCCAGCTACGTGATCGGGTTCGGCGCCGATTCCCCCAAGAACCCCCATCACCGTACGGCGCACGGCTCGTGGTGGGACAGCCAGCAGGTGCCGGTCGAGACCAGACATGTCCTGTACGGGGCACTGGTCGGCGGACCGTCGTCGCCGGATGACGCCTACACCGACAATCGTGGCGACTACGTGATGAACGAGGTGGCGACCGACTACAACGCCGGGTTCACCTCGGCCGTGGCCCGGTTGTACGGCGAGTACGGCGGTGCGGCGCTGACCGGTTTCCCCGTCGCTGAGACTCCGGACATCCCGGAGCTGTCGGTCGAGACGACGGTCATGCAGAACGAGACCCGGTCCACCGGGGTGAAGGTGATCGTCTACAACAAGTCGGCGTTCCCGGCCCGGGCACTGACCACCGGGAAGTTCCGCTACTACTTCACCCGTGACGACGCGTCGGCGTTGCAGATCAGCTCGCCCTACACCCAGGGATGTCCGGGACCGACCACGGCCAAGCAGCACTCCGGGGACGTCTGGTACGTCGAGGTGGACTGCACCGGGTACACCATCGCGCCGGCCGGGCAGTCCGCGCACCGGATGGAGGTCCAGCTCAAGATCGGTGTCGCCGAGGGTGGGGTGTGGGACCCGTCCGACGACCCGTCGTACCAGGCGGCGGCCGGCCCGAACGCCGGTGTGCCGCTGTTCGACGGGTCGGCGCTGGTGTGGGGAG